>CAVKJJ010000032.1:0-31204 GCA_963656685.1 bacterium | reverse complement strand
CTGTCACCGTCACGGACGGCTTTGTGTGCTGCGCCTTGAAGTGTCGTGTAGAGCGCGAGGTTTTGAAAACCTCGCCCCCATAGAAGGCGCAGCACGCAAAAGCCTCCGTGAGGCCGGTGACAGGTGACGGCAGGTTGCACAAACTTTGGTGTATACGCGCGCGTGCGCGTAAGCGGTGAGGTTTGCGTGAGGCTCAGAGGAGTTTGATGTTCGGGTTCAGCTCGAGGAGATAATCGATGAACTCCTGTTTGCGACGTGGAGACACGAGCACGGAGCGGCGACCGCTGAAACGGATTTCGAGGCGGTCGAGGGAGGCAGCGGGTGCCGATAGCGGATTGTGGGTGGAGCGGATGCTCTCTATGTCGGCTATGCGCCACGTGCCGTAGCTTATGAAACAACTTTTTATGACCAGCACGTCGTCGCGAACGATGTAGCGCATGGAGTGGAGCATCCATACCAAGGCGAGGGTGGCAAGGGTGCCTATGCCGATGCCCATAAGCGGTTGTCCTTCCTGAAAAAAAGGTGCAACGCTGCAACTCACGGCAAGGACGATAACCACCACAATCCAGAGGTCCACTTTAGAACGATAGGTTTTTTCCATGGCGAAGGGTGTTTGTCATTAATTAAGAGAAGGCTTCCCACAGGCGGTTGCCAGTGGGGTAAGGAGCGTCCACAGTGATTTGCTTGTGACTGACGGGGTGCTCAAAGGCGATGTGGCGTGCGTGGAGGCAGATGGAACCGTCGGGATTGGAACGCGGGGCACCATATTTCAAGTCGCCTTTGATGGGACAGCCCATGGAGGCCAGTTGGCAACGAATCTGATGGTGGCGACCGGTGTGGAGATTCACTTCGAGCAGGAAGTAGCGTTCGCTCTGGCCAATGAGGCGATAGTCCAGCACGGCTTTCTTGCTGCCGGGCACTTCGGTGGCATGGGAGTAGGCTTTGTTCTGCTTCTCGTTGCGCGTGAGCCATGTGGTGAGTGTGGCTTCTGGCTCACGGGGTGCATTGGCCACAATGGCATGGTACGTCTTGTGAATCTTGCCTGTACGAAACATGTCGTTGAGCCGCGAGAGGGCTTTGCTCGTGCGGGCAAAGACGACAACGCCGCTCACGGGGCGGTCCAGACGATGGACCACACCGAGGAACACTTCGCCCGGCTTGGCGTATTTTTCCTTAATGTATGCCTTGACATCGTCGGCAAGGGTGCGGTCGCCGGTCTTGTCGCCCTGGACAATTTCGCCCGCGGCTTTGTTGACGATGATGATGTGGTTGTCTTCGTAGAGAATGGTCATAAGTAATGTGCGAATGTGCAGATGTGCAGATGTGCAAATGTGCAGATGAAGGAATGCTTTTGCGAATAGATATGCGCAATAAGCGAATCCAAAATACAAATGTGCATACCTCATTTGCACATTTGCACATCTGCACATTTGCACATTAGATTAGAATAGTCCCCGCACTGCAGTGCGGCAGCGCGGGGACTTATTCATAGCTTTGGTGAGTTTTCCAAATGAATTACATGTTCATGCCGCCGTCGACCTGGATGACCTGGCCGCTGACGTAGCTTGCCATGTCGGAAGCGAGGAAGGTGGCCACGTCGGCGATGTCCTCGGGCTTTCCGCCACGACGGAGGGGGATGGCCTTCATCCATTCCTTGCGTACTTCGTCGGAGAGCTGGGCGGTCATGGCCGTCTCGATGAAGCCCGGAGCGATGGCGTTGGCACGGATGCCGCGGCTACCCATTTCCTGAGCCACGCTCTTGGCGAGGGCAATGAGGCCTGCCTTGGATGCTGCGTAGTTGCTCTGGCCGGCATTGCCGTGAACGCCTACTACAGAGGCCATGTTGATGATGGAACCCTTGCGCTGACGCATCATAATGGGGGTGCAAGCGTGGATGAAGTTGAAAGCTGACTTGAGGTTCACGGCGATGACGGCGTCCCACTGAGCTTCTGTCATGCGGAGCATAAGGCCGTCCTTCGTGATGCCGGCGTTGTTGACGAGGATGTCAATTGAACCGAAGTCTTCGTGAATCTTTGCCACAACGGCTGCGGTGTCTTCAAAGCTTGCTGCGTTCGATGCGTAAGCAAGGCACTTCACGCCTTTGGCTTCGATTTCCTTGCGTGTTTCTTCGCCGTTCTCGTCAATTTTGAGGTCGGTGAAAGCTATGTTTGCGCCTTCTTCGGCGAACTTCAGTGCAATGGCTTTGCCAATGCCGCGTGCAGCGCCGGTGATGAGGGCTGTCTTTCCGGTTAAAAGTCCCATAGTTGTTGTTTGTTTTATATTTATGGTTTGTTGTTGTTCTATTGCTTATTGCGGTTTTACGTTGAGCACACGTGCCACAATGCCGCGCACAATGGGGAACCACTCCTCTTCTGTGAGCCCTTCGCCAAGGCGGTCGTAGATGTAGGGCACTTCAAGACCTTTCACGGCGTAGTGCATGATGTCGGTCATGAGGTTGAGGTTCTCTATGTGAAACTGTCCGCAGTCAATGCCTTCTTTCAGCACTTCGCAGATGACGCGGTGCTCCTCTTCGTCAAAGCGTTTGCGCATCTTCTCCACCATCCATATGTTGCGGAAGAACTCGGCTCGCAGCGTACCGTTGCGCGCCACTGTCTCGCGGATGATGTTGAGATGGGTGTAGATGAGCGTGAATATCTTCTCCAACGGGTCGATGAGGAGTTCCTTCACGTTGTCGAGCTTTTCGGAAAGTCCTTCAAGCTCTTCCTCTATGACGGCGTAGTAGATTTCCTCTTTGTTGCGGAAATAGGTGTAGAGCGTGCGCCGTCCGCGCCCGGAGGCGGTGGCGATGTCGTTCATCGTCGTGGCTTCAAGTCCTTTGTGGGCAAAAAGTTCGCGAGCCACCTCAAGCAGCCGCTGGCGGGTTTTTGTGATTGACATATCCGAGTCGTTGTTCGTGTTGAAGGGTGGTTCTTTAAATTAGCTTTGTCAGATTTTGGTGCTATTTTTCGTCCATTTTGTTTGTGAGCAAAGGAGCATAGCGGGCTATGCGACTGAGCGAACAAACAAAAGGGGCGGAAATATCGTGCAAGCGAGCGCAAAGTAAAATCCATTTTGCTTTGCCGAGTGCAGCCGATATTCAAGTATTAAAAGAGCCCAAAAGATGACAAAACGTAGTCACCCGATTTTGAACATAGGTGGTAATTTATAGAACCACCCTGCACAAGCACACATTTGCTTTCAGTGTGCAAATTTAAGGGTTTCTTTCCGATTGCACCCGTAACAACCGCAAAATATAGCACACTGCGCAATACATTTTTCAACTCCCGAAACCGCTCTAAGGCGTTGTGAGGAACGTATAAATTTGTTTCAAAAGGGGTGAAACTTTCGTCATTTTCTACTTTTTACGACTTAAAATGCTCAGTTCGCATAGCAACTATAGCACACAAGTGTTATATTTGCCTTGGAAAAACGAAGGACGCCTTTTGGTTCGAGTTCTTTCGCTCTTTCCAATGTTCCATGAAATCCCATCACAGAAAGAAAACTAATATCATAGAAAGAAAACTAATATCATAAACAACCCATATGGATAAAAAACTACTTTTTACGGCAGGCCTCCTCGCCCTCTTCGGCGGTCAGGCAATGGCCGACAAGGTGACGCTTCCGTCAGTAGCCGATGCCGACTGCTACGAAGTGGCCAACGCACTTACGGGTAACATAGAATTTTACCTGTACAACTCGGCTGGACACGAGTTCGTCTTTGCCGGAAACGACTGGAGTACGCGCGCCAGTCTTGCACCCGGCAAGGCAGCTTTGTTCAAATTTGAGAAAACCACGTCGACCGAACCCGAAACGTACAAACTCAACAACAAAGGTACGGGTTCGTGGAAATACATGTTCGTCGACGACAATGTAGGAAAGACCTGGATGGACTACGCCTCACAGGCCGACAGGAACACGGAGTATGTCGTTAACGCCCTTGAAGCACCGACCGACTTCCAGCTCTTTTCTTATGGAGCGTTCAACACCGCAGTCGACGGTAGCGTCTGCGTAGGTTGGCAGAAAGGTCTTACAGGTTCAGCTGGCAACGATGCCGTGAACGGTCTGCTCAAGCCCGCCGACTTCACTAGCGCCGACGACTACGGCACCACGTGGCGATGCGTCAACACTGCCTTCGACCTCACGCTCTTCGCCGCACGCTACGAACTCGCCACGGCTATCAACGAAGCCGACGACCTCGGCGTCGACGTGACCGAACCCACAGCCGTCTACAACAACCCTTCTGCCACTGTCGACGATCTGAAGGCTGCCGTCAGCAAGGTGGCACAGCTCAAGCGCAACAAAGCCATCAGCGATTCGGGCGCAAACGCCGAGAATCCCTTCAGCCTTGCAGACTACATCGCTCCGAGCACCGCAACCGACGGATGGACCGTGGTGGGCAAAGCCTACGACGTGCAGACGAAGACGTACACCGTGGAAGAAACCGGCGACGCGCTCACCAAAGGTCTCAACTGCTGGACCTCAAGTTCCAACGGCGGACACCTTGCCGACGGTAGCATCTCGCAGACACTCGAAAACCTCCCCAACGGCGTGTACGAAGTGTCGGTGGATATCAACGCCTCATGCGGCGGTGCCAACAAGCAAAACACGCAGGAAGGTACCACGCTCTTTGCCAACGACAAGAGTTCAAACTGCTCCTCTCTGCCCGACCACCCCGTTCACGTCAGCGTGAAAGCCGTGGTGACCGACGGCAAACTCACCTTCGGTATCCAAACTTCCAACACGACCGTCAATTACATCTTCTTCGGTAACCTCAAGGTCAACTACCTCGGCATAGACACCTCCACCCTCGTGGAAAGCCTCATCGAGAAGATTAGCGAAGCCGAGACTTACGTAGCCGACGTGAAGGCCAACGCCGATGTGGTAGCCACTCTCAACACGGTCATTACCAAAGCAAAAGCTGTGGCTGCCAAGGAAACGGTGACCGAAGACGAAATTACCACTGCTGTCAACACCCTCGCCGAAGCTAAAGCCGCTGTGGCCGACAACGTGAGCGCTTATGCCGCCCTCGCCGAAGCCAAGGCCGCTGCCGACGAAGCGCTCGAGACTTACACCGCCGAAGCCGGTTACAGCAAGGCTGCCGACCTCCAGGCTCTCTTCACCGCCGACGAGAAGGGCAACGCCTACACCGCCATCGTGGAAGGTTACCTCTACGGCACCGACGACGTGAAGGCTTACACTCAGACCGTGACGGACTACACCGCCGCCCTCGCCAAGTCGTTCACGAAGGAAGGTACGGATGTGACTTACCTCCTTGCTGATCCCTCGTTTGAGAACGGTGGCGCAGGATGGTCCGGCAAGACGAGCTACACCAAGGTGGACACTTCGCTCAAGAACTGCGAAGCCTACCATGCCGCTTACGACCTCTATCAGGTGCTCACCGGACTTCCCAACGGTGTGTACGAAGTTTCCGCCCAAGCCTTTGAACGCGTAGGCGAATACACCACCGAGAACCACAACGCTTATCTCAACGGCACCGAAGTTGTCGATGCTTACCTCTATGCCAACGACACCCAGCAGCCCGTTTGCTCCGCTTACTCCGAAACGATGAACGACGGAGGTAAGACGCTCGACGGACAGCACTTCGCCAACTCCATGTCCGACTTTGCCTCCATGGCTTCCGAAGGCAACTTCTGGGTTACGGTGAAAGTGCCCGTAACGGACGGCACGCTCCGCCTCGGCATCAAGTGCGACTCTTACACGAACTGGAGCATTTGGGATAACTTCAACCTCACTTACGTCAGCTCCAACGTGCTCGCGCTCTACGTGGAGGAACTCAACGACGCCATTGCCGACGCCGAAACCGTTGAGGCAGACGCTGCCCAGCCCGCTCTCATCACTGCCCTCAACGAGGCTATTGAAGCCGGTAAGGCCGCAGTAAACAATGCCGACGCTACCCAGCAGGAACTTGTCGCTGCCACCGAGGCGCTGAAGACGGCTACCGCTGCCGCCAAGGACAACGCTGAGGCTTACGAAGAAATGACGTATCTCCGCACCGCAGTGGATATGTACGTAGCAAGCCACCCCGCCGACAACTACACCGGCACAGCCGACTTCGTGAAGTATGTTGACGAAACGGGCGACGAGAACGGCAACACGCTCAACAAGATTCTCTCCGAGAAGCCTTACTCTACCGAACAGCTCAATGCTTACGCCGAGGCCCTCTCCGACAAGATGGACGCCGTGTCCAAGACGTTCACCAAACCGGGAACTGACGTAACCGACGTCATTGTCAACCCGACGTTCGACGAAAACACTGAAGGTTGGGAAAATGCCGGCGACTACCAGGCTGCGGGCAACGTAGAATTCTACCAGAAGGACTTCAACATGTATCAGACCATTACGGGTCTTCCCAATGGTGTATACGAAGTGACCGTAGGCGGCATGCAGCGCGTTGGCGCTTACAGCGACGCTACCTACAACGTGTGGAAGGACAAACTCGAGAAGACGACTGCCGAATTTTACGCCAACGATGTATACGGCACCATCAAGTCGGCTTACGACGAGCATATGACGGAGCCTTCAGAATATACCGACTGGCGCAAGGACTTCGCGCCCACCGGCACTGAAGGCATCTACTTCCCCAACTGCCCCGCTACGTTCGACACTGCAGTGAAGGCCGGCCTCTATCGCAACACCATTCGCGTGACGGTTACCGACGGTACGCTCCGCATTGGTGTAGAGGGTAAGCAGGCTTCCGACGGTCAGGGATGGAGCATCTTCGATGACTTCACGTTGACTTACGTCCACACTTCTACAATTGTCATCGACGAGAACAGCGAGAACGTCATCGAACCTCAGGAAACGGTTGACGTGCAGGTTAAGCGCTGGTACAACGCCGACAAGTGGACTACCATCTGTCTGCCGTTCGACATGGAAGAGGCTGACGTGAAGGAATGCTTCGGCGACGCCGTAGAACTTGCAGAGCTCAAGGAAGTGGAAGGCACGAAGTTCGTCTTCACCAAGGCCACAAGCATTGAAGCCGGAAAGGCTTATCTACTCAAGTCGGCAGTTGAAATTGGCGACATCACCTTCTTCGACATCGACCTCACCTCTACCACTCCCGACAACGGTGTGAACGCTTCAGGCTTCGGCTTCCAGGGTACCTACAGCTGCGTAGACGTAGCCACGGACGGCACGGCACTGACCATTGACGCAACTGCCAATCCCGCAGTTGTCACGGCAGAGAATGCCAAGGTGCTCGGTACTTACGCTTACCTCGTAGTGCCCAGCGCTGAAGACGCTGCCAAGGTGAAACTCGACATCAACGGTACGGTAACGGGCATTGATGCCATCGACGCTAACGTGGTTGTAAAAGACGCGAAGGTCTACAACCTCAACGGCCAGTTCGTTGGCAACTCTCTCCAGACTCTGCCTCACGGCGTTTACGTAGTGAACGGCCACAAGGTGGTTAAGTAAACTCCCGCAAACTCTCAGGCTCCTTGCCTGAACACACAAATCAAGGGCGAAGCTTCCTTCGGTGGAGGCTTCGCCCTTGTTTTTATTACAAAAAAAAGAGGCGATGTAGTACATCGCCTCTAATTTATTTTGTAGGTTTTCATTCTTTTAATACCACAAAGTTTTATACATGGGCCAAATATCTTGTTGCGGCACTGCAGTCATCTTAGCAAAGTGATTGTTCTCGTAAAAAGGGACTGCACTATAGCTGCTTGTGTGCAATGCATTGACCGTGAGAAATATACAACCTGCAACACGTTGCTTTCTAGCTAAATCAGTTATGAAATCAATAAGCGCAGAACCAATTTTTAGTTTCTGATGTTTTTTACTGACGGCCAAATAGGTTATTTCCAATGCAGGATACGTGCATTTCTGTTCAAAACGCTCTCGAAAACTATTTTCAATCATTGGCAGTTCAGTACCTGCAGCACCTATTCTCATATCGTCAAAATCGTCTTCAGTCAAATCAACCGAATCGTTAGATAAGGAGAATATAGCCACGATCTCACCTAGGGGCTTAAAACGAACATAATAGGTGATGCAAAAGTGACTTCGTGAGCAAGCAGACAAGTACTCATGAATGAAATCGTCCATTTGTGTATTACCACTTTCAAACAATTTCAAGCATTCATAGTCTTCTGCAACTTCAATGAATAGTTCGGAGGTTTCCACTATGCTTTATTGGCGATGAATGTTACTTTCCATGGGCCTTTTGACTGCGGTTCCTTCCACGATTTTTTAGCCTCGAGTGAATCGCGCACAGCTTTGCGTATGGCTTTGGCAAATTCACCCTTAACCATTGGTTTTGGTGCATTAATACCTAACATCATAGTTGTATGTATTATATATATGGATGACTCTTGGTTGTGAGGCAATGTTTGACTATGCCCTTAATTCGTGGTCAAAGTTACTTCTAATTTTCTGATTTCCAAAGAAAATGTCTATTTGTGCAACGTGAAGAGGAATTCGAGTCCGCCTTCCTTGCGATTGCGCACCGAGATGTCGCCGCTGTGGAAGCGCACGGCATTGCGCACAATAGAGAGGCCGAGGCCCGTGCCGCCGTTCTCGCGTGTGCGGCCTTCCGTTACGCGGTAGAAACGTTCGAAGAGGCGTGGCAGGTGCTCTTCGGGTACGCCGCAACCGTTGTCGTAGACGCTGAAATAGCAGAACTCGTCGGTCACGTTGTAACAGTTTACGGTGATTTGCGTCTGCTGTCCAGCATAGCGCACGCTGTTTTCCATGAGGTTGCGGAATATGGAATAGATGAGCGTGTAGTTGCCGTTGAGATGCAGACCTTGGGGAAGTTCTACGTGGACTTGCATCTGCTTTTCCTGAAGTGCGGCGCTGAGATCCTCCTGTACATCGGCTATTACCTTTGCTATCTGAACGTCTTCGCGCGGCATGAGTTCGGCAGCCTGTTCCGTCTTGGTGATGAGCGCCACGTCGCGGATGAGGTCCGTGAGACGCACCACTTGTGCGTGGGCTTTGTGAAGGAAATAGGTTTTGCGTTCGTCGCTGAGCGTGGGACAGTCTATGATGGTCTCAAGATAGCCGCGAATGCTGCTTACAGGCGTGCGCAGTTCGTGCGTGATGTTGTTGCTCATCTGCTGCTTGAGTTCCTTGTTCTTTTCCTCACGCGTCACGTCGCAGAGGGTCACTTCGAAACTGCCGTCGCTGTAGACCAGCACTTGCACGCTGAAGCGTGTGCCGCCACTCTTCGTGTTGTAACGGAAAATGGGGGCTTCTTCCGTGAGAGGACGACTTCCGCCATGGAGCGAAACGAACTCGAGCACGGGGGCAAACGCCTTGGCGCGCCACATGGCGTTGACGTCGGCCGTGGGCTCGTCGAGAATTACGTTGATGTATTGCATGAACCGCGTGTTGGCGTAGCGGTTGTGGCGTTCGGGGTCGAAGATGCCCACGCCTTCTTCAAAGTAGTGGAAGTGGCGCATGAGGCGCTCGCGCTCGGTGGCAATGACGCGCGAAGAGTCCTCAAGCTGGCGGTATTTCTGCATGATTTTTTCGCCTAGGCGTCCTAGTTCGGAGGAAGGGAAGGTGATGTGCTCGTAGTCCACCAGTCCGCGGTCGGCGGAGTTCATGAAGTTGCGCAGTCCCGTGACGGCTTTGCCGAAGCGGTCCGATATGTAGATGAGCACCACGAGAGCTATGGGGAAGAGCATCAGTACGAACCAGAGGAACACGTTGTCGGCCTTCATGAAGTTCTGCACCTCGGAGTTGTAGGGCAGTGCCACGCGCACAAGGAATGTGGGGTAACTCTTTGCAAAGTAGAAGAACTCGCGGTTGAACGTGGCGGAAGAACGCACGTTGCTGCCTTCGCCATGACTCGTTTCGAGTGCCATGCTTACTTCGGGGCGGTCGAGGTGGTTGCCCATTTCGTTGATGCCGTGTTCCTTCGACTCATAGAGCACTTTGCCACGCCGGCTGATGACGGTGAGGCGGAGGTCGGCGGGCATTTCCTTGCCGAGATGTGCCAGTTGGAGCGAGTCGGTGACGACGTAGTCCGTGCCGATGGCACCAGCCACGACGTCGGCATAACTTCTCAGCCGCGCTTCGATGAGTTCGCGCTTGTATTGTTTCTCACGGTTGTATTGAAACATGACAAGCAGCAACGTGAAGGCGGCAAAGAGAGCAGTGAAGTTCAGCAGTAGTTTTGATTTGTAAGTCATGGGCAGAGAGTTTATGTGGGGCGTTGTTGGTTGAAGCCCCTTTATTCCTCAAAACAGTAGCCGTAGCCTTGACGGTTCTGTATGTGGTAGGCTTTGGTGCCGAGTTTGCGGCGCACGCGGGCAATGTGTACGTCTACGGTGCGGTCGAGCACGTAGCTGTCGCCGTGCCACACTTCTGCGAGAATTTCCTCGCGCGAGAAGATGCGTCCGGGACTTTTGGCCAGCATGCTGAGTATGCCGAACTCCTTCGGGGAAAGTCTTACGTCTTCGCCGCCGGCCATCACGATTTTTTTTGCAAAGTTGATGACGAGGTCGCCGGCACGCAGTTCCTTCTGCTGCGGTGGCGTCTGCACGCGACGAAGGACGGCTTTGATGCGCGCAAGCACTTCGTGGAGCGAGAAGGGTTTGCTGATGTAGTCGTCGCATCCGGTGGAGAATCCGGTGAGCATGTCGTTCTCCGTGTCCTTGGCGGTAAGGAAAATGATGGGCGTCTGGTTGTGGAATTCCTTTCGCAGACGTTCTGCCATCTTGAATCCGGACATTCCGCCGAGCATCACGTCAAGAAGGATGAGGTGGTGTTCGGGCGAAAGGATGTGGAGGGCTTCTTCGGCAGACTCTGCCGTGTCTACTTCGTAACCGGCATTTTCGAGGTTGCACTGAAGAATTTCGCGAAGGTCGGGCTCGTCGTCAACAACGAGAATCCTGTGGGTGGTTTGCTCCGTCATGAGGGGAATAAGTTTGATACTTTCAACTGTAAAAGTTCGGAAAATGGCGTTTTCCGTACGCTTTTGCGCTGCAATATTACGCCTTTTTACGCGCAGCCCGCTGTTTCAGCCGGTTAAATTTGTGTGAAGGCTGCGTTTGCAACTGAATTGACTCCTTATATATAGACATATACGTTACTCTTCCATTGCTTCATGCGCGAGACGCGTAGAGGCGGCGCAGAGGTTGTAATACTTTCTTAACCGCGTTGTAATATCCTCGGAACATACACTCCATACTTTTGCACCGTGAACGGAAGTTCCCTTTCCGGTGTCATGTTACGAATCAACAAACAAATCCACAATAACAAACATCAACTAACGTATGGAATGGATGTATTTGGGAATGGTCATATTCCTCTTCCTTCTTGCCGCCTTTGACCTATGGGTAGGTGTCAGCAACGACGCGGTAAACTTCCTCAATTCTGCCATTGGTTCGCGTGCGGCGAAGTTTCGTTCGCTTGTCATCATTGCGGGCATCGGCGTGTTCTGCGGTTGCGTGCTCAGCAACGGTATGATGGACATTGCGCGCCACGGCATTTTCACTCCGCAGTATTTCAGCTTTAAAGATGTGATGTACATCTACATGGCTGTGATGGTTACGGACATCGTGCTGCTCGACATCTTCAACTCGTTCGGCATGCCCACGTCGACAACCGTTTCGATGGTGTTCGAACTGCTCGGTTCGGCCTTCGCCTTTACCATGCTGAAGATTGCAGGCGGCGATGCCAACTTCGTAATGGCCGACTACCTGAACACGTCGAAAGCGCTCGAAGTGATTATGGGTATTTTCATGAGTGTGCCTATCGCCTTCGTGTTCGGTTCAATCATCCAGTACATCACGCGTATCATTTTCAGCTTTAGCATCAAGAAGAACCTTCGCTTCAAGATTGGCATTTTCGGTGGCATTGCCATCACCGCCATCCTCTACTTCATGCTCTTCAAGGGTCTCAAGGATCTTTCGTTCATGAATGCCGACGTGAAGGCTTACCTCAACGAGCATATCCTCACCATTCTCGGCGCCATATTTGTGGTGTCAACCGTCGTGATGCAGTTGCTTCACATAATGAAGGTCAACGTGTTCCGCGTCATCGTGCTCGTCGGTACGTTCGCCCTCTCTACGGCTTTCGCCGGTAACGACCTTGTGAACTTCATCGGTGTACCCCTTGCCGGTTACTCTTCGTACCTCGACTTTTCAGCCAACGGCGCTGGCGTCGCTCCCGACAGCTTCATGATGTCGTCCCTCCAGGATTCGGCCACCACACCTATCTTCTTCCTCGCAGCAGCAGGTGCCATCATGGTGTTTGCCCTTGCCACTTCGAAGAAGGCACGCAAGGTGACCGAAACGGAAGTGGGCCTCTCGCGCAAGAACGAAGGCGACGAGATGTTCGGTTCTTCAAAGGTAGCTCGCAGCCTGGTGCGTTGGGGCAACTCGGTAGGCACAATGGTGGTGAACGTTACGCCCGAGAGTGTGCGCCGCTTTGTGGACCGCCGCTTCCAGACGCCCGACGAAGGCGTGGACAACCTCGCAGCCTACGACATGTGCCGCGCTTCGGTTAACCTCGTCGTTTCGTCGCTCCTCATCGCCCTCGGAACATCGCTCAAACTGCCGCTTTCCACTACGTTCGTCACCTTTATGGTGGCTATGGGTTCTTCGCTTGCCGACCGTGCATGGAGCCGCGAAAGCGCCGTGTTCCGCATCACAGGTGTGCTTACCGTCATCGGTGGTTGGTTCATCACTGCCGGCGTAGCCTTCACAGCTTGCTTCTGTGTGGCTCTCGCCATGAACTTCGGCGGCATCGTAGCTGTAGTGATCATCGTGGCTGTCGGCATCTACAGCATCATCCACAGCCAGCAGCGTTTTGCCAAGAAGCAGAAAGAGGTGCAGAAAGGCGACGTGCTCTTCCAGCAGATGCTCACTGCTAAAGACCGCACCACCATCGTCCCGATGCTTTCGCGCCACATCGACGTGAGCGTGGCAGAACAACTTGAGAAGTATGCCGACATCCTTCAGAAGTCGACCGACGGACTCTTCAGCGAAAGTCTTCGTCCCATGCGCCACGCCATTCGCGAACTCAAACTCAACAAGCGCGAACTCAAAAACCTTCGTCGCCGCGAGACGATTTGCTTGCGCCGCGCCCTTCCGCCTGTAGCAGGTGTACGTCTCAGCACCAGTTTCCACCTCGTGCACAATGGACTTCGTCAGGTGCTCTACGGACTCATCCGTATTGTGGAACCGGCTTATGAACACATCGACAACAATTTCGTTCCGGTTGAGAACGTTCAGGCCGAACGCTACTGCAAACTCCGCAACACCTTTGTAGCCCTCCTCAACGAAACGGCTGCAAATCTCCACAACCTCCGTCCGCAGGACAACGACGCATTACTCACTCGTTGCGAAGCGCTCTGCAAAGACTTTGACCGCTTCTCTGAAGAACTGGGCGTAAACATCCAGCAGACCGATACGAACATCAACTCAGCTACCCTTCTCCTTCACATCGTGCGCGAAACGCAGCAGCTCGTTGTGGAACTCTCAGGACTTATCCGCACGGAGAAGGAATTCCACGCACAAGTCTAAAAGAGGGATGAGCGACAGCGGCACATGTTGCAGGTAAAATTTCGGACATAGCGATGTCAAGGGTTCTTTGCCGCTGACGTTCTCTCTCACTCTTCACGGATGCCGCACCGCGGGTAATTCCTCTCCGCAGTGCGGTGTCCGTTCTTTTTTCATCTCTCTCATTATGATTTCAACAAAACCCATCGCGCTTTGCCTCTTGGCACTTTCGGCCTTTGCCGCCCCCGCCTCGCTTTGCGCACAAGAGCAGACCAGCACCAACAACTCCGAAGCCAAGACTTCGAAAACAATAACGCTCCCCTCATGGATGCCCAACGTGAGCGGTACCATCCGCGGTAAGTGGGAATACCAGACGAACGAGAAAGAGAGCCGCTTCGAAGTGCGCACGGCGCGCATTGCTTTTGACGGAAACATCACTCCCATCGTAGACTACAAAGCCGAGATTGACCTTTCGGACGAAGGTTCCATCAAGATGCTTGATGCCTACGCTGGTGTCAATCCCGTTAAGGGCCTTTCGTTCCGCATTGGTCAGATGCGTGTGCCGTTCACTATTGACGCCCACCGCTCTCCCCACAAGCAATACTTTGCCAACCGTTCGTTCATTGCCAAGCAGGTGGGCAACGTGCGCGACGTGGGTTTCTATACGGGTTATACGTTTGCCGACATTCCACTCATCCTCGAAACCGGCACATTCAACGGTTCGGGCCTGACGAACCAGAAAAACTACTGGACCAAGAAGTTCAACTTCTCCACCAAGGTGCAAGTGCCCCTCAGCTGCGGACTGACGCTTGAAGGTTCGATACAGAAAATCTCGCCCAACAACACGGAAGTATATCTTTACGACGGCGGCGCTACGTTCCAGCGCGGACGCTTCACAGTGGAAGCTGAATACCTTCGCAAGCACTACACGCACAACGCTTTCGCCAACGTCAATTCGGTCGATGCTTTCGTCTGCTACGACCAACCGCTCAAGAAAGCTTTCCGTAAAATCAGCTTCCTCTGCCGTTACGACATGATGGACGACCACTCCGACGGTACGCTCGACGATGCAGGTCATTTCAAACTCACCGACGCTAAGCGCCACCGCATCACACCGGGTATCACGCTGAGCATGGCAAAGAAGATGAACGCTGACATCCGCGTCAACTACGAGAAATATTTCTACGACGACATCTCGCTCGCAAAGACTTCCGAACGCGACAAATTCGTCATGGAACTTGTCATTCATTTCCCCAACAAGTAATACTTCGCACCAACCCCAAAAGCCCTGCCGTTTCCGAAACGCTTCGGAAGCGGCAGGGCTTATATATTTACAAAAAATAATTAGTGCGCTTCAATCCAGCGGACAATCCATTCGCCCACTTCGCGGGTGCCGTAGTGGGCACCGCCTTCGGCTTGGATTTCGGGCGTACGCACGTTTTCGTCCAAACTGGCGTCGACAGCTTTGCGCACTAAGGCTCCTTCTTCCACGAGGTCGAAGTGTTCGAAGAGCATGGCCACGGAGAGTATCTGCGCTAAGGGGTTGGCAATGTTCTTTCCCTTTGCCTGCGGCCACGAACCATGGATGGGTTCAAACACTGGTGTACTCTCGCCTGTCGATGCGGAGGGAAGAATGCCCATTGAACCAGTGATGCACGAACCTTCGTCCGTGAGAATATCGCCAAAGGTGTTTTCTGTTACCATTACGTCGAAGAACGTGGGTTCTTGTATCATGCGCATGGCGGCATTGTCTACATACATATAGTCGGTCGTCACGTCGGGATATTCTGTCGCCATCTCCTGAGCCACTTTACGCCAAAGACGTGAAGAAGCGAGCACATTGGCCTTGTCGACAACGGTGAGGTGCTTGCGACGACGGCGGGCATAGGCGTAGGCCACGCGGAGAATGCGTTCCACCTCGGGACGTGAATAGGCGTTGGTATCGTAAGCGTAATCGTCGCCCTCTTTCTTTTCGCCGAAGTACATGCCGCCGGTGAGTTCGCGAATGCACACGAAGTCGGCACCCTTCACGAGGTCGGCACGAAGCGGCGACTTGTGGAGCAGACACGCAAAAGTCTGCACGGGACGTATATTAGCAAAAAGTCCAAGTTTCTTGCGCATGGCGAGCAAGCCTTGCTCGGGACGCACCTTGGCGCTAGGGTCGTTGTCGTACTTAGGGTCGCCCACAGCAGAGAAGAGCACGGCGTCGGCCTCAGAGCAAATGCGGAACGTGTCCTCGGGGAAAGGATCGCCCACGGCATCGATGGCCGCAGCACCAACGAGTGCCGGCGTGAAAGAGACTTCGTGGCCAAACTTACGGCATACGGCAGCGAGCACGTTCACGCCCTGTTCGGATATTTCGGGACCTATGCCGTCACCGGCAAGTACTGCAATGTTGAGTTTCATATATTTCTGTCTTTTGTTTGTTTTCAAGAAGAAAATCTACGTCGTCGAGACCATTTTCGAAGCAATATTTCTTATAGTCGCTGATGTTGATGCTTTCGCTGCGCTGAGTAGCAAGATTCGTTACGCAACGCGCTGGAAGGTCAATGCGCACTTTTGTGGCAGGATTGGCCTTTATGCAGTCGAAAAGTTCTGTAAGGAAAGCTTCGCTCACGGTCACGGGAAGGACAAAGTTGTTCAGTTCGTTTTGCTTGTGGATGTCGGCGAAGAAGGAACTGATGACCACGCGGAAACCATAGCCCGCAATGGCCCATGCAGCGTGTTCGCGACTTGAACCGCAGCCGAAGTTTTTGCCCGCTACGAGGATGTTGCCCGTATAGGTGGGGTCGTTCAAGACGAAGTCTTTCTTTGTGCCGTCGGGTGCATAGCGCCAGTCGCGGAAGAGGTTGTCGCCGAAGCCAGCCTTGTCAGTAGCTTTAAGGAAGCGTGCGGGAATAATCTGGTCCGTGTCGACGTTTTCCAACGGAAGCGGCACGCAGGTGCTTTCAAGTATGCCGAACTTCGGATGGGCTTCGCGCGGTGCAGCCGGAGCGGCTGTTGCGGTGGCTTCAGAAGCCTCGGTTTCGGTAGCCGCTGTCGGCATCTCGACGGAGAGGATGTCCTTCGAAGCCGGAGCGTAAAGATCTTCGGGAGTAGCTTGTAGAAGCGTACGCGGGTCGGTTACGACGCCCGTCACTGCGGCAGCGGCGGCGGTAAGGGGCGAAGCAAGGCAAGTGCGTGCTCCGGGGCCTTGGCGGCCTTCGAAGTTGCGGTTGGAAGTGGACACGCAGAGTTTTCCGGCAGGTATCTTGTCGTCGTTCATAGCCAAACAGGCCGAACAGCCCGGCTGACGTATCTCAAACCCAGCATCCTTGAGCGTGCGGTCAATGCCTTCTGCCTCAATCTGTCGCATGACGGGCCACGAACCAGGCACGAGCCATGCCGTCACGCCAGGTGCCTTGTGCCGTCCGCGAACGACGGAGGCAAAAGCGCGGAAGTCCTCAATGCGGCCGTTGGTGCAAGCGCCAAGGAAAACGTAGTCGACGGGGCGACCTACCATCTTTTCGCCGGCAGCAAACTGCATGTACTGTAGCGCTTTCTCGTCCGAAGCAGTGGCGGGGGCGGGAATGGTACCGTCCACGGCAATGCCCATACCAGGGTTGGTACCGTAAGTAATCATAGGCGTGATGTCTGCGGCATCGAAATGGACCTCTTTGTCGAAGTGGGCATCGGGGTCGCTGGCAAGTGCGCGCCAGCGTTCCACGGCTTCGTCCCACGCCGCGCCTTTGGGGGCGTAAGGACGGTCCTTAAGATAAGCGAACGTCACGTCGTCGGGAGCAATGAGTCCGCCACGCGCGCCCATCTCGATGGAGAGATTGCAAAGTGTGAGACGACCTTCCATGGAAAGCGAACGGATGGCTTCGCCGGCATATTCTACAAAATGGCCCGTTGCGCCGCTCGTCGTAAGACGGCTCATGAGGAAAAGGGCGAGGTCCTTGGCGGTGACGCACGGACCGAGTTGTCCGTCGACGGTGATGCGCATGGTGCGCGGCTTGTTCTGCAGAATGCATTGCGAAGCCATTACCATCTCCACCTCCGAAGTGCCTATGCCGAAAGCCACGGCGCCGACAGCACCATGGGTGGAGGTATGGGAGTCGCCGCAAACGATGGTCATGCCGGGAAGGGAAAGTCCCTGCTCGGGTCCTACCACGTGGATGATGCCGTTGTTGGGATGCATCATGCCCCAGTAGCTAAGGCCAAAAGCGTGAGCGTTACGCGTGAGTGTGTCGACCTGATGGCGCGACACGGGTTCGGTGATGGGTTTGTCCTGGTCGTGAGTAGGCGTGTTGTGGTCGGGCATGCAGAAAATCTGCGAGGGACGAAAACAGCCCAAACCGCGTGCGGCGAGTCCGGAAAAGGCTTGCGGACTGGTCACCTCGTGGGCATAGAGGCGGTCAATGTAGAGTTGGCAGAGGGGTTGCTTGGTGGTGGGAGCTTGACCGGCAGAGGAAGCTGGGAAGCTGTCGAGATACTGTACGACGTGGGCATCCCATATTTTGTCTATGATTGTTCGGGGTTCTTGCATGAGAGAGGGCGTTATTTGAAGTTGTTGATGGCGTCGATGTAGGCTTCCACGCTGGCGGCTATGATGTCGGTGTTGGCACCGAAACCGTAATAGACATTACCGTTGTATTCAACCTGCATGTGTACCTTGCCCACGTCGTCGGAACCGCGGTTGATGGCTTGGATGGTAAACTCCTTGAGCACCATTTTGCGTTTGACGATGCTCTTGAGGGCATTGATGGCGGCATCGACGGGACCGTTGCCCTCTGCTGCGGCACTGAATTTTTCGCCAGCGATGTCAAGGATCAAGGCGGCTACGGGACGCACACCGGCGCCAGAAGTGACTTGCAGATAGTCCATCTTGATGTGGTGTGAAGCGGCACGCTCTTCGCCAGCGAGCACAAGGATGTCGTCGTCGGTCACTTCCTTTTTCTTGTCGGCGAGAACGAGGAAGCGCTGATAGATGTCGTTGAGTTTATCGTCGCTCACATCCACGCCAAGGGTCTCGAGGCGATGGCGAAGAGCTGCGTGGCCGGAACGGGCGGTGAGGATGATGGAGTTGTCGTCAATGCCCACATCCTTCGGGTCAATGATTTCGTACGTTTCGACGTTTTTCAACACACCGTCTTGGTGGATGCCGCTGGAATGGGCAAAGGCGTTGCGGCCCACGATGGCTTTGTTGGCCTGTACGGGCATGTTCATGAGCGAACTTACCATGCGGCTCGTGGCGGCAATGCGTTGCGTGTTGATGTTGGTCTGTATGTCGAGGTGATGGCACTTGAGAATCATGGCAATCTCCTCTTCCGAAGTGTTTCCGGCGCGCTCGCCGATGCCGTTGATGGTTACTTCTACCTGGCGCGCACCATTGAGCACACCTTCGAGCGTACATGCCGTGGCCATGCCCAGGTCGTTGTGGCAGTGGGTGGAGAGGATGGCGCGGTCTATGCCGTCAACGTGTTCCATGAGGTACTTAATCTTTGCGCCGTAGTCGTGTGGGAGGCAGTAGCCTGTAGTGTCGGGTATGTTCACCACAGTGGCACCGGCCTTGATGACGGCTTCGACCACTCGGGCGAGATATTCGTTGTCGGTGCGGCCAGCGTCTTCGGCGTAGAACTCCACGTCTTCGACGTAGCGTTTGGCATACTTCACCGCTGCCACGGCACGTTCTATGATTTCTTCGCGTGTGGAGTTGAACTTATAGCGGATGTGGCTGTCGCTCGTGCCGATACCGGTGTGGATGCGCTTGTGTTTGGCAAACTTCAAAGCCTCGGCGGCGCAATCGATGTCCTTTTCTACGGCGCGGGTCAGTGCGCAGATGGTGGGCCAGGTGACGGCTTTGGAAATTTCTATCACTGAGTTGAAATCGCCGGGGCTGGAGATGGGGAATCCGGCTTCTATCACGTCCACGCCGAGAGCTTCGAGCTGCTTGGCCACTTGTATTTTTTCAACGGTGTTCAGCTGGCAACCGGGCACTTGCTCTCCGTCGCGCAGCGTGGTGTCAAAGATGTAGAGTCTGTCGCTCATAACGTAAGTTTTGTTTGTGTTGGCATCGTGCAGCCGCCTTGTGACTGCAAAACGATGAATCCTCACTCTCGCAAGCGTTGCGGAAGTGAGGATTGCTTCAGTTATATCTCTGTGTGTCGTCTTAGCATGAGCTCTTTTTGCCCTGCCGTGACGGCCACTTGTGCACAAGCACGAATCTCACTCCCGCGTACCCGATGTACGCAAGCTAAGCAAGGTGCTAAGTCGGAAGTAAGAAGTTTGGTTCATGTTTGTTGCTTTTTGCAATGGCAAAGTTATAAATAAAATACAAAGCGCAAGCATAGCTGCCTACTTTTTCATCGTTTTGAAAGCGTTTTGCTTGTTAATCTGAGCTTTTAGGCGGTTCGACGAAACGTTCGAAATATTCTTTCGGTACCGAAAATCGCAAAAAACGGAGGTTTTCCGATACCGAAAACTGCAAAATTTAGCGGTTTTCCGATACCGAAAACTGCAAAAAATGGCGGTTTTCCGATACCGAAAATAGAAAAATGTGCATCTTTGCCATTGAAAACCAAAGACGTAGTAAGAATGAAATACTTAAGCCGAAATATAGACAACGAATTGGCAGAATGGAGCAAAAGCGAAAGTCACAAACCACTTTTGCTACGCGGAGCTCGTCAAGTGGGCAAAACATCTGCGGTGCGGCATCTTGGAGAACAGTTTGCCCACTATGTGGAGATTGACTTAAACGAAAGGACGGAACTCCATTCGCTCTTCGAACAAAGCACTTCGCCACAGCAGATATGTCAGCAACTCTCCGTACTGCTCGACGTGAACATAGAAGAAGGGAAAACGCTGTTGTTCCTCGATGAAATACAGGCTTGTCCAGCAGCCATCAACAAGTTGCGATACTTTTATGAGAAAATGCCACAACTCCATGTGGTAGCGGCGGGTTCTCTTTTGGAATTTGCGCTAGAAGAC
Organism: bacterium; assembly: GCA_963656685.1. GTDB lineage: Bacteria > Bacteroidota > Bacteroidia > Bacteroidales > Bacteroidaceae > Alloprevotella. The sequence continues at coordinate 10,757 of CAVKJJ010000032.1, read as the reverse complement.
TTGCCGTCGTTCGGCGTGGGACGCATACGTTCCTTATTTATGTACTCGTTCAATTTCTCAGAATTTCTCCATGCGCTTGGAAGGACTTCACTGGCAGAGGAGATAGCTGAGGCAACGCCAGAACATCCCTTGAACGAGTTGTTCCACGACAAAGCATTGGAACTTTTGCGAACATTTCTCGTAATAGGTGGCATGCCCGAATGTGTGGCAAACTATGTGAAGACGGGCAATTTGAAAGCCTGTCAGCAAACCCTGAACGAATTGATGATTTCCTATCAAGACGATTTCAAGAAGTACCACAATCGCATACCAGAAGGCTTGTTGCGCGACGTGTTGCGCTCCGTAGCTTTGCAAGGTCAAGGAAAATTTGTTTACTCAAGAGTCGACAGCGAAGCACGCACGGCGCAAGTAAAAGAAGCGCTGAACATGCTTTGCATGGCGGGATTGATTTACCCCGTTGTACACACCGACAGCAATGGCTTGCCTCTCTTTGCAGAATCGAAAGAGCGGTACAAACGTTACATCTTTATGGACACGGGCTTGCTGCAGCGCATGTTGGAACTCGATTTGACAGACATATTACTCTCTGACGATCTAGCTTTGGTCAACCGCGGAGCATTGGCTGAAACCTTCGTTGGTACGGAACTGGTAAAAGCACGCTCACCTTATCAGAACGACAATCTTTACTGTTGGCATCGCGAAAAGAAAGACGCCAACGCTGAGGTTGACTATGTCATAGCCCGTAACGGCAAGGTTTGCCCTATAGAAGTAAAATCAGGCACAAAAGGTTCTATGCAGAGTATGCGCGTCTTTCTTGCTGCCAAGCATCTTGACAAGGGCATTCGTACATCGTTAGAGAATTTCTCAGCTTACGACGACGTACTCGTTTATCCGCTCTACGCCATCAGCAATGCCGTAGCAAAGAAGTGATAAAAACTCATTTCAAAAAAGATTCCCCTTGAGAAAGCTTGCACGGCCTACTCAAGGGGAATTTGTGTATTTGTCATTTGGGGCTTTTTGATTCAAGCGATACGCGCTGCGGTCACTTCAGCTCGGCTTCTATTTCTTCCACTTCTTTGCGGAAAGCCTTGTCTGTGGCAATGCGCCGCCCCATTTGGTTGCAGGCGTGAAGCACGGTGCTGTGGTCGCGCTTACCGAACTCGCGACCGAGCTGCGAATAGTTCACGTCGGTGTATTTGCGACAAAGATACATGGCAAGCTGGCGGGCCTGTACGATGGCTTGCTTGCGGCTTTTGCCCTGAAGGTCGCTCTTCTTCACGCTGTAGTGCTTGCAAACGGTGGCTACTATGTCGTCGGTTGAAAGTTCCTTCTTTTCAAGGTTTACGGCACGCGCCACGACGCGCTCTGTGAGTTGGAGGTCTATCTCGCAGTTGTCCACCACGCTGTAGGCCATGATGGAGTTGACGATGCCTTCGAGTTCGCGCACGCTGCTCTCGACGTTTTGCGCAATGTACTGCACCACTTCGGCAGGGAAGTCGAGTCCGTCACGGCGTATTTTGGAAATGAGGATGTCGCGGCGAAGCTTCGTGTCGGGTTTTTCCATCTCTGCCACCATGCCCCACTTGAAACGCGTGAGCATACGTTCCTGAATGCCTTCAAAGAGCACGGGCGGACGGTCGCAGGTGATGATAATCTGCCGATTGTTGTGCTGAAGCTGGTTGAAGATTTGGAAAAAGGCCATCTGCGTGTTGGACGTGGTTATTTCCTGAATGTCATCAATGATGAGCACGTCGATGGTCTGGTAGAAGTTGATGAAGTCGTTGCGCGTGTTGTGGATAACGGAGTCGGTATACTGCGTCTTGAAGACGTAGGCCGAAACGAAGAGCACGCGCTTCTCGGGATAGAGTTCGCGAATGCGCACACCGATGGCATTGACGAGGTGGGTTTTCCCCACTCCGCTTGGACCGTAAAGGAAAAAGGGGTTGAAGGCGCTTCTGCCAGGCGTTTCGGCAATGCTGAGCGCCACGCTGAGCGCCAGTTTGTTGCTCTCGCCTTTCACGAAGTTCTCAAACGTGTAGCATTTGTTGAGCTGCGGGTCGATGGGCGGCAGCTTCGTACGGTTCGTTGCGTTCACGCCGTAAGGGCTACTTGTGGCAGTGGCATTGTCGGCTTCGGTAGGCTCAGGCCGACGTGCTATGCCGTAACGGAGATGAAAATTCTTGCCGAACTCGCTGACGAGCGCATCGCGAAACTCGTTGAGGAAATGCTCTTCCACGTAAGCGGGCACGTACTTGTTGGGCACGCCGAGGGTAAGCACGTCGTTTTCGTAACTGACGTACTTGATAGGCTCAAACCATGTGGCAAAAAGCTGATGTGGAAGCTTTTCGCTTATCTTTTTCAAGCAGTTTTGCCATTTTGTTTCGGCGGTGTTGTCCATGTGTTGTGGGAGGCTTAGGTGGTAAGGGAATTACAAAATTAGAAAAAAACGCGCAAAGCGCCGCCCCTCTCCGCTTCGTTTTTGTACACGCAGTATGCTCGAAGTTGCCGCGATGAGAAGAAAAAGGGACGATATCCGCAGGATACCGTCCCTTTTTTTCATCGGCAATGCGTGTGCATTACTTTGCCGTGAGCGGTTCGTTCACCGTGCGGATGTGAATGTCGCGCTGGGGATAGGGTATTTCAATGTGATGCTCGTTGAGCGTGTTGTAGATTGTTTCCTTCACGCGGCCCGTCATGACGAACTTCTGTTCTACGAGAACCCAGTAGGTGACGAAGAGGTTCACGCTGTTGTCGCCGAAGTTGTCGAAGACCACGCTGATGGGTTTCTTCTTACTGATGATGTCGCGTCCGTCGGGGAGTTTCCCTTCAAGTTTTGTCACAGCTTCGACAAGCATGGTGCGCACTTCGTCCACGTTGACACCATAAGCCACACCCACGGGCACGGAAACCATTTCGTAGGAGTGGTTACGCGTGATGTTCTTGAAGTTCTTCGTGAAAAGCGAAGAGTTGAGGAAGGCGATGATGCAACCGTCGGCAGTGACAATCTGCGTGGACTGGTACGTGATGCTCTCCACCTTTCCGCGCACGCCGTCGCATTCGATGAAGTCGCCCACGCGCACACGTCCCGTCATGAGCGAGATGCCGTAGAAGAAGTTCTCGAGCAAGTCCTTCATGGCGAAACCGACACCCGTTGCCAAACCGGCGGAGATGACGGAGATGGCGGTGGAGGGAATCTTGAGCATCTTGATGGAGATGATGAAGTATGTGCCCCACACGCAGATGCTGATGATGTTGTTGGCAAGCGTGAAGTTGGGTTTTCCGTTGACCACCACCTTCGACTTGTGATACTTGTGATACAGTGCACGGATGAGGTAGTTGAGGTAGCGGAACACGAAGTACTGCGAAGCCACCAATACTATCTTCAAGAGCGAGAGCTGCACCACGTCAGGCACATTGAGGAAGTTGTACATGAAGATGGAGATGACCGTAGCGGTGAGGTCGAACACGTCGGCTGCCCACCATACGGAAAGGAGCACGGAGAAGACGCCGAGTGCGGGAACGACAACCATTGCCACGAGGTCGTAGGCCCAAGTGACGTTGATGTGTTTCTCGTGGCGTGTGCGGATGGACTCCAAGATGTTGATGTGGAGTTTGCCGGGCTTTGCAGCCACCTTTTCGCCAATCTTCTTCGCCAGATGGCGCTCCTCGTAGACGGCAAGAAGGTCGTAGACGCAAGTAACGGTCTGAATGCAGCTCAACTGGAACATCCACCAGATGAGCAACTGCACGGAGAGGAGTGTGTAGCCGTACCAGGCAGCTGCTGTGGAGAGCACCATGATGGTGAGCGATATCCAGGTGTAGAAGATGTCGGTGCGCGGTATGTTGGTGTTGTGGCGCGTGATGACGTTCCACTGCCAGAGCGTGAAGACGAGTAGAATGGGCGGGAAGATGAGCTGCACCACGTTGTTCGGCACAAAGATGATGCGGAAGGTGATGACGATAAACGACATCAGCATGATGGGTGTGTAGATGCGGAAGCCGCTCTTGATTTGGTCGCCGCTCAGACGGATGAGGAGCGAGACGAAGATGGCGCACAACAGCCACGCATATTCTATGAGCAGGCGTGAAGCCATGAGGAAGAAGTTGTGGTCGATGAAGCTGCGCACAATCATTACGCTCACGGCAAAGATGAACATGGCAGCTGCAAGGATGAGACACACTTTCTTTTTCATGAACTCTTCCGTGCGGAAGCGTTTCGGCACGAGGAAGCGTACAAGGACGTTGCTGAGCAATGCGGCGATGACCACATAGAAGAGCACGAACAACGTGAGCGAGGTGACGATGGGACCGCGCCACTGGGAGTGGACGGGCTGCTTCTTGCCGTTGCCGGCATCGATGTGTTCGGTGTCATACTTCTCGCTGACGTCGGCTTTGGCGTTGTCGAGATGCATACGAATCGTGGAGAGCACTTCGAAGTAGTTGGCGTCGCCGTTCACGAAGATGGTGTTCTGAATGGAGTTGTAACGCTGGAGTGCGTAGTCGTTGAGCGTTTTGAGTTTGGACGCAGTCATCTTGTAGTGCTCGTTGTCGCTCACTATTTGCTCTTTTAATTTCACAAGATTATCGCGGAGCGTGACTGCATATTTAAGGCAGGAGTCGCGGTCGGCAAGGCTCGTTTTGTCCAAGTCGAAACCCTGTCCGCCGGCTTTCTTCTGCGGCTGCGCACCTTGGGGCGCGGGCATGGCGTGTACCAAAGTGCCGTCGGCATTCACACGGGGCGGGATGGCGCAGAGAGCGGTGACAAGGCGGTCGTAGCGACTAATTTCCGACTCTATGCGTTGAGAGATTTGCGTGTAGGGCATGCGCCGTGTTTTGAACTCGCGGTAGAGCGAGGTGGCTTCATGGCAGGCGTAGGTCATGTCGAAGGTGAAGTCCTGCTTCTGCGAGTAGAGCATGAGGCTCACGAGGTCGCTTCTCTGCATGAGACTGACAATCTGCTTGTGCTGCATGTTGGTCATGGTGTTGAAACGCGCTATGTTCTGCTTTTGCTCCACGTAGGTGGTCTGCAGTTCTGCGCGCAACACGGAGAGCGTGGTGGCGAGGTTCTTCTCCTTGAGCACGGCGCGCGAAGGCACTGCAAACGTGAGGAGTGCAAAAAGAAGAAGGATAAGTCGGTTTAGTTTCATATGGAGAGAATGTGATATTTTACTTTGTGCTGTTGTCCTGGGAGTGGGCGCATATTGCACCGTTCAACTTTTGCGGCGTGTGAAGATGATGATGACCACGGCGGGGATGATGAGGCCAATGCCGAGCACCACTTGGAGTGTGAAAGGTTCGCCAAGGACGAGGCAACCGATGAGCACAGCCGTGAGCGGTTCGAGGGCGCCAATCACGGCGGCCATGGTGCTGCCGATGCGTTTTACGGCAACTACGAGGCAGACGTTGGTGACTACCGTACAGATGAGGGCGAGGGAGGTGAGGTCCATCAGTTGCGAGGCGGACTGCACCGTGGCGAACGATTCCTGACGCAGCGCTTCGGCGCCGAAGATGAGCGCACCGAGGAACATGACGTAGAACACGAGTTTCGCGCTGTCCATATGGGCTGCGCGCGAACGGTTCACGCGGATGATGTAGAGTGCATAGCAGACGGCGGAGATGAGCACGATGATTACGCCGCGCAGCGAAGTCTGTCCCGAACTGTCCCACGATAGCACTGCCACGCCGCCCACAGCCATGACGATGGCGAGGATGGTGGAGAGTTTGCGTGCTTCGTGGTAGAAAAGCATCATGATGAGCGCCGTCACCACGGGATACATGAAGTGGAGCGTGGTGGCCACACCAGACGACATGTAGTTGTAACCGTCAATGAGGAAGAGCGCCGATCCGTCGCTCACGGCGGCAAGATAGATGAGCGTGACGAGTTCGCCGCGCGTAATCTTGAAACTCTTTCGCCTTACGGCCATAAAGAGTCCTACCACAATGGAAGCAAAGCCGAAGCGGTAGAAGAGGATGGCGGGGTCGCTCATGAAGTCGGCCGAGCCTTGCACTTTTAATGGCAGTGTGAAGAACGGGATGAAACCGTAGCAAACGGCAGCAAGCAAGCCTGCCGCTATGCCCGTAAGCACTTTCGATTCGTTTTTCATGATATATGCGTGTTACGTGCTTTGGGGGTTACCATTGGTTGTAATGAACGTTTGCGGCGTCGTATTTGTCTTTCGGCTGCGGGTCGCCCTTCGGATAACCTATGGGGATGAGGTTGAGGGGAACGATGTGGTCGGGTAGGGCAAGGGCTTCCTTTACGGGCTGCAGACGGTCGTCGTAAGGATATACGGCGGTCCACACAGCACCGAGCCCCATGGCTTCGGCAGCGAGGAGGAGATTTTCTGTGGCTGCGGAACAGTCGAACATCCAGTTGGTGGAGGGTTTACCCTTGTCGTCCGTAATGCTGAGGTCGCCACAGACGGCAATGGCGCACGGGGCTTCGGCGAGCATCTTGGCGTACGGAAGTTTTTCGGCAAGTTTCTTCATAGCCTCTTGGTCGTTGACCACGATGAACTTCCACGGACGCATGTCGCGACCGGTAGGTGCAGCCATGGCGGCGCGTACGAGGGTGTCGAGCTGTTCTTTGCTCACGGGACGGTCGGTGTAGCTGCGCACGCTCTTGCGCGAAAGGATGTTTTGCATGACAATCTCAGCCTTAGCTTGCGGCGAGGTCGGAGCGGAGTGGAGGGCATGTAGCACCACCACGAGACGTGCCATCGAGGCGAGCAGAGCTACGGCGAGAACGATGGAAACGATTTTGTATTTGTTCATTTCTTTTGTTTTTTGTCGGTGATTATAATAGAGCTACACTGAATTTCAAAGCGCGAGGAGCGGGCTGAAAGCCCACCATTCGTAAGCCTAGGTCACGGCACGAAGTGACGCGGCCTAGGTCCTTTGGCCATCGTCTCAGCGGGCTGAAAGCCCACCACAATGATTGCGTAATCGTTTAGTGGCGGTTGATGTGGCGGACTTTCAGCCCGCGACCGCAGCCATCCTATGACCCGGGCCGCGTCACTTCGTGCCGTGACCCGGGCTTACGAATGGTGGGCTTTCAGCCCGCTCCTCGCGCACACCTTCATTGAAATACAGCGCAAGCTATTTTGCGAACATTACTTGTCATTAGGAACAAGGGTGTCTTCGCTTAAGTCAAGTGCGGAGCCCATGGGACAAACACACTTGCACCAAAGGTTGGGAACGAAGCAACTGGCTACGACGAAGGCGCCGGCGAGGACCATGACGCCGGGAGCGGCGGTGGTCACGAGGAAGGCGGTGAAGGGTTCGTAGTCGAGGAGGAAACTGCCCAGTCCGCACCAGAGGAGCAACATGAGCACGCAGAACACGCCGAAGCGGATGCGCGCCATCGTTTTGTAGACCTTCGGCGAACAGTGGATTTTGGGCAACGGCAAGCGGCCGGCAAGTTCCTGCAGACTGCCGTAGGGACACACCCATGAGCAGTAGTGGTGCTTACGCTTGAAGAAGGGCATGGCTACGGCCACGACGAGCATGAGGAGCGTGGGGAGGTAGGCTACGGGGTCGAGCGAGTTGGCCACCCATCCGCGAAGGAGGGAAAGGGAGAGGAACTGCCCGCACCAAAAACCGAGCACACCAACGTTGAGAAGGAGCTGAACTATGCGTAGCCACTTCTTGCCGCGGAACCAAAGGCTCATGACGATGCCGAGGAGGAGTACGACGGCTACGGCTACGGTCTTCGTCCAACCGATTACGGGGGTACGCTCTGCGCTGTTGCCGGCTTGGTTGTAAGCTGCGAGGGCGGCTTGTACATTGGTGATGATGGCTTTGCTCGAGAAGGTGGCGCCGGTCACGGCATCGACCTTTGCCGAAGCGGCCTCTTGCGCGTCTTTTCCTTTCCAGTTGTCCACGAGGGAGGTGAAAGCGCGGTCAAAGAAAGAGGGCGTTTCGGAGTTGTCGGCAGCTGCGATGGAAGCGACTTTTCCGCTCTGGTCTACATATATATATAATGGTGTGGGACCGGCAAAACCTTGCACGTCGGAGGCATAAGCGGCGGAACTTACCACGGTTCCGAGCGCTGTGCCGTCGGCAGCGGTGACGGTCCATGAGGCGGAGTCACGCGGTGCGAGTTTCGTGCCGGGAGCGTTCAGTGCGAGGGCTTCGAGTTGGGCGTCGGTGGGTGCGGCATGCGTCTTCTCGCCAGTAGTGGCTTCCGCCTCGTCGGAAGGTACGGTGGCGTGTCCAAAGAGGTGCCCCGTCCACATGGCTGCGGCGGAAAGGAGCAGAAACACCACGAGGAGCGAGAGCAGATGTTCTACGGTCTTGCTCAGGTGGGTTTTATAAAAACGTAGCGATTTGTCTATGTAGTCCATATTAGAACTGAAGTTTCTGATTTTGATGTGCGGTGTTTTAAACGCATAAGCGCATGAGTGTGTTGAGCATACGTGCGTCAACGCATGCGTGCGTTAGCGCATGGAGGTCACGTCTCTGACGTGACAGTTGAGCGCGAAAAACCCAAGCGCAGCACGCAAAAGCCTCCGTGAGGCCGTGTAGACCGCGACGTTTTGAAAACGTCGCCCCCAAAGGTGGTTCACCCTTCGCGGAAGAAGTCGAAACTTTCGAAGATTTGCTCTTTGGTGAGGTGTTGGTTGATGCGTATGTCGCCGATGCCAGCGAGGAGGGTGAAGTTGATTTGTCCTCCGGAGTTTTTCTTGTCGTGCAACATGAGTTCGTAGAGGTGGGCGTAGTCGTCGCAGGTGAAGGCGAAGGGCCCGTAGTTGTCGCGTACGAAGCGTACGGTCTGGTGCATCACGTCCGTGGGGAAGGCGCTGTGGACGGCGCTCAAGTAGAGTTCGCAGAGCAGTCCCCATGCCACGGCATATCCGTGGAGCACCGGGCGGTTCTGCTCAAGGGCGAAGGCTTCGAAGGCGTGGCCCACGGTGTGCCCCAGGTTGAGGGCTTTGCGTATGCCGTGTTCGTGGGGATCTTCCTCCACGATGCGCTGCTTCGTGGCAATGCTTTGGCTCACGAGTTCCTGGAGGTGTGCGTAGTCGGGGTGGAAAAGGTCGAACTTCACGTGGTCTGCCCACATGGTGCGATTCTCGAGGAGCGAGTGTTTGAGCATTTCGGCATAGCCGGAACGCAGGTTACCGTCGTCGAGCGTACGGAGAAACTCCGTGTCGACTACTACGGCGCGTGCTTCACAGAATGCGCCAATCTCGTTCTTAAGTCCGTTGAAGTTGATGCCCGTCTTGCCTCCCACAGCAGCGTCGACCATGGCGAGGAGCGTGGTGGGAATGTTCACGAAGTCGATGCCACGCTTGAAGGTGGCTGCGGCAAAACCGCCGAGGTCGGTCACCATGCCGCCGCCGAGGTTCACGAGGAGCGAGCGGCGCGAGGCTTTTGCGGTGCTCAGTGCGGTCCACACGTCGGAGAGCGTGCTGAGCGTCTTGTGCGTGTCGGTGGCGCCAATCACGATGTGCGGCGCGTTCTTCAGCGATTCGCTCGCTTCGAGGAGCGGTGCGCAAAGGCTTTCCGTAGTGGTGTCGGTGAGGAGGAATATGCGGTCGGGGGATATGGCTGAGCACAGTGCGTCAGTCTCCTCGGCAAGGTGTTTTGAGAAGATGATTTGTTGCATGGTCCGTTGGTCTTTATATAAAAATGTCAATTGAGCTCGAAGTCCTCGATTGCCTTGCGGTAGTGCTGCGGCATTTCGGCGGACTGCTGGGTTTTGAGATTGAAGCAGACCATGATGGTGGAACATTTACACATGACAGCGCCCGTTTGAGTGTTCACGGCACGTTGCTGGAGCGTGAAACTCTTGTTGCCGATGTGCGAGACGCGGGTTTCGACCACGATGTTGTCACCGTGGAATATGGGGAAGATGAAGTCGGCGTTGATGTTGGCAATGACGGGCACGACGTCCTGTTTGCGGTAGTCTACCTTGAGGACTTGTGAGAGGTATTCCTCCTTGCCAAGGTCGTAGTAGGCAAAGTAGGCATTGTTGTTGACGTGGCCGTAGCGGTCCACGTCGCTGAAACGTATCTGTACCGGAATGCTGTGGTGATACACTTCCGGGGCTTGGTCTATGTTCATAGCAGCAGTAAAAGATTGTTTGTAGCTATTATTCGTCCATCTTCAAGAGAAATATTCTTTGGCGATGGATGCAAAGCGCATGCGGTCGGGCACGAGTTCCATCGTGTCCTCGTCCACGCGGCAGAGGTTGCGGATGGCATAGATGCCTTCTTCTTCGTCGGTGCCGCGCCGCCCCACGTTGGAGAAGAGGTGGTTGCGTGCATCGATGATGCGTATGGACTCGTTGTTGTAGTCGGGGGCTTCGGCGCTTTGCCGTAGTTGCTCGCGGACGTAAGCCTCGAGGGCATCCACGAAGTCCTTTTTCTCGTCGTACATATGACGTGCTTTTTATGGGGTAAAAAAGTACTGACTTTCTCATGCCGTCTGCGACGCTTTGGAGAAAGTGGTGCGATTGATTGCAAAGGTATTAAATTGTCGTTACTTACTCTGCTGCCGTTCTCGGTTTTTCATGACGCAATGCGATGAAACGGCCGATTTTGCAAACGTACAAGCAAATAAACTTCCGCCCTACGCGCGCACGCGCGTACACACCAAAGTTTGTGCAACCTGCTGTCACCTGTCACCGGCCTCACGGAGGCTTTTGCGTGCTGCGCCTTGAAGGCGCAAGCGCATGGGGGGCACGTCTCCGACGTGACGCTCTACACGACACTTCAAGGCGCAGCACACAAAGCCGTCCGTGACGGTGACAG
>CAVKJJ010000031.1:0-31401 GCA_963656685.1 bacterium | reverse complement strand
GAACGTCGCCCCTATACTACTCTCAATCTATACGTATCGTGTACGCGCATTACGCGCGCGCGTATACACCGAAGTTTGTGCAAGCTGCTGTCACCCGTCACCGGCCGCTTTGCGAATGTGCAAATGTGCAGATGTGAGAATGTGCAAATAAGAGGAATGTTTAATATGCCTTGACAAGGGTGACGGCAATAATAACCGCTCACAAATGTTTTACTTTATTAAACCTTTGCTGTCACCTGGGGCGCTGACGGATTTCGGGTAGCTGAAAATTTTGCTGTCACCCGAGGGTTAGAGAATAAGTGTTGGAATATCAGACGTTTAGGTCGTTTTGAAGGTGACGGGGGTGACGGGTGACAGTAAGATGTACAAACTTCGGTGAAAAGCGCGCGTGCGCGCGCACGCGAGAGGGCGGTAGTACCGAAATATCAGGAAGGGAGAAGATGTAAAGTTATGTGAATTTTGGCGTACTAGGCCAACGTGTTGGCATGGGAGGGATTTTGAATTTCGTGCCTTACCGTCACGGACGGTTTTGCATGCTTTCGCCGACATACTCGCAACACGCCGTGTAGAGCGCGACGTTTTGAAAACGTCGCCCCCATAAGCGGGACCATGTGTAAACTTTTGCAAAGGACTTTCTACGAGCCCAACGTGTTGGGGTGGGAGATAATTTGAATTTGCTGCCTTGGATTTTTGGCTAGGTGCTGTGCGCGAAGGAACAAGGCGCAGCACGCAAAAGCCTCCGTGAGGACTTTCTACGAGCCCAACGTGTTGGGGTGGGAGATAATTTGAATTTGCTACGTAAAAAAGAGGAGAGGTTGCAGAAAAAGCGTGCGGCCTACGGAGGTTTTCACTTCCATAAGCCGCACGGGAGTTTATCTGCTCAAGTGAGCAAGAAATGAGAATTAGAGTCCGGAATAGTCGTGACTGTAGCGGAGCATCTGGGCGTCGTAGGCTTCGGTGTAGTCGACGGTGACGTCGGTGATGTTGCCTTGGGCATCGCGGACGGCGTGGTAGACGGGATTGATGAAGCCTTTGTAGGGAGAGAGGTGGAGTTTTTCGTAACGTGCGAGGATTTCTTTGTGGAGCACGGGGTCGACCTTCACGCCGTAGTTCTCCACGAGGTCGCGTGCTGCGGGGTAGTCACCTTCGCTTTTGATGCGCTGGATTTCGGCAAGGAGTTTGCCGAAGAGGGTGCGGAGTTTGGCGTAGTCGTTGATGCGTACATAGGTCTTGCCACCTTTCTTTACGAGTTCCACGACCTTGTCGGCCTTACCGTGTTCGTAAGCCCAATGGGCAATGAGTGCACGATTGCGCATGTGGGCCTCCTCGATGTTGTTGCCGGGTTTGATGCGTACGAGCTGCGTCATGAGTCCGTTCATCATGTAGGTGTAGTACTGACTCTTGTAAGCTTCGAGGTTGGGTGTGAGTCCGAGGTCCACGAGTTTTTGGTCTGCCACGTAATAGAGTCCGAAGAGGTCGGCGCGCGCTTCCTCAATGGTAGAACCGTAGGCTTTCAGCGTGTCGGGGTCGGTGCCGGGGAGGAGTTTTCCGCTGCCGTGACCGAGACATTCGTGGAGGTCGGTGTGGAGGTCGTCGCAGGCGTCGCCGTACTGGCTGACGAGTTGACGTGTGGCATCGTCTATGATGAACTCCTTGTCCATGCCTGAACCGTGTGCCGCCTTGTTGTAAGCATCGGTGAGGTTGCCGATGGTCACGCTCTTGGAACCGTGTTCACGTCGAACCCAGTCGGAGTTGGGGAGGTTGATGCCGATGGCGGTGGAGGGATAGAGGTCGCCGCCAAGGATGGCAGCAGTGATGACTTTGGCTGAAATGCCTTTCACCTCTTCTTTCTTGAACTCAGGAGCTACGGGTGAGTGGTCCTCAAACCACTGGGCGTTGGCTGAGAGTTTCTTGGTGCGTTCGGTGGCTGCGAGGTCCTTGAAATTGACGATTGACTCCCACGAAGCTTTCATGCCGAGCGGGTCGCCGTAGCTTTCGGTGAAGTAGTTGGTGAAGTCGACGAGGCTCTCCGTGTCCTTGAGCCAGTGGATGGAGTACTGGTCGAACTCGCGGAGGTCGCCGGTGCGGTAGACGTCGATAAGGAGGTCGAGCACGCGGCGCTGTGCGTCGGTGCAGGCGTAAGGACGTGCCTTTTCGAGTTGGGCTACGATGCGCGAGATAGCTCCGGAGTAGAGTCCTCCAACGCGGTAGACGTGTTCGGTGAGTTGTCCGTAGTCGTCGCGTTCAAGTCGGCTGTTCATGCCCATCATGATGGGACGCGGATCCTGTGCTGGTTTGCGCTGCAAGTAGAACTCTTCGGCCTCGGCCTGGGTGATGCCGGGTGCGTAGTAGTTGCAGGCTGATGTGAGCACGAGGTCGTCGCCGTCTTTTTGGTTGACACGCATGGGCATGACGGTGGGGTCGAAGATGACGGGGAAGAGTTCGCTGCACATGGCGTCTAGGGTCTGTCCGTTGAGGGGAAGGCTGTCGGCGGGAACGGCTTCGAGTGCCTTGCGGAGGTCATCCTGTGAGAATTCGGGGAGGAACTTCTCACAACCGTAGTGGTGATGGATGCCGGAGGAGAACCACACGCGCTTGAGGTAGACGGAGAGTGCGCGATAGAATTTGTCGGTCGGTTTTCCGTTGTAGTTTTGATAAACGGCTTCGAGGAGAGCGCGTATGCGGAGGTTGTAACGTCCGTTTTGGTCGAAGAGGATGTCGCGGCCTTCGAGCGCGGCTTCCTGGAGATAGTAGATGAAGGTTTTTTCCTTCAGTGTGAGTTTTTCGAAGCCTTCCACTTTGTAGCGGAGCATCTGGATGTCGGCGAACTGCTCGTCGGTATACTTGAAACCGTCGGCAACGCTCTGCGCCTGGGCTGAGGTGGCAGCGCCGAGAGATGAGATTGAAGCAATCATGAGTGTGGCGATTTTGTGTTTCATACGATAAGGGGTTGTTGTTGGTAGACCGCTTAAGGGTGGTTCTATAAATTACCACCCTTAATAAGTAATGTAGGACGTGGAAAAGGCGTTTCTCCACGTTTGAGTTGTGCGAAGTTAAGGAAAAAAGGAGATTCTTCATTGCATTTTGTTACTTTTGCACCATTATTGATAGTTATCAGAAAAATTCATCCGAAAAATATTGTATTCCCCGAAAAGCCCATGCAAGCGTCCCACAAGAAGTTCATCCCTACTTACTGTTCCAAACTGTCGACGGAACGTGCAACAGACATCTACACCCAAATTGTAGACCTTCTGAAGGAGGACAACCGCTACCGCGACCCGGAATACAATGCGAAGGCGGTGGCTCGCGCGTTGAAGACCAATTCGCGCTACGTTTCGGCTGCTGTGTTGCTGTCGACGGGCGACAATTTCCGTGCTTTGGTGAACGGGATGCGGCTGAGCGAAGCTTGCAAAATGTTGCGTTCGCCGCTGTTCGCTGACGTCACGGCAGAAGAGATTGGTCTGTCGGTGGGTTACCCGCTTCGACAGAGTTTTTACCTGGCTTTCCAACGGACGATGAAATGCACACCTGCGGAATATCGCAAGAAGTATTTGAAGGCGGAAGAATAGCCTCACGGCCTCACGGAGGCTTTTGCGTGGCCTCACGGAGGCTTTTGCGTGCTGCGCCTTATATTAGCCGTCCTTATATTAGCTGTGTAGAGCGTGACGTTTTGAAAACGTCACCCCCATAAGCAGATGGAAACATCACCCTTTTGAGAACACAAGCCATTTACACATTGGCCAAGCATTGCATCCCTCATTTGCACATTTGCACATTTGCACATTTGCACATTAATACATCCCCATGCTCACCGATAAAGAAAGAGAACAGATTACGCGCCTCGTGCGCCACTGGGTTGTGCCCGCCATAGGGTGTACGGAACCCATCTGCGTGGCACTCGCCGTGGCACGCGCCACACAGGAACTGGGCTGCGAGCCTCAGCACATCGAAGCACGCCTCAGCGCCAACATACTCAAGAACGCCATGGGCGTGGGCATTCCCGGCACGGGCATGGTGGGGCTCCCCATTGCCATCGCCCTCGGGGCACTCATAGGCAAACCCGAACTGAACCTCGAAGTGCTGCGCGACTGCACGCCGCAGGACGTGGAACGCGGACAGAAGTTCATCGACGAGGGCCGCATTGACATCAGTCTGAAAGACGATGCGCCGGAGAAGCTCTACGTGGAAGTGGTCTGCAAAGACGCTGAAGGCAACGAAGCGACAGCCGTCATAGCACGCGAACACACGCGCTACGTCTACATAGCCCGCAACGGAAATGCCTCACTCGACCTACGCAGCGAGAGCGGAGACGAGGACACGACGAAAGGAACGACCAGCACGCCATCCTTGGCGCTGAACCTCCGCAAGGTGTGGGAATACGCCACGACCATGCCTCTCGAGGAGATACAGTTCATCGACGAAGCACGTCGCCTAAACGAAGAAGCTGCACGACTCTCGCTGGAAGGCAACTACGGCCACAGCCTCGGCAAAACGCTGAGTAGGCCACTAGGGCGCGGCATCATGGGCGACAACATCTACGCCCACATCATCTCCTCCACAGCATGTGCCTGCGACGCACGTATGGCGGGAGCTATGATTCCCGTGATGAGCAACTCGGGCTCGGGCAACCAGGGCATCTGCGCCACGAACCCCGTGGTGGTGTTTGCCAAAGAGAACCACAACACGGCAGAGGAGATGACGCGCGCACTGATGCTCTCGCACCTCACCGCCATCTACATCAAACTGAACCTGGGCACGCTCTCCGCGCTCTGCGGTTGCGTGGTGGCTGCCACGGGATCGAGCTGCGGCATCACGTACCTCATGGGCGGCGGCTACGAACAGGTGACGTATGCCGTGAAGAACATGATAGCGAACCTCACGGGCATGATTTGCGACGGTGCGAAACCCAGTTGCGCGCTCAAACTGACAACGGGCGTGAGCACCGCTGTGCTTTCAGCCATGCTGGCCATGCAGGGCAACTGCGTGACGAGCGTGGAGGGCATCATCGACGACGACGTGGACCGCAGCATACGCAACCTCGTGAGCATCGGCACCGACGCGATGAACGAAACGGACCGCTGCGTACTGGACATCATGACGCATAAATAAACCATTTCCCCGATTCATGGTCAAAAGGGAGAAAGCAACCACGACGGCACTGATATACGCTGATATAAAAGTTAAACATCTGCCGGAAGGTTCTTAAAAGGTGTGGAAAAACTTTGGGCGCACAGGCTTTTTGCCTAAATTGCGCCGCCAAAGCCACTAAGTATCAGATTATTCACAAAACAACCTACATAGAAACAACAATGAAAAGCCTAAAGCTATTCCTCCCATTGGCCATGGCCGTGCTCATGACCAGCTGCGTAAGCAAAAAGCAGTTTGCTAGTCTGCAGACCAACTACGACAACCTCAAGACGGAACACGCTTCCCTCCAAAAGGACTACAACGACGCCCAGGTGCGCATAGCCGAATATACGTCCGACTCCAAGAGCCTCGCTGCCCGCCTCGCCGACGAGCAGGAGCGCAACAAGGAACTCCGCGAAGCTTACTCCAAGCTTCAAGGCTCGTATCAGGACAACGTGCAGCAGGGCAACGTGAACATCTCAAAACTCGTGGACGAGATTAACGCTTCGAACAAGTTCATCAAGCAGCTCGTTGACGCCAAGACGAAGAGCGACTCGCTCAACCAGGCTCTGACCGAAAAGCTCACGCGTTCGCTCACCCGCGAAGAGTCGAACGACGTGGACGTGCAGGTGCTCAAGGGCGTGGTCTACATCTCCCTCGCCGACAACATGCTCTACAAGAGCGGCAGCTACGAGATTGGTTCGCGCGCCGGCGAAACGCTTGAGAAGATTGCCAAGATTATCTCCGACTACAAGGACTACGACGTGCTCATTGAAGGCAACACGGACAACGTGCCCATCAGCCAAAAGAACATCCGCAACAACTGGGACCTCTCTGCACTGCGCGCCTCGTCCGTTGTTCAGGCCCTCCAGAACCAGTATGGTGTGGACCCGAAGCGTTTGACGGCTGCCGGTCGTGGCGAATATAACCCCGTAGCCACCAACACCACCGAGAAGGGCAAGCAGCGCAACCGTCGCACGCAGATTATTATCACCCCGAAGCTCGACCAGTTCATGGACCTCATCGACGAGGCTCCGAAGGAAGAATAATCATCACTCAGCGAGTTTCCTCCACTCCACCACAACAAGGCTTGCTCGGCACAGACGCTTTTTGCCTGTGCAAAGCAAGCCTTTTTTTTCCGCATAAAGAGAGATAGCGTATGGGGGGGGCGATAGCGCATGGGGGTCACGTCTCCGACGTGACGCTCTACACGGCGTCGCCGCCAAAAATGTCCCATTTCCAAAAGTTTTATCGGGATTTTCTATGTAAATTTGGAGTTGAATTCCAAATTTGCATAAAAATGGACACAAAATACATCAAGCGCGACATCGAGTTGACCATTGAAGAGGCAGCGAAATACTTTCCCGTCATCACCGTGACCGGGCCGAGACAGTCAGGGAAAACGACCATGATCAGACACCTTTTTCCTGACCTCCACTATTACTCTTTGGAGAACCTCGACACCCGCAACTTTGCGATGGAAGACCCCGTACGTTTCTTGCATATCCACGAGAACGGAATGATACTTGACGAAGTGCACAACTGTCCCGAACTCTTGTCGTACATACAAGGCATTGTAGATGAAGACCCGAAGAAGAAATACATTCTTTCTGGAAGTTCAAACTTTTCCTTGCTCAAGAAAGTCACCCAGTCACTTGCGGGCCGAAGCGGTGTGTTTGAACTCATGCCGCTTTCCATTGCTGAAGCCGCAAGAGGCGGAATGGACGTAACGCAGGTAGACACCTTATTATACGATGGACTCTATCCTGCCATTTGCAGTCAAAAGAACATCGCCAAATTCCTTTATCCATCCTACATAAAGACCTATCTGGAAAGAGATGTCAGAGACTTGTTGAACGTGAAAGACATGAGGCAGTTCAACATTTTTCTGAAACTTTGTGCAGGACGAATCGGTTCAGTCTTCAATGCCACAGAACTCGCTAACGAGGTTGGAGTTACATCGAAGACCATTCAAGCGTGGACTTCCATTCTTCAAGCATCGTATGTGCTTTATCTGTTGCCACCCTATTTTGAAAACACCCGTAAACGACTCACGAAGTCGCCAAAACTCTATTTCTGCGACACGGGGCTGGCTTGCGCCCTATTGGGAATTGAGTCGGCCGAACAATTGGCTTTCGACAAGATGAGAGGTCACCTCTTTGAAAACCTCATTGTCACAGAAATGCTCAAGCAACGACTCAACGAAGGAAAAGACAGCAACCTATACTTCTATCGCGACTCGAACCAAAACGAGATAGACATCATCGTACACCACAACTCTTCGATTGACGCCATTGAAGTAAAGAGCGCCATGACCTTCAGCCCGTCATTCGAAAAAGCGCTCAAGAAAGTAGACACGTGGATACAATGTCCCGTAGGAAAACGCCTCATTGTCTATGCAGGCACAATGGAAAGCACAGAGGGATACATTAAACTCTTGAACTACAAAAATGTCTCAAGCCAGTGAGCGTAACGTCCCCTTCCATTTCCACACAAATGAGGATTTCACGGCCTAGAAGAAGGGCGTAACTTTGCAGCCGAAACAAGAACTAACACACAGACACGCTCATGCCCATCCTTCCGCTGCTCCTCGCAGCCATGCCCATTGAGGCCGACACGCTCCGCCAGTTCAACATAGAAGAAGCCGTGGTGGTGGCTTCGCCCAAAGAAACACAACAGCTGCGCCGCCAGCCACTAAGCGTTTCGCTCTTCAGCGCCAACGAGATGAAGGCGCACAACGTCACGTCCCTGAAAGACCTTTCGTCCTTCTCCCCCAACTTCTACATGCCCACCTACGGCAGCCGACTGACGTCCGCCGTTTACATCCGCGGCATAGGGTCGCGCATCAATACGCCCGCCGTGGGACTTTACGTGGACAACGTGCCGTATGTCGACAAGTCAGCCTACGACTTCGCCTTCAACGGCATAGAACGCGTTGACGTGTTGCGCGGTCCGCAAGGCACACTCTACGGACGCAACACGATGGGCGGACTCGTGCGCGTGTTCACTGCCGACCCGCTGACGCACCACGGCACAGAACTTTCGGCCGGATGGTCCTCGCGCACCAACGCCCGGCGCTTCTCCGCACTTACGTTTCTCCACCCCGCCCACAATATGGGACTCAGCCTCAACGCCTACTACAACGCTTCGGACGGATTCTACCGCAACGCCTACTACGGCAAGAAGCAGGACGCCTCGGACGCCGCCGGCGGAAGGGTACGCTGGTCGTGGAAGGCATCGGACGTTGTGAAACTCGACT
Organism: bacterium; assembly: GCA_963656685.1. Taxonomy (GTDB): domain Bacteria; phylum Bacteroidota; class Bacteroidia; order Bacteroidales; family Bacteroidaceae; genus Alloprevotella. Next base: position 23,015 of record CAVKJJ010000031.1, on the reverse strand, counting down.
GGACAGCGTCCTACGAATACAGCGACGAGAAAGCTTGTCCCTACTTCTATACCGGCACGGTCTCTGGCAACGCCTTTACCCCCAAGGCCGACGGTGAGGAACTCGCGCAGAACCGCCCCAGTTCGTACCGTCGCAGCCTCTTCAACACGGGGCTCGGTGTGGAGCACCAGCTGGAGAAGTGCGTACTCACCTCCATCACCTCCTATCAGCACCTCACGGACCGCCTCTTCATGGATCAGGACTTCACCAAGGCCGACATCTTCTCGCTCGAGCAACGGCAGTTTATGAACACCGTCTCGGAAGAGATAGCCCTCAAGAGCCGCGACCGCCACGCCCGCTGGCAATGGAGCACGGGAGCCTTTGCCATGTACCAGTATCAGCGCACGGGATGTCCCGTGACGTTCTACACCGACGGCATGACGATGCTCAACTCCCAGCTTGCTGCCGTTCTGCCCGCCCAACCGTCCATGGAACTGAAGTTAACCGGCACCACGCTCCCCTTCAACGCACGCATGGTCACCCCTTCAACCAATGCCGCCATCTACCATCAAAGCACCATAAACGACCTCGGCATTCGCGGACTCTCCCTCACGTTGGGACTCCGCCTCGACTACGACTACCGCTCGCTCGACCTCACTGCCGACAACGGCGAAAGCGCCCTGCCCTACTATTTCGGCATGTCCATGGGACCGGCCATGCGCTTCAACACCGACCTCAAAGCCGACGCTTCGTTCTCGGGAAAGATGAAGCACACGTCGTGGCAAGTGTTGCCTAAAGCCTCGCTCTCCTATGCCCTGCCCCGCGAACTCGGCAACGTATACTTCAGCGTGAGCAAAGGCTACCGCTCCGGCGGCTACAACATACAGTCCTACTCAGACCTCAGCCAAACGGCACTGCGCCGCGCCGTGATGCTCGGTGTGAAGGACTACAGCATAGCCTCCGTCAATACTCTTCCCCTTCCCGACGCACAGAAGCAAGGTGCCATACAGGGCATAACATCTGTGCTCGATGCTCAGATTCCCGCCGAGGCGGACATCAAGTCGCTCTACTACAAACCGGAATATACTTGGAGTTACGAGTTTGGCATTCACCACGACCTTGCCGGAAAGACACTTCAACTTGACCTCTCGACTTTCTACATGAAAACGCGCGACCAGCAACTTGCACGTTTCGCTGAAAGCGGACTGGGACGCGTGATGGTCAACGCAGGCCGCAGCCGCAGCGTGGGTGTGGAAGCCTCGGTACGTTCCACGTTGCTCGCCGAACGCTTGAACCTGAGCGCGTCATACGGCTATACGCGCGCCACCTTCACGGCTTACGACCTCGGCACGTCGTCCTCTACGGGACAGCACGTCGACTACACCGGCAACCGCGTGCCCTTCGTGCCGGAACATACCTTTACGGCGACGGTGGACTTCCGCCAACCGCTCGAAGGAACTTTCCTCGAGGCAGTCAGCGTAGGAGCCGACGTGAAAGGTGCGGGTTCGGTCATGTGGGACGAGGCCAACACGTTCAGTCAGCGCTTCTACGCCACGCTCGGTGCGCACCTCGCCTTTGAGTTCGGCAAGGGGGTGAGCCTCAACCTTTGGGGACGCAACCTCACGGCAAGCCGCTACGCCACATTCTCCTTCGACAGCATGCAGCGCCGCTTTGCACAATACGGCCAGCCCCGCCACTTCGGAGCCGACATACGCTGGAAGTTCTGAGTATTATTATAAGGTATTGGAATAAAACGTCTAAAACAAACAAAACGGGTATCCTTCATGTTGCGAAGCTCGTTTTATTTGTTTTAGACGTTTTGTTCCTATATGTTCAATTCGAGGCTATTCATCAGAACATTTATTGCATGACTCATGGGGGCAACGTTTTCAAAACGTCGCATAAAAAATGCAAGTCCATCTCCATGTTCGGTAGGAAAAGTGTGGTATTTCACCCAAAGTTCGGTCGGAAAAATGTTGAAATGTGCCCAAAGTTCGGTAGGAAAAGTGTTGGAAAGCACTCAAAGTTCGGTAGGAAAAATGTGATTCTTCTTGTTATCACACAGATTTTCAGCGCATTACGTACCCCTTCTATTTCGGATTAGATTCTAGCGTATTTTTCAGTCGACATAGAGCGAAGCGCATGGGGGCGACGACTCCGTCGTCGCTGCTCTATACGACCTCACCTGCGAATACAAGTAATACATACGCCCTCCCCGTGTATTTTAGCAAGAAGTAAGTTTGCCGTTCCAGAAAAGTTTTACAAATTTGCATACTTTGGCAACCGCTTCTAAGCAAAGCTTGGCGACAGCCGCATTTTTCACAAGCGGAAAAATCCCACGGACGTCCTTCAAACATTGATTTTGCCGACGCACCGTCCCTCTCCGCACCGCACACCACGCAAACACAACGCTTTGTCACTCTTCCATAAAATTCTCTCTGGCAACGACTCGCGTAGCCGTATGCTGCACACCAACATACTATTCTCAGCCCTGCTCAAAGCCGTGGGGCTGGGATGTTCTTTTGTCATCGTGCCCCTCACGTTGGGCTACCTCAACAACGAGGTGTACGGCATATGGATGACGCTCACCTCCATCCTCTACTGGTTCTCCTTTTTCGACATTGGGCTTGGCAACGGCATGCGCAACTACCTCACGGAAGCCATCTCGCGCAAGGACTTCGCCAAAGCACGCGGTTACCTCGGCACCACACTGCTGCTCGTCACCGCCATCGCCACCGTCATCGGTCTCGTAGCCATCGGCATTTCGCTCGCCATCGACCCCAATGCGCTCTTCAACACGCAGGCCATCGGAGCCACCGCGCTCCACGAAACGCTACTCGTGGCCATAGCTTTCACCATGGTGATGTTCGTGGTGAAAAACATCGGGCTCGTCTTTGTGGCGCTCCAGAAATATGCCATGAACGACTTCCTCCTCACCCTCGGAAGCGTCGTTTCGCTCCTCATCGTCTACTTGCTTACCCGTTTCACCGAAGCCAACCTGCTCTACGTGGTGCTGGCCTTCACCGCCACGCCCGCCGTCGTGATGGGCCTTGCCGCCATACCCGTGTTTGTACACTACCGCGAACTGCGTCCTTCGCTCCACGACGTGGACTTCTCGCTCGCCCGGCAGATAGTAGGGAAAGGTTTGGGGTTCTTCTTCATACAAATAACGAGTTGCCTTGTCGTCTACGGTGCGTCGAACCTCTTCATCACGCAGATGTGCGGCCCGGCAAGCGTCACGGTCTACAACATCGCCTACAAGTTTTTCAACCTCCTTGCCGTGGGCTACACCATCGTGGTTTCCCCCATGTGGAACGCCTACACCGACGCCTACGTCAAAGGCGACCTCGCGTGGATTGACAGCACGTTCCGCAAAGCCATGCGCCTTTGGGGGCTCACCGTGGCAGGAGGCGCTTTGATGCTCGCGCTCTGCGGCTGGTTCTACGGCCTCTGGGTGGGAGCTTCCGTTGAAGTACCCACTGCGGTAAGCGCCAGCGTGTGGGCATACATCTGCATGTTCAACCTCAACAACTGCGTGACCGCCCTGCTCAACGGTCTGAACAAAATACGCGTACAAATCCTTACCTCCTTCGTTGGCACGGCGCTCTACATAGCCGCCGTTTGCCTCTTCGGCAAGGAGATGGGCATGACGGGCATCGTCACCTCCATGGCCGTTTGCTACGGAGCCATGGCGGCCGTCCACTTCTACCAATGCCGCCTCATCATACGAGGCAAAGCGAATGGGATTTGGAACAAATAATAGATAATTTTATGGCCCACAAGATAAGCGTCATCACCGTGGTCTTCAACGACGCGGCACACATACGGCAAACGATGGAAAGTTTCTTCTCGCAGACGTGGAAAGAGAAAGAATACATCGTCATCGACGGCGGAAGCACCGACGGCACCGCTGAGGTGGTACGCGAATATGCCGACCGCCTCGCCTTTTGGTGTTCCGAGCCCGACGGCGGCATCTACGACGCCATGAACAAAGGGCTCGCCCACGCCACGGGCGAGTGGGTGAACATCCTCAACTCGGGCGACAGCTACTGCTCGCCCCGCTCGCTGGAGCGCGCCATTACGGAGTGTGCCGAAAAGGACACTGCCGACGTCATCTTCGGCAATTCCGTAGCCGTTTCGCAAGGCGAGGAGATGCACGTGGAGGCTGAAGCCGACACTTCGCTCCTTTCCTACCGCGCCACTTACCGCCACGGCAGTTCGCTGGTGCGCACCGCCACCCACCGCCGTTATCCCTTCGCCACAGGGCGCAAGGCAGAATTCGGTTTTGCCCTCGACTACGACGTAATCTACCGCATGCACCACGACGGGTGCCGCTTCGCCAAAGTGGCGGTCGACATAGAGCGTTACGAGGTGGAAGGCGTTTCGCAGAACGCGGCAAAGAGTATGCTCTACAACTACCGCATCACCACGCAGTACGGCGCTTCGCCGCGCAAATGGGTCTACTTCCAAAAGCAACGAATCAAGGCGAAAGTGGCGCAGAGCAAAGCCTTCCGCTACCTGCGCGACTTCATCTTCGAATACTTCCTCAACGACATTCTTCCCCACTGCCCTTCGTGGAAAACGCGCCGCTTCGTCATGCGCCGTCTGGGACTGCAGATTGGCCGCGACACCTTCGTATCGAAGGACACGTACTTCATGACGCCGCGTTGCCTGACCATAGGCACGGGGTGTTGCATAAACCGCCAGTGCCTGCTCGACGCCCGTGGCCACCTCACCATAGGCAACAACGTGTGCCTCTCCCACCGCGTGAATCTCGTCACGGGGAGCCACGAGGTGAACGCGGCAGATTTCCGTGGTCGTTACCGCCCCATCGTGGTGGACGACTACGCATGGATTGGCATCGGTGCCACCGTGCTGCAAGGCGTACACATAGGCCGCGGAGCGGTGGTATGTGCCGGAGCTGTGGTGACGCACGACGTAGAACCGTTCACCATTGTGGCAGGTACACCGGCACGCCCCATCGGCCAACGCAACAGCGAACTCGACTACCGCTGCGAGTGGAACATACTTTTTACGTAAAATCTCCGTTACTATAATAGATATGAAACCGAACAAAGAAATAGACATAATGGCCTTCGTGAAGCGGATGGTCCGCAAACCGAAGCAGATAGCCCTCGTGGCCGTCATCTCCGCCGCCGTGGGCGTGGTGGTGGCGCTCAACACGCAGAAACAGTATACGGCATCCGTTGTGCTCGCCCCGGAAATGTCGGGCGGCGGAATGGGGATCAGCAGCAGCATTTCCGACATGGCATCGAACTTCGGCATTGACCTCGGATCGGCAAGCAAAGGACTGGATGCCATCTATCCCGAAATCTACCCCGAACTCTTCACGTCGTACGACTTCATACGCAGCCTCTTCACCGTGCCCGTCCGCACGAAGGAGGACAACAAGGAGAAGACTTACCTCGACCACCTCATCAAGGACACGAAGATACCTTTCTGGGACTATCCCAAAGCGTGGATCATTGCCAAACTCGAAGCGGGCGAACGCGCCAAGAGCAAGGCGGCAGCGGGCAAGGCCGATCCTTTTCGCCTCTCGCAGGACGACTACGAACTCTGCGACAACATCACGAACAACATAAAGTGTCTTGTCGACAAGAAGACGAGCGTCATCACCATCACCACCACCGACAGCGACCCCCTCGTGGCAGCCATCCTTGCCGACACGCTGCAGCGCCGACTGCAAACCTACGTGACGGACTACCGCACCAAGAAGTCGCGCCAGGACTGCGCCTACTACCAGAAACTCTACGAGGAGTCGCAAGCAAAATACAAAAAGATACAAAAGGAATATGCCACCTTCTGCGACGCCAACCAGAACGTGGTGCTTGAAAGCGTGAAAGTGCACACCGACGAACTGGAGAACGAACTGCAGCTGGCGTTCAACACCATGAGCCAATTCAAGTCGCAACTCCAAGCCGCCGAAGCAAAGGTGCAGGAACGCACACCGGCCTTCACCATCGTTTCCGAACCGAAAATGCCCTACAAGTCGTCGAGCATGCCGCGCAAATTCATCGTGCTGCTCTTCATCATCTTGGGTTGCGGCGGCTACTTCGGCTGGATGCTCTACAAAGAAATGAAAGCCACCAAGGCCGACGCTCCCGCCGAAGCCGAAGACCAACCGGCCGACAAACCTTCTGCCGAAGAACCTTCTGCCGACGAAGCCGAAAAAGAAAAAGAAGAGTAACAGCATGCCAAAACGGCACAAACTTCTTTTGACCCTCACTTAGCGCACCCCCATGACCTACTCTTTCCCCTATCTTTTACTCCTCACGTTCTTTGCCTTGCTGGCCGTGCTCTACGACCACATGGAGGACGAGACCACGCGCAAGCGCATCAACATGGGTGCGCTTGCGGTATTCTTCGTGTTCTTCGCCTTCCGCGGATACGTCTACACCGACTGGCAGAACTACGAGTCGCTACTCGGACGCGTGGAGTGGAGTTACCTTTTCTGCCTCTTCGACTCCGACAGCAAAGAGATGGTCGAACCGGGCTTCGTGGCGCTCTGCATGCTCTGCAAATCCATCCACGAAAGCTACCCGCTCCTCGTCTGCGTGTGCATGCTCATCAACACTGCGCTCTTTCTGCGTTTCCTCCGCCAACGCCACATCGAAAACCTCGCACTAGCGTTCATGCTCTTCATCACGTTCCAGGGACTGACCATCATGTTCAACCTCCTGCGCAACGCCATCAGCATGTTCCTCTTCATGAACGCCATACAGTACATCGAGAAACGCAAACCCCTACCCTACTTCTCGCTCTGCGTGGCAGCGCTCATGTTCCACATGTCGTCGGCAGTGTTCTTCCCGCTCTACTTCTTCCTTGACCGACGGCTCAACCGCTGGGTATATCTCGCCATTGCCGGCGGACTGATGCTGTTCTTCCTCAGCAAGATATCACTCGTCGGCACAGCGCTGCAGCTCATCGGCATAGAAGGCGACAAAGTGGAAGCCTACACCGAAAACCTCACTTCCTCGCGCGGCATATCGCTCACCGACACGCTCGAAAACGTGGGACTGCTCACCATGGTCATGCTCTACTACGACGAAATTCTCGCCAAGCACCGCGGTCACGCCGTCATCGTGAACAGTCTGCTCATGTACTTCTTCATGTACTACGTCCTTGCTGAGTTCAAGACCATGAGCGACCGCTTTGCCATGCTCTTCAGCTACTCCTTCTGGATTCTCTGGATAGACTTCATCCATCTGCTCTACCTGAAGAACAACCGCATACTGCTCTCCACCGTGCTCTATCTCTACTGTGCCTTCATCCTTGCACGCACCATCAGCACACCGGCACAAGAGTACGACAACCTGCTCTTCGGTGCCAAGAGCATGCAGGAGCGACAGACCATTCTCCATCGAACGTACGAAGAAGACGAATAGACAAGCCATGAACATACTCTTTGACCAAACCGAGGCGCAGGCGCTCTTCATCAACGGGGCTGCCGAATATGCCCAGGCGCTTTTTCTACATATGCTCGAGCGCAAAGCGGACTTTCCCGAAGCCCGCCTCTTCAGCCTCTACTCTTCAGCGCGCCGCTTCAGCTACGAAGCGTTGGCGTGCAACAAGTTGGAGGCACAGGGTGTGACGTGTGTGGACTACCACGGAAGCACGCTGCGCCGCATCGTTGAGGAGAACCACATCGACGTGCTCTTCGTCACCTGTCTGCAAGCTTTCTGCGACCTTCCCCTCGGCGACCTTCGCGGTTTGCCGTGCAAGGTGGTGTGTGTGATTCACGACCTTACGGACGAGGAACTCGGCACGTCGCGCATTCGTCAACTGAAATATCTCGGTCACCCCGTGCGCCTCGTGCGCTACTGGCTCTCGCAGGCCAAAGCACGCGTTCTCTCAGGCAGTCTGCAGCGCAAACGCCGCATGCTGGCGTTTCTACAGGAGAACGATGCGGACATTGTGACCGTGTCGGACTACACGCGAGCATCCATCCGCTACAACTATCCGCAACTCACCAACGCGGTCCACGTGTTCTACGCTCCAGAAAAGGCCGTGCCCGAACGCAAAGAGCACATCGACTGTCCCGAACTGGCGCAACTCGTCGAAAGCGGAAAGAAATATTTTCTCGTAGTCTCGGCAGACCGTCTGCTGAAAAATGCCGACACCATGGTACGTGCTTGCCGCCGCTTCATGGAGACGCATCCAGGCTATGTGCTCGCCACCGTGGGCCGCATGGCGAGCAGCTGCGCCGCACATGTGGCTTTGCCGCGACTTTCGGCTAGCGACCTCGAACATGCCTATGCCCACGCCCACGCCCTCCTCTACCCCTCACTCTTCGAAGGCTTCGGCTACCCGCCACTGGAGGCCATGAAGTACGGATGTCCTGTGGTCTGCTCCAACGTGTGTTCCATGCCCGCCGTACTGGAAGACGCGCCGCTCTATTTCTCGCCCGTCTACGAAACGGACATGTACCGTGCGCTCGAACGCTTTGCCGCCACAGCGCACGAAACACTTTCGGCACGCAGCAAGGCGCAGTACGACAAGGTTAAGCAAAAGCAGAATGCCGACCTCGAGGCGCTCTCCGCGCAACTCATGGACGGCTCGTTTACACGAAAGAATAAGGAAGCATGAAAACGGCTTATTTAGGAAAAATACAACTCTCGGACGTAGACCTCTCCTACCTCCGCGAGGCGCAGCGGCTCTCCGATGTCACCTACATCCTGGAGATTACGCCGCGCTTCAGCCGCGGACCGGCGTTCTGCTTGCCCCGCGTGGCTCCGCGCACAGGCATTTTCAAAGCCACGGAACTCTATCCCGAGTTCCAGCGCTACGCCTCGTGCATCGACCTCGACCGCTTCTACGTGGCGAACACCTCTGGCCGCTTTTGGCAACTCAAGGCTTTCTGGACGAACTTCCTGCTGCTGCTCTTCCTCCTACGCGGAGGCTTCAAAGTGATTCACGTCACGTGGCCGCCCAACATCTACGAGTTTGTGCTCTACTTCCTGCGCCGCCGCATGCTGCTTACCGTCCACGACCCGTTTCCCCACACAGGGCTCGACACGTTCATCGTACGCCTGCGCCGAAAGTTCGCCTTTAAGTTCATTTCAAAGTTCATCCTTCTAAACCACGCGCAAAAAGCGGACTTCTGCTCGTTCTACAATATCAATCCGAAACGAGTGACGGTCAGCGCGCTGAGTTGTTACGACTACTTACAGAGCGTACCGTCGACAGCGTTCACCGAAAGTTCGCCCTACGTACTGTCGTTCGGAAAGGTATCGCCCTACAAAGGCATCGACTACCTCCTCCCCGCCATGGTGGAAGCGCACAAACGCTTGCCCGAATTGAAACTCATCGTGGCAGGAAGCGGAAAATATCCCTTCGACACTTCGCCCTATGAGGGACTGCCCTACATCGAACTGCGCAACCGCTTCATCCCCGACGAAGAACTCGTCAGCCTCATCCGCGGTGCTGCGTTCGTGGTGTGTCCCTACACCGACGCCACGCAGAGCGGCGTGATTATGTCGGCCTTTGCTTTCAACAAACCTGTGCTTGCCACAAACGTGGGCGGACTGCCGGAGATGGTAGAAGACGGTCGCTTTGGCCGCATCATTCCCGAGAAGAACACCGAAGCGCTTGCCGCAGCCATCGTAGAGATGGGCAGCAACGCCGAAACGCTCCGCACCTACAGCAATAACATTGCCGCCGCCTACCAGCGCGGCGGCGAAAAGTCGTGGCAAGCAATAGCCGCAAAACTTCTGCAAGAATATAATCAATGTGCAAATATGCAAATGTGCAAATGTGCAAATGCATAATGCATACTACCGCAAAAGCATTGCACATCCACCGCAAAAGCATCCCACATTTGCACATTTGCATATTTGCACATTTGCACATTGGCGAAGCCTCATTTGCACATTCGCATATTTGCACATTCGCACCTAGTGCGACACATTCGCACATTAAACAAGCCTATGCTCCTTTCCATAGTAATAGTAGAATACCACTCCCCCGACGACATACGCCACTGCACAAGTTCCATCGCCAAGCAAGTGCACGTTCCCTATGAGGTCATTGTCTCGTCCAACTCGTGCTACTCCGCCGCCGAGCAGCAGCGCGCGGTGGACGAATACGCTGCCGACGAGAACGTCCGCTGGATTTTCAACGCCCGCAATGGTGGCTTCGCTTACGCCATGAACCAAGGGCTTGCCGTAGCACGTGGCGACTATCTCGTCATCATGAACTCCGACTGCACCATCGAGTCGGACCTCGGCATGCTTGTAAAGTTTCTCGAAGCCAATCCACACGTCGGTGCCGTAGCGCCGCAGATACGCGATGCCGAGGGAAACATTCAGGACACAGCACGCCCCTACGTTTCGCTTCCTCGCTTTGCCTGGCGCCAGATGAAGCGTGTGCTCTTCCACCGCGAGAGTGTGCTCAATCCACGCATGGACTACACCCGTGTACAGACCGTCGACTGGATTATCGGCGCCTTCATCATGGTCACACGACGTGCCTACGAACTCACCGGCGGACTGGACGACGACTTCTTCATGTATGCCGAGGACCTCGACTGGTGCACACGCATTCGCCAGCAGGGCCTCGAAGTGGTCTACTACCCCCGTGCGCTCATCACCTACAAAGGCACGCGCCGCGCCCGCCAAAACGGAAAGTACGCCCGCATCTTCCTCAAGAGCCACAACCGCTACTGGAAAAAGTTCGGCTACGTCTTCGGCTACCCCAAAAGGCGCAAACAGGAATGGCAATAGGATTGTTGCCCAGTTTAAGCATCACAAAATCCCCGTTGCGGAACGCACGTTCTGCAACGGGGATTTTGGGAACTTCGCCCTCCATGGGGGTGACGTTTTCAGAACGTCACAGCTCTACACGATTGTTATTTCTCGTAAATAGTCTTGCCCACTCTTTTTATGTGGTCTATGAGTGCTTCGTTTGTAAGTTGGGAAAACAGCGAAAGGTCAAACTCGTAAGGCAGCAACAAGTCGTCTATTTCATTTAGCACGTAGCGAAGGTCTTGGCGCGTCAAGTCCTTGCCCATCAGTGTCAAGTCCACATCAGAGAAGGGGCTGTTGCACCCCTTGGCTCGCGACCCGTAGACCACAGCTTTCTCAACTCGCGGCACTTTGGCAAAAAGTGCACACAACCGTTGCTGTTCATTGTCGGTCAACCCGATATCGTTCATTTCGTCTGCATTTAATAAGAATACTACGCAACAAAATTGGCAATTATTCTTGACAACGCAAAACTTCTGCTCGCTCTTCACCTCGTCGTCACCCTACTACTGCTTCCAGCACCTTGTCCAGCACACCCACATAGTAGAACGGAAGATTTATCAAGCGGAAGGGATGGCCCGTTGGCGAAACGACATCGTCTATACTATATTCTCCAGGCCATATCCTCACGGCATATTCTGGAGCATCGGGTAAAGACATGAAAGAATGGAGTGAACGCAAGTGGGCATTAGTGCCCGCCTTGACCTCTATGGGCAGAAGGGAAGATTTGTGTTGCCACACGAAGTCGACCTCGGCATTCGATCCTTTCTTGTCGCGTACCCAGTAGAACTGTTCGTTCCGGTAGTTACGGTCAAGAACCACTCGCAGTTCCTGCGCCACAATTTGTTCGGCAGCGTGTCCTTTCCACACATCTATTAGGGAATTATTCTGAAGATATTCAGTTTGTATGTCTACAGAAAAGTTCATAATGCCCGTATCAACCCACACAAGTTTCGGCTGTCGCGTTTGGGCGGGAACAGGTGGTGCTTTCACGGATGTCACGGGGTAGTCAAGACTAAGCAGAAACGCTTTTTGCATCACTTCCATAGCTTCGTGCACCTCTTTGCTCGTGTAGTTGCTTCCACCGAAACGGTTGAAAGTGATGGTTTGCCCCGCCTCGGCCCATCCGTGGGAGAGAAGGTGACGAACCACTCTCACCTGATTTTCATTTCTGGCATATTTTTCCACGTCGTCATTGTATCCTTCCAGCAGTGACCGGTAAATGGGTGCCAGCCGCGCTACGTCGCCGTGACGGGCATAATCTGCCAAAGCCTCTGGCATTCCGCCCACGAGCGCATAGCGGTTGAAATGGTGCGAAAGCATCTCGTGATAGACCGGCGTCACGCTGACGTGCTTTACCATATCAGCGAGCATCGGCTCTCCCACTGCATCGAGATATTCCAAGAAAGAGCAAGGACGAAGGGACAGATATTCCACACGACCTACGGGAAAAGAGATGCGCTGCTTGATAAGTGTCTGAAGACGCGAACCAGCAGCTATGATATGCACCCACGGAAGTTGTTCATAAAAATAGCGCAACAGCCCCACAGCTTTCGGTTCGCTCTGTATCGCATCAATGAACAGAAGCGTACGTTTTGTGCTGTCAGCTACAACTTTCTTACTCACGCAAACATATTGGAATATTTCCTTCACATCGTCGCTTTTGCTGAAGATAAACGCATCGGCACTTTGCTCTAGATTAAGTTTTATGTACACCTCATACCGCTTGCTGAATTCATCAACAAGCGTGGTCTTTCCAACCTGCCTCGCACCGCGAAGAACTAACGGTTTGCGGTTCTCTTTTTCGCTCCATTCTTGAAGTTGCTCAAGGATTTGTCTGTATATCATTGGCTGTCTTTCCATTAGCTACAGCACAAAGGTACGCATTTCCCATTTCATAGGCAAAATCTACCTGTTTTCTTCCTATTTCATAGGCAACTTCCGCCGATTTTGTCCTATTTCATAGGCAACATCAGTCTATTTTCTTCCCATTTCATAGGCAAAGAGGGAAAATTCCAAGGCGGGAAATTAAAATTCCAAGGCATGGAATTTAAATTCCATGCCTTGGAATTTTTGTTTCAAAGCGGGGCATTCGTTTTGAAACTGTACATTATTGAAATTCAAGCGTTTACTATTTTCTTCGGAAAAGTCGGCGCATGGAGTGGACGAGGCGGAGGAGAGGGAAGAAAGTGGAGAGGAGAAAATAAACGAGGCGACCGCCCGCAGACTGGCAGTAGAAAGGCTTCACGCAAGCCGCGAGGTCGGTGCGGCGAAGGTGGGGAGCGTAGTGGAAAAGGAGGCGGAACATATAATAATGAGTGTCCGTCCGCGTGATGCCGCTAAAGTTCTTGTGGCACCAAAGTAGGAACTGCGCATCGGCCCGGAGCTTGCGGCAGAGTTTTGCGCCGTCGGTCTGCGGTGTGATGTTCACACTGCTCTGCCGCCAACGCACACGGGCATCAGGCACGGTGCGCATGCCGGAGCGGCGTGCGAGCTTGGCCCAAGTAGCGGTGTCGCTGCCCCAAGCGAGGTCGAAGCGCTCAAAACCACCAGTGCGCTCAAAGGCTTCACGACGGAAGATGTATTCTACAACGTAACCCTCAATGCGTGCCGCACATTTGTCCTTCAAAAAGCGGCAGGCATCGTATACCTCGGGGTAAGGGGTGGTATGGCGGAGGAGTTCGCCGCTCTCGCCTATCACGTCCACGTTGAAGTGGTAAAGGTCGTAAGCCTCCCCGCGGCTACTTTGGTCGGCACGCATGGTACTGAAAAACTGCTCCACACACTGCGGCTCCAGTTCGTCGTCGTCGGAGAAAAGCATCACCCACGGTTCGCCGGCAGTGAGAGCGAGGCAACGGTTCCACTGCGCCACGAGGTCGCTCCCGCCAAGGTTTTCATCGAAGCGCCTGCAAGTGATGGGGAGACGTTCGGCAAAGGGGGCTATGACGCTTTCGAGGTCGTACGGACTGGCATCGATGCCTATGTAGATGCTGAAGTCGTCCACGGTCTGTGCTTCGAGCGAAGAGAGGGCACGAGCGAGGAAGTCGGGCTTGTAAGCGGGTATGACCACGGCGAGGCTCTTTGCCTCGGCAGTAGCGGCAGTTTGACAGGTTTTGGGGCTTTCTGACATAACGTGTGGGTGATAAACGAAGCGAAAATACGAAATTCGCTGCGTTTGAGCGAAAAGTTCCGCCTTTTGCCTTTAACTTTGTAGGTGAAACAAAGTACTTTCCTCTAATGTTGGATTTTCCCGAAAACGACTTGAACGCCCAGCTGCGCCTCATCAAGCGCAGTCTGCACGGCATGATGAACGGTCCCGTGAGCAACTCCATGCGCCAGATGGGACTCTCTTACAAAGTGAACTTCGGTGTGGAACTGCCGCGCTTGCAGGAGTTTGCCGCCGAACTGCCCCATACCTACGAACTCTCCGCCGCGCTCTGGAAAGAGCCCATCCGCGAGTGCCGTCTTCTGGCGGGTATGATAATGCCCCACGAGGCTTTCGACTCGCAACTCGCTGAAGTTTGGATAGAGCAGATGCAGTTTACGGAAGAAGCCGAATGCACCGTCATGCACCTCTTTGTACATCTCCCCGATGCTTCAGACAAAGCCTTCGAATGGATTGCCGCCGAAGCGGACATGAAACAAGTGTGCGGATACCTGCTCTTAGGCCGACTTTTGAGCCAGGGTGCACGACTCACAGAGCGCGACGAGATGGAAATGTTGGACCACATCCGCACGTCACTCTCCGCGGCATCTACCATCAGCGTGCGCCGCGCCGCTCAGAAAGCGCTGTTCAAATTCATGGACCTCGGAGGCCGCGAAGAACGCCTCGGTGATGCCTTACTCACCGAACTCGAGAAATAATCCGTCCGTCAAGTTACTACACTTTCCCCTATGCATAAGATTCTCAAATTTCTCAGCCAAGTGGCGAGAAACAATAGCATCGAATGGTTAGACGAGCACCGCAAAGAATTTGCGCTGATGAAGAGCGCCTTTGCCGTCGACATAAGTGCCGTGATGAAAGGCATGACCGCTTTCGAGCCTAAAGTGGCAAAGCTTCCTGTGAAAGACTGCATTGTGCGCTTCAGCCGCGACCACCGTTTCCGGAAGAATCGCGAAAATCCCTACAAGGAAGGTTTCACCGCCATCATCGCCCCCTTCGGCAAAGCTACCGACCACGCTGCCTACGGCATCCACATGGAACCCGGCAACTGCTACATCTTAGGCGGCACGCTCCTTATAAAAAATGGTAAGCAGCGCGAAGCCGTGCGCCGCTACATCACTACCCATACGGACGAATTTGCCCACATCATCCGCAACCGCAAGTTCCACAAACTCTATCCCAACTTGGGCAGCGAAGAACTGGAACGTTTCCCCTCGGGCTACGACAAGACGGCGCCTTATGCCCCCTTCCTCTATGCCCGCGACTTCACCGTACGCACCTACATCAACGACGAAGAATTCTCTGTGGCCGGCTGGCAGTATTTGCTCATCGGCTACTTCCGCACCATGCAACCCTTTGTGCGCTTTGTGGAAAAAGCGTTGAGAGAAGCGGAAAGCGAGAAGTAGCGGCGGCGACTTTGGGGCGACTTTGGGGCGACTTTGGGGCGACTTTTAGGCCTCTTTTGGGCATAATGGGCATAATGGGCATAATGGGCCAAGCTGCCCACAATGCCCACTATGCCTACCATGCCCACTATGCCTACCATGCCCACAATGCCCACCTTGCCCACCAAGCCACACACCATTAACCCCTTATCCAATCACCTATCATGAAAGCTCTCAAGTTTACTCCCCTTCTGAAGCCCACCCTTTGGGGCGGCGAGGAAGTGACGCGCCTCAAAGGCCTCAGCGACGCCCCCGCCTCGGTGGGCGAAAGTTGGGAAATTTCCGGCGTGCCCGGAAACGAAACGCCCGTGAGCGAGGGCGAAGAGAAAGGAAAGACGCTCGCAGAACTTATTGCCGCCCACGGCGCAACACTCGTGGGCAAGAAAAACCTTGCACGCTACGGCACCACCTTCCCGCTGCTCATTAAGTTCATTTCCGCCCGTAAGGACCTCAGCATTCAGGTTCACCCCGACGATGCTATGGCGCACCGCATGGGTCATCCCTTCGGCAAGACGGAAATGTGGTACATTGTGGACAGCGAGCCAGGGGCGAGTCTGTACTCGGGCTTCAACGCCGACTTTTCTGCCGACGGCTACACGCGTTCGCTTTCCGACGGTTCGCTCATGGAGCACCTCTCGCGACACACGACTCACCCCGGCGACTGCTTCTTCATCCCCGCTGGACGCATACACAGCATAGGAGCTGGAAACTTCCTCGTAGAAATTCAGCAGTCGAGCAACGACACGTTCCGCGTTTACGACTTCGACCGCACGGATGCCACAGGGCGCAAACGCGAACTCCACGTCTCGCAAGCCCGCGAAGCACTCTGCTACAAAGCCTCTGCCGACTACCGCACGCACTACACGCCTCGTCCCGACACTTCCGTAACGCTCGTGGAGTGTCCGCAGTTCACCACGCGCCTCTACCAACTCACGAAGCCTGTAGAGGAGGACTACGCAGCGATCGACTCGTTCGTCGCCGTCATTGCCTTCCGCGGCAGTGCCACGCTCCACTACGACGAAGGCACTGTAAGCCTTAAAGCCGGCGAGAGCGTGCTCTTCCCAGCAAGCAACAAGACCATACGTTTTGTGCCGGAAGAGGAAGGGTTTGAAGCCTTGGAGACTTTTTGCTAAACATTACTGTTAGCACAAAAAAGACTGCAACGAACATCAAGTTCGTTGCAGTCTTTTTTGTTGCCGTGTAGAGCGCGACGTTTTGAAAACGTCGCCCCCATGGAGGGCGCTAGCCACGCAAAAGCCTCCGTGAGGCCTATTTCACGATGAGTTTGAAGGTGCGTCCTTCGGGCACTTGCTCAGAGGTGAGCGTGATGAGGTAGATGCCGCGTGAGAGGAGGAACTCGTGGATGGCGGCGTTCGGCTCGCGTGAGTAGAGGAAGCGGCCCGTCATGTCGTAGATGTCAACGGAGGTGAGGCGGTCGTCGGCAGAGGTGGCAGCCACCACGTGGCCGGGCGTTACGGAGTAGCAGCGGAGCGCTGTGCCGTCGGCGGTCTTCTCCTTGAGGGAAGAAGTGAGGAAGTAACGGCCTGCAGCGTTGGTGCTTATCGTCACGGCGGTGGAGTCCTTGAGGAGTTGGCTCTTTCCCGTCTTCGCGTCGTAGAGATAGAGCGGAGCGGAGAGAGCGGAAAGTCCGGTGGGAGTGAGCACCACCTCGTCGTCTTCCTCAGCTTCCACGCCGAAGGGCACGTTGTGGAGCGAAGCGCGGCGGTTGATGGCAGCAGCACGCGAGCCACTCACGGTGTAGACCTGCGGAGCGTCGGTGAGGTTCGAGTCGAAGATAGACTCCACGTCCTCGCGGTCGTTGTAGTCGTCCGATGCCGAAGCGTCGAGCACGATGCGGGCGGTGGACTTTCCGTGCTTGCCCTTCACGTTGAGCGTGACGGAAGTTGTGGTGAGCGCTGTGGTGCTTGCCGTGGAGAACGACGAAGTGCAATGGCTCGGCATGAACGTCACGTTGGCAAGGAGCGTACCCGTGGAAGCTTCCACGAAGAAAGCCTGAAGAGGAGCAATCTCGCCGAGGTCGTCGGAAGCGTGGGCTTTGAGTTCGCCGTCCTCAATGGTCCAGTACTTGGGCAGGAGCTGCGCGTTGTCGTTGAGGAAACGCTGCATGTCGAGCGAAGCCATGTAGGGGTTACCAATGAGGTAGTAGTTCTGCGTGCGCTGCGCTTCGGAGGGTGTAATCTCTATCACGCCGTTGAGCTGCTGGGGATCGTCGGCAGTGGTGTGCGTCGTGATGAGTTTTCCGTTGAGCGAGCGGTCGGCAGGGGTACCCGTCTTGCCGTCCTTCTTCACGCCGTTGCGGTCGTAGTAGTCGAACGATGTGTCGGCCTTGGGGAGGCGGAAGAGCGTCCATGTCTGTGCGTCGTCGGCGGGGATGGGACGTATGGAGTAACCTTCGGCAGTGCCGTAGAGCTGTTCCACGTCGTTGTAAGCGTGGCTCCATTCGGAGAGCACGTAATCCACGCGTGTGGAGTCGGGGGAGTAAGGCACGTTGGCGGTGTAGTCGTTGCCGTCGGCGGTGACCACGCGGGCATCAGCGTCGTACCAAGTGCGCTGGTAAACGGGGAACTTCACGCGGTTGTAAGCGCCCGTGCCGTCGCCGAAGTTGATGTCCTGGAAAGCCTCGGTTGTTTGGCTGGCGGTAGCGTGGGGAGCGTAGAAGTCGCCCGCGTAGACGTTGTGGAGCGGAGAGGTGAAGATGCTCCAACGGTCAGCGGGGAGGGAGAAGTCCACCCACGCCTTGTTGTAGGCGAGGTAGTGCTGGTTGCGGAGTTCGCCTTCGGTAGCCGTGGTGTTTTCGGGATTGTTACGGAAGTAAACATCCTTACAGGTGTTGGCGTAGAAGCGTTCCACGTCGTAGTACTCCTTGCCGCCCTCGGTCGTGATTTCTTCGGTGACCATGAGGTCGTAGTTGATGTAGTCCGTAGCCTTATCGAGGTTGGGGTTGAGCAAGCTCTCCGTGGTGATGATTCCCTCGTGCTGGTCGGTGGTGAAGTTACCGAGCAACGGAGCGGACGTTCCGGGAAGGATGGTCACCTTGGTGAACTTCATCGGCACGTAGTTCTGCGGTGTGCAGGAGAGGTCGGAACCCGGAGCCTGTTGTACGCCCGTCACGTCGGTGCCGTAGTCCTGGTAGTTGTCGGAGTTCTGGCCATCGGTGTCCTTGTTGAGTTCGGCTTTGGAGGAGCGTCGCCAGTTGCCGTCGTTGTTCCAGTTGGTGTTGAACGAAACGGCGTCGGACCACGTGACGTACTCGGGAATGACCTTGAAGGAAAGGTCCGTGTGACCGTAGCAGACGGCATCGCCGCCGCCAATGACGTCTGTGGCGTCGTGGTAGGTGATGCGGAAGCGGTATTCGTAACCTTCGTGGTAGGTAATGTTGGCGGTGTAGTCCTCGTAGGTCGTCGTGGTGTTGCCGTCATCGTCGGTGTTGGTCACTTCGCGCTTCTCGGTGTTCTTGCTGAAGTCGAGCACCACGTATTGATCTGTAGCGGAGAGTTCGGGTTTCGTGCCGATGGTGTTGACCACCTCGCCCACCTTAGGACCTTCTATGTTGTAACCTGCAATGAGGTCGCTAATCTTCACCGTGGGGTCGTTGGTGTAGACGAGACGGATGCAGGAAGCGAGGGCTTCGTTGTTGCCGTTGTCTTCTTCGAAGGAGATGTTGTTGCGCGTGGCGCTCTCGTTCTTCTTTCCGTCGCGGTAACCGTGAACGGGGATGCGGAGGAGTTTGCCAGCCTTGAAGTCGTTCAGGTGGTGCAGACCGAGACGTACGTTCTTGCCCTGTCCTTCCCAGTCGTCGGGATAAGCCACTTCGGGGAAACCGAGGTCGAGCTTCGGACTGTTGTGGGAGAGGGTGACGGTAGAAGGCAAGGCATCGGTACAGATGTGGTACTTCATGCCGGTCTTCGTGTCGGTGTACACACCCTTGACGGGGATGAGGTAGACATTCATGCGGATATCATCCGTTGCACTGGTGAAGAGTGACCTGTTGAAGGTGGCGGAGTTGAGACAGAATAGGCTACCGTTTCCTACGGTTACGTCGCCATCGTTCGTCCAAAGACTTAACTGGAGCCACTCTTCGGGAGAGAAAATCCATGTATCATCGTCCGTAACGTCAGCACTGTTCGTAACCTTCGTTCCGTCGGTCTTCATGGGTGGAGTTCCTAAGCCAACAATCATGTTGGAGTCTTCATCGAAGTCGAAGGTCGGGTCAAAACTTGTGGCGTTGGGATAGGCTTCGCGGAAATGCTCCAAAATGGTGAGCAGTTCAGTCTTGCATTCATTGAAGATTGTCTCAGATGCGAAGAACCAGTCGAACTTCCAGTCGATGGTCTTACGTCCGCCGTAGATGGCATCGGGGATGGAGAGTTTGGCAGAGAGGTTGAGGGTGATGTCCGTGTCGCCGCACTCTGCGAAGTAAGTACCCGTGGCAGAACCGTTGGTGGAGGTGATGACGTAGTCCTCGTAGGAGATGCTCACAATCTGGGAGTAGATGGAGCAGGTGTTGCTTGGCGAGCCCCAAGTGTCGGGGGTGTAGGAGTAGGTGCCTGTGGTGGCGTCGAAACTTTCCACGGGGAGCGCCACGCTGATGTAGTAGTTCTTCTGCGGATCGAGTTCGAAGAACATATCGGCGAGGATGAGACGGCGATAACCGTACACGTCGTTGTCGATATAGGCAGCGTTGTCGGCGTCGGTAGAGGAGAGGAAGAAGGAGCAGTACTTGTTGCCGTCGGTGTCGGTGTAGACGGTGTGGCGTGCGTCCTCGGGATAGTTCGTCTCGACGGGTTTTCCGTTCTCGTCGCAGATGCGGAAGAAGAGGGGTTTACCTCGGTCGTTGACGTTCATGAAGGTCTTCACCATGTTGTAGTCCATGCGGAACTTGAGGTAGGCACCATTGTCCTTCTTGTCGCAGACATCGTCTGCCGAGGAGGTCTGAAGCACCTCCACCTGGTCGTTGGCTACGTAGAAGCGCACGTCGTCGATGGCGTAGTCGGCACCCGAAGTGTTCTTACAAGCGTTCACTACGCTCACGCTGAACTTCTGGTATTCGTCTGCTTGGATGCCGGGCTGCACGAAAGTCTTGGCGAAGATCTGGTACCAAGTGCCTTGCGTGCTTGCGCCGAAACTACTGAAGTCGCCGGAGGCAAAGGTCTGCACGAGGTTGCGCGAGATGACATTGCCATTGGCGTCGGTCTTAAGGCCGTAGAGTTTGAACGTCAGCTGCGGATGTTCTGCGCCAGAAGTCAAGTCCACCACGTTGGCGGTGAACATGAGCGTGGCGCCGGCACAGAGGTTGGCTTCGAAGTCGAGTGAGGCGATGGGGCGCGCTTCGTCGGAAGCGTCGATGTAGAGGAAGTAACCGCTGCGCTTGCCGTTGGTGTTGATGTAGGTGCGGTCGCGGACCGTGGGGGAACTACCATAATACCAGCGGTAGACATTGCCGTCGGTTACGGAGACATTTGTCAAGTTAGCACTCTTCACGAGGATGTAGTCGCCGTGGAGTGGCGCCATACCCATCTCTCCCCAATTGCAATGGTTGTAACCCAAGCGGTAGAGTTCGGGCGAGACGAGGCCATAGTAAGTATTGTCCCACGAGAGGTGTCCGTCGTAGGAGTTATTGCCGGAGTGTCCAAAGCGATATGCTTTGGTGGGGGCGTCGAAAGTCATGCCCTTATAGTCGTCGAAGGATATTCTACCCACGCGGGTGTAGTTGTCCTCGAGGTGCTGGAGCGTACGGTGCTCCGAGATTGTCGCGTCGGATTGGGGCTCGGAAGCCGAAACGAAATAGACGTCGAAGCGGGCTAACGGGGAAGTATGCAAACGAGCCTGCGTGTCGTCGTAGGAGGTGTTGTGGTATTCATCATAGAGTTCACTGTTGTAACCATTGGCATAGACCACAATGGTGTAGTCGCGTCCCGTTTCGAGCGTAGAGATGGTAGTCGTCTTCGACGCGTTGCTCACACAGGTGTACGTTCCGAGCACTTCGTTCTGATAAAGATTATGGAAGGCATATTTCACGTCGCCTTCGCGCGCTACGCGTTGAGCGATGTATTTGTAGTAGAGTTCCCCATTGATGCGGGTCATCACCACCCACGAAACGCTCTGGCACTTGTCGATGGTTGACGAGAAGTTGGCGTCGGTGACGGTGGACGAGAAGAGGGCGTCGCTCTGGAAAGGATAGAACCAGTAGTTGTTAATGTCGCGCACGTCAAGACGGAGCGTGGCGTACGTGCTGCTACTATAGGTGGCATTGCCGCTGGCGTCGGTACCAGTCTGTTTGAGCGGCACGGTGATGGTGCGGTTGTCCTCATAGACCGAACCTTTCTTGATGGCAGCCTTGATGTTTTGGGCAATCTCCTCGGCGGGACGGATGTGGAAGATGTAGCGCATGGAGAGCGTAGGCTCGTGCCAAGTGTAGAACGTCTCGCCCCAGTCGGAATAGCGTCCGCAGTCTACGGCTATGTCGGCTCCCGTCCAGTTGTCAATGTCGGTGGGGAGGGTGTAGATGGTCGAAGCGGAGTTGTCAAAGGTCGGGTTGGTCGTAGTGGTGTTGCAACACATCAAGCCGATGGACGTGCCGTCCTCGTCGTAGTGCAGGTTGTTGGAGAGACTTGTACCGGAAGGACCGGATAGTTGTGCGTTGGCGCGGAACGTGTTGTTGTCGTACCAACGCCAATAGATGCCGTATTCCAAGGCATCGCCACTCACGACGGGGCACTTCAGCGTGACTTTGTTGCCCGCCTTCTTTTCCACGTAGAGGGTATATTCCCATTTGTGGGCACGTTGGCGCTGGAGGCCAGCGGCGTTTGTTTCAAAGTCGCCGGGCTCGGAAACGATGCCCTCGTAGGGAGTGTAGTATTTTGTGGGCGTCTTGGTCTGATTGATGGTGTAGTAAATGACATGTCCGAAGTGGGTGGGGTCGGACTTGATGTTCATGACGGACGACTCGTACGAGACGCCATCGGCTTTGGCGGTGTAGGTAGTGCCTTGGATGCCGACCTGATGGGCTGCGTTCTGTTCCTTGATATAATTGTTTGCGCCCGTCTGGTTGTTGAAGTCAGCCTGCAGGTTGTAGTAGAGCACAGCCACCATGACGTCGGTCCATGCCTTGCCGTCGGGCTTGGTCAGCGTGACGTTCTGCTGAGTTCGCGTATCGCCGTAACGGGGGAACTGTATGAGTCCGTAGTCGGTCTGCTGGAAGAGATCGCGCGGATTAGAATTTGCTGGTTTCAAGCAAGTCTTTGAAGCCTCGTAGAGCGGTTCCAAGGTTTTGATGTCCATGAGGACAATGCGCATGTAGCACGGACCGGTGAGGGCCGTAACATTGGAGAGGGGGATGGTTACCGTGGAGCCGGAGGTGGTGAGGTTGGCTTGGATTGTTCCTCCTCCGGGCACTTTCTCCGTCACTTTGAAGTCGTCGGCGTTAGCGCTGATGAAGCCTCCCGAGAAGCAGGCTATACACAACAAAAGCTTCGCCAGTGCGAAGCGCAACGTGTGAGGCTGAAGAGAAAAACGCATTGTCATATGGTGTGGTTTTTTCGTTTGCAGGTTTGGGGATGTGTGGGGGCTTGCGCCTTCTATGGGGGCGCAGCACGCAAAAGCCTCTGTGAGGCCGTGTAGAGCGTGACGTTTTGAAAACGTCAC
>CAVKJJ010000030.1:0-31618 GCA_963656685.1 bacterium | reverse complement strand
AGGGTGCCGCTTCGCTTGCCCTGGGCTATAGGCTTGCTGGGCTTTCAGCCCGCTCCTCGCGCATATCTTCGTTTGAATATCTGTGCAAGTTGTTTTTGAACACTACTTAGAGTTTGCGTTGAATTTTGAACGGAAATCGTGCTGTAGGCACGACACGTAACTAGCCCACGGTGTCAACCGTGGGTTGGGGTAGAGCGCGGAAATGCTGGGCTGTAGGCTCAGCACAACCAAGAAAGATCCGCACTTTTTCGCCCTTGTGCTGAGCCTACAGCCCAGCATTCTCGCGCAAAACTTACCCACGGTTGACACCGTGGGCTAGTTACGTGTCTGGCCTACAGCCAGATTACCGCACAGGACTTGATCGAAATCTAATTCAGAATCTTGCATATCGAACAGTGAAGGCGTAGCGCATGGGGGTCACGTCTCTGACGTGACGCTCTCCACGGCCTTGCGGAAGCTTTTGCATTCAAAACACCTCCTCGCGCATATTTTGTTTTGTGTCGTGTAGAGCGTGATGTTTTGAAAACAGTCTCACGGAGGCTTTTGCGTCGCTTATGGGGGCGAGGTTTTCAAAACCTCGCGCTCTACACGGCCGCCACGGTGCTCAACAGTCACGTCGGAGACGTGACCCCCATGCGTTAGCACCCCTATGCGTTCACCCCCATACGTTGCACGCTCTACACGATTGTTTAAAGCGAAGCAGGAAGATTTTCCGCGACTGCTCACTTTTTCCCTCACCAGATACAAAGTGCCGCGCATGGCATTTCCGGTATCGGACTTTTCGGGCTTTTGGCTTTCATTCTCAGACAAGTTTTCCATGGTTTTTTGAGCCTCAGATTTTACGGGCCAGATGCCGCGCTGGCGCAAGCGGCGCAACATTTCGACGATGGCAGCGCGCGCGCTGATGCCGCGACGGAAGAGCATTTCGGTCACGCGGCGGATGAAGGCACGGAGGGTTTGGGAGTATGATTTTTTCATGGCAAGGACTCTAATGTGGCCTCACGGAGGCTTTTGCGTGCTGGCGCTTATGAGTAAATGTGTAATGTTTCGCGCTTATGAGCAATTATGCTATGTTTTGCGCTCATGTGATGGGCAATGTTTTGCGCAAATTTTTCGTCGCTTATGGAGGCGAGGTTTTCAAAACCTCGCGCTCTACACGAGCTTAGCGTGTTGCAAAGGTAACGAGCCATTTCACTCATCTCCAAATTTTTAGGCAATGTCGTGTGTCAGTACTGGTGTCAAACTCCAGTGTATTGACACATTACTTTTTGCTTCTTCAAAAAGCCTTTTGTGACCTTGGCATCAAGCATTTAGCAATTTAGAAATTTGCTATAAAAGGCCCAAAATCTGTACAAAAAAACTGTAAGCCGTTTAGAGCGCAAGGTTTTGAAAACCTCGCCCCCATATGCGGTGCAAAACCGTCCGTGAAGGCAGCAAATTGAAATTTGCTCGTAGCTCAACACGTTGAGCTTGTAGATAGTTGTTTGCAAATGTTTGCACTTCGCACTATGGGTGCGCAAGCGCATGGGGGGCACGCCGTCACGGACGGTTTTGCGTGCTGCGCTTTGAATGCGAAGAAATCAAAGTGCAGCACATTGTGTAGAGCGTGACGTTTTGAAAACGTCACCCCCATATGCGGAGCAAAACCATCCGTGAAGGCAGCAAATTGAAATTTGCTACTAGCCCAACACGTTGGGCTAGTAGCCCAAAATTTGCAGACGTTTGCAGTTCTCTCTTCTCTGTACATTTTGGTGAAAAACAGCGGCTTTTTCGCGCACGCGCGCGTTATACCGCAGTTTGTGCAACCTGCTGTCACCTGTCACCGGGGCAGCCGTGTAGAGCGTCACGTCGGAGACGTGACCTCCATGCGCTTGCGCCTTCATTTTGCGGCGCAGTGCGCAAGATTGTCCGTAACGGCCGTGTAGAGCGCGACGTTTTGAAAACGTCGCCCCCATATGCGGTGCAGCACGCAAAGCTCCATGGAAGGCGCTAGCCACGCAAAGCCCCCTGCGGGGGTGACGGGTGACGGCAAGTTGCACAAACTTTGGTGTATACGCGCGCGCGTAAATGAAGCATGCAGATGCCTCCGTGATGCTTTTCTTTCCTCACACAGAGCGAATTCCGAAAAAAGTTTGTAATTTTGCACCCGATTTCAGAACAGAGGACAGATTTGGCTGCTTGCAACCTCTCAAAAACAATGCTAAAACTCATACCACTTGCCGCTTGTACGGCAGGAGCAAAAGTATGGAGCAATAAGTTTTGACACATAGCCACAAAGCTGAACCACCTCTGCCTGCTACCCACCGCGGAAGCAGGCCTTTTTTATCACCCCACACACAATTCAACAAAAAGAAAATGGGATACCTCTTTACATCCGAATCGGTGTCGGAAGGACACCCCGACAAGGTGGCGGACCAGATATCCGACGCCGTGCTCGACTCGCTGCTCGCTCAGGACAGCAACTCGAAAGTAGCTTGCGAAAC
This sequence comes from bacterium, assembly GCA_963656685.1. Lineage (GTDB taxonomy): Bacteria > Bacteroidota > Bacteroidia > Bacteroidales > Bacteroidaceae > Alloprevotella. The sequence continues at coordinate 29,135 of CAVKJJ010000030.1, read as the reverse complement.
GCTCGTTACCACCGGACAGGTGGTTGTGGCAGGAGAAGTAAAGTCAGAAGGCTACGTAGACCTTCAGAAGGTGGTGCGCAAAACCATTGCACGCATCGGCTACACCAAAGCTGAATATAAATTCGAGGCCGAGAGCTGCGGCATCTTCAGCGCCATCCACGAACAGAGCGCCGACATCAACCGCGGCGTGGACCGCGCCAACCGCGAAGAACAGGGTGCCGGCGACCAGGGTATGATGTTCGGTTACGCCAACAACGAGACGGACACCTACATGCCCCTCCCCCTCTCACTCGCCCACGACATCGTGTACGTCCTCGCCGAAATACGCCGCGAAGGCAAGGTGATGACCTATCTGCGTCCCGACTCAAAGAGCCAGGTGACCGTAGAGTACGACGACAACCACCACGCTCGCCGCATCGACACCATCGTCGTAAGCACACAGCACGACGAGTTCATCACCGCCGAAGAGGCTGGTTCGCAGGAAAAGGCCGACGAGCAGATGCTCGCACAGATTCGCCGCGACGTGGAGGAAATTCTCATTCCCCGCGTCATCGAAGAGCGCGTCAACACGCCCGAGATCAAAGAACTCTTCCACAAGGGCGACATCAAATTCTACGTCAACCCCACGGGCAAGTTCGTCATTGGTGGTCCTCACGGCGACACGGGCCTCACGGGCCGCAAAATCATCGTGGACACTTACGGTGGCAAGGGCGCTCACGGCGGTGGCGCATTCTCCGGCAAGGACCCCTCAAAGGTGGACCGCTCGGCAGCTTATGCCGCACGCTACATTGCCAAAAACATGGTAGCCGCCGGCGTGGCAGACGAAATGCTCGTGCAGCTCTCCTATGCCATCGGCGTGGCTGACCCCGTGAGCGTATACGTCGACACGAACGGCCGTTCGCACGTCAACATGACCGACGGCGAGATTGCCGAACACGTCAAGAGTCTCTTCCGCCTCCGTCCGGCACAAATCGAAGCCGACCTCAAGCTCCGTCAGCCCATCTACGAGGAAACGGCATCATACGGCCACGTAGGCCGCGAATGCCAGACCGTCGTAAAAGAGTTTGAACTCCCCAACGGCGAGAAAGTGACCCGCACGGTGGAACTCTTCACCTGGGAACGCCTCGACCGAGTGGACGACATCAAGAAGGCTTTCGGACTCTAATTCTAAGTCAATGAACATCACAGTCTACAGCGCTTCGAGCGGACAAGTGCCCGCACCTTACGTCGAAGCCGCGCAAGAACTGGGAACGCTCATGGCCCAAGCCGGCCACACGCTCGTCAACGGGGCAGGACGCACCGGACTGATGGGCGCGTGTGCCGACGCTTGCTTGGCTGCCGGAGGTGAAGCCGTGGGGGTCATCCCGCAGTTCATGGTGGACCAGCACTGGGAACACACGGGAATGACGCGCCTCCACATCACCCCCGACATGCACACGCGCAAAGAACTCATGGCCGAAACGGGCGATGCCTGCATAGCGCTCCCCGGCGGCGTGGGAACGCTCGAGGAACTGCTGGAGATTATCACCTGGAAGCAACTCGGACTTTACGTCAAACCCATCGTGGTACTCTCCACCGCCCACTACTACGACAACCTGCTCGCACAGCTCTCCAAAGCTGTGGACGAACAGTTCATGCGCCCGCAGCACAGCGCCATATGGAGCGTGGCCTACACACCCGCCGAGGCCATCCGCCTTTGCGAAACCACACCCCTTTGGGACAAGTCGGTCAGAAAATTCGCCGCGATGTAAGCATCGCGGAAGGCTTTTGCGTGCTTCGCCTAAGGTCTCGTGTAGAGCGTGACGTTTTGAAAACGTCACCCCCATGGAGGGCGCACACGCAATAAAATCCGTAACGGCTCGAAACTTCAGTAACAAACCAAGTCTGCATGCAACAAGACTCTCTTCATCACGCCACAACGCCTGTGGCCGAACCTTACGACTTCGAAGCTTCGGCTACAGAAACAGATGCCGCTCTGCCCTCAGCAAGGTGGCACCACCAACCTGTGGCCGTTGCAGACACCACCCCACCCGACCCGCGACTCATGAAGCCCCTGGCGCCGGGACAGGCGCTCACCATGAAGCCCCAACTCATGGACGAGAACTATTGGGACAACGGACTCATACGCTTCGAGAAATCGCAACTGCTGGAAGAACTCGACAGCGTGACGGGCATGCAGCTCACCACCACCACGCTCAACCTCAGCGGAAAGGCAGGCGACCCCGTGCCCTACCGCTTCCGCACGGACAACTTCGTCACCATCGTGCTCCTGCTGAGTTTCTTCCTCGTGGTGTGGGTCATCTCGCGCTCACGCACCTTCCTCGAACACAGCGCCAAGGACTTCTTCCACACCCGACAACGCGAAAACCTCTTTGCCGAACGCACCGAAAACGAACTGCGCGGACAGCTCTTCCTCGTGTTCCAAACGTGCTTCGTGCTTGCCGTGCTCTTCTTCGACTGCACGCAGGAACTCCAGCAAGAGGTGTTCAACCAAGTGTCGCCCTACAAACTGCTGGGCATGAGCACCTTCGGCTTCTGCATCTACTACGGACTGAAAGTAGGACTCTACAACTTCGTCAACGCCGTCTTCTTCGACCGCGAGCAACGAAGGCGATGGGCAGAAGCCTACATGCTCACCGTGCTCGCCCTCGGAGTGTCGCTCTTCCCCGTAGCACTACTCGTGGTCTACTTCGACCTCAGCTTTAGCCACCTCATATGGGTCACTGCAATTCTTTATGCAGTGGACAAATTATTGTTAATATACAAAGCATATCATATATTCTTTCATTACACATTCGGCTGGGTGCATTTAATTTTGTACTTTTGCACCCTCGAAGCGACGCCTGCCCTCATTCTATGGCGAGCGTTGACTTACATAAACAACATACTGCTGACAGTCAACTAGTTAAACCACAGGAGTTAGAACCGCATCAACTCCCGCCTCAGCCGAACAACCAAAGTAGTCCATGATCAAGAAGATTCTTGTTTCGCAGCCGAAACCTACTTCAGAAAAATCTCCCTACTTCGAGATTGCCGCCAAACATCACGTGGAATTCGACTTCCGCCCCTTCATCAAAGTGGAAGGACTCACCTCACGCGAATTCCGTGACCAGAAAATCCAGATTCTCGACCACACCGCCATCGTGTTCACCTCACGTCACGCCATCGACTTCTTCTTCACGCTCTGCAAGGAAATGCGCGTGGCCATCCCCGACGATATGAAATACTTTGGCATTTCAGAAACCATCGCGCTCTACATACAGAAGTATGTGCAGTACCGCAAACGCAAGGTGTTCTTCGGAAGCACAGGCAAATGGCCGGAACTCGTGACCGTCATGGCTAAGCACAAAGCCGAGAAGTACCTCGTTCCGCTCTCCGACGTCCACAACGACGACATCGCCACCATGCTCGACGCCAAAAAGCTGAAGCACACGGAGTGTGTGATGTACCGCACCGTTTCGGAAGAATTTCCCAAAGACGAGCCGCTCGACACCGACATGGTGGTGCTTTTCACCCCCGCCGGCGTGGACTCGCTCCTCTACAACTTCCCCAACTTCAAGGAACTCGGCATAAAGCTCGCGTGCTTCGGCCCCGCCACAAAGAAAGCCATGGAGAATGCCGGACTCGACGTGGAACTCAGCGCACCTACCGAAGCCGCACGCTCCATGACCACCGCGCTCGACATCTATCTCGACGAGCACAAAGCCTGAAAGGGCGGTTCTATAACAGAAACATATCGATGTGAGAACGTGAAACTTTCCGCGTTGCCCAAGCACCCCACGTGCAACGGCTGGCAGAATTCACATTCTCACATTGTCGTTTTTAGGGACATATTCCCCACCATACACACAAATGAAGATATACACATTCCCCAAAGCCGAGCACCTGTGCTTGAAACGCGAAATAGAAGCACTCTTCTCCGCCGGAAGCGCATCGATGACCGCCTTCCCGCTGCGCCTCACGTTCCGTCCGGCAGAACGCCCGGCACAGGAGCCGAGGGTAAAGGTGATGATGAGTGTGTCGAAGCGACATTTCAAGCATGCCGTGGACCGCAACCGCGCCAAGCGACAAATGCGCGAAGCCTACCGCCTGCAGAAGCACACCGTGCTCCAAAACCTCCCCGAAGGCACGGCATACAATGCTGCCTTCATCTGGCTCTCCAGTACGCCGCAGCCTTCCCAACTCGTTCACAAACGAATGGGCAGTCTGCTCCACCGCATGGCGGAACGCATAGCGAAAGCTACTTCCACACCGCAAACGGAGCAAGGAGAATGACGCGAACAACGGACACCAACCAAGCAGAGCGCACAACGGACGGTGACAAAAGGAGTATCCTTGCCCGCCTTTCAGCCTTCGTGGCAAAAGTGCTCATCTGCCCCATCCTCTTCTACCAGCGCTTCATCTCGCCGCTCACGCCACCTTCGTGCCGCTTCACGCCGACGTGTTCGCAATATGCCGTAGAAGCGCTGCAAAAGCACGGACCGGTGAAAGGACTCTATCTCGCCATAAAGCGCATTCTGCGATGCCACCCCTGGGGCGGACACGGTTACGACCCCGTGCCATGAGTTCACTCTTAATATTACGAATCCTTCCTCTATGGACTTCCACACGCACAACCTCAACGCACCAGCAGGCGCAGCCATTGTGAATCTGCCACAGGAATGGACGGAAAGTCCCGAACTTTTCGTTCCGCGACAGGGCGTGTGGTATTCCGCAGGACTCCACCCTTGGTGGACGGATAATGCAAACGCGACAGACCGCATCATGGCGAGTCTGCCGCGTTTGCTCGTTCATCCCCAAATAGTCGCCCTCGGCGAATGCGGACTCGACGCACTTCGCGGCGCTCCGCTCGACGTACAGGAACGGTTGCTCCTACAGCAACTCGAATGGGCAGAAGAACGCTCGTTGCCCGTCACACTCCACATCGTAAAAGCCTTCGACCGCCTGCTGCGCATCAGCAAAACGTTTCGGCACACAACCACGTGGACCATCCACGGATTCCGCGGAAAACCCGCTCTTGCCGAACAACTCCTCAATGCCGGATTCGACCTCAGCTTCGGCACAAAACGCAACGAGCAATCATTCGCCCTCACGCCCCCCTCGCGCCGACACGAAGAGACGGACGAAGACTACTAATGGAGAACAGCGCCATTCTTTTGCGTGCGCTAGCGCATGGGGGTCACGTCTCTGACGTGACGTTGAACGCGAAGAAAAATCAAAAAAAATCGCTACCGCCTGTAACTTTTCCCCTCCTCATCCGTCTTCCTAAATAGAAAGCCCAAAATGAAACAAATAGATTTCCGCCGCGACCTGCTTCCGCTTAAGGACAAATTGTTCCGACTGGCCCTACGCATCACGCTCAATGCACCCGAAGCGGAGGACCTGACGCAGGACACACTCGTAAAAGTGTGGAACAAGCGCGAAGAGCTTGGCGAAGTGGACAATCTGGAGGCTTTCTGCATGACTACTTGCCGCAACATGGCGCTCGACCTCATTGCACGGAAAGAACGCGAAACGCTCTCAATCGAAACTCCCGGCATTGACGCTTCCGACAACGGACGCACACCGGAAGAAGAACTGGAGCACCAAGACAAGTTGCAGCAAGTGCACAAACTCTTTCAGGCCTTGCCCGAAGCACAGCGTACCGCCATGCAACTGCGCGACATAGAAGGACTCTCCTACGCCGAAGCCGCAGAAGCCATGCAACTGAGCGAATCGGCATTCAAAGTGACGCTCCACCGCGCACGAAAGACCATCAAGGCACAATACGAAAAGATTGAAAACTATGGACTATAAATATATCGAACAACTGCTTGCCCGCTATTGGGAATGCGCCACCTCGCCCGAAGAGGAAAGCATTCTGCGAGCGTTCTTCAGCCAGAAGGATGTGCCTGCTGAACTGGAGAAATACAAGAGCCTGTTCGTATATGAAAACGCACAGGCCAAACTCCACCTCGACGAAAGTTTCGACGAACGCGTGCTTGCCGCTGCAGGCATAGCCGACGAGGAACAGGAGAAGCCCTCACCCAAAGTGGTGAAGATAGGCCATGTGACGCTTGCCACCCGCCTTCGCCCGCTTTTCCGCGCCGCAGCAGCCGTGGCCATCGTCACCCTTCTCGGCACTGCCGCCCAGCATTCCTTCAACCGCCAGAACGAAACGCCCGCAGGTTGGGACTACAACGGTCAGGCTTACAAGGACTCCTACGACGATCCGCAGAAAGCATACGAAGCTGGCATGAAGGCGCTTGAGATGTTCAAGCAAGGTCCGCAGACCGCTGCCGTCGATTCGGCACACACCAAGACCGAAAAGTTGCGATTCAACGAGAAAGACTAATGAAACGCACTCTGTCTCTTCTCCTCGTGATGCTGCTCAGCCTCACGGCATGGGCACAAAAAGAACAGGACTTCGCCTCGCGCTACATGGCGCTCTACGCCAAAGGCACCACGCTGACGTGTACGACGGTGAGTCCGCTCATGATGGAACGCATGTTACGTCTTCCCTCGGTGGAAGACAACGAACAAATGAAGGACGTGCTGAAGCAAGTGAAGTCCATCCGTCTAGTCACCCACACCGACGCCGCAGAAACGGCACACCTCTACGAAGAAGCCATCAACCTGGCACAATGTAACAAGGCGCGCTACCGCCTACAAAGCGAAGAGAACGAAAAGAAGCTCTACGTGCGCCGAAGAGGAAAGGTCGTGGTGGAAATGGTGCTCATCACGAAGCAAAACGACCATCTCTCGCTCGTCAACCTGACAGGCAACATGAGCGACAAGTTCATGGAACAACTGCTGCGCCTCTGAAGCCCTCCGCTTCAGTCACACAGCCACAGCATAAGAAACAATCAAAGCCAAAACAAAACATACAGCCGCCTAGGCCCCGAAATGCGGAGCCTAATCATATTTCCTTTAAGTAAAACAAGTCTTTTCAAAACAATCAAATCCGCAATGCTGCGCACAACGCCACAAGGCACGTGCCTTTAGCCTTACAAAGTGGCTCGCAGCACGCAGGTTTCAGTCCTCTCCAAACCCCGTCCGGTGGGACGGCATGAAGCAAGATAAATAGGGAAGTCGCTTCGCAACCGAACAATCGGCGAAGCAACTTCCCTTTATCTTTTGTAGTTGAGCCACGGAAAACAAACGCGCGAGTGCATAGGGGCGTAGCGCATGGGGGTCACGTCTCTGACGTGACAGCTCTACACGGCCTCACGAAAATATATTCATTTTCCCTCCACAACGAGCGGCAGGGAATAGTGCGTGGGTGTGACCACCGTAATGGCGCGCAGCTTGCGACGATCAGCTCGTACAACAGTTCCTTCTTTATATATATCTGAATGGACCGTAGGCCAGGTGCCGTCGGTAGTATATCGTACGGTCGCACCCTCAACAGGGCACGAGAGCACGAAGTCGCTCTGTTCGTCAGACACCCGAGTTTCGCGCTCCACCGCTGGTTCGGGCACGCGGTAGTTGCAACCCATAAAGTCGAGACGCGCAAACTGCGCCTTCAGGCGTTCGCTGAAATCGGCATAGCCGCGCTGCGCCTTGGTGGTCCATGCCACTTCGCTCAACGCCAACAAACGGGGGAAGGTGAGGTGTTCCACGTACTGCGTGGCACGGTTCTCGTTAATGTTGGGAATGACGTGGAGCGTGGGACCAATGATGAAACGGTCGCTCCACATACAACCCTGAACGCCCAGCGTGGTGCCGTTGGGCGAATAGTCTTCGAGGGGAAGGGAATAGGCGTGCTCCACGCCGAAGGGAGGCAGCCACGTGGCACCATATACTTCGCCGGCTTTGCCGCTTTCGGGAAAATCGAAATACATATAGTTGCTCGAAGCCACTACGGCTTTGCAGCCCGCTTCTTTTGCCTTGACGGTGTCGGCGGCTTCGTGCCACATCATGCCAACGATGGGTTTGTCAAGACGGCCACGCATGAGCGCTTCTTCCCAACCGATGGCGGTGCGTCCGTGTTGCGAAAGATAGTCGGTCACAACGTTCGTCAGATAACCTTGCAACTGCGAAGCTTCGGTGAGTCCTTCGCGCTTCATCAATGCCTGACAACGCGGGCAACTTTCCCATTTTGTATACACGGCTTCGTCGCCGCCAATGTTGACGTAACGGGAAGGAAAGATGTCCATTGTCTCGTCGAGCACATCACGCAGGAACTGCATGACAGAGTCCTTGCCTACGCAAAGGAGGTCGTCGCTGATAAAGTGTTGCGTGGGCACTTCGTGCTGTTTGCCCGTACACGAAAGCCAAGGATAAGCCACAATGGCGGAAAGGACGTGGGCGGGAAATTCTATTTCGGGAATGACTTCCACACCGCGCACCTGGGCATAACGGACCAACTCGCGCATCTCGCTTTGCGTGTAGTAACCACCGGTGCGCGCTTCGTCCTTGCCTGCCCAAGCGCCAACGAAGGTGAGGCGGGGATATTTCTTAATCTCGAGTCGCCAACCGGAGTCGTCGATGAGATGGAGCTGGAGTTTGTTGAGCTTGTAGGCACTCATCCAGTCCACACATTTTTTGAGAAACGAAAGGTCGTAATAGTTGCGGCCTGCATCGAGCATGTAGCCGCGATAAGGATGAGCGGGAGCATCGGCTATAGTGACGCAAGGAACGGTCCATTGAACGGAGGGCTGAAGGGCATTGCTGCGGACTTCTGCGGGAAAAAGCTGCAGAAGTGTTTGAAGCGCGTAGTAAGCACCGGCATTGTCGTGGGCAGTGACGGTGATGCCTTTTTGCGTAACGGTGAGCGTATAACCTTCCGCTTGCGTAACGAGCGTAGTGTCGAGCACAAGGGCGATGCCGCCTTTTGCAGGACGGTCCTTCAGCGCAAGGCTGTAGCCTGTGGAGCGTTGCAATTCGTTGGCGAGCCATTCGGCTTGCGGACGGAGCTGGGGAGTGAACGACACTACGCTACGCTCGGTGAGCACGAACGTTCCGTCTTGACACGTGATGCTTTGTGGCTTCGGCACGAGGCTCGGCGTATGGTCGGCAGCCCAAGCAGAGACGCTGCAACACGCTGCCACGATAAAGGTCAGTAAGGTATGTTTCATTTAGTGTGTAGATGGTTTGTCGGGTTTGGTACAAACAAGGAGGGCATGACTCTCGTCGGCAAGGGTGGTGGCGAAAATGTAGAACGCACCGCCTTCCTTGAGTTTGAGTTTCTTTCGCAACGTAGCCACTGAAGCCGGAAAATTGCGCACGGTGAGGTTGGCGCAGTCGGTAAGGGCATGGAGCGTTTTGAGTTCGCGTTTTCCGAAGCCGAGCACGTGCGCAATGCGGAAGGCGCGGCCGGGAAAGTCGGGCACGAACGCTTCGGAGGTATAGAGGTGGGAATTGCGATGAAGTTTTTTCAACGAAAAACGCGACGCGGTGAGTTTGAAGGCTCCGGCTTTCATCGTGGCAGGACCGGGTTCGTATAGATATTGTCCGAGTTCTTCGGCTGCGGCATAAGCGGGTTGAGCATTGCTTTCCTCGCTGTAAGTAAAGCAGAAAGTCTGGCCGTTCTCGCAAACGTATACTGTGGGTTCGCCTCTGAACGAACGTTCCAAAACGAGCAGTAAGTCCTTAGCCTCTCCGCCGGCGGCGACTACGTGAACTTCTTTTACGTGCTGCAGTTCGTGCAAAGCGCCGCTGATGTCGAGCATGGTGGAGAGTTTCAGCACAACGATGCGGGCTTTCTCGAGGAGCGTGTGTTGAAGGGCGCACACGTCGGGTTCGCAGTCGGCTATCATCACGGTCTTACGTCCTGCAGCGTCGCGTCGGGCGGGGTCGAGGAAGAGAAGGTCCACGGGAGCCATGGTGGGCAGATAGTCCGTGCCGTCAGCACAGACCACTTCGGCTTGCGGAAGTCCCAATAAGGGAAAATTGTGGCGCGCCAACGTGCAAAGCGCCTCTTGACGCTCCACATAGGTGGCTCGACTAAAGCACCGCGCCACGAAACTGAAGTCTACGCCGAAGCCGCCCGTAAGGTCTGCCATGCTGGTCGGCTGTTCCGTTCCCTGCATGAGGCGGAGCACGACGTCGGCTTTGTAGCGTGCCGCCGTCTCGCCCGAACATTGTTCGAGTGCCAAGCGGTGGGGATAGCGCAGGCCTTCGACGGCTGCCCACGAAGGCACTTTCTCGCGCATCCGTTGCCAGCCTTCCACTTGCTGCAACGTGTCCGCCACGTCGATGTCCTTGCAGCCTGAAAGTTTGAGAGCAAGTTCGCTGACGGGTATTTGGCGTAGTTCTTTTAATGTATAGGACATGGGCGGGTGGCGTAGGTATAAGGGGTTGAAAATAGTCTGGTTAAAAAAATAAGTTCCGCGGTCAGCGTAGGGCGCGGAACTTATTTATTTGCACGTGGCTCAGTCGTCGAGCAAAGCCTGGAGTTCCTCAATGGTTGTAGCCACGCTGTAGTAGTCGGTGGCAGAGCCGGTGATGAGTCCTTGACCGAAAAGGTTGTCGAGGGCAGCAAGGAGTGCGTCCCAGCAGTGGTCCACGTTGTAGAACACTACGGGCTGGCGGCGAATGCCGATGACGGTGTTTGCCATTACGGTGAACACCTCGTCGAGCGTGCCGATGCCGCCGGGGAGCGCTACGAGGATGTCGCTCTCGCGGTTCATCATGGCTTTGCGGTCGCTCAGATCGGCACAACGGAAGTTAACGTCGATAGCATCACTCACCAGACCGCGTTCCACGATGATGTCGGGCACCATGCCGTAGACGCGGCCGCCGCTTTGCTTCACGCTCTGCGCAAGGATTTCCATGAGTCCTTTGCGCGCGCCGCCGTAGACGAGGGTGCGTCCCGTGCTGCCGATGAGTTGCCCTACTTGGCGGGCGGCTTCGGCAAAAGCGGGATTGAGGTCGCTCTTGGAGGAAAGGTAAACGCCTATTTTCTTCTTCATGGGAGGAGATGTTTCAGCGTCGGCTTATTTGCAGGCGATGCACTCTATCTCGATGCGGGCATTCTTCGGCAAGGTCTTCACGGCCACAGCGGAACGGGCGGGGAAGGGTGCTTTGAAGAACTGTGCATAGACTTCGTTCATCTCGGCAAAGTCGGCCATGTCGGCAAGGAAGACGGAGGTCTTCACCACGTTGGCCATTGTAAGACCGGCCTGCTCAAGGATGTGCTTGATGTTGGTGAGGCTCTGTGCGGTGAGTTCTTTGATGCCGCCTTCAGCGAATGCGCCGGTGGCGGGATCGATGGGGAGCTGTCCGGAAACGTAGACTGTGCCGTTGGCCTCGATGGCCTGGCTGTAAGGACCGATGGCTGCGGGAGCCTGTGTGGTTGCAAGGGGAGTTTTCATAGGGATATTTATATGTATATTCTTAGTTTCGTTTATGAGAGAAGGATGAGCAGAATGCCCACCCAATGGGCAATGGAGCCGAGGAGCACGAAGATGTGCCATATGCCGTGAAAGTAGCGGCGACTATCGTGGGCGAAGAAGTAGGTTCCTGAGGTGTAGAACACGCCTTCGGCAAGGATGGCGCAGAGTGCCGGGAGCGTGATGCGTGTGCAGACGGGCTCCGCCATGAAGATGAATGCCCAACCCATGACGAGGTAGATGAGCAACGAGAGACGCGGGTAGCGGCCCATGGCGGTAATCTTGTAGACCGTTCCGCCCACGACGGCGGCCCAGAGTATGCCAAACATGGTCCATCCCAACGCGCCACCGACGACTCCCACGCAGATGGGGGTGTAGGAAGCGGCAATCATCACATAGATGCTGATGTGGTCGAGCACGCGCAGGCGGCTTTTTCCTTTTCCTGGCATCCACCAATGGTAGAGCGTGCTGGCGGCGTACATGAGGAGCATGCCGCAGGTGAAGAAGGTCACGCCGAAGGCATTTTTCCAGTTGCTCGTATAGCCGAGCTTAAGGATGATCCATGCGGCGGCGAGGGTGAAGACTACGCCGGCGAGGTGTGTGAGCGTATTGAACATCTCCTCGCGGCTGCGCTTTCTGATGTGCAGTGTCATGTAGGTGTTTCGGCTTGTAGTTGTCTTTTACGTTGCGAAGTTACTTGCAAATGCGGGAATATGCAAAAGTCCGCCAAGCTTTATAGGGGCCTGGCGGAATTTCAGTCAAAAAGCAAGTCGAAAAAATTCTTCTGGTGTGTAAACGGGAAATTCTTCAGACTGCGGAAAGTCTTTCTTGTTTCTTGTAACAATACATTCGCATTTCGTTGTTCGTGCGGATGCATATTGAAGGGCATCTTCTACATCTTTTAAGCCAGACGCAAGAGCATCGTCTAATTCTTTTGACGAGATGGGAGAAACTCCAATGGTCTTTCTCAAAATTCTGATTTTGTCAAGAGCTGCATCTTTTCCTATTGTCTTGCGACAAACATATATGGCATTGATAAAAGACAAAGATGTCGCAAACAACTGAATGCAGCCATTATATCCAAGATCTAGAATGTTCGCACTTAGTAGGAAATACGGTTCTCGTCTTTCCAAAATATCTACGAGTATGTTCGTATCCAGAAATACTCTTTTCATAGACCGTACTTTTGTCGAAGATATTCCATGCGCGCCTCTTTTCCGTCTATGTCTGTTTCTTGACCTTGCGACGAAGACTTTGCTGCACCAATGAGGCTGCGAATTTCGGGCGACAATTCTTCTTCTCGTTTTATTCTGTACGGCTCTTTGGCATAGTCATTCCCCATGATGCTCGTGAGCGCTTTTTCTATGAGCTTTTCCAGACTTATGTTGTGCAGGCGGGCGTATGCTTCCGCGCCTTTCCATACGTGAGGGTCTATTGATATGGTGTTCATATTCTTATACTCTTTAAGTGTGCGCTGTAAAGTTGCATGGTTTCTTCGGTATAAACAAACGAAAACCGACTTTTTGCTTTGTTCGTGGCAAAATAGGGGCTATCCGAACACAAAGCCGCCCGGCCTTGAAAGGTCGGGCGGCTAATTGATCTTACGGGTTTAAGAAGGAGGTGCGTTCAAGTTTTACTTGACGAGCACTTTCTTGGAACCTACGATGTAGAGGCCTGCGGGCAGACCGTTGGTGGCGTTGCCAGCCTTGACAGCGGAACGTACCTTCACACCGGTGAGGGTGTAGACGTTGACGAAGGCGGGCTCTGAAGTTGCCACTGCGTTGCTGATGGCATCGAGCTTACCGTCGATGGCGATGTACTTGGCGCCGGTTTCAGTAGTCGTGGGCACGGTGGGAAGTACATAAGCGGAGTTGTTGTCTACGCTTTCGCCTTCCTGAGCGTCAACGATTGTCTTTCCGTTGAGGAGGATGCCGTAGCCGGGCTTGACGCTGTCGATGGGTGCGAGCGTACCGGCGAGGCCGTTGACGGTCTTGGCAGCAGTGGCCCATACGAAATCGACAAGGCTAGCCTGCTCAGCGTCGAGGGTGGTGATGGTCTGGTCGCTTTCGTTGACATAGACGAACGGTGTGCCGCCTTCGATAGTGCCGCTGATGGCTTTGAGCTCAAGGCGGTTGCCGTTACGGCCAATCACTTCGTAGCAATTCTCGTCGGCTTTGACGGAAATGGGGAGAGTGAGGAAGGTGTTGGCAGCAGCGTTGATGTTGATGGCGTAAGAACCATCGAAGGCATCGTCTGCGTCGACAGCCTGAATTTCGAAGGTGGAGTTGTCCTTACCGCTGGCAGCACCCCATGTTACGATGGTGCCGTTGGGGTCGGTGTTGAGATAAACGTCTTCGGCGAAGATGAAGTTTACGCAACCTTCGGTCTCGGCGCTCTTGTCGTTCTGAAGCGTGAAGCTGCAAGTGTCGCCCTTGGTGCTCATGCCGACCTTGGTGCTACCGCCTTCGCGCGGAGTGGCGAGGTATTCACCGTTCGCAGCGCACTGGAGTGCATAGGTGCCGTCGGCGTTGTGCTTGAACATCCAGATGGTCTCGGGACGGTTGAAGGTGTAGTCGTCAGAAGCCTGCCACTTGTTGACCTTGGCGCTGTTGCCGGCGCTCATGAGGGAAGCGTTGGCAGCCTTGCCGCTTGTCTTGCTGACGATGCGTACGTAAGCACCGTCGGCGGGCAAGTTCATCTTACCCTTGAAGGCCGCTACGGCAGCAGCTACTTCTTCGCGGAGAGTCTTGACTTCGGACACTGTCATGATGTCCTTGATCTTGGCAGAAACGGCTTCGAGGGCGGCCTTGAAGGTTGCCTTGGCACCTTCGGCATAGTAACCGTAGTCGTCGCCTTCGACGGCATACTTGAGGAGTGCTTCGGCCGATGCTACGTCGTTCTTGACGAGCTGCGGGTCGGGATAGTTGTTGAGGTAGGTCTCGTGAGCGCTCTTGAGGGCGTCGAGGGTGGCCTGAGTGGCGCTTTCGGCGTCGAGTTCGCTCTGGGCTTTATCCATAGCGTCGAGGAGGGCGTTGACCACTTCTTCGGGCACGGCCTGGATGAGGGACTTGTCAGCGTCGTAGGCGCTTTCGAACACGCGGATTTCGGACATGTTGACACAAGCGCTAGAGATGCCGAGGGTCTTGAAGTCGTCGGTTGAACCGAGACGGGTGCAGAATTCTACGCGGAGATACTGGTAGGCCGTTTCGCCGAGGGGGATGCGAAGGAGGGATACGGTGTTGGAAGTTCCGGTGGTTTCCACGCCATCCACTACGGTCACTGCCGGCCACTTGAGCTGATTCTCGAACGTACCGATTTCGGTCCATTCGCCGTCGGGATTGTTAGTAGCGAGGACGTGTACCTTGCCGGGGAGGTTGTCGGTGTAGTACTTAGAACCGTTGTAGCGTGACCACATCTTGACGGAAACTTCATTCACGGCCTTCTTGAGGTCGAACTGAAGGTAGGGATAGTTGACGGTGTGGTCGAAATTGTCGCTGCTCCATGAAGAGTGCCAGTAGCTTCCGTTGCCAATGTTGTTGTCGAGAATGTCCTTGAGCGGACCTTCAGAGGACTCCTGGGCATTGGTAGAGATTTGGTCGAGGCTGGTGACGAGTCCCTTGGGCGTACCGTCGTCTTCGTTGTCGAGCTTACCGCTGAGGTTGCCGTCGAATGAATAGGTGAAGCCGTTTTCGTAGTCGGCAGTGGCATCGTCTAGTTCGGCCTGGAGCTTTTCGTTGAGCTTAGACTGCTCTAGGAGGTTCATCACAGCGTCGATCTTGCTCTGGTCTACGTGGAGGAATTTCCAACCGGAACCTTGCTTGCTGGCTTCAGTGCCAGCCCAGATTACCATGGAGTGACCGTTTACCTGAGCGTGGAGGCAGTCGTAGCCGTTGTAGCCGCTGGCGCCGCCCTTCTCGAGGAGCGAGGTGGACTGGATGACGAAGTAGTCCTTGTCGAGCGGATAGATGAGGAACGATTCCTCTGCTTCTTCCGTGGTGGGAATGAGTGTGTAGAGGGCTGTTGCGTAACCGCAGTACCGCTGTGAATAAAGGTTGCGGATGAAGTAAGAACCGCGACGTGCGGGATTCTCGATGAGCTGCCAGATGTATTTGCAATCTTCTGCAGCGAGTTCTTCTTTCTCGGTCCAGTCTTCTACCCAGCGCATGTTGGCGCCGTCTTCGTAGGTCACGCTGTTTTCGCTGCGTGCGGAACGGAAGTAGTAGTAGCCCGCCTCAACGAGGATCACACCTTCTTGTGCAGCCTTGTAGGCTTTATCGCAACGTTCGGCTGATGCTACGCAAGCTTCGTGGTCTTCGCTCATGTTGTTGATGAGTTCCTGAGCTTCGTCGTAAGCGCCGGTGAGTTCGTCGTAGAGTTCCTGACTGATGTTACCGGGCTGGTCGCCGGGGTTGTAGAGGTCGGTGGGCACAGCGCCGTCGAAGATTTCGGTCATGGCGTCTTCGAGGTAGGCGTAGCCTTTGGCTTCTTCTACAGCATAGAGGTTGAAGAAGTCGGTGGCGTAGTTGGTCTTGGAGAACGAGGGATTGATGCCCGTTCCGTTGGAGCAGAGACGATAGGTGGCGTCTTTTGCGCCTTCGCCTTCCTGCTTTGAGTCTACGAAGACGAGGGAGATGCCGTAGGTGCTGTTGGTGGTGACGTTACGGAAGTCGGTGATGGTGGCGGGGTCGGCGTTGAGCTCGTCTTCGGTCACCGTGGTGGCTTCCATGAGGTAGAACGTCCAACCGCGACTTGCGGTTTCGGTGTAGGAAACCTTGCCGTCCTTGTTCTCGAGGTAGGTGTTATCTACTACTCGTTTGAGACGATAGACGGTGCGGTCGTCGGTGGTTTGCGAACCTGTTGCTTCAAGAACGTAAAGGTTCTCGTCGGTAAGTGTGGTGGATTTTTCAGTGCCACGAATAAAGTCGTTGGAGCCGCCTCCGACAGAACCGTTGTTGATGGCGAACTGGACGCCGTCCAATTCGTCAAGCGACAAGGGCTGTTCGATGTCGATGACACGCCAACGCTTTTGGGCTTGAACTGCACACGTGCCGGCAACGAACAACATTGCCAGCAGAATAAGACTGTAAATCTTTTTCATTTGTAGTACGGTTTTAAAAGTTGCAGTACAGTGTTGGTTGATGATAGTTTTTTACTGTTTTTGGGTTCTTTGGCAAATTTAGGGATTATTTCTTAATATTGCCAATGGTGGGGAAAAGTTTTAATTTACAACATTTTAAAAAGCCGTGTTGAGCGTGACGTTTTGGAAACGTCACCCCCATGAGCGTACTAAGGGGCAGTCAAAAACGACTTATTCTTTGCCATCACTAAAAAAGCCGCCCAGCCATGATGGCCGGGCGGCTAATTGAACTTATGTGTTCAAGAGGGTGATGGTGTCAAGCTTACTTGACGAGCACCTTCTTGGAACCTACGATGTAGAGACCTGCGGGGAGACCGTTGGTTGCGTTGCCAGCCTTAACAGCGGAACGAACCTTGACACCAGCAAGCGTGTAAACGTTAACGAAGGTAGCTTCGGTGTTTACAGTAGCGTTGTTGATAGCGTCGATCTTACCGTCGATAGCGATGGTAGCGTCGCCAGCTTCAGTGGTCGTCGGGATGGTCGGGAGGATGTAAGCGGAGTTGTGAGCAACACCGTCACCCTTCTGAGCGTCTACGATAGTCGTGTTGTTGAAGAGGATACCGTAGCCGATGGGAGCCTGTGAGAGGGGAGCGAGGGTACCAGCGAGGCCGTTGACAGTCTTAGCTTCGGTAGCGAAGGTGTACTGAGCAGCGTCTGACTGGGCAGCATCGAACATTGCGAATGTTGAGCCGTCGTTTTCGAAGTATACGAACGGAGTACCAGCTTCGATTTCGCCAGAGATCTTAGTGAGCACTACGTTGTCGCCGTTGCGACCTACTACAGAGTAGCAGTTTTCGTCAGCCTTCACAGCTACGGGGAGTGTGATGAAGTTGGTGGCGTTGGCAGTAACGTTGTGGAAGATGCTGCTGTAGTTGTCGATGTCTACGTCGTAGATAGCGAATGCAGAGTTGTCGGTGCCTGAAGCGCTGTACCAAGTTACCATAGGACCTGAGGGGTCAGCGTTCATGTAAACGTCGTCAGCAAATACGAAGTTGATGAGACCTTCTGCCTTAGCGGTGCGGATGGTGAAGCTGCAGGTGTCTGCGTCGGTAGACATACCTACGCCCTTACCAGAAGCCTTAGGAGCGTTGAGGTATTCACCCGTGTAAGCGCTCTGGAGCTTGAAGGTGTTGTTAGCGCCCTTGATGAACTTCCAAACGTAAGCGATGTTGTCGTCCTGGTTTTCATCGGAGCTGAGGTTGTACCAGCGGTTGCGTTCTACGCCGTTGCCTTCGCAGCGCATGTAAGCGTCCTTAGCCTTGCCTTCAGCGGTCTTGCTCTGGATGCGGATGTAAGCGCCGTCGGCGGGGAGGATGAGCTTAGCGTTGAAGTCAGCGAGAGCTGCGGTGATCTTAGCCTTGAGGGCCTGGATTTCAGCAACGGTCATCACGTCCTTCACTTCGGCCTGGATGCCAGCGAGGGTGGTGGTGAATGCTTCGGTAGCACCTTCTTCGAAGTAACCGTAGTCAGTTCCTTCTACTGCACCTTCGAGCTGGTTCTTAGCTTCGCTGATGGCAGTGGTGATGATGGTGGGATCGGGGAGGTTGTCGATATACTTGTCGTAAGCAGCCTGGAGAGCGTCGATAGTGGTCTGAGTAGCGCTTTCGGCGTCAAGTTCAGCCTTAGCTTCGTCGAGCTTAGCGAGGAGGGCTTCCTTCACGTCGGCGGGAACACCGGTGTTGAGGGAGATGCTTTCGTCGTACCAGCTTTCGAAT
Source organism: bacterium (assembly GCA_963656685.1). Taxonomy (GTDB): domain Bacteria; phylum Bacteroidota; class Bacteroidia; order Bacteroidales; family Bacteroidaceae; genus Alloprevotella. Next base: position 10,968 of record CAVKJJ010000030.1, on the reverse strand, counting down.
ACGCGGAGCTCAGCGCAGTTCCAGCAAGAAGTGCTGAGATTAGCGTTCTTAACGAAGTCGGTGGTGCTTCCGTAGCGGGTAGCTACGTCGAGGCGTACATACTTGTATTCCTTACCGAGGACGATGCGGAGAAGGCTCACGGCATTGTTAGAAGACGTTGCGCCGTCGTCACCAACATACTGGTAAGCGAGAACGTTGTTGAACACGCCGATGGAATCCCATTCCTCAGCGTCGAGACCCGTGTTGTTGGCCCAAACGATGACCTTACCGGGGAGGTTGTTGGACATGAGGTTGGAGCCGTTGCGGCGGGGCCACATCTTTACAGAGATTTCGCTGCAAGCCTTAGAGAGGTCGAAGCGGATGTTCGGGTAAGTAGTTGAAACATCGAAGCCCTGTTCTGTAGCAGCTGAGCTGTTCCAAATGGAGTGGTAGAAGTTGCCAGCAGCAATGCTATTATCAAGGAGGCCTTCGAGCTGATTACCTTCAGAGGTTTCGATTGAGTTAGAAGCAATCTGGTCAACGCTTGTTACGAGACCCTTAACAGAGCCGTCTTCTTCGTTGTCGAGCTCACCGCTGCGGTTACCGTTGAAGTTGTAGGAGAAGCCAGCTTCGTACTTAGCAGAAACTTCGTCGTAGAGGCTCTGGAGAGTAGAGTTGCGCTTAACCTGGTCGATCTGGTTGAAGAGTGCGTTGAGCTGATCCATGTCGACGTTGTAGAAACGCCAACCAGAACCTTCGATTGTTCCTGATTCGCAAGACCAAACTACCACACCGTCGTGGTCGCCTGCGCAGTGGAGGGCGGTACACTGTACGTTGTTCCAACCTTCTACGGGGTTGCTCTTGAGGTAGATGCTCTCGATGGCGAAGGAAACTTCGTCAGAACCGTTGTACTTACCCATCGGGTAGATGAGGAAGCTGTATTCGGGATTAACGGTGGTGCTCACCTTTTCACCCTTAGAAGTAGCGATGCCGACGTAGCGGCTCGTGTAGATGTTCTGGATGAAGTAAGCGCCTTCGTTGGAAGCATCGGGGATGATGTGCCACATGTACTTGGTGTCGTCAACCGTATAGGTTTCGGGTTCGGTCCAAGTCTGGTTGTAGGTCCATGCGATGCGGTCGCCCATGTCGTAAGTAGCGTTGACTTCGGAACGGTTAGAACGGAAGAAGTAGTAACCTTCCTTCACGAGGATAACGCCAGCTGCGGCGTTGTTGAGTGCAGTCTGGAGTGCGTTGTAGGCAGCTACGCAAGCTTCCTGGTCGTCGCTTTCGTTGCTGATGAGTTCAGAAACGGTGCTGAAAGCCTGGTCGAGTGCGTCGAAGAGTTCCTGGCTGATGTTACCGGGCTGGTCGCCAGCGGTGTAGAGGTCAGCTGCAGTAGTCTCGGAGGTGTAGCCGAGTTCCTGGATGGCTGCCTCGAGGTAGAGACCACCAGTGAGTTCTTCCACAGCGTAGCAGTTGAGCACGTTGGTGGAGAAGTTCGTCTTGCTGAAGACCGGAGACTTACCTTCTTCGTTACCGCAGAAGAAGTAACCGCTGCCCTTAGTAGACTTGTCGCCTGTAGCGTCGTAGAACACGAGACCAGTTCCTGTCGGAGTGGTGGTGGTCACGGCTGCGTAGTCGTCGAGGGGTGCGTCGGTGTTGTTGAGGTCGTCGCTAGTCACCGTAGTGACTTCCAAAGCGATGAAACGCCAAGCGCGTGCCTTGGTAGTGGTGTAAGACACGGTACCGTTGTTGTTCTCAAGATAATCGCCGGTAGCGACTCTCTTCAGGACGTAAATTTGTTCGTCAGCTTCGGTTGTGCCGTCGGCCTCCACTTCGTAGAGGTTTTCGTCGGTCAACTGCTCTGACTTTACAAGCCCGCGAATGTAGTCGTTCTTTTGTTCTGCAGCGACAGCGCCGCTTGCAATAACAAAAGGCTGGCCGATGAGTTCGTCCGTTGTAAGGGACGTAGTCACGTCGGCGTCTTTAACCTGATAACGCTTTTGGGCTTGTACTGCGTTGCTACTTACGATGAACATCAACGCAAGCAACAAAAGGGAGTAAACCTTTCTCATAGTGCAGTAGAAGATTTAGTGTTAAAGTTAATAATTAGAATTGAGTTGATTGTTTCTTATGCTAATCGCGGGCAAATATACGATTGTTTTTCGGACTTTGCAAATCGCGCCCCTCCTTTTTGGAGATGTTTGTTTAAATTCCAAATATTTGGAGACAAAGAAAATGTGCAAATGTGCAAATGTGGGACGCACATGGGGGCGACGTTTTCAAAACGTCGCGCTCTACACGGGTCTCATAATGAGGCTTTCTAGCGCGCACGCGCATATACACCGAAGTTTGTACAAGTTACTGTCACCTGTCACCCTACGAAGAGTCTCACCAAAGGTGCGTGACAAATTTTTCCATCATCGTGACGAATTATTACTTGCACGCAAAACTTGCCGTCACCATGGGCAGTTTTATTATATTACTGTATATCTGACATTTAAGATACAAAAAAGTGCTAAGGTGACAGGTGACAGTAACTTGTACAAACTTCGGTGTAAAACGCGCGTGCGCGCGAGATGCGAGATGTTTGAAGTTTGAGGGCGCAAGCGCATGGAGGTCACGTCTCCGACGTGACGCTCTACACGCCATCACAGATGGTTTTCGTGCTTCGCCATTTTTCTTCGCACTAAACGTCACGTCAGAGACGTGACCCCCATGCGTTTGCGCCTTCATGAGCAGCGAATATCGATTTGCAAACAAATGCAAACAACTTTCTACGAGGCCAACGATTTGGGCTCGTAGCAAATTTAAATTAGTTGCCCAAAAGTTTTTACGAGTTGCGCAAAAGCTGTTCGTCAGCCTTAGCCGGTGCCGTTCTTTTTCGGCGCATTCCTTTCGGCTTCAGCGCTCACTTCGTATCTTTGCAGATTAATAAGAAAACACGTGCGTGGGCGCGCGAGAAATATGTGCTTCAGCCCTGCACGATAAAACAGAAAAAAAAATACATTCAATCCGATATGCTCGAGATAAAGAATCTGCATGCCTCCGTAGAAGGCAAGGAAATACTCCGCGGCGTGAACCTCACCATCCGCGACGGCGAGGTACACGTGCTCATGGGCCCCAACGGCTCAGGAAAAAGCACCCTCAGCAACGTGCTCGTGGGTAACCCGAAATATGAAGTGACGGAAGGTTCCATCACCTTCAACGGCAAGGACCTCCTTGCCCTTCCGCCCGAAGACCGTTCGCACGAAGGCATCTTCATGTCGTTCCAGGCCCCGACGGAGATACCCGGCGTTTCGATGACAAACTTCATGCGCGCCGCGCTCAACGCAAAACGTAAATACTTCGGTCTGGACCCCATACCCGCCGGCGAGTTCCTTAAACTTCTCAAGGAGAAGCGCAAACTCGTGGGCCTCGACGCCCACTTCATGAGCCGTGGCGTGAACGAAGGTTTCTCGGGCGGCGAACGCAAGCGCAACGAGATTTTCCAAATGGCTGTGCTCGAGCCCACCTTTTCCATTCTCGACGAGACCGACTCGGGTCTCGACGTCGACGCGCTGCGCACCGTGGCAGAAGGCTTCAACATGCTCCGCACGGAGAAGACGAGCGCCATGGTCATCACCCACTACCAACGCATGCTCGACTACCTCAAGCCCGACTTCGTACACGTGCTCGTGAAAGGACAGGTGGTGAAAGAAGGCGGCGCCGAACTGGGTTACGAGATTGAGGAGAAAGGTTTCGACTGGATTGTAAGGGAGGTGTAGGACATGGCATCACACGAACAGTACATCAATGTCTACCGCGACTGCCGCGACCTCATTGCCGCAGGCAGCTGCGAGGCCATGAACGCTCCGCGCTCCGCCGCAGCAGCACAGTTGGCCGAACAGGGACTTCCCACCCATAAGGACGAGCGCTGCAAATACACCGACGTACAGGAGGCCTTCGCCCCCGACTACGGCCTCAACCTGCGACGCATTGCGCCAAAGGTGAATCCCTACGAGGCGTACAAATGTAACGTGCCGAACCTCAGCACTTCCATTTTCTTCGTGGTCAACGACGTGCCGTGCGAAGCGCCTGCTGCCTCGCGCGCGCTCCTTCCCGAAGGTGCCATAGTGTGCTCGCTGCGTCAGGCCGGCGAGAAGCATGCCGAACTCCTCACGCGCTACTACAACCGCGCCGCTGCGTCGGACCGCGACTTCCGCACGGGCCACGACGGCGTGACACTCCTCAACACGATGCTCGCCCAGGACGGTGTGCTCGTCTACATCCCCGAAGGGGCAGAACTGAAAAATCCCGTACAGATTGTCAACGTGAGTGCCGCCAAAGCGAACCTCATGAGCGTGCGCCGTGTGCTCGTCATAGCCGAACGCGGCGCGAAGGGTGCCGTGCTCTTCTGCGACCATGCTGAAGACGGCGCACACTACCTCACCACGCAAGTCACTGAGGTGTTTGCCGAAGACGGTGCGGAGGTGGAACTCTACAGTGTGGAGGAAACGAACACTTCAACCACGCGCTTCTCCTCGCTCTACGTGGAACAGGCCGCCAGCAGCAAAGTGAGCTACGACGGTGTGGTGCTTACGAGCGGTACGTCGCGCAACAAGGTGGACGTACGTCTGCGTGGCGAAAACGCACGCAGCGAACTCTACGGCGCTGTTGTGGCGGACGGCACACAACGCGTGGACAACAACATCCTCGTGGAGCACCTCGCTCCGAAGTGTACGTCGGACATGCTCTACAAATATGTGCTCGACGACGAAAGCACGGGTGCCTTTGCCGGAAAGGTATACGTCGCCGCCGGTGCACAGCAGACGGCGTCGCAGCAGACCAACGCCAACCTCTGCGCTTCGCCCCGCGCACGCGCCTTTGCGCAACCGATGCTGGAGATTTACGCCGACGACGTGAAGTGTAACCACGGTTCGACCGTAGGCAAACTCGACGAGACGGCACTCTTCTACATGCGTCAGCGCGGCATACCCGAAGCTGAAGCCCGCCTGCTCCTCCAGCACGCTTTCATCAACGACGTGATTCGCCACGTGCAGATTCCCCATCTCCAGGAACGCCTCTCCCACCTTGTCGAAATGCGCTTCCGTGGCGAGCTCGGCAAGTGCAAGGGCTGCAAAGGATGCGGAAGATGAGCATCTCATATGATTTCGGACGTAGAATCCAACGAGAATTTGGGCGAAAATCGTGCTGTAAGCGATACTCGTAAATAGCCTACGATGACAACGGCAGATTATATACTCAACTTTCGAAGTTAGATTTTGCATTGAATTTGGGCGGAAATCGTGCTGTAAGCGATACTCGTAAATAGGCTATGATGACTACGGCAGATTATATACTCAACTTTCGAAGTTAGATTTTGCATTGAATTTGGGCGGAAATCGTGCTGTAAGCGATACTCGTAAATAGGCTATGATGACTACGGCAGATTATATACTCAACTTTCGAAGTTAGATTTTGCATTGAATTTGGGCGGAAATCGTGCTGTAAGCACGACGCGTAAATAGCCCACGGTGTCAACCGTGGGTAACGTAGAGCGCGGAAATGCTGGGCTGTAGGCTCAGCACTACCAAGAAAGATTCTCTTCTTTCTCACGCAATTCATCCGCCCTTGTGCCGAGCCTACGGACCAACTCACTCGCGCAAAAAAATACCACGGTTGTCACCGTGGGCTAATTACGTGTCTGGCCTACAGCCAGATTACCGCAATGAGTTTCGTCGGAATCTAAATCCGGAACAGAAGTTTTTACATCTACCAACTTTAAGCTCTAAATTCTAAGCCCCGTACTTTAACCCAAACTTAAGTAATAACATGGCGCATTCTGCACTGAAGATTTACATGCATTTGGTGTTTCACGTAAAATACTCAAGTGTAAAAATTCACAAAGAGGACTTACCCTCTTTGCATGCTTATATAACGGGAACTATTCGATCTCTTGATTCTACACCCATTTGCGTAGGAGGCATCAACGATCATGTACACATTCTTTGCACATTGCCCAAGACTTACCTTATTACCGACTTTATTCAAAAGTTAAAAATAAGTTCAAATAGCTATCTGCGTTCACACAACAACTTTTACAAGGATTTTCATTGGCAGCGTGGCTACGGTGCATTTTCGGTAAGCGCAAACGTTGTGAACAACGTAGTCGGATATATTTCACATCAAGAAGAACATCATTCAAAGCTTTCATTTGAAGATGAATACAAGTCTTTTTTGCGGAGTTATGGTATTTCGCTTACCGACGATGAGATATTTTCCGATTAGAAATTTCTGAAGTTTCGAATTTGGTCGTGCGGTGAATGTCATGCGGGAATCGTGCTGTAGGCACGACACGTAAACAGCCCACGGTGACAACCGTGGGTTATACAGAGGCCGGTAATGCTGGGCTGTAGGCTCAGCACAACTAAGAAAGACGAACTTGTTTATTAAATGCATTTCCGCACTTGTGCTGAGCCTACAGCCCAGCTCACTCGCGCAAAACATACCCACGGTTGTCACCGTGGGCTAATTACGTGTCTGGCCTACAGCCAGATTACCGCGCAAATCCAAACTCCGTTCTAAAAGCAAGACTCAAAAAAGACAAATCCACCCTGATATGTACGACATAAATCAAGTCCGCAAGGACTTTCCTATACTTTCGCGCGAGGTCTACAAGCGGCCGCTCGTTTACCTCGATAACGCTGCCACGACACAAAAACCGCGTGCCGTGGTAGAGGCCATTGCCAACGAGTACTACTCCGTCAATGCCAACGTGCACCGCGGCGTGCACTACCTTTCGCAGCAAGCCACCGACCTCCACGAAGCTGCTCGCGAGACGGTGCGCGCTTTCATCAACGCACGCTCCACGGCAGAGGTTGTCTTCACGCGCGGCACAACGGAAAGCCTCAACCTCGTAGCGTATGCCTACGGCGAAGCCTTCCTGCGCGAGGGCGATGAGGTTATCGTCAGCGTGATGGAGCACCACAGCGACATCGTGCCCTGGCAACTGCTCCGCGACCGCAAGGGCATTGTGCTAAAAGTTGTGCCCATGACGGACGAAGGCGTGCTCGACCTCGCGGCTTACGAAGCGCTCTTCACGGAGCGCACACGCCTCGTGTGTGTGGCACACGTGAGCAACGTGCTGGGCACGGTCAATCCCGTGCGCGAAATGGCCGCCACGGCGCATGCCCACGGCGCACACATCCTCGTGGACGGTGCGCAGAGTGTGCCCCACTTCAAGGTGGACGTGCAGGAACTCGGTTGCGATTTCCTCGTCTTCTCTGGCCACAAGGTGTACGGTCCCACGGGCATCGGTGTGCTCTACGGCCGCGAAGAACTGCTGGAGAAGATGCCGCCTTACCAAGGCGGCGGCGAAATGATTGCCCGCGTTACGTTCGAAAAGACGACCTACGAGCGTCTGCCCTTTAAGTTCGAAGCCGGTACGCCAGACTACGTGGGCTCGCACGCTCTAGCTGTGGCGCTCGACTACGTCAGCCATCTCGGCATGGACCAGATTGCCGCACACGAACGTAAACTCACCTCTTACGCCATGGCGCGCATGGCAGAGATAGAAGGCATGCACCTCTATGGCACTGCGCCGGAAAAAGATGCCGTGGTGGCTTTCAACGTGGGCGACATCCACCCGCTCGACCTCGGCACACTGCTCGACCGCCTCGGCATAGCCATCCGCACCGGACACCACTGCGCCCAGCCGCTCATGCAGCGCTGCGGTGTGGAAGGCATGGCGCGCGCCTCCTTTGCGCTCTACAACACGAAGGAAGAGATTGACGCCCTCGTGGCGGGCATTGAACGCGTACGGAAGATGTTCTGACGTTGATTTTGCCGCTTTGTTAGTGGCAGTCAAATAAAATAACTTGCGCATGAATTCGTTTGAAATCATGCGCAAGTTATTTTTTTGCACATTTCTCTATGAGCGCACAGCAGCCCGTATAGAGCGTCACGTCGGAGACGTGACCTCCATGCGTTGCACCCCCATAGGTTGCACCTCCATGCGCTTGCGCACGAAAATGTCTCCATTGCTAGAAGGTTTTTCTTGGTCCGTTTGCAAAATCACAAACTATACTTTGTGATTTTCCCACAAAATCGTAAAGTATAGTTTATAATATTTTCTGATTTTCGTAAAGTATACTTGCACATTTTTCGCGAAAGAAAGGTTGAAGGACGTACAGAACAGGTGGCTTGCACCACACAAAACTTGTTCAAACGACGAAAGCTTTCCATAATTCATCTACTAACAAACAAAAAAGCGCGGAGCGGCTTTTCCTTCTTTTGGAGAAGCCGCTCCGCGTCTATGCGAAGTGCGCCGATGGCGCGGGGTGTGCGCTTTATGCGTTGAGTTTAAGCGAGAGCTTTTCGAGCATGTCGACTGTCATGCGGTCGAGATCGTATTCGGGTTTCCAGTCCCATTCCACACGGGCGCAGACGTCGTCGAGGCTGTTGGGCCAAGAGTCGGCGTTAGCCTGCTTGAGGGGATCGACGGCATAGTCCATTTCGAACTCGGGCTTGTACTTGCGAATGGCGGCAAGGACGCCTTCGGGGTCGAAGCTCATGGCGGCAATGTTGAAAGCGTTGCGGTGTATGAGGCGCTTGGGGTCGGCTTCCATGAGTTCCACGGCAGCTCGCAAGGCATCGGGCATGTACATCATGTCCATATAGGTGCCCTTGCTAATGGGACAGGTGAATTTCTCACCGCGCACGGCAGCGTAGTAGATGTCGCAGGCGTAGTCCGTCGTACCGCCTCCAGGAGGCGTCACGTAGGAGATGAGTCCGGGGAAACGTACGGCACGGGTGTCGACGCCATATTTGCGGAAATAATAGTCGGAAAGGAGTTCGGTGGTTACCTTAGAAACACCGTAGATGGTACGCGGGCGCTGTATGGTGTCCTGCGGCACGTGGTCGGCAGGCGTTTCAGGACCAAAGGAACCGATGGAGCTAGGCGTAAACACGGCACAATTGTGCTCGCGTGCCACTTCGAGCACGTTCCACAAACCATCGATGCCGATTTTCCAAGCCAGCTGCGGACGTCCTTCTGCCACCACGCTGAGCAAGGCAGCAAGATTGTAGATGGCATCCACGTTGTGCTTTTTCACCACTTCGGCAATTTGCTCGCCGTTCGTCACGTCGCAGATTTCAGCGGGGCCGCTTTCTGCCAATTCGCCTTTGGGGGCGGCAGAAGGAATGTAGCCGCAAACGACATGGTCGTTGCCGTAAATGCTGCGAAGCTTCATGGTAAGTTCGGAGCCAATCTGACCGGTCGCTCCGATGACCAATATGTTCTTCATTGCTAAAAAGGATTTGTTAGGATCGTTTTCACGCACGAAGTTACTGAAAAAAGTGCAAGAGTGCCAAGCAAGCTTGCGGGAAAAGAATACGTGCTTGACATATTGCCCTACAGAAGGCCTTTTCTCAATGTTGAAGTTTATCCGTTTGGCATCGCTATTTGCTGTTTTATTCACGAATTAGCGTTATAACACAGCGCAAGGACTGCAGTAATCGGAAAAAAATACGTTACTTTGCAATAGCGCAGACACTTGTGCGCAATGCCGCATGACTACGCACTTGACAAACGAAAACGCGAACTTTCAAATCTAACAAATCATACCCTCATTATGTACGGTAAATTTCAGGAACACCTTCAGAACGAGCTGAAGGAAATTAAAGACGCCGGACTCTACAAAGAAGAACGGCTCATCGAAGGCCCCCAACAGGCTGCCATCCAGGTGAAGGGCAAAGAAGTGCTCAACTTCTGCGCCAACAACTACCTCGGACTCTCCAACAACCCCCGACTCATCCAGGCCGCAAAAGACATGATGGACCGCCGCGGTTACGGCATGTCGAGCGTACGCTTCATCTGCGGCACGCAGGACGTCCACAAAGAACTCGAAGCTGCCATCTCCGACTATTTCCACACGGACGACACTATTCTCTACGCTGCGTGCTTCGACGCCAACGGCGGTGTGTTCGAACCGCTCCTCACGGCCGACGACGCCATCATTTCGGACGCACTCAACCACGCCTCCATCATTGACGGTGTGCGCCTTTGCAAAGCTAAGCGCTACCGCTACGCCAATGCCGACATGGAAGACCTCGAGCGTCAGCTCCAGGCTGCACAGGAACAGCGCTTCCGCGTCATCGTGACGGACGGCGTGTTCTCCATGGACGGTAACGTGGCTCCTATTGACAAGATTTGCGACCTTGCCGAGAAGTACGACGCTCTCGTGATGGTCGACGAAAGCCACTCTGCCGGCGTGGTAGGCGCCACGGGCCACGGCGTGAGCGAGTTTTTCAACACTTACGGCCGCGTAGACATCTACACCGGTACGCTCGGCAAGGCTTTCGGCGGCGCCATGGGCGGCTTTACCACCGGTCGCAAGGAAATCATCGACATGCTCCGTCAGCGTTCACGTCCTTACCTCTTCTCCAACTCCGTAGCGCCCGCCATCGTTGGTGCTGCGCTCGAGACGTTCAAGATTCTCAAGGAGAGCAACGCCATTCACGACAAACTCGTAGAGAACGTCAACTACTTCCGCGACAAGATGCTCGCTGCCGGCTTTGACATCAAGCCCACGCAGAGCGCCATCTGTGCCGTGATGCTCTACGACGCCAAGCTCTCACAGACCTTCGCCGCAAAACTTCAGGACGAAGGCATCTACGTAACAGGTTTCTACTATCCCGTTGTTCCGAAGGACCAGGCCCGCATCCGCGTGCAGGTTTCTGCCGGCCACGAACGCGAACACCTCGACAAGTGCGTGGCAGCCTTCGTGAAGGTGGGCAAGGAACTCGGCGTGCTGAAATAAGCATCCTTATATATTAAGGAACAAAACACATAAAACGGGCTTCGCAACAGGTATCATTGATTCCGTTTGCGAAGCCCGTTTTATGTGTTTTAGACGTTTTATTTTCCTCTTACAACGCTGTTCTGTTCTCTTACTGCGGCGGTCGGCAAAGGCAAAATGTTTACCTTTGCGCACAAGAAACAACGAC
>CAVKJJ010000029.1:0-33513 GCA_963656685.1 bacterium | reverse complement strand
GCTATTTTTCGTCCATTTTGTTTGTGAACGAAGGAGCATAGCGGGCTATGCGACTGAGCGAACAAGCAAAAGGGGCGAAAATATCGTGCCAGCGAGCGCAAAGTAAAATTCATTTTGCTTTGCCGAGTGCAGCCGATATTCAAGTATTAAAAGAGCCCAAAAGATGACAAAACGTAGCCACCCGATTTTGAACATATTATGGTGGTAATTTATAGAACCACCCTTTAGTTGTAGTCAATGACTGCTTTCAAGATATCGAGCGTCTTTTGGATACTGGTATTTCCGTTGATGTGCTTAACCCCTACGCTGGGCAGGTTCTGCAGGGTGTTCACGTCCTGTCCGGCCTTGCATTTGTCGGAATAGTTCACCAGTTCGTTGTACTTGGCGTTCAACGCTGCCGCTGAAATGTTCACGATTTTGGGAAGGAAGCGCTGACTGAAGATGAAATAACGATTACCCGACTTAAAGGACACGCTAACAGTCACCACGAAGTCAGGCATCTCTCCGCGGTAAAGTTTGCCTTTCGATTTGTCGTATGGAAGGTATACTTGAGGAGAAATGATGAAGTTCTTGATGTCTGGCACCTCGGCAGTGGTCATCTTTCTGCCATAGTAGTAGTAATCCGCGCCTTGCTGCTTGACAACCGCGCAGTTCTCGTCGGTTTCTTCAAGCTGTGCAGACTTGAAATTCGTGTGCGGAAGGTACAGATACTTGGTCTTGTTGGACGTATTCGTGGATCTGTAGATAGACATCTCTTCGCCAGGCTTCACGATGGACAGGACGGGGCGGGAAAGACTCATCAGCTTAGCATACTTGGAAGTGTGACCAGCTTCTTCGTCGGGATAGACGCCATAATTGCAAACCACCTTCACGTCAGAAATGTCGTTGTCGAACGCTTCACTGTTGATGTTCAGTTTAAGACTCGTGGGGTCGAAAAACGAAACCATGCGGAGGTGATAGTTCTCTGCAGACGGACAACCGTAAGTACTGTCGCTGTTGACGACAAAGTTTATACTTCTTGCATCGCCCATTATCCTGTCGTCAACCACGTAGATTACGGGATCGTCGACAAGGCCCCAAACGCCTTTACCCACGTTCGAATTGAACTTTGAGAGATAGCTCGTATTCATCGTCAAAGGCGTAACGCCGTTTGAAGCCAGACTTGAAATATATCCCGACAAGTTGATGTCGCCCGTCATGCTCATCTGAATCTTACCCGGCATCGAATCGGTTACATTCTCCCTGTAAGGGTTGTCCACTATGTAGTCGTAGGCATAAGCGGCAAGGTTGCAAGCTGTGCTTGCATAGAGACTGTAAACGTTCATCGAACTTCCTGTCAGTTGCTGCTGGATAGAAGCCAAAGCCGAATTGCTCACATCTCCGAGTGTACTCGAAGCTTTTGACAACAGGGAGCTCACACCACTCGCTGCCGAGGCTGTCTGCTCTGCCGACGAATACTTGCCAGTGATGTTAGCCTTGAGCGTACCCTCGAGGGATATGTTCTGCAGCAACTCGGTCTTGCAACTGAAACTTAAATCCTCACCGGATTTTTGCCAGTTGGTGTTGGCGGGACAGTAAGCCGACATGTCAATGTCAAAAGCGGTCCATCCAACTGCCAGAGTCGTTGACGTCATGGTCGTGTAGGGGGTGAAGAACGACTTGAACGTGTTGGAACTCGAAGTACCATCGTTCAGGAGGTTCATTGCCATCGGCAACGAAGCATGGTTTGAGGGTATGGCGTAGTTCAGCGAATGGTAGAAAGGATATTTGCAGCTCTTGTTGGGCGACCCCATGTTCACTTCAAAAGAATACTTAGAACCTGTGGTCGACGCGTTGGTCACGTAATGGAACACCCTGAGAATGCCGAGGTAACGGTTGTAGAGGGCAAAGTAGTTACAGTCATTCAATCCGATGTTGTCAAGAACGCTGAAAGCCATTTCCCATCCGTCGGCTTTTTTCACGTCGCTACGGATGGCGCTCGGAAGCGAAGTCACGCTCATTGTTGCCCAGGGGAGGTTCACGTTCGTATGCTCTCCGCCGGAGTATATCGTTACGGCGTCCATCGACTCCCAATCGGTAATGAATTGATCATTTTGGAAAAGCCCGTTAGCATTGAGTCTGACGTACTGCTTCAACGACACGACAACCCTATCGTTGCGATCAGAGATTACAACAATATCCGAAGCGTTTTGGGTGGCGGTATCGTTTCTTTTCACCGTGACGTTCAATGCCGGGTGGCCGTCAGTCATACAATCAGCTGCAGAAATGGTTGCCCAACTCGGACAATTTTCGATAGACTTAATGGGAGACGATATACTATCCAACACGATGGTGATGGTTTCATCGTTGTTTGGAACGAGCTGCTCGTAATGATAGTAGCCTGGAGTACCTGCTATGCTGTCATCGTCAGTACACGACGACAACGACAAAGAAAGACTGGCGGGAAGTGCAAGACTCAGTATTGCCAAGGCAAAAGATGGTACGTGCTTCATAGTTAACGTTCTTTTATTTCTATTGAAAGCAAAGGTATGAAAAGTTTCTTTTTGCAAAGCAATGGGAAAGAAAAAAATGAAGATGTTTTTCCAGACCTCTCTGTCGACAGAAAAACGAAGATCTCTGCTCCAAATCATCTCGTTTCCTAAACGAGGTGTCAGTTGCGAAATATTTTACAATCGTTCACAACATCAAATTCCGAACATTTCGGTACAAATCTCTCGCCTCGCGCGCACGCGTACGCGCGCGCATCACCGAAGTTTGTACATTCTACTTTCATCTGTCACCCCCTTATGCGGATTTCATCATAAACTACTGTGGATGTGCGGTTTGCGTTACAAGCCGGAGGTGACAGCAAATTCTCATCAGGGGGTAATTTTTCGTCACCGTCTAAAAATGTCGGTCATGCGCATGTACCGAAAAAGGTGACAGCAAAGGTTTAATAAAGCAAAAGTTTTGTAGCTGTTTCTTTATGCTGTCACCGCAGAATGATGCGTAATACGCGGCGTTTGTTGAGCCGAAAGCGAGGTTTTTGAGCACTCGAACTTACGGCGAGCACAACGTAAAAAATGCAGCGCGCATAAAAGGTTCGTGGCCTTTTGTGCGCGCTGCTTTGTTGGTGTTGCTGTGAGGCAAATGCCTCAGCAAAGGGAATCAATAGTTTTCGGCACGGAGTTCGAAGTAGCTCTGCGGGTGTGCGCAAACGGGGCACACTTCGGGAGCCTTCTTGCCGATGACGATGTGACCGCAGTTAGAGCACTGCCATACGCTGTCGCCTTCGCGTGAGAAGACCACGGCGTCTTCGATGTTCTTGAGCAGACGGCGGTAGCGCTCCTCGTGGGCTTTTTCGATGGCGCCTACCATTTCGAACTTGGCGGCAATCTCGGGGAAACCTTCTTCGCGGGCCTCATTGGCGAAAGTGGCGTACATGTCGGTCCACTCGTAGTTTTCGCCCGAAGCGGCGTCGGCGAGATTTTCAGTGGTAGAGGGGATGGCACCGCCATGGAGAAGTTTGAACCAAATCTTGGCGTGCTCCTTCTCGTTGCGTGCGGTTTCTTCGAAGATGTTGGCCATCTGAACGTAGCCGTCCTTCTTGGCCTTCGAAGCGAAGTACTGGTATTTTGTATGTGCCTGCGACTCACCGGCAAATGCGGCGGCAAGGTTCTGTTCTGTCTTTGTGCCTTTAAGCGAGTTCATGATGTAGGGGATTGAGGTGAGTAAGTAGAGGGTGGTTGGCGTATGTCGCGGCGCGGCGGCTTACTTCTTGAAGTAGCGGTTGAAAAGACCTTCGAAGCCGCGTCCGTGGCGTGCTTCGTCGCGTGCCATTTCGTGAACGGTGTCGTGGATGGCGTCGAGGTTCAGTTCTTTTGCGCGCTTGGCAATGCGTGCTTTGTCCTCGCAAGCACCGCTCTCGGCCTGCATGCGCTTCTCAAGATTGGTCTTCGTGTCCCAAACGACGTCGCCGAGGAGTTCGGCAAACTTTGCGGCGTGTTCGGCCTCTTCCCAAGCGTAGCGCTTGAAAGCTTCAGCCACTTCGGGGTAGCCTTCGCGGTCGGCTTGGCGGCTCATGGCGAGATACATTCCGACTTCGGTGCATTCGCCGTTGAAATGGGAATTGAGGTCCTTTATCATCTCTTCGTCGCAGCCTTTTGCTACGCCGAGTTCGTGTTCAGCCACGAAATTCATGGCGCTGCTTTCGTCGAGTTCTTTGAACTTTGATGCGGGCACACCGCACATGGGGCATTTTTCGGGAGCGTGTTCGCCTTCGTACACGTAACCGCATACGGTGCAGATGAATTTCTTTTTCATGTTGAGTTAAGTTGGGAGTGATTGTTATGTTATTGTTCTTGTTGCGGTGAGCAGCGCGACGTGATTGAGTTAAGTTTTATGTCGCTGTTCACTGCGTTAGATTTCAGTGTGCGCACATTTGGCAAATGCCGCGGAAGTAGAGATCGGCCTGTTCGCACTGGAAGCCTTCTGGCATTTGCGCGTCGTCCTCCAGATGGGTATTGGTGAGAGGCACGTCGTAGACCTTGCCACATTCCGAACAGAGGAAATGGGCGTGCGGCGCGGTGTCGGCGTCGTAGCAGGTTTTCTTCTCGTCGATGGTAAGTTGCAAGGCGGCTCCCTCTTCCACAAGGAGTTTCAAGGTGTTGTAAACGGTGGTCTTGGAAAGTGTGGGTATGAGGGGGTGAAGCCCATTGTATATCTCTTCTACCGTAGGATGCGTGCGGTGGTCCATAAGGTACTGCAACACTGCCAGACGCTGGGGCGAAGCTTTTATACCGTGCTGTGTGAGTGCCTTGAGAACGGTCTGAGTTTTGGTTTTCATTGATTTGTAATTATTACAACTCTGAATTTTCTGCAAATGTAAGGAATCTTTTTTTCACTTGCAAGGGGAGTAGGGATATTTAGTCGTTTTTTTCTTCTTGCAAGGTGATGTGTTGGCAGCTTTCGTAGAGTTTGCGGTAGAATTTGTGGGCACAGAGTGTTTTGGAAGAGCCAAGGATGATGAGTTTGAAACGTGCGCGCGTGATGGCTACGTTCATGCGTCGCAGATCGTTGAGGAAACCTATTTGTCCGTCGTCGTTGGCACGCACGAGACTAACGAGAACCACGTCGCGCTCCTGACCTTGAAAAGCGTCGACGGTGTTGACGGTAATCTGGCTGCGCAGCGGTCGCAACGTTTCGTCGTGCTTGATGAGCGAGCGCAGATACTGTACTTGCGCGCGGTAGGGCGAGATGACGGCGAAGTCCACGCGTTCTTCCAAGAGTCGGTGGCGTCCGAAGCGGCTGACGTAGTCGTGGAGGGCGCGGAGCGTGAGTTGCGCCTCTTCTTTGTTGACGCGTCCGTAGTTGCTGCCTACGGTTTCTTCTTGGGTGGCTTCGTCGGCAGAGTCAATCCACACGAGGGGCTCGTCGAGTTCGTCGAGCAAGGAGCGATGGCTCACTTCGGGCGCGGCTTGAAGGAGTCCGTGGTAGAACCAGTCAGAGGAGAACTTCATGAGGGCTTCGTTCATGCGGTACTGCACGCGCAGGAGCCTTACGGCTTCGGGTTTTGTTTCGGCAAGATGTTGCATGAGTGTTCTGCCCAGTCCGCCGCGCAGTGCCTCCGCACATTTTATGGTGGGCGGCAGTTGTTGATGGTCGCCGGCAAGGACCACGCGGTCGGCGCGTTGGAGAGCAATCCAGCAGGCGGCTTCGAGCGCTTGGGCGGCTTCGTCTATAAAAAGGGTGTGGAACCTGTGGCCGGTGAGGAGCGGGTTTGCGGCGCCAGTGAGCGTACATGCCACCACACGTGTTTGGTCAAAGAGCGCATGGCGGATGCGCAGTTCGAGTTCGGCGGCACGTTCGCGCAAGCGTGCTATTTTTTGGTGGAACGAGCCGTCGCGCTTCTTGCGGGGTTGTGCAAAAAGTTGGCGGATGGTGCGACGTATCTGCCACAGCGTAGGATAGTCGGGGTGCGCCTCGAATTGCCGTTCGTAGGTGTGGGCGAGCATTTCTTCGGTCACACGGCTGGGGTTTCCTATGCGTAGCACGTGGATGGAGCGGGCAGCAAGTTGTGCGCAAATCCAGTCGACGGCGGTGTTGCTTTGTGCGCAGACGAGCACCTGGGGTTCGCGGCGCAACACTTGGTCTATGGCTTCGACGAGTGTGGTGGTCTTTCCTGTTCCCGGAGGTCCGTGAACGACGAGTACGTCCTTTGCGCGCAACACGTCGCGTACGGCTTGCTGCTGCGAGGCGTTGAGCCATGGCAAACTCAGCGGAATGGCGGACTCGGCGCCCCAGGAGATGGGGGTTGAGGTGTGGAAAAGGTCGCGCAGGGCGGCAAGTCGGTTGTTTTTGGCAGCGATGGTGGCGTGGAGGGCTTCGAACATAACGCGGTAGGAGTAGTCGTCGAAGTGGAGTTGCACGCCGGGATGCGTGAGGGCTTGTAGTTGTGCGAGGGCTGCCTCGGAGGGGAGTTCCACGACCATTCGTCCGCTTTCGGCGTAACTCACGGTGGCTTGGAAGGGGAGGTAGGAGAGTTTTCCGGTGAGTTCGCGCGAGAAGAAGCACACTTGTCGTCCGTACTCGAAGTTGTGGTCTTCTTCGGAGTCGCCGGAGGGTGTGATTTCCACGACAAAACGGTCGAGCGAGTTGTAGTAAGCTCGTCCGACCGTGATGGGATACCAGCAATCACCGCGTTTTACTTTGCGTTCTATGCCGCCTATTTCGGTGTCGCGCTGGAAGGCTTGTTTTTCTGCTTCGTACTCCTTGCGCAAGAGCAGGAGTTGACGTTCAAGAGTGAGAGGAGTTGTCATTTAATGTGATTTGTGCGTGAGCGATGCTGTCAATAGCTTGCTCGCTCCACGCTGACGCCGATCATGGCGTTGTTGCCCAGTTTGAATTCGGCTGCCGCGCCAATGCGGTCGCGTGCCTGTTCGAGGAATACGGGGAAAGGGTCGCGTCGAAACTGGAAGCCATTGTTTTTCGGGAGGAACGATTTGCTTCCGTAGGCATAGAGGTTGATGCGGTCGTTCACTTCGTAGGCCACGACAGCTCCGAAACCGACGTCGGTGCGCCGCCATGCGCCCCAGTCGTAGTTTGAGGCGAAGAGTCCTGCGGCGACGGAGAGTTTGGGCGTGATGGGTTGCACGTAGGCGAAGGCGGCAGTTTGGCCGAAGCCCACACCTTTGGGGGCATGCTTACCGAATGCGGCGCTGACGCTCATTCCGAACTGTGCATTGAAACCTTCGTGGAGTCGCCAGGACGTTCCGTCGAAGGAGGTGGTCCAGGGGGAGAGTCCGCCAAGGCCGTAGGCGCCGAGTGTGAGGGCGGGTGCGAAGTAGCGGCTCGAGATGGCGGCTTCGGCGGCACGTCCGGCGAGGGGGAGCTGCGCAAGCGTGTCGACGGGGACTTCGCGGCGTGCGCTGTCGGCAGAGATACGAGGCGTTTCGCGCTGCGCGCTGGCGGAGATGGCGGAAAGGATGCCTATTATAATAAGAAGTAGTTTGGAGTGGCTCATATAAGAGTGACTTTGTCTTGTTGTCTCTGCGAAGTTAGGCTTTTGGCTTTAGGCGCGCAAGGGTGTAAGGAATGTTTAACTCAACTTACGGATTGAGGTGAACGTTAGGAAATGCTTCCACAGATTTCCAAATGAAAGACTTGGGCGAGGAGCGGGCTGAAAAATCGTGCAAGGCGAACGCAATGCCAAGCAAAGCTATGCTTGCTTGAGCATTGAAGAGCAGCAGCCGATTTTGTCAAAGAAAAGCCTAGTACAATGATTGCGTAAGCGTTAAGAGGCGGTTGATGTGGCGGACTTTCAGCCCGCGACCGCTACCATCCAATAACCCGGGCCGCGTCACTTCGTGCCGTGACCCGGGCTTACGAATGGTGGGCTTTCAGCCCGCTCCTCGCCCATATCTTCGTTTGAATTTCTGCGCAAGTTGTTTTTTAGTCATCACTTACTCTACTTTTTGACTTTACAATCTACTAGTTCCATGGCCCGCGTAGAGCGCGAGGTTTTGAAAACCTCGCCCCCATGGAGGATGCGCTTGCGCCTTCAAAAGACTATACATACAACCGAGAGCAGAAAAAACTCCCGCCGCGCGGCCTTTGGGGGACTGTGCGGCGGGAGGATTGTAAAGGTTTGTCGGGGAAAGAGCGGAATTAGAAGCTTACCGTGCCGAGGTTGCGGTCGACGAGCATTCCGTCTTTGGCCTTGAGGTTGAACTTACCGGCCTTCTTTGCCTTGAACTTGATGACGAAGAGGTTGTGGTCGCCTTCTTCGAGGAGGAAGTTGTTGCCACGGTTCACGAAGGTGGGGAAGAGTTCCTTCTGTCCGTTGGTATGGAGGCGGTCGTAGGTGAGGTTAACCATTTCCTTCATGTCGAGGAGTTCGGTTCCGGCATATTCGAGTTCCTGGGTGTCGTAGGGGAGCGCAAAGCTGAGTGCGTTGACGTAGTGGAGCGCTTTTCCGCTGACGGTGATTTCGACCATGTCGCCTGCAGCGTAGGTCTTCTTGTTGGGAGTGAGCACGAGCGATCCGCTCACCTTGTCGTTGGAGTTGCGCACGCCGCCGTCGAGTTCGGTGGTCACGCAGGAGATGTCGTAGGCGTCGATGAGGCCGTTCTTGTTGATGTCGCCGGCGCTGACGTAGTCGAAGTCGCTGTCGCCCTTGCGCAGACCAGTGTAGTTCATGTAGGACGTGAGGTCGTTTTCGTCTATGCGCTTGTCGTGGTTGATGTCGCCCTGGTAGTAGCTTTCGCTACCTGCCACTTTGAAGACGTAGAGTTCGCGACCTGAACCGAAGTTGCCGACGGCTTGATCGAGGTGGAGGCGTACGTAGCGTGCTTCGGGGTTGCCCTCGAAGGCGAAGGTCTTGGTGGTGCCGTCCTTCTGCCAAGAGAACTTGACGGGGGCGCTCCAGTTCTGACGGTCGGTGCTGACGGATACGGTACCGGCAAGGATGGTGCCGTTGCCGGCGTCTTCGCGGGGCATGTATTCGAAGCGGTCGAGCTTGTTGACGGAACGGAGGTCGATGGTCATGTCGGAGGGAATGGCCTCGCCCGTGCCCCACTTGGTGTGCCAAGAGGTCTTCTCGTCGAAGTCGAAGAGTTTGCCTACGCCCATGCCGCTCTGGTTCTCGCAGGTGGTCTGTGCTTTGATGTCGTGGATGGCAAACTCGAGCGGGTTGGCCTTGGTGGTGGCGCTGACGGTGGTCCAGGCAGACTGGCCGTCGGCGTTGACGGCGCGCACTTTGAGCGAATAGGCGGTCTCGGGCTTCATGCCGTCGAAGGTGAACTCAGTGTCGCGGATGGTGGAGTAGAGCATGCCGTCGTATTCCACTTCGTAGTAGTCGGCGTTGTCCACTTTGTCCCACGAGGGCGTGAGGGTGAAGCAGCCCGTGCCTTCGTCGGTGATGGTGGCCTTGGGTGCTGTGAGGGCGCCGTGGTGGGTGCGGAGGTTGTCAGCGGGTGAGAACTGGAATCCGTTTACTTCCACTTCGGTGGCTGCGGCGGTGATGTCGGCGGCAGCGAGTTTGACGAGGAGTTGCGGGTTCTTGCTGATGACTTTCTTCGCGGCGTCGGAACCGGGAGTGGAGAAGCGGTTGAGGTTGGGTGCGGCGTCGTAGAAGTAGACGTCGGTGCCTTTCTCAAACTCGGCAAGGGTTGAAACCTGCGTGAGCTTTACGCTCTTCTTTCCTACGCGTGCGCTGACTTTCTTGGGAGCGGTGCTGACGTTGATGCGGAGTTCGGTTTCTTTTTGGGCAACGAATCCGTCGAACGTTCCTGAGGCGGGCTGGAGGGTGACGGTGAGTTTGCCTTTGCCGTTGGCTTCGGTGACGACTTCTGTGCGCACACATTTTCCGTTGAGGTAGGCCTGGGTCTGTCCGTCGTCGTCATACTCGGAGAAGCGGTTCTCGCCCTGTGCGGAGGAGTAGATTTCGTAGGCGCGGTAGTCCTTGCGTATTTGCGAGGGATTGTTGTTGGGGTTCGTCATGGGGATGATGGCATCGGCCTTGACGAAGACGGGGAGTTTCCAGAGGGGTGCGTCGTAGTTGTTGACGATGCGTCCGCCGTCGTAGACTTCGCCGCTGTAGTAGTCAACCCAACGTCCTTCGGGAAGGTAGATGCCGTTGCGCACGTCGTTACCGTCCTTGTCCATGCGTGTGTCTTTGTAGACGGGGGCTACGAGGAAGGAGGGACCGTACATGAACTGGTACTGTGTGCCTGTGCCGAGGGTGTAGTCGTTGGGGTAATCGAGGAACATGGCACGGACAATGGGTTTGCCGTCGACGGCTTCGCGTGCCACGCTGTAGGTGTAGGGCATGAGTTCGCTCTTGAGTTTGAGGTAAGAGCGGTTGATGCTTGTGGCGGGTTCGCCGAGCACTTCGGGATATTTGGGGTTGGAGCCCCATCCGTCCATGTTGAGTTCCATGGGTGTAAATGTCTTCCACTGGAATTCGCGCACGTTGACGGGCACGTTCTTTCCGCCGAAGATGCCGTCAACGTCGGAGGTGATGTTGGGCTGTCCGGAGAGTCCCGAACCGATGAATGTGGGTATGTGGAAGCGGATGTATTCCCAGTCGCCGCCGGTCTGGTCGCCGCTCCATATGCCGGCGTAGCGTTGTGTGCCTGCCCATCCGTCGAGTGAGATGATGAAGGGGCGTGCGTCGTTGCCGTAGTAGGGCATTATCTCGCCCACGTCGCTCACGCCGTTGAGGCCGAAGCTGTAGCCCCAGCCCACCCAAGCCACGTCGGTCTTGAGGACGCGCACTCCGGCGTCGCGCACTTCTTTGACGATGTCGCGCTGGAGGAGGGGTTCGATGCCTTCTTTGGGATGGAGGTCGCTTTGGGTCCAAAGTCCTATTTCGACGCCTTTGGAGCGTGCGTAGTCGCCAAACTCCTTAAGGTTCTGTATGTTGCCGTCGAGCGATCCGGTCTGTCCGTAGCCGGCTCCGTAGCCGTCGTTGGGGAGGAACCATCCGAGGGGCATGTCGTTCTTGGCGTAGCGGTCTATGGCAGCGCGTGCGGAGAACTGGTAGTTGTTCTTCTCTCCGTTGAGGCTTTCTTTGATGCCGCCGTTGTCTTTTTGGCTTTCGTTGTAGCGTTTGCCGTCTTCGTAGAGCATGAAGCCGTCTTTGGCTTCGGTCCAGTAGTCGCGGTTGTAGGCGTTGAGGTGTCCTTCGTAGAATCCGAACTTGGGAAGGAGCACGGGGTTGCCGGTGAGTTGGTAGAAGTCGTTGAGGAGGTCAACGGGCTGCTGGTCTACCATGAGGAAGGCGTCGAGATAGTCTTCCTGATGGGTGAGGATGACTTTTCCGTCCTCTGTAGCTCCGAAGTCGTAGCGTCCGGGCTTGAAGGTGTCCCACATGAGGCCGTAGCCTTTGGTGCTCCAGTAGAAGGGTGTGGGCGAGGCCACGCCGCCGTCCACCCAGTTGTTGGTGTTCTCTATGGCTATGCTTTTTCCTTTATGGCTGAAGCGTCCGTTCTGCACGCCTCCGCCGTAGAAGTACTCTCCGGTGCGTGCAGCGAGGGTGAGTGTGGTGCTGGTTTTGTCGAACTTGACGGGTTGGAGGCTTTTGATGACTTCTTCGCCGCTCTCACGGTTGACAACGGTGAGGAGTCCGGTGTTGCGGTCGAAGGTGAGGAGCACTTTTGCGGTGCTTATTTCGACGGCTGTGGTGCTGACGTTGAGGTTGAGAGAGGAGAGTTGGCGACGGGGGTTGCTGACGAGTATTTTTGCCTCGGGTGTGGCTTGCGGGTCGCGCACGATGCCTCCGTTGTCGTCGCGGAAGAGTCGGAATATGTTGTCTCCGTAGAAGTCGACGGTGAGCATTTTGCCGTCGGCGTAGGTGAGTTCAACGGTGGTTGTGTTGAGTTTGGATGCTTTGACAATTTTGTTGTCCTGTGTCTGTGCGATGCCTGTGACGAGTGGCACGGCCTGTGCGCTTGTTGCGCCTACGGTCATGCTTGCCACGGCGAGGGGGAATGCCATGACGAGCGTGGCGTATCTGCCTTTGGTGTGCAGATGCTTGCGTTTGTTCATAAGGTTGGGTTGTTGTTAAAGTTTGGTACAAATTTAGCGCAAGCGTGGCGATTATGCAACGTTTTGGTGTGCAATTAACGGGTAAATGGTAAAATGGGCTGATGTGCCGCGGTTGGGAGGCGGGAACAAACAACCAAATATTTTTGACTTTCAGTCACTCTCTTGGAAGTAAGCGTTTATTGCGACGAGTGGAATGTTTTCCATCCACTCTTGGTCTTCATAGCCCTTCATGGAGATGCGGAGTCCTTTGAGTTGCGGATTGTCCTTGACGAATTGTGCCAAAGAACGGGCGCGCACGTTTTCTTCAGCTTTGACTTCGATGGGTACTACACGACTTCCCCATTGCACGAGGAAATCTATTTCGGCCGGTGTGCGGCTGTTGCTCCAATAGTAGGGTTTGAGACCAATGGTCAAGAGTTGCTGCATGACGAACTGTTCGGTAAAAGCGCCTTTAAACTCCGTAAAGGCTTGGTTGCCGACGAGCATTTTGTCGGACGGAGCGTCGGCCATGCACGCGAGGAGTCCGCAGTCGAGCAGAAAGAGCTTGAAGGCGTTGAAGTCCTCGTAGAATTTCAGCGGCAGCCGAGGTTCCTTCACTCTGTTGACCTTATAGGCTATGCCTGCATCGAGCAACCACTGAATGGCCACTTCAAAGTCCTTGGCTCGACCACCTGGGCGCACGGCTCCATAGACAAACTTTTTGTTTTCTTTGGCCAGTTGAGCGGGGAGTGCATCGAGCACTTGGCGAATGCGGGTTGACTCCACGGCTGATGTATGTTTGGAGATGTCGCGGCGGTAGGCTTCAAGTATGTTTTGCTGCAAAGTGCGCACTTGCTTGAGGTCTTTGTTTTCTACGAACTGACTAACGACTCCGGGCATGCCTCCCACATAATAATACTGGCGCAAGAGGTCAATCATTTTGGGTTTCATTACTTCTATAAGCCCCCAGTCGCGCGAGTGGAGCAGTTGAAGAAGTCCTTGGTTGCCTGTGGCATCAAGAAATTCCTCGTAGTCCATGGGATAGAGGTTAAGAATGTCCACTTTTCCTACTGGGAAAGATTCGCCTCGCCCGAGCGTAACGCCCAAGAGCGAGCCTGCTACAACAACATGCTGTTCGGGTGCTTTCTCGCAAAAGTATTTCAAACTGTGAAGACCTCGTGGTATTTCCTGAATCTCATCGAGCACCAATAGTGTTTCGCCGGCTACAATATTGACGCCTGTTATGGCTTGGAGTGTGAGGAGTATGCGTTCAATGTTGTAGTCGAGTTCAAAGAGTTGCTTCATTCGCGGCTCATCGTCGCAGTTGACGTAGGCAACTGCTTTGTATTCGTTGTTGCCGAAGTGTTGCATTATCCAGGTCTTGCCGACTTGTCGTGCACCAAGGAGCATAAGGGGTTTGCGGTCCTTGCTTTGTTTCCATTTCAGGAGCTGTGTATATATTTTTCTCTTCATGAGCTGACGCGTTGTTTTGACAATCTGCTTTCTATAAGCCAATTACGCAGCAAAACTACATTTTTTCGATGATAGTTTAGGCCAAAAACCACACTTTTTCGATGATAAAACTGGGCGAAAAGCACACTTTTTCGAGGATAACGGGCTTGAAGGGGGCTGAAGAAGTCCTACATTTTGGACTTTGGTTCTTGCACGGCTGCGCCTTCTATGGGGGTGACGTTTTCAAAACGTCACAGCTCTACACGACCGTCACGGACGATTTTGCGTGCTGCGCCTTAATACATCGGGTAGAGCGCGAGGTTTTGAAAACCTCGTCCCCATGGAAGGCACCGCCTTTTCGTCCGCAAACAGCGCGCCCCACAGCGGGCAACGGCGGGCGTTGCGGCTGTGGGGCGCGGGGAGTTATGTATCGATTCTTTATAGGGGGTGTTTCAGCCTCTTAGTAGTCGGTGTTCTGCGGGTCGAAGTTGGTCCATCCGCTGAGCCAGTTGTCGGTGGCGGAGAAGGCGCCGATGTAGCTTACCTTGTCGAACCACGAACTCGTTACGCCGGTGAACGATGCGGCGTTGAGCAAGGGGCTTCCCACGGCGGGCATAAAGTCGGCGTTGATGCCGGTGAAGATGTTTTTGCCGGTGAGGAGCATTTCGGCTGCGGTGGTCACCTTGTTGCCGCTCTGAGCGAGGAAGAAGGTGGTGGACCACGACTGCTGCGTTTCGTCGGCTACGGCTTCTTTGTTGACGTAGTTGACGAGCACGTCGCGATATTCCTTGTTGGCGTCAGAACCGGTGACGT
The DNA here is from genome assembly GCA_963656685.1 of bacterium. Lineage (GTDB taxonomy): Bacteria > Bacteroidota > Bacteroidia > Bacteroidales > Bacteroidaceae > Alloprevotella. The sequence goes on along the minus strand of CAVKJJ010000029.1, from coordinate 19,242 downwards.
CCATGTTGGCAAACCAGATGTTCTGCAGACGGATGTTGCCGTTCTTTGCCTGTTCGCGGGTGTCGCCCTTCTCGGAGTCGATGATGAGACCGATGGGCCAACCGAGAGCTATGGAGTTGATGCAGTTGAGGCGTGAGCCGCGGCGAATCTGCATGGCGGCCTGGAACTTACCAAGACCTGAACCGTTGTTGGGGTTGTAGGAACCGGCGGTGATGTAGTCGGCGTTGTTGGCGAAGGAGGCGTCAACCTGCTTGGGACCGATGAAGGTGACGTTGCTGAAGGTGGCGCTGGTTACGGGCGATGCAGTGGAGCCGCTGGCGTCGTTGTCGCTCTCGAAGCCGTTGCTCTGGCTCTTGTCGGCAATGCGCGGGTCGCGGATGCTGAGGCAGTACTGCACGTGACCGCTGAAGCCGTTGTCGGTGTCGAACTCGTCGTCCCATCCGTTGAAGGCTACGAGGTTCTTGCAGTTGACGGTGCCGCCGAACCACTCGAAGGAGTCGTCGTTGGAGTAGCTTACCTGCACGTGGTCTATCTTGGTGGCGTCGCCCACGGAACCGAGGGTCACACCGTTAATTTCCTGGTCGGTGGCGAAGGGATAGCCGGCAAATTCTACGCGTACATAGCTGAGCACGCCGGAGTTGTCGTGGGCGTCGTTGCCGCCGTGCTTGGAACGCGGTCCGCCTTCAATCTGGGCTTCGCCAGCGTTGTGAGGAGCTTGTCCGCAGAGGATCACGCCACCCCAGTCGCCGGGCTTGCGCTGTCCTTTGGCTTTGGCTGAGGTGAACACGATGGGGGCGTCCTGTGTGCCTTGGGCAATGAGTTTTCCGCCGCGTTCGGCAATGATGGAGGCTTTGGTCTCGCCTTTGATGACGGTTCCAGGCTCAATGGTGAGTTCGGCGCCCTTGGCGATGTACACCCAGCCTTTAAGGGTGTAGGTGCCTTTCTTCAAGGTCTGCTTGCCGGTGAAGACGAATTCCTTGTCGCCGTTACCGATGACGTTGCCGTCGAAGAGGAGGTTGTCGGCTGATTTGAGACCGCCGTCGGTACCCCAGTTGCGGGTGTCGGTGGTGGTGGCAGTGTTGTCGTCGCTGCAGGAGGTGAGGAGTGCGGCGCTCGTCATGCCCATCATGGCTGCGAGGGCAATGACCTTGAAGGTGTTCTTTCTCATAAGAGTTGAGTAAAGTTTTTAAGTTCGGCGGCGGCGTGGTTTACTGCTGCCGAGGTGAACTGTAATGGTTTCTTGTTTACGGGTGCAAAGTTCGGAACGAGAGGTTACGCTGCGGTTGCAAGGTTGTGAAGATTGTGTTTAAGTAAATGTGCGAATGTGGCCTCACGGAGGCTTTTGCGTGCTGCGCGGTCTGTGAGGCATTAGCATGACGAGAATGTTAAAACGGGTAAGAAATATTGACAACGACGGGGTTCAAACTAGAAACGCAGAAAGCCTTTTTTTGACGTGGTGGGGAGGTCTAGAAAATTCCAAGGCAGCAAAAAAAAATTTGCTGCCTTGGAATTTAAATTTGCTGCCTTGGAATTTTTCCTAGATGCCTTGAAATTTTTCAAAGAAACGTCGGTGATTTTTGCATAAAGCAAGTAGTTATGCGAAGGTATACATAAAATATGCAGAATCAGCTCGTTTTGAGGACTAATTCTGCATATTTATGCACGCTGTGAACGCCGTATTTTCGCACGAAGGGAGAGGCGCGGAGTTTTACGCGATTCTCTCTGTTAAAATTGGGGTGGGAGAAGCATCGCTTATGGGGGCGAGGTTTTCAAAACCTCGCGCTCTACACGATTGTAGTCAAGCGAAGCACACAGAAGCCTCCGTGAGGCCGTGTAGAGCGTGACGTTTTGAAAACGTCACCCCCATAGAGGGCGTGGAGCGCACAGTTAGAACGCATACGACACGGAGAGGTTAAAGTCGCGGCCGGGGCGGTACGAGCGCGTCACTTCTTCAACCGTCTTGGAGGTGCCGTCGGTGAGCGTCACGTCGTTGAACTGCTTGAACAGCACCTTCTCGGCAAACACGTCGCGTACGCCGGCTTTGAGTTCAAACTTGCCGAGGCGAACGGAAGCGGAGAGGTCCAGCGAGTTGCGCGGCATTTCGTACGAGTCGGGGATGTTGACGAGCTGGCTGCCCGTCGATCCGAGGTTGCGGCCCACACCCACAAGGCGCTTGCCTATGCGGTTGTACTGTGCCGAAGCGTTCCATGCGCCGTGGCTGTAGAAGAGGCCGAGGTTCACGAGGTAGGGCGACTGGCCCTGCATGGGGCGGTTCTTCTGGCGCGAACCTTTCTCGAAGTTCACCTGACTCTTGATGAGCGAACCGTTGAAGACGAGCGTAAAGTCGCGAAGCCCCATGAAGCCGAGGTTCTTGCGCACGTCAAGTTCCAGACCGAAACTCTGGGCGCGCTTGGCGTTGACGTAGTAGTAGACCACGTCCGTACCGCCCGTCACGGTGTAGTTCCACTCTATGGGCGAGTCGAAGTGTTTGTAGAAAGCGGCGAGCGATATTTGGTCGCCCTGCGAGGGGTACCACTCGTAGCGCAAATCCACGTTGTCCACGTGGCACGAACGGAGTTCGGTGTTGCCCTGCACGTTGCTGGCGAGGTCGAAGTCGTAGAAGACGGAAGTACTGATTTCGCGAAACTCCGGGCGATTTATGCTGCGTCCGTACGAGAAGCGCAGTTGCTGCGTCTTTCCGAGTTTATAGGTCGCGTTGAGTGAGGGGAAGAGGTCGTTGCCGTCGTAGTGGCGCGAAGAGGTGCGGCGCTCCGTGTCGCTCGTGTTGCTCACGAGGGTCTGACGCACGTGTTCAAAGCGCACGCCGGCGTAGACATTGAAGGCGCCGAGGGGCAGATTCACTGCGCCGTAGGCCGAAGCGGTCAGTTGGTGGCCGTCGTAGTCGTTGGTGAGTTTCGTGTCGTCAATGAGGTACAGACCCTGGTCGCCGTAGTTACCGTCCTGGAGGAGCTGCGTGGGCAGGTCGAGGTAGCGGAAGCCTTTGGGGAGGGTGTTGTCGGCATAGTCCCAAGCGTAGATGAACGAACGCGTGCGGTAGGTGCGTGTGCGATACTCGCCGTAGGCGCCGGCGAAGAGCTGCGGACTTATGCGGCGGCCTTCAAAGTCGCGGCGGTAGTTGGCAGCGGCAGAGGCGATGTGCTCGTTGAGGCGGGTGAACTCGCGCGAGAGTTCGTTGCCCGTGGTGAGGCCCACCTCGCCTTTCTCCAACTGGTCGTCGAGGCTGTAGCGGCGGCGGTCGGGCAAGTTGCGGTTGGCATAGGCGTAACCGGCGTTCCAGTCAAAGCGACTGGCGTCCCAGGTGTATTTGCCCGTCAGCTGGGTGTTGTAGGTCGTGCGGCTGGAGTAGTAATACTCGGCTTCGCGCACCGTGTTGCTTTGGGCGTCGTGGCCCGTGCGGTCGGTGTAGCGGTCGGTGGCGAGTTGGTTGAAAATGTTTTTCCACTCGTAGCGTCCGCTTCCTGTGGCGGGGACGAACGTAAGGTTGAACATGGCGCCAAGGCGCGTCTTCGTGCTGTACTGACGGTCCTCGTAGCGGTGGAGGTATACGCTCTCGTCGTGCGTAAGGTCGTAGGCGCCGAAGAGGGAATTCTCCATCGGAGCGTAGGTGCGCGAGGAGTTGCTGTAGTTGACGGAGGCGAGCATGGCAAGCACAGCGCCGCTCTCAAAGTCCTTCGTGCGATTCACGTCGGCAGAGAGGCTAAGGTCGGCCCACGGGGTGCGGCGGCGCACGGTCCAGTCGTTGTTAAGTCCGTTGCGCAGAAGGTCTATGCCCTTGCCGCCGGGGGTGTTGAGAAGCGTGCTTTCGAGTCCGCCGGAGAGCGAACGGAAACCGTTGTCGAACCCAAGGAAGTCGGTGCCGCTACCCTTGCCGGCAAGGAAGGTGCGGAAGTGGGTGCGGTCGTTGACAGAGGTGCCGAGGGTGATGCGCGCACCGTTTTGCGAAGGCACGTCCTTGGTGTCGATGAGTATGAAGCCGCCGGAGAAGTCGGCGGGATACTGCGGCGCGGGCGACTTGATGATTTGCATGTTGTCGACCTGCGAAGAGGGGATGATGTCGAACGAGAACGCGCGTGAGTCGGCCTCGCTAGAGGGTACGGCGGCACCGTTTATCCACACGTTGTTGTAGCGCTGCGAGAGTCCGCGAACCATGACAAACTTGTCGTCGATGATGGAGATGCCGGGCACGCGGCGAATCACTTCGGATGCGTCCTTATCCTGGGTCTTACTGATTTGCTGCGACGACACACCGTTCTGAACCACAAGGCTCTGGCGCTGCACAGTGACGATGGCGCCCTCGGTGTTGTGGCGCGCCTTGGCGGTTACGACGGCAGTACCGAGGCTTTCCTCAAGTTCGTCCATCCTCACCACCACTACGCTGTCGGTGCGCGCAGGGTTGACGGAGAGGGTCGTCTTGTGGTAACCGAGATAAGTGGCGGTGAGGGTGTAGGTGCGCTGACCGAGACCCTGAACGGTGAAGGTGCCGTCCTCTGCGCTGACAGCGGTGCGTCCGGCTTGGAGCACCTGTACGGTCACGCCCATGAGGGCTTCGCCGGTACGCCCGTCAACCACACGGCCACGCAGCGTGGCGGCAACGGCGGCTGTCAGCGTTGAGGCGGCAGCAAAAAGAAAAAGGATAAAAACGGAGATGCGTCTTGTTGTAGACATTATAATAAGGAGTTTTTGTGTGACAACGTCGTGCCGCAACGCTTAGGCTCTGCAAAAGCCTCTGCTGCGACGTTGCAAAGGTCTTTACTGCGCGTTACAGGACGGTTGCTCTCTGGTTAAGATTGCGTGAAGGCGCAGCGCGGGGGAAGCTTTCGCCCACCATGGGGGCGAGGTTTTCAAAACCTCGCGCTCTACACGGCCTCAACGTGCCTTTTCATACCCCCAGCGTGCACCACGTTGCACCATTTTCCGTACCTTTGCGCCTAAGAACAAACTACATATAGTCAACCGCTTATGAAAAACAGATTACTTCTTGTCGTCGCCCTCTTCCTCTGCCTCGCAGCTGGCACCAGGGCGGACAACTTCGTAAACCTCACACCACGGCCTAAGACGATGACCGTAGGCACGGGCGAACTCACACTGCCTCAAACGTTCAGCATCAGTTGCAACGCACTCTCGGCGGACATGAAAACCGAGGTGGAACGCTTCGCCGCCGACCTGCAGAGCGCCACCGGTCTCCAGGTGAGCGTCAAGGAAAACGACGCCACGGCGCTGTTCCAGTTTGCCCTCCCCTCCTCCACCCTCAAAGAGTCGGCCTACACGGCACAAGTGACAACCGAGGGCGTCAGCGTCACGGCAAGTACCGCTCTGGGCACTTACTACGCCTGCCAGACGCTCAAAAAAATTCTGCCTGCCAACGTCATGGCGGGCGTACACGACGCGTCGGTCACGGCCTACGCACTGCCCGTGGTGAAAATTACAGACGAACCGCGCTTTGAGTATCGCGGTTTCATGCTCGACGTGGCGCGCCACTTCTTCACCGTCGACGAGGTGAAACGAATGCTCGACGTCATGGCGTACTACAAAATGAACCGCTTCCACTGGCACCTCACCGACGACCAGGGCTGGCGCGTGGAAATCAAGAAGTATCCGCGTCTCATACAGTATGCCAGCACGGCTCCCAACTCGCTCATCACGAGTATGGAGGACTGCGGACAGTACTGGCTCAACAAACCTTACGGACCGTACTACTACACGCAGGACGAGATTCGCGACGTGGTGGCTTACGCCAAGGCACGCCACATCGAGATTGTGCCCGAAATTGACATGCCCGGCCACTTCAGTGCAGCACTCGCGGCTTACCCCATGTACAGCTGCGACCCCACGGCTTCCCACACGGTGGCCATCTCGGGCGGCATCTACTCCGACGTGCTCAACGTGGCTGACCCGCAAGCCGTGCAGTTCGCCAAAAACATTCTTGAGGAACTCATGGAACTCTTCCCCGGCGAAACGCTCCACATTGGCGGCGACGAGTGTCCCGTCACGGCTTGGCAGAACAACGCGGAGTGCCAGGCGCTCTACAAAGAACTCGGCCTGACGAGCTACCGACAACTCCAAAGCCACTTCATACAGCAACTCACGGAGTTTGCCAAAGAGAAGGGACGCAAAATTGCCGTGTGGAACGAGGGCATCACCGCCGACGGCGCCGACCTCGACATTATGAAGGCCACGGGGGCCACGGTCTACTGCTGGAACCCCGCCGACGCTTCGGCCACCAAAGCAAAGCAACTGGGGCTGCCCAACGTCTACACCGTCTACGGCCCTTACTACATCAACCGTAAGCAGGGCAACTCCGAACTCGATCCGCCGGGTGCCGGTAGCGGTACGGACGACGTCAAGGCTACTTACAACCAGACGGTTCCCACAGCCACTGACTACGGCGTGCAGGGTACGTTCTGGACGGAGAACGTGAGCGACGCCAACTACATGGAATGGCTCGCCTTGCCGCGTCTCCTCGCCATCGCCGAGAGCGGATGGACGCAGGCTTCGCGCAAGAATTTTGCCGACTTCCAAAAACGTATGACGGCTGACACCACGTTGCTCAACTACGGCAACTACCGCTACTGCAAGTACCACATGGTGGGCTACGTGAGTCCTTCATCCTCGTCTAAAGTAATGCCCAAGGCCAACACGGCTGAGAAGAAATTCTACTACCGCCTCATCAGCGGCGGAACGGACGCCACACGAAAGGACCGCTGCATTGAACTCCTCACGGCTTCTTCGCCGCTCGTCACGACCTACAGCGCAAAGGGGGCTAAGGCAAACGTGCTTTGGACCAACACGCAGGCATCGGCCACGGACGACAACTACGACTACCAATGGTGGAGCATTGAGGAAGACCCGAACAACGCAGGGAAATATGCCCTCGTGTGCAAAGCGCTCCCCGACGGTTCAGTTAATCCCACGCCGACGGCTACTTCTACTTCGGGACGTTGGAACTACGACGCTTCCGCCAAACACTACAACTTCCAGCTCGGCACGGGTGCCTACGGACAGAAGGGTTCGAACTACTACTACACCATTGCCTCCGACAAGGTGAGCGGACAGTATTTCAACTCGTCCATGAGTGGTCAGGGTCTTGCCGTCAATCTCTACAGCAACCCGACGGATGGCGCCGGCGGCCAATGGGAATTCTCGCCCATGGAGGACTACGGACAGACGGTCGAACCTGTCACGTTCCCCTACCTCGAAGAGGGTAGCACCTACGCCTTCACGAATGCCGTAGATGGTTACAACGCCACGGCGATTACCGACAACGGCACGGGCACCGCTCTTCAGCACGCCACCGACGCTTACGCTCCCAACGCTTGGACGGTGGTGAAGAGCACGGTCAATGCCGACGGTTCGCAGACACTCAAACTGCGCAACGCCATGAGCGGACGCTACATCAGCGGCGCTGGTTCGTTCTCCTCACGACTCGGAACTTCCGTGACGCTCGCCAAGTCGACAACGGCTTCGGCAGTGACCATCTCGTGCGACACAAAGGACAGTACATATTGCCTCAAAGTCAGCAGCAAGTGCCTCTTCCCGCTCCCCTCGGGCGCAGTGAATGCGGGTAGCACCACCAGCAGCGACGCCGACGCCATAAGGAGTCAGGGCGCGCGTTGGAACATCACCAAGGTGCGCGTGGTGACTTACGTTTGCGAGGACGAAGAGGGCCGCGCGCTGGGCACGTTCACGCGCTCACTGCCCGCAGCGCAGAGCGAAGTGACCGAAGCGGATTGCCCCACGCTGAAGAACCACGCCTTCGTAAGCGCAAACAAAACGGACGAGAACGGAAACTACACCGTGCGCTACAAACGCACGGCCTACTCCCTCACCTACAACGGCACGGACAGCCACGGCGTCATCGTGGTGCGCTCCGAAAAGGCAGTGCCCGTGGGCGAAACGGTGAAGGTGAGCCTTCCCGCACCGAAATACTTCACGCTCGAATCGACCGACGTAGCCGAAGGCACGGCGTTGACGCTCTCCGCCGACACCGTAGTGAACATCCTCTACTCTACCGACGCGCTGATTCGTCCGAAAGCAGATGGCGACATCGTCACCTCGCTCCAAAACGGAAAGAGCTACCTCTTCTACGACGCTACCGACGCTTCGGGACGCGCTGGATACCGCACCATCGATTTTTCTACCTTCCGCATCAACCGCGTACTGGCTGTCGAGGATCTTTCGCCCGCCGGCGTTTGGACGCTGGAGGGAAGCGGACGCACGTTCAAGGTGAGAAACGAATTTACAAACCTCTACGTGCCGCAACTTGAGCAGTCGCAACCGACCACTGCCTCAGAGACGGGCGCCAACTTCACCTTCACGCTCAACGCCGACGGCACAACGTGGAACATTAAAGGCTCCAACGGCGAATACTGGGACGGACTCGAAAGCGGCGACCTCGTGGGATGGAACGGTGGTACGGGCCACCCCATACGAATCACCACTTTCTTCGCACAACCGGTCTACGATGTCAACATCAAATGCGTCAACACCGACGGCACAACGCTCTACGATTTGGAGGAAACGGTCGACGCTGGAACAGTATACCCGCTCACAGCCTACGCCTTTGACGGATACACGCTGAAAAGCACCGAAACGGACGACAACTACATCGACGGATGCATTGAAGGCTACACCACAATCACCTTCGTCTACGAAAAAACGCAGTCCGGCATCCACGACGCCACCGTCACCTCACCCGCTAAGCACAGCGGCATCTTCGACCTCCAAGGTCGCCAACTCCAAAGCGTTCCCCAGCGCGGTGTCTACATCATCGACGGACAAAAGGTCGTAGTGAAATAAAAAATTCCGCCTCGCAGCGGAAAAACATAAACACAAAAGCCGCCTGACAAAACTGTCAGGCGGCTTTTGTGTCATATATGTCAGATAAAATGTCAGTCGCGGCGGCTCATGAAAATCATCACGTAGTAAACAAGCGTAGCAAGGGATCCCAGCGCGGCAACAACATAGGTATAGGCTGCGGAACGCAGGGCGCTCACTGCCATCGGGTGGTCCGCTGCAGATGTAATGCCGGCACGCTGAAGCCACTGCGTGGCGCGACGCGATGCGTCTATTTCCACAGGAAGTGTCACAAAGCTAAACAGTGTGGTCAACGCAAAAAGCACAATTCCCGCAAGGAGAATGCCCGGCATAGTCTGCACAAGCAAAACTCCAGCAAGGAGAACCCACTGTACCCAGTTCGATGCAAAACTTACCACGGGCACCAGCGACGAACGGAGCGTCAAAGGTCCGTACGCCACGGCATGCTGCACAGCGTGGCCGCACTCGTGGGCAGCCACAGCGGCAGCTGCTACGGAATTGCTGTTATATACGCTCTCCGAAAGGTTCACCGTGCCGTCCGACGGATTGTAGTGGTCCGTCAGAAAGCCTTGCGTACACGTGACGCGTACGTTATAGATGCCGTTGTCGCGCAGCATCTTTTCAGCAACCTCACGACCGGTCATACCGGAAGCCAGAGGAACGCGCGAAAAACGCTCGAACTTCGACTTCAAATTGGCCTGGACCATATAACTGATGAGGGCGAATACTATGAAAATGAGATAAATCATACGTTCTTGTAGATATTTCGTTGGTTAATAATCGGTTTGTACAGACAAAGGCATCAAAGCAAAACGCGTGCCGAAAAAGAAGTGGCACCGACGCGTGGATTTTCCCAAAGGCCGTATCTTCTCAATGCGATGTCTCAGCGACGCGAAAATTTTGCCTTTGCAAAAGCTAAACACTCCTTCAAAATGGCGGCTCCAAAGAGGCGCATAAGGGCCACATACACCACCGCTGCGACGACGACCTTCACCACAAGGCTTACCACAACGTTGCCTCCCACAACATAGGCTGCACCACAAGCGGCAGCCATGGCCACAGCGGCTACAACGGCAAAAGGCAACACGTCGCGCACAACTTTCAAAAGGGAAAGGCGCAGCGTCTTCTGCATGCACCAATGCCACGAAAGGAGCCACACGATGTTCACCACCACATAGGCGGCAACCATCACAGTGACGCCATAACGGTAAAGTCCCACCATGAGCGCCATCTGCACAAGGCACTGCGCCACGGTGTTCCACATAAACACGTTGCTCCGGCCCTGGCTAATGAGAAAATTGGAGTAGAGCGACGACACGGGCATAAAGGCACCGCTCACGCAAAGCAGTTGCATCAAATGCGCGCACGGCAACCATTTGTCCGTTATGGCTATGGTGATGAATTCCGGGGCTATTATGCCCAACCCAAACAATGCGGGGAACGACACGAAGCACCCAAATCGCATCATCTTGCGGAACACGGCTTCCAAACGCTCAGGGGCGTCGTCCTTCAAGCGCGCGAACAGCGGCTGCGCCACGCTCCATATCATACCAGTGAGGATGGTGTAGCCCATAGAAGTCCACTTGTTCGCCTGATTGTAGAAACCGACGGTGCGTTCGCCGTAAAAACGGCCGAAGAAAAGGCTGAAAATGTTGTTGTTGACGGTGGTGAAAATATTTGTGGCCAACAACTTGGTGCTGAAAGCGAGCATGCCGCGCAACGGACGCAGGTCAATATTAAAAGAAGGGTGCCAGCCAGCACAAACCCAGCTGCCCGCCGTAACGAAGAAGCAGTAAACGAGGGTTTGAACCGCTATGCCCCAATAGGCAAAGCCGTTCCACGCAAGCACAACGCCCGTGATGCCGCTCACCGTAAGCGAAACCATGGTGATGAGCGCAGTCTGTTTCACCCGCATATTACGGAAGAGCCACGCGCGAGGCGCTGTGCCAAACGCGGCTATAACAAAACTCAAAAAGCTCAGACGTGAGAGGGGCACAAGCACGGGTTGTTTGTACCAGGCGGCAATAAGTGGCGCGCCGAAGAACAGCAAAGCATAAACAGCTAGGCTACAAAGCACATTGAACCAAAACACGGCGTTATAGTCGGCACTGCCGACGTCGCGCTTTTGGTTCAAACCAGAAATAAAGCCGCTCTCCTGAAGAGAAGTGGCGATGAGGGAAAATATTGTGAGCATCCCCACCATACCGTAATCGGCTGGAGAGAGCAGGCGCGCAAGGAAAATGCCAAATAGCAAGTTCAAAGCTTGCTGCGCACCGTTGCTAATTCCGCCCCAAAGGAGGCCGTTGGCGGTTTTTTCTTTCAGATTTTCTGCTGACATGGGTGCAAATGTAGCCATTTTCTTTCTTGAGCATTTTCCAACAATTCGGAAAAAAGACAAAAACCACGCTTTTTCAACGAAACGAAACACGGAAATCGCACAAAACCACTTAACTTTGCTTGCCCTTTGTACAGACACATTATTAATATAAGGACATTTTGCCGAAAACGGGACTGTCGGCACGGCACACCCGCTTAGCGCAACAAACCAAACGAAAACTCATTTTCCCTTTATGGAAGAAACACAACAGTTAGTAAACGCCATCATCGACGGCATACAAGAAAAAAAAGGACACGACATTGTGGTGGTTAACCTTCAGCACATCATCACAGCTCCCAGCAACTTTTTCGTAATCTGCACCGGAGGCTCACCTCAGCAGGTCGACGCCATCACCGACTCCGTGGAAGAATTCGCACGAAAGCACTGCGGCGAAAAACCCGCCGCTATCGCCGGACGCGAAAACGCCGAATGGGTGGCAATGGACTACGGAACCGTCATTGTACACACGTTCCTGCCCGAAGCACGCGAGCATTACGACCTCGAAACGCTTTGGGACGACGCGGAACTTACTCAAGTAGCTGACATCGACTAACGAACAACATGAATCCACAACCCAACAATCTTAACAACGGCAAGAAACCGGGCAAAATGCCGGGCTTCAACCTCTCTTGGCTCTACCTCGCCGTCATCATCGGCTTGGGCGTGATGCTCTACCAAGGCAACCGCTCAGGATCGGGCGGACTGGACAAAGAAGTGGACTACACAACGTTCCGCTCCTACGTGCAGCAAGGCATGGCAAAGGAAATCGTCGTTAACAAAACGGACGGAGAAGTACATCTCGTACTACAACCCGAATTTATACGCCAGATATTCAAAGCTGGCGTAGACCAAACGGGCTCTGCACCTACGGTTACGGCAAAATATCCCACGCTCGACTCCGTGAACGGATATCTCGAGAATAATTATAAGGGTAAAGTGCGTTATGAAGAGAGCGACAAATTCTTCATGAGCCTCCTCTCAAGCATCTTCCCCATTCTCATCCTCGTCTTCCTTTGGTTCTATCTCATGCGACGCATGGGAGGAAGCGGAGGCGGCGGTGGAATCTTCAGCGTAGGCAAGAGCAAAGCACGCGTCTTCGAGAAAAACGGAAAGAACACCACCAACGTCACGTTTAAAGACGTGGCAGGACAAGAAGGCGCCAAGCAAGAAGTGCAGGAAATAGTGGATTTCCTAAAGAATCCGCAGAAATACACCGAACTGGGCGGTAAAATTCCCAAAGGCGCACTCCTCGTCGGTCCTCCGGGCACCGGAAAAACGCTTCTCGCAAAGGCCGTAGCCGGAGAAGCCGACGTACCGTTCTTTTCCATGGCGGGTTCCGACTTTGTAGAGATGTTCGTCGGCGTAGGCGCAAGCCGCGTGCGCGATCTCTTCCAGCAAGCCAAGTCGAAAGCGCCTTGCATCATCTTCATCGACGAGATTGACGCCATTGGACGCGCTCGCGGAAAAAATCCCTCTATGGGTGGCAACGACGAACGCGAGAATACGCTCAACCAGCTGCTTACTGAAATGGACGGATTCGGCACTAATACGGGCGTCATCGTACTTGCTGCCACGAACCGCGTAGAAATTCTCGACCCCGCGCTTCTCCGTGCCGGCCGCTTCGACCGCCAAATTCACGTGGACCTTCCGGAACTTTCCGAGCGCGTAGCAATTTTCAAGGTTCACCTCGCTCCGCTCAAGACGGACGGCTCGCTCGACATCGAGATGCTCGCTCGCCAAACGCCGGGCTTCTCTGGCGCCGACATTGCCAACGTCTGCAACGAGGCTGCCCTCATCGCCGCGCGACACGACCGCAAGACGGTGGGAAAGCAAGACTTCCTCGACGCCGTAGACCGCATCATCGGCGGACTGGAAAAGACCTCGAAAGTAATGACTGAGGAAGAAAAACGCAGCATTGCCATCCACGAGGCAGGACATGCCTCAGTGTCGTGGCTCCTGCAGTATGCCAATCCGCTGGTAAAGGTGACCATCGTGCCGAGAGGCCAGGCCCTCGGCGCTGCATGGTACCTCCCGGAAGAACGCACCATAACCACGAAAGAGCAGATGCTCGACGAGATTTGCTCACTGCTTGGCGGTCGCGCCGCCGAGGAACTCTTTGTGGGCCACATCTCAAGTGGTGCGCTCAACGACCTTGAGCGTGTGACGAAGCGCATTTATGGTATGGTGGCTTACCTTGGCATGAGCGACGAACTGTCCAATGTTTGCTACTACGACGCACAAGGTCAGTACAACTTCACCAAACCTTACTCCGAGAAGACGGCTGAGCTCATCGATGAGCAGGTACGCAAACTCGTAGCTGAGCAATACGAGCGCGCCAAGAGCCTCTTGAAAGAAAACGCTGCGAAGCACAACCAACTTGCTGACTTGCTCGTAGACCGCGAAGTAATCTTCACGGAAGACGTGGAGCGCATCTTTGGCCCGCGTCCCTGGCGCTCCCGCGCAGATGTCCTCATGGAGGAAGAAGCACTGAAACTCGCCGAAGAGCGTGCCGGAAAGAAAGCAGAAGAAAGCACTTCGCAGGCAGAAGAAGGCACTTCGGAAAAAGTAGAAGGCGCTTCGCAAACGGAAGAAGCCGGCAACGGCGAAACATCTAACGAAAAAGAAAAATGAACAACCTCGTGCTGCGCACTCTCACGGGTGTAGTTTTCATCGCCGTACTCATCGGCGGAACGCTCTACTCGCCCCTGACGTTTACCGTGCTTTTCGCTGCGGTGACGGGGCTTACCGTGTGGGAGTTTTCCACAAACGTGAACAACTATGCAGGAGCTTCGGTGAACCGCGTCATCAACACGACAGCGGCGGTGTACCTCTTCCTCGCATTTGCGGGCTTCTGCTCCGACCTCACGCCCTCGAAAGCGTTCATTCCGTACGTCATCTCCATTATATATCTGCCGGTGAGCGAACTTTATCTGCAAAAGTCCGATCCACTTAAGAACTGGGCGTACGCCTTTGCCTCGCAGATTTACATTGCTTTGGCCTTCAGCCTGCTTTGTGTGCTGGCGTTCCGCTATGACCCTATGGAGAATCGCGTAGCCTTCGAACCGTTGTACCCCCTTGCCGTGTTTATTTTCCTTTGGACGAGCGACACGGGCGCATATGTGAGCGGCTCGCTGCTCCATAAGCGTTTCCCGGCAAAACTCTTTGAGCGAATTTCGCCTAACAAGTCGTGGGTGGGCAGCATTGGCGGCGGCGTGCTTTGCATCGTGGTTGCCGTGGTGCTTTGGCACTTCTTCCCCGGACTTCTTGACCTAGCCCATTGGATTGGCCTTGGGCTCGTGGTTTGCATCTTCGGTACGTGGGGCGATCTCGTAGAGAGTCTTTTCAAACGACAGCTTGGAATTAAAGACAGCGGGCACATCCTCCCCGGCCACGGCGGCATGATGGACCGCTTCGACTCTTCGCTGCTTGCCATCCCCGCTGCAGTGCTTTATCTCTACACGATTAACGCGTTCTGATGCGCATCGCCACTCAATTTTTCAACGGGTGGACAGGCCGACAGCGCCGCTTGCCATGCGGCCAGTGCTTCTGCCTGTCTGCCCGTTGCTTCTATTTTCAATTCTAAAGCATGACGGAAAAACCCTATACCTTGAAGCAGAAACGCCGCCTCGTTTGGCGCATTATTATCTGCTCGTTCGTGCTCTGCGTAGCGGCTTGCGGTGCATTTATTGCCGTGAACAAACCGTTTTCGACGGACTTCGAAATCACGGACCAGCTCGGCGGCAATCTTTTCCCCTCTGCCATCCTTTCTGTTGCTACGACCGACGCGCAGATCATTGAGCCTGTGGATACGCCCTACGTGGGAAATCCAAAGTCGTGCATTGCCATAAAGGTGAAGAGCACGCGTCCGAACACGAAAGTACGGATAGAACTGGAGGAAACGCCGTTCTTCGCGCGCAGCGTGTCGGAATTTGTACTTCCGCGCAAGCACACGGAATATACCATCTATCCCGACATTCTTTGGCGCTACACCGCGCTTCGTGGCAACGAGCAAGCGGAGCCTATCAGCGTAGCGGCGAGCGTGGAGATGAACGGAAAAGATTTGGGGCAGCACGTTCGCACGTTTTCGGTGCGTAGCGTGAACGAATGTCTGCTGGGTTACATGAGCCAGTTGCCCAATGGTAAACAGAAGTTCGTAAGTACGCGAATGTTCTACGCAGCTTACGTCAACGAGGAGAATCCGCTCATCGACAAGTTGCTTCGCGAGGCGCTCAACACGCGTATCATTCGTCGCTTTGAGGGTTACCAGCGCGGCACGGCGGCAAGTGTGGACCAGCAGGTCTACGCTTTGTGGTACGTGTTGCAGAAAAGGAATTTCCGTTACAGTTCCGTTTCGTACTCTAGCCTTTCGAGCAACGTCGTTTACTCACAACGTGTGCGCACTTTCGACGATGCGTTGAATTCTTCGCAGATAAACTGCGTGGACGGAAGCGTGCTTTTTGCCTCCCTTCTGCGTGCCATAAATATTACCCCTGTGCTAGTGCAAATTCCGGGGCACATGTTTGTGGGTTACTATACAGACTCTTCGCGCAAGCAGCTCACTTTTTTGGAGACGACGATGATTGGTGACGTGGATCTCGACGATTATTTTCCGGAGGAGAAACTTGATTCGACGATGAACGGACGCTCTCAGAGCGAGATGTCCAAACTGACGTTCGAGAAGTCCAAAGAATACGCTCAGAAGGAGTATGAGCGCAACGAGAAGAAGATTCATTCCAACCAGAAGGGTTACCTTTTGGTGGAGATATCCAAAGCGCTGCGACGGAAGGTGCAGAGCATTGGGAAATAGCTGAAAAGCGAAACACGCTGACGTTTTTCCGTAAAACTTTAACGGCGACGGGGCGGACACGCTACTTTACAGTACGTGTCCGCCCCGTCGCCGTTTGTGCGGTAAGGCCTGGAGAACGAAATGTTACTCAATTCGGAAGCGCACGGTGTCGCCATAGCTCGTGCCTACGCCGTTGCGGGCGTAGGGAACGGCGAAGTAGTCGCCAGCTCCGAGCGAATCGGTGACGGCAGAAAAGGCTGTGGTGGGCGAGGGTGCTTTGGCGGTGGCGCGGAGCGTGTCGTTGCCGTAAGTAATGCCGCATTCCGTGAGCGAAGAGTTGAGCGAAGCGGTGACAAGTCCGCTCACGCGGGCGGAGTCGCCTAGAACTTCCACCCCAACGGTTTCCACAGTAGGAGCAAAGGGCTGCTCGCCGCTACGGTCTTCGCCGCAGGAGACGAAGGCTGCGAGAAAGGCGAGAGAAAGTGGGATAAAATGTTTTGCAGTCATAAGGGAGGGAAAGTTTTGGGGTGTTAAACAGAAGGTAGTTGGCGCTTGAGGAGAACTACACGGCGCGTGGTGTCGGTTACGGCACAGCGTGCATCAATTCGGTGGCCTACGAGCCAGACGATGCCGCTTCTGTCTGTGACGGCAAGGGCTGAAAGTTTTCCGATGCGGGAAATGTGGGCGTCGGTAAGGTAGTCGCTCACGAGTTTTGTGCCGCGCATACCAAAAGGCTTGAAGCGGTCGGCTTCAAGAACGGAGCGAATGGTGAGTGTGCCGCAAAGCGCGTCGGCACTGAGCGCTACGGTGTTGGCTTCGCGGGGGATGGCGGTGAGCGCATCGCGGTCCATGAGTACGGCAGTGAGTGTGGTGCCGTCGGGAAGCTCGAGCGGCGTTCCGTCGAGGGCGAGAGCGGTGGGCGGGAGCGGCTTCGGCGTGGGGGCAAGCTCTAAAGCGTGGCGGTGGAGCGTGAGCGTGTGCGTTTTACTCTGTAAAAGCGCTCCGGGCTTCATGTTCAGCGCGCTTTCAACCTGTGTTGCGGAAAATCCAAGCGGTGAGAGCCATTCGTGAAGCAGTGTGCGGGCGTAGGGAAGCGCGGTGAGCGCTTCGATGTCTGCGGTCCATCCACCGGGGAGGGCGGAAGTTTTTCGGATATCGACAGCCGCAAGTCCTACCTTATATATAGCGTCGGCTTCGCGCAAGCGGAGTGCCGTTTCGTGGAGGGAACGCACGGCTTGCGGGTTGAGCGTTTCGAGGAGAGGGAGCAGACGGTGACGGATGAAGTTGCGACGGTAGTGGATGTCGTCGTTCGTGGAGTCGGTGACGTAGGTTTGTCCGTTCTCCTCAAGATAAGCGAGAATTTCGGCCTTTGTCCACGAGAGTAGCGGGCGCACCACGCGAACTTTTCCGCACACGCCATCAGTGGAAGCGGTTGCCATGCCGCAGAGACCGCGCAGTCCGGTGCCTCGCACGAGGTTGAGAAGTAGCGTCTCGGCATTGTCTTCCATGTGGTGTGCCACTGCCACGGCGGCGTAGCCTTCTGTTTGGCAGAGTTGTGCAAACCATTCGTAGCGGAGGCGTCGCGCGCACATTTCTATGCTCTCTCCCGTGGCGGCAGCCTCAGCTGCGGTGTCGAACTGTGCGACATGCAAGTGCACGCCGCGCTCTTTGCAGAGCTGGCGTACGAAACGTTCGTCGCGCTGGCTTTCTTCGCCTCGGAGGTGGAAGTTGCAGTGGGCGGCGGCGGGTTCAAATCCGAGTTCCTGCAGATGGAGGAGGAGCGCCACGGAGTCGGCTCCGCCGCTGAGTGCCACAAGGGGTTGGGACATGGGGAAAAGGAGAAAGGATTTAGTAGGCTACTTCAACTTCGAGGCCTTCAAGGCGTACGAGATCGGCGATGTGGTCGAGCTGTTCGGGCGAAGCTTTTCGGAGATCGGGGTCGGGCGTTTCGCGGTCTATTGTGTAGACCATTACCATTGAGGGCCGAATGCGTCGGAGGGCATTGAGCCAGGGTTTGAGGTAGTAGTCGGTCGTGTTGTCCACGCTGCGTCCGCGACTGATGCCTGTCATGAAGATTGACTGTATGATGACGTGTCCGTTGAAGGACGCGAGTGCTTCCGTGGTGAGCTCGGAACTGTAGCGCGCGAGGGGACGGTCCACGAGATCCACGTAGGTGGCGTCGGCTGTGTCGAGTTTGAGAATATTGTTGTCGACCTTGCGGAGCGCGGCGTGTACTTCGGGACGGAAAATCATGGTGGCGTTGCTCAGCACGCTGACTTTGGCGTTGGGGAAATAGCGGTCGCGCAGTGCAATGGTGTCGTCGATGATTTCGGCAAAGTCGGGGTGGGCGGTAGGCTCGCCATTGCCGGCGAAGGTGAGCACATCGGGGGCGGTTCCGGCTTGGGCCATTTCGCGGAGCTTGGCTTCGAGTGCGGTGGCTACTTCTTGGCGTGTGGGACGCGGCAGCTTGGGGCGATGGTCGCGGTTGAATCCGCACTCGCAGTAGATGCAGTCGAAAGTGCAGAGCTTTCCGTCGGGGGGCATGAGGTTTATGCCGAGCGAGATGCCGAGCCTGCGGCTATGAATGGGTCCGAAGATGGGTGCGGGATAGATGATGCCTTTGTGTCCTACGTTTTCGGGATATCCGTTTGGCATGTCCTTAAGTTTTTAAGTGTGGAGAGGATGTATAGAAAGCAAAAAAGAGGCTTCCACGTGCGGTGGAAAACCTCTTTCTTATTTCGGACGTTCCGGACCGCAGTCCGTTTGGAATCAGTCGTTCTTGGCAGCGGTACGCTTTTCTTTGATGCGTGCCTTCTTGCCCGTAAGTGCGCGAAGATAGTAGAGCTTGGCGCGGCGAACCTTACCAATCTTGTTTACTTCGATGCTTTCGATAGCCGGTGACTCGATGGGGAAGATACGTTCTACGCCCACGGTACCAGACATCTTGCGTACGGTGAAACGCTTCTTGTCCTGATGACCGGAAATTTTGATAACAACGCCGCGATACAACTGGATACGCTCCTTGTTACCTTCGACGATTTTGTATGCTACGGTGATGGTGTCGCCAGCTTTGAATTTGGGGAACGACTTGCCAGTAGCAAAAGCTTCTTCAGCAATCTTAATTAAATCTGCCATTGCTTTGATGGGTAAATTAATGAGTTGTTGTCCGTCCCGACCAAGCTTAACGGGGAACTCTGCATCCCGACAGCGGCTTGGTGGAAAAGCGGTGCAAAATTACGGCTTT
>CAVKJJ010000028.1:0-33641 GCA_963656685.1 bacterium | reverse complement strand
GTAAATTAATATGATACTATAAACAACACGCATGACTGACATCCCAAACATAACCGAAATATACTCGGAGCTCACTGCGCGGTACGACCGCATAAGCAGTTCTACCATAAAGAGCCTTCTGCAAGGAAAGCTCAAGGTAAAGGGCACGAAGGCCAACATTGACGGCAATGCGGACGACTCTCCCAGTCTAGAGGAAGCCGAAGATGCCTTCAAAAAGTACAACTGCGCCATCTTCACCGCTTTCCGTGGAGTATTTACCTTGGAAGAAAACATCGGACGGAACGAACAGCTCAAGGCTGACCTTAAAGAACGGGGCATGAAGTTCCGTCCCGTAAAAGGCTGCTACCGTGAGGCCGACTGGGAATATGCCAACATAGAGTACTGCTTCTTCGTTTACAGCGAAACAACAACTAACGGCGAGGACTTCTTCCGCACCGCCTATGAACTCTCCGCCAAGTACGAACAGGACAGTTTCCTCTACAAGCGTGGCGGCATAAACCGCACGGCTTTCCTCGTAGCTACCTCCAATGCCGGGCGTGGCGACCTAGGGGGAGACATCAGGTTTGCCGGACAGCTCTTTATGGACGTTCCTGACGTGGAGGCGTGGACCGACTGCTCCGACGGCCGTTTTGCCTTTCAGTTGAGAGGTATGGTGCAGACATCCACGCGCGACAAGAAGATAAAACTTGGCGAAGGCAACCTCTTCGACGTAGACGGCTACAAGCCAGACGGCATCGTGGTGATGTGTCAAGCCAGTCAGCAAGGGTTGCTTGCAGACTGCAAGAGCTACAACGGCTCTGCACCCCTTGTGAAGCATGTGTTCAAGAAGGAGAACCAAAACGCAACGGTTCTGCACGACGACATCTTCAGATGTTTGAAGAAGATGCGCGACAAGAAGTGCAAGAAAATAGGATTTCACTGCACAGCCAGCATAGACGGCTCAACCCAAAAGGGAGCCGCCTTAGCATACGACACAATAAAACTTTGGGCAAAACGCTATGACAAGAAACTGGACTGGATAGTGATAGTTGACCTTTACGGCGACTACGCCAAGGTGATTCGTGGCATTTCATAAGTTTAGATTACTGTTTTAGACTGTATGGTCTTTTTAAAACGCCTTCCATGGGGCGAGGTTTCCAACACCTCACCTTCATGGAAGGCGTTTTAAGCATATGTAACTCAACTTTCGGATTTAGGTTTTGCGTTGAATATTGAGCGGAAATCGTGCTGTAGGCACGACACGTAATCAGCCCACGGTGACAACCGTGGGTGGTGTAAAGCGCAGAATTGCTGGGCTGTAGGCTCAGCACAACCAAGAAAGAAAAATCTTCTTTCCGCCGCACCTTATCCGTCCTTGTGCTGAGCTTACAGCCCAGCATTATCGCGCAAAACTTACCCACGGTTGACACCGTGGGCTGAGTACGTGTCTGGCCTACAGCCAGATTACCGCTAAAAGATTCGTTGAAATCTAAATCCGAAACTTGAGTATGTAAATAGAGGTGCTGGCGCATGGGGCACGTCTTTGCAAAAGCCTCCGTGAGGCCAATTCTGCCGAATGGGGGAGGGACGTGGTCGGGAAAAACGGGAATTTCGTCGAGTGTTTCACGTCAACAAACATTTATTGCTAAAGATAAAGCTCTGTGAACCATAATTTTGCACCAGAAACATTTTATATCAACACAAGAGCCTATGAAAATGAATAGAAAGCTCGTGACCGCACTGTTTGCAACGGCTATGGTCTTCGGCACTCCCTCGCAGCTCTCCGCACAACGCGTGTGGACGCTTCAGGAATGCATCGACTACGCTGTGAAGAACAACGTGCAGTTGCAGAAGAGCCGCGCGGCAGAACAGACCTCTGCCATCAACGTGCTCGAAGCCAAGGCCGCCCGTCTTCCGTCGTTGAGCGGTTCCGTTTCACAGAGCCTCACCTATCGCCCCTTCCAGGAGACGAGCAGCAACTTTGTGAACGGCGGCATTGCCACCTCCGCTGCCGATAAGGCTACGCAGAGCGGTTCGTACGGCGTCAACGCACAGTGGACCGTGTGGAACGGCAACAAGACGAAGATGAACATCGAGAACGCGCAGCTGAACCAACAGCTTGCCGAACTCGACACCAAACAGTCTGCCAACACCATAAAGGAACAGATAGCCCAGCTCTATACGCAGATTCTCTACATGACTGAGGCAGAGAAGGTGAACCGCACGCTCCTCACGCAAGACTCCATCGTGCTCGCCCGTGGCGAAGAGATGGTCAGCGTGGGTCAGCTCGCCAAAGCCGACTTGGCGCAACTCAAGTCGCAGGTCAGCCAGGGACGTTACGACATTGTCAACGTTCAGACCCAGATAGCCGACGCCAAGATGCAGCTCAAGCAGCTACTTGAACTCCCCGCCACGGAGGACTTCGACGTGGTCTCTGTCGACGTGACCTCCTCAGAAGTGCTCAGCCAGATACCCTCAAAGGCAAGCGTCTATGCCGCTGCCCTCGACAGTCGTCCCGAAGTGAAGCGTTCGCAGCTCGCCATCGACCAGAGCAAACTCGCCACGAAGATTGCCAAGGCTGGCTACTATCCCACCATCAGTCTGATGGGCGGACTCGGCGATAGCCACATGACCGGTGCGCAGAACAACTTCTTCAACCAAATGAAGCAGAACTTCAACACGCAGATTGGTGTGTCGGTGTCTATCCCCATCTTCGACAACCGTCAGAACAAGAGCGCCGTAGAGCGCGCCAAGGTGGCTGAAACAACCGCCCAACTCGACCTTCTCGACACTCAGAAGCAACTCTACAAGAGCGTGGAAACTTATTGGCTCAACGCTACCAACTCGCAAGCCAAGTATATCGCTGCCACCGACAACGTGGAGAATCTTCAGACCAGCTACGGACTCATGAACGAACAGTTCAACGTAGGACTCAAGAACATCGCCGAGCTCCTTACCAGCCGTGCCAGCCTCCTCAGCGCTCAGCAGCAGATGCTTCAGGACAAATACACAGCCTACCTCAACCGTAACCTCCTCAACTTCTACGCTGGCGAGGACCTCAAGTGAGCGGACAGCAACCAAAAATAACACATCAAGCAAACATCCAACGAGACGAACAATATGAAAAAGAAGAAAATCATCCGAAACATAGCCGTGGCTGTGGTGGTTCTCGCAGCGGCAGGAGGCGGCGTCTATGCCTACCTCTCTTCCCAAAAGGCACCCTTCGAAGTGACGTACGAGACCGCTAAGGTGGAGAAAGCCACCATCGGCAACAGCGTGACTGCCACCGGTACCATCGAAGCCGTTACCTCTGTCGACGTCGGTACGCAGGTGTCTGGTATCATCGACAAGATCTATGTTGACTACAACTCCGAAGTGAAGAAGGGACAGGTCATAGCCGAACTCGACAAGACCAACCTCATCAGCGAACTCAATAGCGCCAACAGTCAGCTTGCCAGCGCAAAGAGCGACCTCGAGTATCAGCAGTCCAACTTCAACCGTCAGAAGACGCTCTACCAGAAGGGCCTCATCAGCGCCAACGACTTTGAAAGCGCACGCCTCTCCCTTGAACAGGCAAAGAGCTCCGTTGCCCAGCGCCAGGAAGCCGTTAACAAGGCAAAGACCAACCTCAGCTATGCCACCATCACCTCGCCCATCGACGGCATCGTGCTCAGCAAGAGCGTGGAAGAAGGACAGACCGTGGCATCAAGCTTCAGCACTCCTACACTCTTCACCATTGTGAAAGACATGACCGACATGCGCGTAGTGGCCGACGTGGACGAAGCCGACATAGGCGAAGTGGCTGTGGGACAGCGCGTGACATACACTGTCGACGCTTATCCCGACGACGTGTTTGAAGGCACTGTAACGCAGGTGCGTAACGAAGCAACCACGACCAACAACGTGGTTACCTACGAAGTGGTTATCTCCGCTCCCAACCCCGACCTTAAACTCAAGCCCGGACTCACTGCCAACGTGACCATCTACACCCTTGAGCGTACAGGCATCGTCAGCGTGCCCACCAAGGCCCTCCGCTTCACTCCGACGGCAGAGACTGTAGGTAAGCAGGACAAGATTGAGGACTGCAACGGTACGCACAAAGTTTGGGTGCGCAACGGCAAGACCTTCAAGGCCTACTCCGTACAGACCGGTATCACCAACGGCACCCGCACCGAGATTCTCAGCGGCGTGAAGGAAGGAACCGTTGTCATTGTGGACATGAAGGAAGCCACGTCCGACGACTCGTCCTCGTCCGACACCTCAGAGAGCAGCAGCGACGAGCAAAGTCCGTTCTCACCCGGTCCTCCGAACAAGAACAAGAACAAGAAGTGACGCTTCTTTGCAACGAAGGTAAGCGGTTTGCCAGTTTGTCCTAAAAGGAAAGAGCCAAGGAATCAGACGACTCTACGGCAAACCGCTTCCTCACTCCTCTTTTATCGTAACAACTCAAAAGCCCTATGAGTGAAAAATTAATTTCGCCCGAGGAAGACCTCTCACAGCGCAAAGTAGTCCTTGAACTGCGCGACGTGCGACGCAACTTCATTGTGGGCGACGAAACGGTCCATGCTCTGCGCGGCGTTTCGTTCAAGATATACGAAGGCGAATTCGTGACCATTATGGGTACTTCCGGTTCCGGTAAGTCCACCCTCCTCAACCAGCTCGGTTGCCTCGACACTCCCACGAGCGGAGAGTACCTGCTCGACGGCGTCAGCGTGCGCACCATGCGCCGCAGCGAGCGTGCCGTGCTTCGTAACAGGAAGATTGGTTTCGTGTTCCAGAACTACAACCTCTTGGCAAAGACCACCTCGGTGGAGAACGTGGAGCTTCCTTTGATGTACAACTCTGCCGTGAGCGCCAAAGAGCGTCGCGAGCGCAGCATCAAGGCACTCCAGATGGTAGGACTCGGCGAACGCCTCTACCACAAGTCCAACCAGATGTCCGGCGGACAGATGCAGCGCGTGGCCATAGCCCGTGCGCTCGTCAACGATCCCGCTGTGATACTTGCCGACGAAGCCACCGGTAACCTCGACACGCGCACTTCGTTTGAAATACTCGTACTCTTCCAGAAACTCTTCGCCGCAGGACGTACCATCGTGTTTGTGACCCACAATCCCGAGATTGCGCTCTACTCCAGCCGCAACATCGTGCTGCGCGACGGACTCGTGCGTGAGGATATGGTGAACCACGACATCCATTCAGCCGCTGAGGCCCTGGCTGCCCTGCCCGTACCCGAAGAGTAAGGAGGAACACACAAGTAAACCCGAACATTCAGCCACATGAATATATCTAACCTCTTCAAGATAGCCCTCCGGGCCATTGCCGCCAACAAGCTCCGCTCGTTCCTTACGATGCTGGGCATCATCATCGGTGTGGCATCCGTCATCGCCATGCTCGCCATCGGTCAGGGATCAAAGAAAAGCATTCAGGCCAACATCTCCGAGATGGGTTCGAACATGATTATGATTCGTCCCGGACAGGATAAAGGTCCCGGTGGTGCGCGTCAGGACGCCTCCGACATGCAGACGCTCAAGCTCAAGGACTACGAGACGCTCAAGGAAAGTTCCAAGTATCTCGCTGCAATCTCGCCGAGCGTCAACTCCTCCGGCCAGTTCATCTTCGGCAACAACAACACGCCCAGTACGCTATACGGCATCTCGCCCGAATATCTCGAGATACGCCAACTTAAGGTGCAGGACGGAGAGATGTTTTCCGACGACGACATCAAGTCGAGCGCGAAAGTCTGCCTCATCGGTAAGACCGTAGCCGATAACCTCTTCACCAATGGCGAAGACCCTGTAGGCCAGATCATCCGATTCAACAAGATTCCCTTCCGCGTGGTAGGTGTGCTTAAGTCCAAAGGTTACAACTCCTTCGGTATGGACCAGGACGACATGGTGCTCGCTCCCTACACCACCGTCATGAAGCGCATTCTCTCCGTCACTTATCTCGAAGGCATCAACGCCTCCGCAGTGACCGAGGACATGACCGACCTCGCCATAAGCGAAGTGACCACCCTCTTGCGTGAAAACCACAAACTCAAGACCGCCGACGAGGACGACTTCACCATACGAAGCCAGCAGGAAATGGCAGAGATGATGAACTCCACGAGCGACACCATGACCATTCTGCTCCTCGTGGTGGCATGTATCTCGCTCATTGTGGGCGGTATCGGCATCATGAACATCATGTATGTCAGTGTAACCGAGCGCACCAAGGAAATCGGTCTGCGAATGAGCGTCGGCGCACGCGGCATCGACATCCTCAGCCAGTTCCTCATAGAGAGCATTCTGCTCAGCGTGACGGGCGGACTTATCGGAGTCGTAGCAGGCATCGGTGCTGCTGTCGGCATCAACGTGTTTGCCCACTGGCCCATACAGATACAGCCGTGGAGCGTGCTTCTCAGTTTTGCAGTATGTTCTGCCACAGGTATCTTCTTTGGTTGGTACCCAGCAAAGAAGGCTGCACGACTCGACCCGATAGAAGCCATCCGCTACGAATAGGCTAACGTAGTCCATAATTGCTCTATATATGCCGATAGCCGGAACAGTGGGCGTAACGATAAGGTTCGCGCCTCACTTTCCGGCTATTTTTTTATTACATTTGCAAACACGTTTGACCTTTATCAGTTAGGCAATTCTTATGAAACAGCCCTTACCAAACATAGAACGCTCGGCCACTGAACGGGGCATAGAAGTGGTAGTACACGTGCTGACGTGGTGCTACATCTTCCTTTCGCCTCTTTTCTTCAAACGCAGCGACGAGGTTATCAACTGGGACCACTTTCTCCACACCATGACGTTCCCCCTCGGCACGTGCATAGCCTTTTATATCAACTATTTTCTGCTCATTCCCCGCTTCGTCATAGACCGCCAGCGCATCAAGGCTTTTGTGGCAGTGAACGTGCTGATGTGTCTCCTCTTTATGGGTGGCATAGAAGTACAGGCGCATTTCCACATGCTCCACGAAGCAAAGAACCCTGCCGATGCTGCTTTTGAGAAACATTTTCCGCCGAAAATCTTTTTCATCATTCGCGGATTCCTTACCTTCGTGTTCGTCATAGCCGCCTCCGTGGCCCTGCGTCTCAGTTTGAAGTGGCGGCAGAGCGAGAGGGCACGCGCCCAGGCCGAACTCCGTCGCTCGCAGGCCGAACTGAAGAATCTGAAGAACCAGATTAATCCGCACTTCCTCCTCAACACGCTCAACAACATCTACGCCCTCACCGCTTTCGACAGCGAAAAGGCGCAGCACGCCATACACGAACTCAGCCTCATGCTCCGCTACATGCTCTACGAGAACCAGAGCGACCACGTGGTGCTCGACAAGGAACTCCACTTCATGCAGAGCTACATAGAGCTCATGAAGTTGCGCATAGCTCACGACGTGGACGTGACGTTCGAGACCGACATTGAAGATAAAGACCTCCACGTGGCTCCGCTCATCTTCATCTCGCTCGTAGAGAATGCCTTCAAACACGGGATAAGTCCCACGTTGCACAGCTTCATTCACATCAAACTTGAAGCAACGCGTAAGCGACTCGTCTTCTCGTGCGAGAATTCCAATTTTCCCAAAACGGCAAGCGACAAGGCTCCCGGCGGCATAGGACTCAAACAAGTGGAGGCACGCCTCGAACTGGCCTATCCCGGACGCTACAAATGGGAAACCGCCGTGAGCGAAGATGGAAGCGTGTACCGCTCAGCGATAGAAATAGACTTTTGACTGCTTCTGGGAAGTACGTGTTTTCTGCAACGAATTATTACAAACAACAGCTGCTTATGAAATGTGCCATCGTAGACGACGAGCCTCTCGCTCTCGGTCTTCTCGAAAGTTATGTGGCAAAGACACCCGGACTTGAGCTTCGCGGTAAATATGCCAGCGCCATAAAGGCCATGTCCGGGCTCCAGCAGGACCCTGTGGACTTGCTCTTTCTCGACATACAGATGCCCGACCTCAACGGTCTTGACTTCTCCCGCATGATAGACCATACACGAACTCAGCCTCATGCTCCGCTACATGCTCTACGAGAACCAGAGCGACCACGTGGTGCTCGACAAGGAACTCCACTTCATGCAGAGCTACATAGAGCTCATGAAGTTGCGCATAGCTCACGACGTGGACGTGACGTTCGAGACCGACATTGAAGATAAAGACCTCCACGTGGCTCCGCTCATCTTCATCTCGCTCGTAGAGAATGCCTTCAAACACGGGATAAGTCCCACGTTGCACAGCTTCATTCACATCAAACTTGAAGCAACGCGTAAGCGACTCGTCTTCTCGTGCGAGAATTCCAATTTTCCCAAAACGGCAAGCGACAAGGCTCCCGGCGGCATAGGACTCAAACAAGTGGAGGCACGCCTCGAACTGGCCTATCCCGGACGCTACAAATGGGAAACCGCCGTGAGCGAAGATGGAAGCGTGTACCGCTCAGCGATAGAAATAGACTTTTGACTGCTTCTGGGAAGTACGTGTTTTCTGCAACGAATTATTACAAACAACAGCTGCTTATGAAATGTGCCATCGTAGACGACGAGCCTCTCGCTCTCGGTCTTCTCGAAAGTTATGTGGCAAAGACACCCGGACTTGAGCTTCGCGGTAAATATGCCAGCGCCATAAAGGCCATGTCCGGGCTCCAGCAGGACCCTGTGGACTTGCTCTTTCTCGACATACAGATGCCCGACCTCAACGGTCTTGACTTCTCCCGCATGATAGACCATACACGAACACGCATTGTCTTCACTACGGCCTTCAGCGAGTATGCCCTTGAGGGATATAAGGTCAATGCCATTGACTATCTGCTCAAACCCATCAGCTACGCCGACTTCGTTTCGGCCGTGAGTCGTGCGCAACGTTGGTTTGAGGCGCTCCGTCAACAGCAAGAGGCGCTAGCCGCAGCTGCCACGTCGGTAGAAGCCAAACCTTCGGACGGTTATCTCTTTGTGAAGAGCGACTACAAGATAATCCGTGTGAATCATTCCGACATTCTCTACGTGGAGGGACTGAAAGACTACGTGAAGATCTACCTTGAGTCGCAGCCCAAACCCTTGCTCAGCCTGTCCTCCATGCGCAGCATGGAAGAGACGCTTCCGCAGAGCACCTTCTTCCGCGTGCACCGCTCGTTCATTGTAAACATGCAGAAGGTGCGCGTCATAGAGCGCGGACAGATTGTTTTCGGCGACAAACACCTCCCCATCTCCGAAAGCTACCGTGCACGTGTCACCGACTTTATCAACAGCCACCTGCTCCAGGGACGCTAAGCGCAATGCAAAGAAAAAGTGCAACGCGGCTTGTTCAAGCATATTGAACAAGCCGCGTTGCATTTTGTTATGGGTGGTTCTATAAATTAGCTTTGTCAGATTTCGGTGCTATTTTTTTGTTCATTTTGTTTGTGAGCAAAGGAGCATAGCGGGCTATGCGACTGAGTGAACAAGCAAAAGGGGCAAAAAAGAGCCCGAAAGATGACAAAACGCCACTTGGGCGATTTTGCTTATTGTTCGGTGGTAATTTATAGAACCACCCTATATATAATAAGGAGTGTCAGTGTTAGTCTTCGTCCTCTTCCACTTCTACCATTTTTGTTTTCTTCTTGACACCGGCTGCTTCGGCCGAACCGCGGAATATCTCGTCTTTGCGGTCAATGGTATTTACGCGGAACTTGCCGCTGACGCGCTGCAGTTTCGTGCCGTTCTTCGTGAGCGCAGCCTCGTCCGTAATCCATTGTTCAGCACGGTAGTCCTGTCCTGCCTGTTCGGGGTTTGCCTCAGGGTCGTACTTGTAGTGGAGGTTACGCATAGTGGCAGTGTATTCTCCGTCCTTTACCTCAAAAATCAACTGATAGTAGAAATGTACGCGGTGAATCTGCCAGTTGGTGCGCTTGAAGTAGAGATATTCGTCCATGCTTGCCGCAATGGTGCCTGTAAGGCTATCGGCTTCGGTGATGCGCGCTTGGGGCAGGTGGTCGGGACCTTCCACCACGCTCTTCTGCGTGTAGTCCTTGAGCGCATGGAAGAGTTCGGCCTGCGTCTTTCCAGCGGCTTTGTACGTCTTGTTGAACTGGACGTAGCCGTTCACTACGGGCACAGCACCGCTGAGGTAGCGCTTGTCCACCGAACGCGACTGCGCACTCACTGCCAAAGGCAGAAGCGTGAATACAAGTGCAATGAGAATCTTTTTCATGAGTCGTTGTATGATGTTTTGTTGTTATTCGTACTTAAGGTATATGCAAAGTTAGGCATTTTCCCGAACAAGCCAATGTGGTGATGGCCTTTCACGGTTGAGTTCCATACTTATTAACTGTCAAGGAGGTAGAATATTGCCTCGCAGTGTCCACTTATTTCCTTTTCACTGCATACAGCGCAAAGGGATGACATTTGTATATATACTGTATATGAAAGCAAAACGCCGTAAGTTTGCGTCGTTTTGTGTATTTATGCACTCTTGGTGGCTGTGGTTTGAGCAAAAAGACTTACTTTTGCATTATCTAAAGACAAAATGAAAGCGGCGCGTCTGTAAGCGTGTCGCAGACAAGAACACTCATCAAGCACATAAACTCAACTATGAACATATACGACTTAGACATGCTCCGCAATTTTTATAAAAGCTACAAACAGCGTGTGGAGCAAGCCAGAGAAAAACTCGCACGTCCTTTGACGTGTGCCGAAAAAATACTTTTCGCCCATCTCACCGATGGACAAAATCCCCAAAGTTTTACGCGTGGCGAAAGCTACGCTACGTTCCGTCCCGACCGCGTGTGCATGCAGGACGCTACGGCACAGATGGCCATCCTCCAGTTCATGAATGCCGGACGCGAACTTCCCGCAGTGCCCACAACCGTCCACTGCGACCACCTCATCCGTGCACAGAAAGGTGCAGACGTCGACTTGCCAACCGCATTAAATGAGAACAGCGAAGTGTACCGTTTCCTTCAGTCGGCTGCAGCGCGCTACGGCATGGGGTTCTGGAAGCCCGGTGCTGGCATCATCCATCAGGTGATGCTCGAAAACTATGCCTTCCCCGGTGGCATGATGGTCGGCACAGACAGCCATACCCCCAATGCCGGCGGACTTGGCATGGTGGCCATCGGTGTAGGCGGTGCCGACGCCGTGGACGTAATGACTGCTACGCCCTGGGAACTTAAAGTGCCCAAGCTTATAGGCGTAAAACTCGTTGGCGAACTCAACGGATGGACATCTCCCAAAGACGTGATACTCCATCTTGCCGGAATACTTACCACAAAAGGCGGCACAAACGCCATTGTAGAATATTTCGGTTCGGGTACAGCCACGCTTCCTGCAACGGGAAAGGCCACCATTTGTAATATGGGTGCTGAAATTGGCGCTACCACTTCGGTATTCCCGTTCGACGCCCATATGGCAGAATATCTCGTAGCTACGGGGCGTGAAGAAGTGGCCGACCTCGTCCAAACTTGTGCTGCAGAACTCCGTGCCGACAGTGAAGTGGCGGAACATCCGGAACAATACTACGACCAGGTCATCACCATAGACCTTTCTTCCCTCACTCCTTATGTCAACGGCCCCTTTACGCCCGATGCTGCTACGCCCGTGTCGGAAATGAAGCAGAAAGTAGAGCGCGAGAACCTTCCGCCCGAAGTAGAGGTCGTGCTCATCGGTTCGTGCACAAACTCCTCCTATCACGACATAGCCCGTGCTGAGGCCACTTTGCGCAAGGGACTCGAAGCTGGACTTCAACTCAAGGCACAGCTCATTCTCTGTCCTGGTTCGGAACTCGTTTGTCAGACTCTCCGCCGCGACGGACTTCTCGACACGTTCGTGAACGCTGGAGCCACCATCATGACAAATGCTTGCGGTCCCTGTATCGGTCAGTGGAAACGCGAGAATCCCCATCCGGAGCGCCCCAATAGCATCGTTACCACGTTCAACCGAAACTTTGCAAAACGTGCCGACGGCAATCCCAATACGTACGCCTTCATCACCTCACCCGAAACGGCTGTCGGCTTCGCCTTCTCCGGCACGCTCTGTTCGCACCCTTGTCTCGATGCCCAACAAAGCGTTGCATTACAACCTGAGGGCGAAGCTTTGCCACACGACGGTTACCATTATCAAGCCGCGGCCACTGTTATGCCGCCTTACGAGAGCCATGCCGTGCCGACAACCGAAATAGTCATCGCTCCCGATAGCGAACGTCTGCAACGCTTGCAACCTTTTGTGTCATGGGACGGAAAAGACTTCCTCGCGTTGCCGCTTCTTATCAAAGCAAAGGGAAAATGTACAACGGACCACATCTCCATGGCCGGCCCTTGGTTGCGCTATCGTGGTCATCTGCAAAACATTTCCCGCAACCTTCTTCTTGGAGCCGTCAATGCTTTTAACGGTGAGACGGCAAAGGTGAAAGACCAACTCAACGGACAGACTGCCGAACCGTGGCAAGTGGCCGAACACTATCGCGACGTTTGCTCCGGCAGTGTTGTGGTGGCTGAAGACAACTATGGCGAAGGCTCCAGTCGTGAGCATGCCGCCATGGAACCGCGCTATCTTGGTGTGAAAGCCGTCATAGCCAAAAGTTTTGCCCGCATCCACGAAACGAACCTCAAGAAGCAAGGCGTGCTGGCACTGACGTTTGTCAATCCCTCCGACTATGCACTCGTAGTGGAAGGCTCGCGTTTCAACATTCATTGTGCGTCCATCGCACCGGGTTCAACAGTGATGGTCGACGTCGTTCGTCCCGATGGCGTCGTAGAACACATCGAAACGCGACACACCTACAATGCCGCCCAAATAGAATGGTTCAAGGCCGGTTCGGCACTGAGAGCCAAATGACATGACATACTAAACTGACTTTTATACACAATGGCAAAAATACAGTTCGTAGACGGCGCACTTCAGGTGCCCGACATCATAGACATTCCCTTTATCTCCGGCGACGGGGTGGGGCAGGAGATAACCCCCGTCATGCAGCAAGTGGTCAATGCCGCCATGAAAAAGGCATACGGCGATAAGTACTCCATCAACTGGGTGGAATTTTTGGCTGGCGAGAAAGCTTACAAAGAACTCGGCACGCCCCTACCGGAAGAAACGCTCAAGGCGTTCGCCGACTATCATGTTGGCATAAAAGGTCCGCTCACAACCCCCGTCGGTGGTGGCATACGTTCGCTCAACGTGGCACTCCGCCAAGGACTCGACCTCTACGTCTGCTTGCGTCCGGTGCGTTGGTTCAAGGGCGTTGAATCGCCTGTGAAACACCCCGAACGCGTGAACATCGTGGTGTTCCGAGAGAACACGGAGGATATCTATGCAGGCATAGAATGGCAGTCAGGTTCGGCAGAGGCTAAGAAGTTCTACGAATTCCTCCACGACGAAATGGGCGTGTCGAAAGTGCGCTTCCCCGAAACTTCTGCATTTGGCGTCAAACCCGTATCGTCCGAAGGTTCAGAACGCCTCATTCGCGCCGCTTGTCAGTATGCCGTACAGCAGAACCTCAACCACGTCACCCTCGTCCATAAGGGCAACATCATGAAGTTCACCGAAGGCGGATTCAAGAACTGGGGCTATGCGCTTGCCGAGCGCGAGTTTAAGGACAAAGTGAAGATGGACGACTGCATTGCCGACGCTTTCCTTCAGAATGCACTCCTCAAACCCGAAGCCTACGACGTGGTGGCCACGCTCAACCTCAACGGCGACTACATCTCCGATATGCTAGCGGCCCAGGTGGGCGGAATCGGCATATCGCCGGGCGCAAACATCAACTACGAAGCCGGTCGTGCTATATTCGAAGCCACACACGGCACAGCTCCCGACATTGCGGGCAGCGACGTGGTGAACCCCTCGTCCATCATCCTCTCTTCCGTCATGATGCTTCAGCACCTCGGACTCGACCTCGCTGCCAATCTCATAGTCACAGCGCTCGAAAAGAGCTTCGAAGCGGGCAAAGCCACGGCAGACCTTGCACGTTTCATGCCCCACGGACAGGCGCTCGGCACGAAAGCCTTTGGCGACAACATAGTAGAAACAATCCTCAACCTTTAACCTCACTTCGCAAGATGGCCGACAAGAAGGAATACCTTATATATAAGCTCTCCGACAGCATGAAGGGCTGCATTCGCATTGATGCCGAACTGTTCCGCAAACTCGACGTGAAGCGCGGCTTGCGCAACGAAGACGGCACGGGTGTGCTCGTGGGACTTACGAACATCGGTAATGTGGTGGGCTACGAACGTACTGCCGACGGACTTGAACCTATTGAAGGAAAACTCTTTTACCGCGGTTACGAGATAGCCGACCTCGTAGGCTCCGTGCTTGAAGAGAAGCGTTTTGGTTTTGAAGAGATTGCCTATCTCTTACTCTCCGGCAAACTCCCCGATGCCGAAGAACTTGCCGATTTCAAGCGCCTTCTCTTCGACGGCATGCCCCTCATGCCGAAAACCACGCTCAACATCATTGAGCTTGAGGGAAGCGACATTATGAACATCCTCGCACGTAGTGTACTTGAGCTCTACACTTACGATCCGCGTCCCGACGATATTTCGCGCGACAACCTCATGCGCCAAAGCATAGAACTCGTTTCAAAGTTTCCCACCATCATTGCCTATGCTTACAACATGTTGCGTCACAAGACGCAAGGTCGTTCGCTCCACATACGTCATCCGCAGGAAGAATACGGCATAGCGGAAAACTTCCTCTATATGTTGCTCGGCAACAAGTTTACAGAACTTGATGCCCGCACACTCGATTTGCTCCTCATTCTCCAAGCAGAACACGGCGGTGGTAACAACTCCACGTTCACCGTGCGTGTAACGTCTTCAACCTGTACCGACACCTATTCTTCCATAGCCGCAGGCATCGGTTCCTTGAAAGGCCCCAAACATGGTGGTGCCAACATTCGTGTGCACGACATGCTGACTCACCTGAAGCGTGCCATATCCAACTGGACCGACGAGGACGAAATTCTCACTTACCTCGAATCAATCGTCCGCAAGGAAGCTTACGACAAAACGGGACTCATTTATGGCATCGGTCATGCCGTATACACCCTTTCCGATCCTCGTGCCGTTCAACTCAAAGGCATGGCGCGCCGTTTGGCACAAGAGAAGGGGCGCACCGAAGAGTTTGAATTCATGGAGCGCATAGAACGCCTTGCCGTGCAAGCCATCCACAACGTGAAGGGCAAAGGTAAAATCCTGTGCGCCAATGTAGACTTCTATTCCGGCTTTGTTTACGATCTCATCGGTCTGCCCGTAGAAATCTACACGCCCCTCTTCGCTATGGCTCGTATCGTAGGTTGGTGCGCCCATCGCAACGAAGAACTCGGTTTCTCCGGACGTCGCATCATCCGTCCCGCTTACCGTTGCGTGGCGGACATTCGCGACTACGTTCCCGTAAAAGCACGATGAAACCGTGCAAAAGCGAATGGGCAGTCATACCAATGTTCGCATTCATCGCCTCGTAAGGTGCGAAGGTTGGTAGTTTCTCTTGCTTGTCGGGAAGGAGCAACTCAACCTATCCTTGAAAGGCGAGCATCCGTGCAGCACCCAACTTTGTAAACGAACCTTTCGTTTGTTAATAATCAGGCGAAAAAACTTCGCACCGAACTTCCAAACTAGCGCAAAAAGGCAGTGCTTTTGTCCGTTTTGCGTATTCCCGTTTCACTCTAAGGCATCCCGTAAAAATTCCAAGGCAGCTCAAAAGAATTCCAAGCCTTGGAATTTTCATGGGATGCCTTTCTCGTTTTACTCCAAACGTTCTCCTTTTTGTCATAAAGGAGGCGTTTATACATTTGATATGCACAATTGTAGAATATATACAGTGTTTTGAGTCATTTCTTGTATAAACTTACAATCTGTGACGAGCGTATTTTCAATCAGAAGCCGGATGAAAAATTCTACGCCATTCTCCGTGTTAACGACGAGATGCGGATATGCCGATTTCGCGTTGGTTTTTGTTAAAACCAAAGAGATGAGGAATGCTCAAAAGTCGCCATGCGCCAAGAAAAGCACCCATGCATTTGCGCATATGCCGAGATTGGCGTATTTTTGCGTTTGATTTACCCTTTTCTTCCTATACAAACGTAAAATGTTCGGTGGGGAAAGGCCATCAACCTTTGAATGCCCCACAACGAACCCCGTAAAGTAATGAATACAAACGACGACAGCAAACTCCGATCATTTTCTTTGATATCCGACTTTAAAGGCGACATGAAGCAACTGCTCGCCACGGAGTTCGACACCTCGCTTCCCGCCTTGGCTTTGCGCAACATGGTGCTCTTTCCCGGAGTGGTATGCTCCGTGACGGTGAGCCGCGAGTCCAGTCTCAATGTGGTGAAAAAAGCCAATGCCAAAGACACCCTCATAGCCGTCCTTTCCCAAAAAGACGCAGAAGTGGACGATCCTACCATCTCTGACCTTTACGAAGAAGGCGTGGCAGCAAGCGTGGTTAAACTCATCCATTTGCCGGACGGACAGGTCTCTGCCGTTATCCAAAGCTACGGTCCGCTGCGCCTTGAGAAACTCACTTATCGACGCTCCATGCTCCGTGCTGAAGTCACGGCGCTGGAAGAAATACTGCCCGAAGAAGACGACGATGAGTTTGTTATGCTCGTTGAAGAATGCCGCGATGAACTGATAAAGTTCCTCAACCTTGGCAATCTGCTCATGAAGCAGCAAACCATCTTTGCGGTGCAGAACATCTCTCACCCCGTGTTTCTCATCAATTTCATCTGCACCAACATGCCGATGGAACAAGAAGAGCGCGAAGCACTCTTCAAGGAACACGACGTGAAACAGCGTGCCTACAAGCTTCTTCAGGTGCTCAACCGCCAATGTCAGTTTGCACTCTTGCGCCATGAGATACAGGAGCGTACACGTGCCGAACTCGACGAGCAGCAGCGTGAGTACTTCCTCTCTCAGCAAATCAAGAACATTCAGGAAGAACTCGGTCAGGGCGCCAATATTGACATCAAGAACCTGGAAGACAAGGGGCGGTCGATACCTTTCCCCGAGAAGATAAAAGCCACGTACAACCGCGAACTCGAGAAACTGCGTCGCATGAACCAGCAGAATCCCGACTACAACGTGGTGCTCAACTATCTGCAGACCATGGTAGACCTTCCATGGGGAAATCAAACACAGGACAATCTCAATGTCAAAAATGCCGAACGCATGCTCAACCGCGACCACTTCGGCATGGAACGCGTGAAGGAACGCATACTCGAACACCTAGCCTCCTTGCGCTTCGCCACCAAAGAAAAGTCGCCCATCATTTGCCTCTACGGTCCTCCGGGAGTCGGCAAAACCTCGCTCGGACGCAGCATAGCAGAAGCCTTGGGACGAAAATACGTACGCATCTCCCTCGGCGGCGTACATGACGAAGCCGAGATACGCGGCCATCGACGCACCTATGTGGGTGCTATGCCCGGACGCATCATCAAAGGCATCATCAAGGCAGGGTCAGTCAATCCCCTCTTCGTACTTGACGAAATAGACAAAGTCAGCGAGAACAATTACAACGGCGACCCCCACAGCGCACTCCTTGAAGTGCTCGATCCCGAACAGAACAGCACGTTCCACGACAACTATCTCGACTTCGACTTTGACCTCTCCGACGTCTTCTTCATTGCTACGGCCAACAACTTGCAGACCATACCCCGTCCGCTACTCGACCGTATGGAAATCATTGAAGTGGAAGGCTATCTCGCCGAAGAAAAACGCGAAATAGCTCGTCGTCACCTCATTCCCAAGGAACAAGAGAAATACGACTTCGGCGAAGGCGGCAAACTCAAAGTCAGCGTTTCGGCCATTGACCAAATAGTAGAACACTACACTCGTGAAAGTGGTGTGCGCCAACTCGAAAAGCAGATAGACAAGCTCTTCCGCAAAGTGTCCTATCTCACCGCCACAAATGCCGATGAAAAAATGCCCTATGCCGGACAGGCCATCAAAGCAAGCGACGTGGAATCGCTTCTCGGTAAACCACTCTTCAATCGCGACAAATATCAGGGCAACAAATATCCCGGAGTTGTAACCGGACTCGCGTGGACTGCCGTAGGCGGCGAAATCCTCTACATCGAAACCAGCGTAAGCCGTAGCAAAGGCGCAAAACTCACGCTCACCGGCAACCTCGGCGATGTGATGAAGGAAAGTGCCGTGCTCGCTTTGGAATATATCAAGGCTCACGCTTCCAAACTCAACATCGACTACCGCATATTCGACCACTGGAGCATACATATCCACGTGCCCGAAGGTGCCACACCGAAGGACGGCCCTTCAGCCGGCATCACCATAGCCACTTCGCTCGCTTCGGCACTCACGCAGCGTCGTGTGCGTGACCATATTGCCATGACTGGCGAAATCACCCTTCGTGGACGCGTGCTTCCTGTGGGTGGCATCAAAGAGAAAATCCTTGCCGCCAAGCGTGCCGGAATTACCGACATCCTCATCTCGGAAGAAAA
The DNA here is from genome assembly GCA_963656685.1 of bacterium. Taxonomy (GTDB): domain Bacteria; phylum Bacteroidota; class Bacteroidia; order Bacteroidales; family Bacteroidaceae; genus Alloprevotella. The sequence continues at coordinate 15,248 of CAVKJJ010000028.1, read as the reverse complement.
CCGTCGCGACGTGGAAGACATCAACGAACGCTACGTCAAAGGTCTCACATTCCATTACGTCGGTGACGTACTCGATGTGCTCTCTTATGCATTGCTCGACGAGAAAGTCGACAATGCCATCGACCTCGAAGCACCGCTTCGCGAAGAGCAGTCCGGAAAGGTGGAAAAGGCGCCGATAAGCACAGATGTGTGTGCACGGTTGATGAAAGAAAAAGATTGACCGATAGGATTTTATAGTACGAATATTAAAGTTTTTCTCAATAAGGGATGCTAGGCTGATTGTAGTTTGGCGCAGGGCTGTGAAGGTGTAGTATTCACGCCGTAGAATCAAGTCCGTTCCCTTTGCTCAACTTCATGACTTACGAACTTCAACATACCGACGCCAACTCTTCTGCCCGTGCTGGACTCATCACTACCGACCACGGTCAGATACACACGCCCATCTTCATGCCTGTAGGCACGTTGGGCAGCGTAAAAGGCGTGCATCTTCGCGAATTAAAGGACGATATCAATGCCGAAATCATCCTCGGCAACACCTATCACCTCTATTTGCGTCCCGGCCTTGACATACTTGAACGCGCTGGCGGACTTCACAAATTCAACGGCTTTGACCGCCCCATGCTTACCGATAGCGGCGGTTTTCAGGTGTTCTCGTTGACCGGCATCCGCAAACTCACTGAAGAGGGATGCGAATTCCGTTCGCACATTGATGGCTCCAAACATCTTTTCACTCCCGAGCGCGTAATGGATATAGAACGCACCATCGGTGCCGACATCATGATGGCCTTTGACGAGTGTCCTCCCGGTACAGCCGAACGCTCCTATGCCCGTAAGAGCCTGGACCTTACGCACGGATGGATGAAGCGTTGCTGGAAACGTTTTCACGAAACCGAACCCAAGTACGGATACCACCAGGCACTCTTTCCCATTGTGCAGGGATGTGTCTACAAAGACCTCCGTCAGGAGAGCGCTCACTTCATGTCCGACTTCGGTGCAGAAGGTTATGCTATCGGTGGACTTGCCGTGGGAGAACCTGCCGAAACCATGTACGAGATGATAGAGGTGGTCAACGACATTCTCCCCAAAGACCGTCCCCGCTACCTCATGGGGGTAGGCACGCCCGTCAACATACTTGAAGGAATAGAACGTGGCGTGGACATGTTCGACTGCGTTATGCCCACGCGAAACGGACGCAACGCGTGCCTTTTCACCTCCGAAGGTGTGCTCAACATGCGCAATGCTAAATGGGCGGACTGCTTTGAACCCGTCGACCCGATGGGGCACAGCTTTGTCGATACCGCCTACACGAAAGCTTACCTACACCATCTCTACAAGTCGAAGGAACTTCTTGCCATGCAGATAGGTTCCATCCACAACTTGGCATTCTACCTTTGGCTCGTTCGTGAAGCGCGTAAGCACATCCTTGACGATACGTTCGCCACGTGGAAGCGCGATATGGTGGAACGTCTTTCACGTAAGTTGTAAGTTGCTCTCAGCTTATAGCAACGCACGAAGGATTTTTGTGAAATGTATTCTGCTACAATAGATTATAGATAACATGTTCAAGCTTTTCAGACGCCACAGCCAATCAAGCACTCCCAAGGAAGAGACCCTTGCGGACGAAGCAACCGGTGCTGTCAGCAAACCTCAAACTTCAGAGGCCGACAGCGCAAAAAAAGGTTCTTCGTTCCATAATTGTTGGCTTAAGTTCCGCTCGTGGTTCAACAAGCCCCTTATAGGCCGTCTGGACCGCTACATCATCTATAAGTTCCTCAGCACTTACATCTTCCTTATTCTCATCATTGTGATGATTGTAGTGGTCGTGGACTTCAACGAACGCATAGACAAGTTCTCGCGCAGCCACGTGTCCATGCAGAAGGTCTTCTTCGACTACTACCTCAACTACATCCCCTACGTAGCCAACCTCTACAGTGCGCTCTTCGTCTTTGTGGCCGTCATCTTCTTTACCTCCAACCTTGCCGGTCATTCCGAAATCATCGCCATGAAGAGTACGGGCATGAGTTTTAAGCGTCTCTTGCGTCCCTATCTCTTTTCAGCCGCACTCATCGCCGCCACTTCTTTCGCCTTAGGAGCTTACGTCATACCGATGAGCAACGTGAAGCGTGTGGCGTTTGCCAACAGATATCTCAAGAAGACCATGGACCCGACGTCCATCGACAACGTGCAGATGCAAGTCGACACGGGAGTTGTGGCCTACATCACCCATTTCGACAACATCACCAAAAGCGGCTACGGCTTCTCACTCGACAAGTTCTCCGACAAGAAACTCGTCTCGCACCTCACCGCCGAAACCATTGAGTACGACACTCTTTCTGACCACCGCTTCTCCTGGACGCTCCACCAGTACAACATACGTACGCTAAAGGGCATGAGAGAGAAACTCGAATCGGGCGACCGCATCGACACCACCATCATCATGGAGCCCAACGACTTCTTCTTTGTGCGCGACCAAGAAGAGACGATGACCTTGTCCGAACTCAAAGACTTCATAGACCGTCAGGCCATGCGCGGTTCGGCAGGCGCAAGCAAGTTTGAAGTGGAATACCACAAACGCATCGCTTCGCCCTTTGCCGCCTTCATTCTCACCCTCATCGCCGTGAGCCTTTCCAGCGAAAAGAGAAAGGGAGGAATAGGCGCCAATCTTGGATTCGGACTGGCCTTGTCCTTCGCCTACATCCTCTTTCAGACGGTTTCATCGGCTTTTGCCGTCAGCGGACAAGTGCCGACGGCCCTCGCCGTGTGGATTCCCAACATCCTGTTCTCCATAATAGCCCTCGTGTTGGTATGGCGAACGCCACAATAATAACGAAACACAAAGACTAACATACTTGACCAATGAGTACAACAGACAACGAAAATAACGTTCCCGACCAAGAAACCGAAACGCTTGTGACTCCTGTCACAGAGAGTGTCACAAATGTTTCAGACGTCAAAACGGGCGATTTCACCGAAGAACTCGCTCCTGCCGAAGCTTCAAAGGAAGAACAAGTTACCTACTTCGAGGACTTGGCGCTCTCCGACGACGTACTCGATGCGCTTTACGACATGCGCTTTGAAAAGTGCACACCCGTTCAGGCTGCCTGCATACCTCCCATACTCGAACACCACGACGTGTTGGGTGTGGCACAGACCGGAACTGGAAAGACAGCAGCTTACCTCCTTCCATTGCTCACCCTCCTGGGGACAGAACCCCATCCCGCCGATGCCGTCAACTGCTTGGTCATCGCTCCGACCCGCGAACTCGCACGACAGATTGACCAGGCGTTGCAAGGTTTTGCCTATTATACAGGCGTGAATGCGGTGGCCGTCTATGGCGGCAACGATGGCGTGCGCTACGAACAGGAACGCCGTTCGCTTCAGGCCGGTGCCGACATCGTACTTGCTACGCCGGGACGACTCATTACGCATCTTCAGTTGGGAACACTCGACCTTAGCAGAACCACACATCTCGTGCTCGACGAGGCTGACCGAATGCTCGACATGGGATTCTCCGACGACATCATGACCATCGTGAAGCAAATGCCGGAGAACCGTCAAACCATCCTTTTCTCCGCCACTATGCCGCCGAAGATTGCGCAACTCGCACGAAGCGTCATGCACGACCCCGTGGAAGTGGAGATTGCCGTTTCGAAGCCGGCAGAAAACATCCGCCAGAGCGTGTTTGAATGCCGCGAAAGCGACAAAACGCTTGTTCTCAAGCACATCTTCAAGGAACAACCGCCCCAGCGTGTCATCCTCTTCGCTTCCTCCAAGCAAAAGGTGAAGGAACTCGCCATCATCCTCAAACGCCACGGCCTTAACGTGCGCGCCATGCATTCCGACCTCTCACAGCCCGAACGTGACGAAGTGATGCAGCTCTTCCGCGCCCATAAAGTAGACCTCCTTGTGGCAACGGACATCGTGGCTCGCGGCATCGACATCGATGACATCACTATGGTCATCAACTACGATGCTCCCCACGATGCCGAAGACTACGTGCACCGCATTGGGCGTACGGCTCGTGCCGGACGTGCAGGATCGGCCTATACGCTCATCGGCGAAAAGGACCTTTTTGCCCTTTCCAACATAGAACGCATCTTGAAAATAAAGATTCCGCGCGCCAAACTCCCCGAAGGCGTACGTCCAGTAGAGCGCAATACGCATTCACGCGACGGACGTTCACATGGCGGTTCTTCCAAGGGACAGTCACGCGGCAGAGGTCACGGAAGAGGTCCGCAAAGAGGCAAGGACAACGCTTCGTCCTCCCACCGAAATGCTGACGCTGCCCAAAGAAAAGGCGGTAAAACCAATTCTAAAGGTCGTTCCGGTGGCAACAAACCCCGTAACGGAAGTCGCGAATCGCACAAGGGCCAGAACTAATAAACATTTGGGATGACTCCACAAAGAGCTATTCCCACTCATAGATAAAGTGATGACAAAACATGTTGTAATATCGCTCCTTGCCGTTTTGCTCGCAGCAAGCTGCAAAACCGACAAACCGGCACCCGCCGCCGAAACCGACAAAGACACGGCGGTCGTTGCCAGCGACACATTGCCCGCCGACACCACAATGATTGCTCCGCCTAAAAAGGCAGACGGGCTGTTCGACGACTTTGTCTATTCCTTTATGCGCAACCCCAAATACCAAAAGCAGCGCATAAAATTCCCTCTCCTCGTCAACGACCACGGCAAGCAGCAACACATTGCCGCTGATGTCTGGCACTACGACAAGATGTATCTTCGCAACGAAGTGTATACCATTATCTTCGATTCTGAAGAAAGCGTGAAGGCCGAAAAAGACACCTCGCTCGACAGTGTCGCCGTCGAATGGGTATATCTCAAACAGCGCGAAGTGAAACAGTACCGTTTCCATCGCATACAAGGCGAGTGGTTCCTTACGGAGATCGTAAAACATGCTTTGAGCGACAACATCAACAGCGACTTCTACCTCTTTTACGACAAGTTTACCAGCGACCACGCCTTCCAGCTCCGCCATGTGAACAGCACAATAAGTTTTAAAACCTTCGACGAAGACAACTTTGAGCCCATCGAAGGCATGTTGGATGCCCAACAATGGCCCGATTTTCGTCCCGAACTGCCCAAAGGAACCATCACAAACATCAACTACGGGCAACATTACGGAAACGGAAAACGCCGTGTGCTGATGGTATGTACGCCGTCGGGCGGAATGGGTTGTTCGCTCACCTTCCAACGAAAGAAAAGCGGGTGGACGCTCATGAAACTTGTGAACTGACAAATCCTCCGTCAAAGTCCAAAATCATTTCCAGCAAGATCCTCAAAAACATAGAGTCATGTCATACCCCATCCCCAACACCTTTGGCATTGATGCCCGCTGCACACAATACACCGAATACCGCAGCATAGAAGAACTGCAGGAAATACTCCCCTTGATACGTGGCGAACGATGGTTCCATGTGGGAGCTGGCAGCAATCTGCTCTTTACAGCCGATTTCAACGGGACAATACTCCATTCCGCCATACGTGGCATTGAGGAGACCCGCAGCACCGAAAGCGAAACGCTTCTTCGCGTGGGAGCAGGCGAAGTGTGGGACGACCTCGTAGACTATTGCACCACACACGGATACTACGGTGCCGAAAACCTTTCTGCCATTCCCGGAGAAGTTGGCGCCAGTGCGGTACAGAACATCGGAGCTTATGGCGTTGAAGTGTGTCAGTTAATTCGCGAAGTCGAAACGGTGGAAGTGGCGACAGGCAAGGTGCGCACGTTCCGCGCCGAAGAATGCCAATATGCTTACCGCAGCAGCCTGTTCAAGCATGAACTGAAGGGACAATACATTGTTACTCACGTGACATATGCATTCCAACGGACTTTTGCACCTGACTTGGAGTACGGTGCTATAAGTCGTGAACTCGACTCTCGTGGCATAACACCTTCTTCGCTGACAGCCGTGCAACTGCGCCAGATTATCTGCGACATTCGTCATGCCAAACTGCCCGATCCCGCCGAAATAGGAAGCGCAGGTTCTTTTTTCATGAATCCCGTAGTGACAGCAGAAAAAGCACAGGCGCTTCTCAAGGATCATCCCGAAATGCCCCATTATCCGCTGCCCAATGGCGTAAAAGTACCGGCGGGCTGGCTCATAGAAAAATGCGGATGGAAAGGCCGTTCTATGGGGCGCGCCGGCGTTTATCCCAAACAAGCCCTCGTGTTGGTCAATCTTGGCGGCGCAAAAGGTGCGGACATCGTGGCGTTGAGCAATGCCATCCAAAAGGACGTAAAGGAACAATTCGGTATAGACATTCATCCGGAGGTTAACTTCATTTGATTCACGTTCACTCTACTACTGTAAGCCAATGAAACTCCGATTTTTAGGCTCAGGCACCAGCACAGGTGTTCCGCAAATAGGCTGTAAGTGTGCGGTCTGTACATCAAACGACTCGCGCGACAAACGGCTTCGCTGTTCAGCTCTTGTTGATTTCGATTCGGGCGAACGCATCCTCATCGATTGCGGACCCGACTTCCGACAGCAGATGATACCCGTGGATTTCCGCGCTTTGGACGGCGTTTTGCTCAGTCATATCCATTACGACCACACTGGAGGAATCGACGATTTACGTCCCTTTTGCGCCTTTGGTGACGTTCAGATATTCGCAGACCGTAAGACGACGGACCTTCTTCATCAGCAGTTGCCTTATTGCTTCGCAACCAATCTCTATCCCGGTGTGCCAAAGCTCGTGATGAACGAAGTCGTACCCGGCAAGCCCTTTACGATTGGCAAAGTAGAGATAGAGCCTTTCACCGTGATGCATGGAAAAATGCCCATTCTCGGTTACCGAATGGGACGTATGGCTTACATTACCGATATGAGCAGTTTTCCCGATGAATCCGCCCGTTTTCTTAATAACTTGGACCTTCTCGTGGTCAACGCACTGCGTCATGAGCACCACAACTCTCACCAAACGCTCCAGGAGGCTTTGGCTTTCGTTGAAAAGATAAAGCCGAAAGAAACATACCTCGTTCACATGAGCCATCAAATGGGACTTCATGCAGAAATTGAGCGTCAGCTCCCGCCTCATGTCCACTTTGCTTACGACGGACTCGAGATTTTCTGTCAGGAATAAGTCATGTCTCTGATTCAGGGTTCTACCTTCATCTCCCTCAAATTCATTCTCAATGCGTATTATCCTCCTGTTTCTTTCGCTGCTCTTTGTTGTTTCCTGCCATAATCAAAAAGCGCCGGCGGGAGAGAACGGTGCGTTCAAAAAGGAAAAACAAGTGGAAGGCGACAACGTGAACCGCATTGTTGATTCAGGGGAATTGATTGTTGCCACGCTAAGCGGTCCCGACACCTATTTTGAATATCAGGACAAAGGCTTCGGTCTTCAATACGCCCTCGCTTCCAACTATGCGGAAAGCCTGGGCGTGGCTTTGCGTGTGGAAGTGTGCACCGACACGCTTCAGTTGCTTTCAAAACTTGAGCGTGGAGAAGTAGACCTTGTGGCACTTCAAATACCTGAAAATGCGGTGGATACGGATAGTTTAGCTTTCGCCGGCGCCTATACGACAAACAAAAATGGCGGAAAGTCCTCGTGGATCGTAAAGAAAGACATGGCCGACTTGGCCGAATCGCTCGACGACTGGTTTGGTGACGGAGTGGAAGTTGAGGTCGAGAAAGCCGAAAATCTGCGTCTCAAACAGCGCTTGCAAGTACGTCGCCATGTGCATGCACCTTTTATATCAAAAGAAAAAGGCGTCATCTCCACCTATGATGCCTATTTCAAAGAAGCCGGCCATGCTGTCGGTTGGGATTGGCGACTGGTTGCAGCCCAATGTTATCAAGAGTCAGGATTCGACCCCAACGCCGTTTCGTGGGCTGGAGCCTCGGGCTTGATGCAACTCATGCCTTCCACCGCCGCACAAATGGGGCTGAAAAAAGAACTTATCTTCAAACCTGCTGAAAATATAGCTGCTGCCACACGCTACATAGCCCATCTGCAAAATATCTTCAAGTCCGTTCCCGACCCAATGGAAAGAATCATGTTTGTTTTGGGAGCATACAATGCCGGTCCAGGTCATATACAGGACGCACAAGCCTTGGCGCGCAAGTATGGCCGCAACGCCAATTCTTGGAGCGATGTGAGCGAATATGTGCGTGGTTTGAGTCAGGCAAAGTATTATCGCGATCCTATAGTGCGTCATGGTTATATGATTGGAAGTGAGACATATGGTTATGTGCAGTCAATCGTAGACCGTTGGCATGCCTACGGTGGCGGAAGCTATGTGGGACGTGCTGGAGCGCCTATGAGAACTGACGTTACATCAGCTTCAGGCGATGCGGCAGCAAGGGAGCACAAACGCAACCGTTTCTCGCGCGAACATAAGTTACTTTCGCCCGAAGAACTGCAAAAGCAGTCCGCACTATAGAGGGCTATTATATAATTTCGGGAGCTCTCCCTTCATTCCCTTTCTTACCTTTTCCCATACATCTTAACCGCTTTATCTATCCATTACTACGCATTTCTCAACGATTTTCCGTAAGTTTGCAGAAACAATGACACCACACGCGTCCAAAATAATTCATTAACGGCGCGTCACTGTTCCCACCGTATGAGAAAGAAATTCTTCACCGTCCTTTGGGGCATATACCTACTTATCGTCCTCGTAACCGTGTTCGCCTTCATTTCAATAGAGCGCGGTTGGATAGGTTATATGCCACCTATCGCCGAACTGCAAAGCCCCATCAGCAAATATGCCTCACAGGTGATCAGTGCCGACGGCCGACTGCTCGGCACGTGGTCGCGCAACGAGAACCGTGTGTTCGTAGGTAAGGATAGCATATCGTCTTATATGTTCGACGCTCTCGTGGCTACGGAAGATGTGCGTTTTTATGACCATTCCGGCGTTGACGTGCGCGCTTTGGGGCGTGCCGTGGTGAAGCGTGGTATCTTGCGTCATAAGTCTGCTGGCGGTGGCAGTACCATTACGCAGCAATTGGCCAAACAGCTCTATTCCTCTACGGCAGAAAGTTCCGTGCAGCGCCTTTTCCAAAAGCCCATAGAGTGGGTGATAGCGACCGAACTTGAGCGCCATTATACAAAGGAGGAAATACTCACGCTTTATCTCAATTACTTCGACTTCCTCCACAATGCCGTTGGCATCAAAACCGCAGCCAACGTATATTTCGGGAAGTCGCCCGACAAACTCGACATCCTTGAAAGTGCCACTCTCGTAGGCATGTGCAAGAATCCCTCTTATTTCAATCCTGTACGCGAACCTGAGCGTTGCCGTGAACGCCGTAACGTAGTGCTGCAGCAAATGGTGAAAGCCGGCAAACTCTCCGAGGCAGAATACGCCAACCTCGCCGACCAACCCTTGGTACTCAATTTTCATCGCGTAGACCATAAGGAGGGTTTGGCTGCCTATATGCGCGAATATCTCCGCCGCATCATGATGGCCAAGCAACCCAATCGTAAGGATTATCGCGACTGGCAGCACCAACAGTTCTATGAAGACTCGTTGGCATGGGCCACCGACCCGCTTTATGGATGGTGCAACAAAAACACGAAGCGCGACGGCTCCAACTACGACATCTATACCGACGGTCTGAAAATCTATACCACCATAGACTCACGCATGCAGCAATATGCCGAAGAAGCCGTGTTCCAACAGGTGGGCAGAAAGCTTCAGCCCCTTTTTGAAGCCGAGCGTCGGGGTTCTCCCAATTTCCCTTATAGCAGTGACCTTAAGCGCTCCGATGTTATAAAACGCATCAAGCAGTCCATGCGTCAGACCGACCGTTACCGCGAACTAAAAGCCGGTAATGCAACGCCCGAAGAAATAGAGAAGAGCTTCAACACACCGGTGCCGATGACCGTGTTTACGCTTCATGGCGACGTCGACACTACGATGACTCCCATCGACTCCATTCTCTATTACAAGAAATTCTTGCGATCTGGTCTTGTCAGCATTGATCCGCAGACGGGGTATGTGAAAGCCTATGTGGGCGGTTTGAACTACTCACACTTCCAGTACGACATGGCCATGGTAGGCCGCCGTCAGGTAGGTTCAACAATGAAGCCTTTTGTCTACGCCATGGCTATGACTGGCGGATGGACTCCCAACTCGACCATCCTCAACGTGCAGCGTAAGTTTGGTAACTGGATGCCACGCAACGCAAGCCGTTCGCGCTACGGACAGCACGTCACGCTCAAATGGGGTCTCAGCCAGTCCAACAACTGGGTGACTGCAGCCCTGATGTACGAGATAGACCCCACCGGACAAGGCCTCGTGCGCGATCTTCAGGCGCTCGGCGTGGCTAACGACAATATGCAACCGTCGCTTCCCCTCTGTCTCGGTACGTGCGACATCACAGCTGGCGAAATGGCCTCGGCCTACACCGCTTTCGTGGAGAAAGGCATTCGCCGTGCTCCAATCCTCGTCACAAAAATCGAAGATAGCGAAGGCAACATCGTAGCCGAATTCGTGCCCCGTACCAACGAGGTTTATAGCGAAGAAACCGCCTACGACATGATAGATATGATGAAAGCCGTGATAGACCAAGGTACGGGTCGCAAACTGCGTTACGCCTTTGACTTGAACGGACCGATAGCCGGCAAAACGGGTACGACAAACAGCAATTCCGACGGATGGTTCGTAGGTTGTGTGCCGCAACTCGTCACATCGTGCTGGGTGGGCGGTGAAGAGCGCGACATCCATTTCAATAGTATGGCCATCGGACAAGGTTCGGCTTCGGCTCTCCCCATTTGGGCACTCTATATGCGAAAGGTTTATGCCAACAAAGCTTTGGGTTACGACCCAGAACTCGATTTTGAGAAACCCGCTTCAAGAGAGCAAAGCGTAACACACGGAACCCATAAGTCGGGCGACGACGAAAGTGACGCCGAAGGCGAAGACGGCGAAGAAAGCGCTGCTTCCGAACGTACCTCCGAATCCGCCAACGCGAAAGGTAAGAGCAATGCCAACTCCGAATCGTATTTCGAGTAGTACGCCTTCATTACAAGCCCAGAAATAAACAGACAATCCCCATAAAAGTTCAAGAAAATCATGAAATTCTTGGCCATCATTCCTGCACGATATGCCTCCACACGTTTCCCCGCCAAACCTTTGGCAATTTTGGGAAACAAACCTATCATCCAACGTGTATATGAACGAGTACAAAGCGTATTCGACAATCTCTGCGTTGCGACCGACGACGAACGTATTGCAGCAGCCGTAGAGTTGTTCGGCGGAAAAGCCGTCATGACGTCTACCGCCCATAAGAGCGGTACCGACCGTTGTTATGAAGCGTTCTGCAAGATGGGAGGCGACGCCGATGTTGTGGTGAACGTGCAGGGCGACGAACCTTTTATTGCCGAAAGCCAGCTACGCGCGGTGATGGAATGTTTTGACGATGCACAGACCGAAATTGCTACGCTCGTCAAGCCTTTCGGAGCCGACGTACCAGTTGAAACCATAGAAAACCCGAATTCACCGAAAGTCGTGGTCGATGCCAACGGCTATGCACTCTATTTCTCACGCAGCGTGATTCCTTATCTGCGTGGCATAGACAAAGCCCAGTGGCCCAAGCACCACACGTTCCTTAAACACATCGGTCTTTACGCCTACCGAGCCGACGCGTTGAAACGCATCACCTCCATGCCGATGGGTGAACTCGAAACGTGCGAATCGCTCGAACAGTTGCGTTGGCTTCAAGCCGGATTCCGCATAAAAGTAGGAACGACTGACGTAGAAACCATTGGAATAGACACACCGGAAGATCTCCAGCGTGCCGAACAGTTCTTAAAACTTCATCCTTAATATTATAGGTACTTCGTAATGAAATTATCCTCAATCCACATATTCTTCCTTTCTGCTTTGTTCTCAATCTCGTCCGCCACTTCTGCCCAAAAGATTGTGGTCGGTTCGTGTGACCTCAAAGATGGCGGAATCTATACGGGCGAACTCTCCGGTAACAAACCCAACGGCAAGGGTCGCGCCCAGTATGAAAACGGCGACACCTATGAAGGTGAATTCGTAAAAGGTTACCGCCAGGGCGAAGGCACTTTCACGGCAGCCGACGGTTCGCGCTATGAAGGAAGCTGGACAAAGAACGAACGCAACGGCCGCGGCACATTCTACGCCGTGAACAACAACCGCTACGTAGGACTTTGGTACCGCAACCAAAAGGAAGGCCAGGGCAAAATGTACTATTTCAACGGTGACGTCTACGACGGTACGTGGAAAGAAGACAAGCGCAATGGCAAGGGAACTTATACGTTCAAGAGCGGTGCTTTCTATAAAGGCGATTGGGCTGACGACCAAAAGAACGGCAAGGGCTACTTTGACTGGAAAGACGGGTCGAAATACGAAGGCTCGTGGGTCAACAACCAGCGCAATGGACGCGGCACCTATTTCTATGCAGACGGCGATTACTACTCAGGCGACTGGAAAAACGACATGCAGGATGGCCGAGGCATCTACAAGTTCCGTAACGGCGACGTCTACGAAGGTCAGTACGTAGCTGGCGAACGAACCGGCGAAGGCACATTCCGTTTTGCCAATGGCGACCAGTATGTGGGCAATTTCCTCAATGGCGAACAAAGCGGACAGGGCACTTTCCAGTGGAAAGGCATCGCTTCCTACACCGGCCAGTGGCAACACAACATGATGCACGGCCACGGCGTGTATAAATGGAAAAACGGCGACGAATACAACGGCGAGTGGAAGAACAATAAGATGGACGGTGAAGGCACCCTCCGTTTCGCTGCCGGCGGCCGCTTCAAAGGCCAGTTTAAGGAAGGCAAACGCAACGGTAAGTCCGTTGAAATCCGTGCCGACGGCACACGCCTCGACTGCACCTATAAGGACGGTGTGAAACACGGTCCTTATACCGAATACGACGCCAACGGCAACGTGGTGAAGAAAGGAGAATATTCCAACGGACGTCCCGTATAGGCCGTCTCTAACCAAGCAATACACAACACCTTTATACCCTTAGTTCCATGAAATCAAAAACGTCAGAAACTGCTGCAAAAGCGGCATCAAAGACCACTGCTACTGCCAAAGGCAAGAAAACGACAGCAACCCGCTCGTCTGCAAAGAACGCTAAGAAGGCTGCTGCTCCTCGGGCGAAAGAGTTGAAACTTATCAAAAACGACTCTTGGCTGAAGCCTTACGAGGCTGCCATAGAAGGTCGTCACGACCATGCGCTCTACAAACTTGCCCAACTGAGCAAAGGCACCGGAAAACTCTCGGACTTTGCCGACGGACATCTCTACTTCGGTCTTCATCGTACAGCCCGCCAGTGGGTGCTTCGCGAATGGGCACCCAATGCCACGGAAATTTATCTCGTGGGCGACTTCAACGAATGGGCCGAAAAGCCCCAATATGCCTTTAAACGCATAGCCGGTACTGGCAACTGGGAGTTGAAACTCCCAGCTCGAGCGCTCAAACACCAAGACCTCTACAAACTTTCCATACACTGGGAAGGTGGACAAGGTGAGCGCGTGCCTGCTTGGGCTCAGCGCGTGGTTCAGGACGAGCAAACGAAGATATTCTCAGCACAAGTGTGGGCACCGTCTGCTTCCTACGAATGGAAGGTAAAGCGTTTCCGTCCCCAAAAGGCGCCGCTCTACATCTATGAGTGTCACATCGGCATGAGCCAGGACGCAGAGAAGGTGGGAACTTACGAAGAGTTCCGACAGAACGTATTGCCGCGCGTCGTAAAGGAAGGGTACAACTGCATTCAGATTATGGCTATTGCCGAACATCCCTATTACGGAAGTTTCGGCTACCACGTAAGTTCGTTCTTTGCCGCTTCGAGCCGTTTCGGTACGCCCGAAGAATTGAAACGTCTTGTCGACGAAGCGCACGCTGCAGGCATCAGCGTAATCATGGACCTCGTGCATAGCCATGCTGTGAAAAACGAAGTGGAAGGTTTGGGCAACTACTGTGGCGACCCGAACCAATTCTTCTATCCCGGCGACCGTCACGAACATTCGGCTTGGGATAGCCTTTGCTTCGACTATGGCAAAGACGAAGTGATCCATTTCCTCCTTTCCAACTGCAAGTATTGGCTTACGGAGTACAACTTCGACGGATTCCGCTTTGACGGTGTCACCTCCATGCTTTACTATAGCCACGGCCTCGGCGAAGCCTTCTGCGGTTATCCCGACTACTACAACGGCCATCAGGACGACAATGCCATTTGCTATCTCACGCTGGCCAATCTGCTCATCCACGAAGTGAAGCCCACGGCAGTGACCATTGCCGAAGAAGTAAGCGGAATGCCCGGCCTTGCCGCACCGTTTAAGGATGGTGGTTATGGCTTCGACTATCGTATGGCGATGAACGTGCCCGACTATTGGATAAAGACCATTAAGGAACTTCGCGATGAGGACTGGAAGCCCTCGTCCATCTTCTGGGAAGTGACGAATCGACGTTCTGACGAGCGCACCATTTCCTACTGTGAGAGTCACGACCAGGCGCTCGTAGGCGACAAGACACTCATTTTCCGTCTCATCGATGCCGATATGTACTGGCATTTCCGCAAGGGCGACGAGAACGGCACCGTGCATCGCGGCATTGCGCTTCACAAGATGATACGCCTAGTGACGGCTTCTACCATTAATGGCGGATACCTCAACTTTATGGGCAACGAGTTCGGACATCCCGAATGGATTGATTTCCCGCGCGAGGGTAACAACTGGAGCTACAAGTATGCCCGCCGACAGTGGAACTTGGTGGACAACCACGACTTGTGTTACCACTATCTTGGCGACTTCGACCGCGACATGCTAAAGGTGCTCCAGAGCGAGGGCGACATACGTCGTTTCCCCGTTCAGGAAGTTTGGCACAACGATGGCGACCAGGTGCTTGCCTATAGTCGCGGCGATCTCCTCTTCGTATTCAATTTTTCTCCCACACGTTCCTATGAGGGCTACGGTTTCATGATGCCCGAAGGAGCATACAACGTGGTGCTCAACACCGACGACAAAGCCTATGGCGGCAACGGACTGGCAGACGACAGCGTGGAGCATCTCACCAATTTCGACCAACTGCTCAAACGTGACGGCAAAGGTTGGCTTCAGCTCTACCTTCCGGCACGTTCAGCCGTCGTGTTGAGAAAGAAGACGGAGAAATGATGCTATAAAAATATCTATTCCAATATATGAACGAGGAGCGGGCACAATGTCCGCTCCTCGCGCGCGTATACACCAAAGTTTGTGCAAACAACCTTCAGCCTTCAGCCCATCCTTCAGCCATC
>CAVKJJ010000027.1:0-34212 GCA_963656685.1 bacterium | reverse complement strand
CGGGACGCATAATGGTGGTCAGTTCCGTCTTGCTGATGCCGCAGATGGCGGAGTATTGGTCGAGCATGCTGATGTTCTCAAGGTTGTTGAGCTCGCTGAAGATGCTGAGTTGGGAGAACTTGGTAATGCCCGTGATGAAAGTGAATTCCAAATAAGGGTCGAGCTTCTTGAGCGGACTATAAAAGTTCTGCATGATGCGGCGCAGAGCACCGAGGTTCTCTTTCTCGTGCACTACATCAAGCAAGGGAGCGTCGTATTCGTCAATGATGACAACCACCTTTTGGCCCGTTTGTTTGTAGGCGGTCCGCACCAGTTGCGTGAGCCTTATGTTTGCCTCCGAATATTTCCCGTCGTTGCATCCGTAAGTCTCTTCGTAGGGGTCTAGCTCAAAGCTGAGATACTCGTTGAGGCTGTTTGCGTCCATGTGCTTCGCTCCGCTCATGTCGAAGTGAAGCACGGGATGCTTGGTCCATTCCTTTTCGTAGTTGGCAATGGCGAGCCCCTCAAAGAGTTCTTTCCGCCCCTCAAAGTATGACTGGAGCATAGAGGCAAAGAGCGACTTGCCGAACCGCCGTGGGCGGCTCAGAAAGACGTATTTCATCCCTTTCTCACGGAAATCAACAATGTACCTCGTCTTGTCGACATAGAGGTACTTTCCTTCGCGGATATTTTGGAATGTCTGAATCCCTACAGGATATTTGTTTCTGATTTCGGCCATAGTCTTACGGACTTTACGTTTTGCGTTGCTAAGTTAAGCGTATTTTCTTGAATTGCAAAAGAAGAAGTGGGCACTACTGTCCAAAAAGCAAAGCCCAAAATGCGCAAGCAGCGCCTTCTCTGCGCGTTTTTTCCTTATTTTTGCAGCCATAACCTTCTAAAGGGTGGTTCTATAAATTACCACCGAACAATGAGCAAAAACGCTTAGGTGGCGTTTTGTCATCTTTCGGGCTCTTTTTAATTCTTGAATATCGGCTACACTCGGCAAAGCAAAATGAATTTTTCTTTGCGCTCGCTTGCACGATATTTCGCCCCTTTTGCTTGTTCGTTCAGTCGCATAGCCCGCTATGCTCCTTTACTCACAAACAAAATGGACGAAAAATAGCACCGAAATCTGACAAAGCTAATTTATAGAACCACCCTAAATCCTTTCACACACTTCCATATGATGAACGCAAAACACCTCCTTCTCTCCCTTGTTTTCCTCCTTCCTTTAGGCAGCCGTGCGCAGCAGACGGCACGCTGCGACCTCGCTCCCACACCGCCTATGGGCTGGATGACGTGGAACCTCTTCCAGGGCCGCATCAGCGAGCAGCTCATCCGCGAAACCGCCGACGCCATGGTGAGCGAAGGCTTTGCCGATGCCGGCTACAAATACATCTTTATTGACGACCTTTGGCAGGGCGGACGCGACGCGCAGAACAACATCATCCCCGACCCCGCGAAGTTTCCTTCCGGAATGAAAGCCCTCGCCGACTACGTCCACGCCAAGGGCCTCAAGCTCGGCATCTACTCTGACGCCGCCCAACTCACTTGTGCCGGCTGTACGGCAAGTCTTGGCTTTGAGGAGCAGGACGCGCGCACCTTCGCCTCGTGGGGCATTGACTACCTCAAGTACGACTACTGCAACGCTCCCGAGGACAGCGCAACGGCGCGCCTCCGCTACCGCACTATGGCCGACGCGCTGCAGAAGTCGGGGCGCGACATTGTGCTCGGCGTTTGCGAATGGGGGCAGCGCAATGCTGAGGAATGGTGCGCTGCGGTGGGCGGACAGCTTTGGCGCACCACCTACGACGTGCGCGACATGTGGAAAGACGTGGTCCACAAGGGCGGAATGGGCATCCTCGACATTGTCAACGCCACCGCACCCCTTGCGCCTTACGTAGGCCGCAGCCAGTGGCCGGACATGGACATGCTCGTTGTGGGGCTTAACGGCAAGGGCGGTCCTTCCAGCGACCTTGGCGGTGTGGGATGCACCGTCGACGAGTACCAAACGCAGATGAGCCTTTGGTGCATGCTTTCTTCGCCTCTTGCCATGACCAACGACCTCCGCAGCCTCACGCCCGACGACCGTCGCATACTTCTCAACCGCGAGGTGATAGCCATCAACCAGGACGCGCTTGGCAAAGCGGCAGAGCGCAAGGTCCTCACGGACACCCATCAGGTCTTTGTGCGCGAACTGAGCGACGGTAGCCACGCCGTGGCACTCCTCAACACGTCCGACGCTCCGCTCCGCACCACCCTCGACTTTTCGTCCCTCGGCCTCACGGGTCGCTACGCTGTGCGCGATGTGTGGCGCCATGCCGACCTCTCGCGCAAAGCCACCCGTTGGAAGGGCACTGTGCCCACGCACGCCACCCTTGTGCTCGTGCTCAAATAAGGGGCTTCCGAAAGCCTGAATGCCGGCCAACTGCGGAAACGAAATTCAGCCAACTGCGGAAACGAAATTCAGCCAACTGCGGAAACGAAACTCGGCCAACTGCGGAAGCGAAACTCGGCCAAACGCTGCATCAAATCACGGCCAAACGCTGCATCAAATCTCGGCCAAACGCTGCAATTGTTCTTGAAATGTTTGGAAAATCCAATCTTCCGTTATATTTTTGCGACAAAATAGAATAGGAAGCAGCTATGAAAGAATACAAGAAACGAATAGCAGATAAACTGTTGGAATACAGACTTGAAGAAGTAGGAGCTGTGCTAGTTGAAGGCCCAAAGTGGTGCGGTAAGACCACAACAGCGGAGCAACAAGCCAAGAGCGTACTGTACATGGCTGATCCTGACAATCAGAAGAACTATTTGGAATTGGCGATCTTCGGATAAAAATGCTTCTTAAAGGTGAGAATCCCCGGTTGATAGACGAGTGGCAGATAATTCCTCAGATTTGGGACGCCATACGCTTTGAGGTTGACCATCGGGGCGAGGAAGGTCAATTCATTCTGACAGGTTCTGCCGTCCCCGCATCGACTGAAAGGATTCATCATAGTGGAACAGGGCGGTTTGCATGGATTACGATGCGCCCCATGTCGCTATGGGAGTCTGGCGAGTCTACGGGCGAAGTGAGCATCGGTCAGCTATTCAAAGGAAATGCGGAAATTGAAGGTTACAACAAGCTCAAGATAGAAGATGTAGCCTTCCTCGTATGCCGTGGCGGATGGCCTAGTGCTACGACCAAAAGTCGCCGTGCCGCTTTACGTCAGGTATACGATTACTACGACGCTGTTGTAAAAACCGACATCTCCAGAGTGGACGAAGTGACAAGGAGCAGCGAACGCACCAAGCTCCTGTTGCGCTCTTACGCACGTTCGCAAGGCGGTCAAGTAAGCATTGGGGCTATAAGAAAGGACATGATAGACAACGATGATGAGAGCCTGGGCGAAAGAACCGTCATGAGCTATATCGGTGCGCTCAAAAAGATTTTCGTCATAGAGGATATGCCCGCTTGGAATCCCAACTTACGCAGCAAGACAGCCATTCGCTCTGCCGATACGCGATATTTCGTAGATTCCTCCATCGCCGTGGCCGCATTGGGTTTGGGGCCCGACGACCTCATTAACGACTTGGAAACCTTTGGCTTGCTTTTTGAGACCCTGTGCGTTCGTGATCTTCGAGTCTATGCCGACGCTGTGGACGGCAGCGTCTACCATTATCGCGACAAGAACGGATTGGAGTGCGATGCCGTGCTGCATCTCCGCAACGGTTCGTACGGTCTTGTGGAAATCAAGTTGGGTGGGGCGCAAGCCATAGAGAAAGGTGTAGCAACGCTCACCACCTTAGCCTCCAAGATTGACACTACGAAGATGAAGGCACCAGCTTTCATGATGGTGCTCACCGCCGTCGGCGACTATGCCTATCGGCGCAAGGACGGCGTGTACGTCGTGCCTATCGGTTGCTTGAAAGACTGATGACGGTATAAAAGACTTTGTACATTATAGGTGGCAGTATAATAGAATCACCCTTACAATCCCCAAGAAACGATGGAAACTGAAAGAATGAAAATGCTGGCTGGCAAAATCTACGATGCCAACTACGACAAAGAACTTTTGGAGGCGCGGGCAGCATGTGCCGACCTCACTTATGAGCTGAACTTGTTGCGTCCGTCCAAGGCCGAAGAGCGCAATGCGCTTTTGAGGCGCATATTGGGCAAGACGAAGGGTAACTTCACGATTATCTCTCCTTTCTTCTGCGATTATGGCACGCAAATCGAAGTGGGTGAGAACTTTTTCGCTAATACGAACTGCGTCATCCTTGATGAGGCTCCTGTGCGCTTTGGCGACAATGTGTTCATAGCTCCGAACTGTGGTTTCTACACCGCAGGCCATCCATTGGATGCTGAACGCCGAAACAAAGGCCTGGAATATGCACGCCCTATCACGGTGGGCAACGACGTGTGGATTGGTGCGGGCGTCAGTGTCCTGCCAGGAGTGACTATTGGCGACGGGGCGGTGATTGGTGCCGGAAGTGTGGTGAACCGTGACATTCCGCCACGAGTGCTTGCTGCAGGTAATCCGTGCCGAGTGATTAGGGAGATTACGGACAAGGACAAGCTACGTTATAGGGACTAAAATTCAGCTATATAAAAAGGCTCCGCCGCAAACGTAAGAAGCGTTTGCGGCGGAGTTTGTTTTGCAGTCGTTTCTTTTTTTTTGAAAGTGGCTTCACAGCAGGAAAGTTTCGTAGTTGTCGCGTGTCACCACCTTGAAGTCCGCGTCGCCGTAGGAGCGGGCGAACGAAAGGGGCAATGCCGCTTTTCGGTTGGGATTCCACTTCATTTCCACGGCCGAGAGCTTTCCGTCCATGTCTTCGATGTAGTCGATTTCCTGTTTGGTCTTCGACCGCCAGAAGTAGCTCTTGGCGTACGATTTTTCGTAACGCAGTTTTTTCAGCCGTTCTGCCACGATGTAGTTCTCGAACAGAGCTCCTGTGTCCATTCGGCTCTCTACCATCTGGTAGTTTCCTATCACGGCGTTGCGTATGCCGCAGTCCCAGAAATAGATTTTGCGTGAGAATTTCAGCTCGTTGCGCAGGTTGCGGCTGAAGGAACCAAGTCGGAACACGATGTACGACTGTTCCAGGAGTGTTACGTAGCTTTCCACGGTTTTGGGGTCCAGTCCGCAGGTTTGTGCCAGTTCGTTGAATGAAACTTCGCTTCCTACTTGGAATGCCAAAGCCTGAAGTAGCTTGACGAGTTTGTCGCTTTTCTTTATTCGGTCAAACGTCAGAATGTCCTTGTAGAGATAGCTGTCGGCGAGTTCGGTCAGCACCAGTCGTTCGTTGCCCGCGTTGTTTATGACGTCGGGGTAGCTTCCGAAGACCAATCGGTGGGTCAAAAGGCGCTTCTCTTCCAAAAGTCCGTTGTGCTCCACCAGTTCGCTGAAGGAAAGTGGGAACATCCAGTATTCCAGTTTTCTTCCCGTAAGAGGTTCGTTGATTTTGTTGGAAAGGTCGAACGAGGAACTACCTGTTGCCAAGACTTGCACGCCATCGATGTTGTCAGTAATCAGTTTGAGCCCAAGTCCGATGTTTGTGATTCGTTGCGCCTCGTCGATCACCACAATGCGTTTTTGTCCTATTATCGTTTTGAGCATTGTGGACGACGCGTTTTCGAAGAGGTTTCTCACGTCTTGCTCGTCTCCGTTGAGCCACAGCACATCGTTGCGGTCCTGTAGCAAGTTTTTCAACATTGTGGTTTTGCCCACTTGTCTTGCTCCGAAGAGGATGATGGCTTTTCCTTGCCATAGCCTCTGCTCTATTGCGGTCTCTAATGTGCGTTTTATCATGCTTGCCTCGTTTGTTTATTTACGGGGCAAAATTAAGCAAATTCCGTCCAAATCCAAAAAAGTCAATACTTTTTGGGAATTGAATCCAAAAAAGTATCGACTTTTTTGGATTTGGCGTCCGAGACGAGGTAGACGGTTTCTGTGAAATGAAAGTGTAAGCACAAGGGTATGTTTTACTGTTGGGATAAGGAGCGATGAAAGATTCTGCGGTGCGTCTATTGTCCAAACAAGTCGTCCAACAATACCACTCCGTTCATCATGTTCAGATACTCATTTTGTTTTGGTTCAGCAGTTGTGATGAGTGTAAGGAAAATGCCTTGCCTACATTTTGTCTCTTCAGCAAATGCTGCCTGGCGGTGTTGTATTTTCTCATATTCGGCCTTGTTAAGGGTGTATGATCCGTTGGAATACTTAATTTCGCAAAGGTTGATGATGTTGTCGGATCGTTCGATAATGAGGTCTATTTGGGCAGCTGGTTGTTGTGCCTTGCTTCGCCAAGAGTAGTGCTCTGTATGAAGTCCACTGATGCCGAGTGTCGCTTTGATTTGAGGTATGTGGGCCATGCAAAGCCGTTCGTACGCCAAACCTAACCATGTGTTGGTTTTAGGAGTAGCAAGTTTGTGGGTCCAGTAGTGCTCGTCTGATGTCTTTCCTCTGCAAAAATCGTAATAAAAGCGGGTGTAGAAATCTGTCAGTTGGTAGATGCCATCTGTTGTCTTTAAGCCTCCTTTCTGCGCACGCACTGCGGAGCGGCTTATGAAGCCACATTGAAGTAAGTCCTCAAGTACCTCTGTCAGCCTGCCGTTAGTATTCAATTTCTGAGCCATTTCTTTTCGGGTCAGGCCTTGGTGGTTAGCAGCCAACAAGTCAATAACCTTTAGGTAGTAATCTGGATTTTTAAAAAGAGACCCGTACAGGCGGTGAAATTCGTCTTTAAGTTTGCCGTCTATTGCGAAGAATAGTTGGTCGATGTTTTGCGGCAAACTTAAGCTGTTGTCCAACAGACTCAAGTAGTAAGGGATTCCGCCCATTATCATGTAGCATTGGGCTATGCTCTCGCGCGTCCATTTGAAGCCTGCATTTTTGAGATAACATTCCGTTTCCGCTAGGCGGAATGGCTTTAGCCAAAGTGTTTGTGTGAGCCTGTTGTGCAAACCTCCTTTGCTATCCAAAAGATTTCGGGTCATCCAGGAAGTGGCCGAGCCACATACAATTAACTTCACATTGCCTTGCCAAGCTGCCCAGTTGTTCCAAAAATAGCCAAGTGCATGAACAAACTTAGAACGTTGTGTGTCAAAGCAGGGAAGTTCGTCAATAAAGATTATTAGCGGCTCCTTCTTGTTTTTTTTTCGTTTGGTTTCCAGAAGTGCACGCAACTTTGCAAAGGCTTCCATCCAATCCGTGAAAGTGCAGTCTTTGCAGCCGTATTCTCTCAAGGATGCCGTAAAACTTTCTCTTTGCTCTATCGGTTCTCCCTCAAGAATGCCTGTTGCGGAAAAAGCGAAACTATTACCTAGAAGGTTTCGTATCAAGAATGTTTTTCCTACACGTCTTCTGCCGTAGAGCGCGATAAATTCGGATTGCTCTGAGCTGATATATTTCTTCAAGGATTGCATTTCCTTTTGCCTACCTATAATTTTCATAGCTTTAAAAGAATGATGGTTGGGATTTTACGTAGGCAAAGTTACGCTTTTCTTTATATGAGTTCGTGCCAAACATCGCAAAATCTGTCAAGTTTGGCATAAACTCGCATTAAGGTTGGCTCACACGCTGCGCACTTGTAAGTCCGTTGAATTCGGAAGTAGGATTCCGTAAATGTGCTGCATGCTGTTTCTGTGCGCCGTGCAATTTTTGGGCAGCTTGTGCCGATTTGCTCTTAGCTCAACGTGTTGAGCTTGTAGAAAGTTGTTTGCATCTGTTAGCAGTTGCGGGCGTTAGCTGTTGTGGGCAGAACTTTTGGGCAGCTTGTGTCGATTTGCTCTTAGCCCAACGTGTTGGGCTCGTAGATAGTTGTTTGCATGTGTTAGCAGTTAGGAGGGTTGAGGTTGAGGCGTGGTATTAGGGGCGGTTTGTGTAACTTTTTGTGGGTGCAACGTTTCTTGAACGTGGCTGTTCTTCGTGGTGGGTGGGGTATGCTCTCT
The DNA here is from genome assembly GCA_963656685.1 of bacterium. Lineage (GTDB taxonomy): Bacteria > Bacteroidota > Bacteroidia > Bacteroidales > Bacteroidaceae > Alloprevotella. The sequence goes on along the minus strand of CAVKJJ010000027.1, from coordinate 26,297 downwards.
GTCGGTGATGCAAAGATACAACGCGGTGGGGGCGATTTCCAAATTTTTTTCGGACCTCAAGTGTCAAACTGCTGTGGATAAGTGCCGAAAATGGCGCTCTAAGCGGCTGTGGGGTAGGGTGTTGTAAAAATTTTTGGAGGCTTGAAAAGTGTAATGTTTTTGGGGCGCAAATGAGGGTGCAACGCATGGAGCTGCAGCGGCATGGGAGTGCAACGCATGGAGGTCACGTCTCTGACGTGACGATGAGCGCGAAGAATGAAAGACGCAGTACGAAAAATTGTGCCCGAAGATTTAAAGACAAAGAAAAAAAGAAAAGCCCGCCCTTTCCTCCCCTTAAACCCTACCTATTCCCAAAGAAAAAGAAATAAAAGAAAAAGAAAACGCGGCGGTGGCGGTGTCGCACGGCGCGCGGGCGCACACGCGAGGGGCACGACGGGGGCATGACGTGAGGCACGACGGGGGCATGAAGCACGACGGGGAGGTGAAGCACGACAAGGTGAGGAATCACGACGGGTGGCGTGGTGGCAGTGGCAGTGGGGTGGGGGAGCATGACAGAGCCGATGTCAGATTCGGTGACAGGGAGCGTGTGGCACAGCGTTTGCAAGTGGCGCGGCGGTATGCAAACGGGTGAAAGGCGCGCGAACGGGCGAAGGTGTAAATCCTCATTTGTGGGTATTGGATACGTCCGTGAAAATTCGTTCCTTTGCACCTCGAAACGTAGCGGACGGACACATTCGGCTCTCTCTTCGGGTCCATCCACTGCGTTTTTGGCTGCAAAAAGCGGCGGCACAACGAAAGGCGCTACCTAGCGAGGTGGCGTGTGGAATCCGCACGGCAGCAACGATTGGAATAAGAGCAACGGATAAGTGAGAAACAGTCATTGCCCATATCGTTCCTTGTGAAAAAAACTATGCAATAGGTTCAACGCTTATTGTATTTTCTTCGTGAAGAATGTGCTAGGCCCGACGTACAAACTCCTTATGGTACCACAATTATTGCCCATCAAACGACAATAACTCTGATATGATAAGAAGCAACTGCGTACGTAGGGGTTCGCTCTTGTTGTGCACTTTTGTGTGTGCATCAGTAGCGGTGGCCCAGCACGAAAAAGACTCTCTAAACTTTAAGCAAAAACATACTCTGACGGGCGAAAATGTCGGAAAGACGCATCGTCTGGGCGAAGCTGTCGTTCGCGGCAGCCAGGTGAGTCGTGTCAACACGTCGGCGTTCAACGTCACGGCGGTCGACACGCGCCGCTTGCGCAACACCAACCTCGACTTGGGCCACGTGCTCGACCGTGTGTCCGGCGTGAAGGTGCGCGAAGACGGCGGCCTCGGTTCTGCCGCCAGCGTCAACCTCAACGGCTTCACCGGCAAGCACGTGAAGCTCTTCATCGACGGCGTGCCTATGGACGGCGCTTCGTCAAGCTTTGGGCTGAACAACATTCCCGCCAGCTTTGCCAGCCGCGTGGAGGTCTACAAGGGCGTGGTGCCCGTCGACTTTGGCGGCGATGCCCTTGGCGGCGCCATCAACATCGTCACCGACCACTCGCCCCACACCTACGTCGACGCCAGCTACAGCTACGGTTCGTTCAACACCCACCGGAGCAACGTCTCGTTCGGATGGTCGGGCGCAAAGGGCCTCTCCCTCAGGCTCAACGCCTACCAGAACTTTTCCGACAACGACTACAAGGTGAAGACCCAGTGGACCGACCTCGAGACCAACGCCGTGAGCCAGGAGGAACGCTGGTTTCGCCGCTTTCACGACCGTTACCACAACGAGGCGGTGATTTTCCAAATGGGGTTGGTCGATAAGTCGTGGGCCGACAAACTCATGCTGGGCGTGAATTATACTCACGAGTATGCTCAGATACAGAACGCCAATTTGATGAAAATCGTGTTCGGCGGCAAGTACCGCACCGCCCAAGGCATTGCCCCCTCGTTGCTCTACGAGAAGCGCAACCTCGGTACGGAGGGCTTGAACTTCCGCCTCTCGGCGCGCTACGACGTGGTCACGACCCACAATGTCGACACCCTCAGCCGCACCTACAGCTGGACGGGCAACTACAAGACGAACGCTTACCAGGGCGAGGGCGTGCCCACCCTTGCCGAGTTCAGGGGGCGCACGTTTTCGGGCGTGGCCAACGTGACCTACCACATCGGTGCGCGCCACTTCTTTACCTTCAACGACACCTACACCCACTACCGTCGCCGCACCACCAACAGCGCTGCCAACAACGTGCAGCAAACAGCCTCCACCTTCATGCGCCGCGTGAACGGCAAGAACGTGGCGGGCCTCTCCTACAAATTTTTGCCCACCACGCGCTGGAACCTCGTGGCTTTCCTCAAGCACTACCGCTCGCAGGTGCAAGGTCCCGTCAACGTGGCGACCTCCGGCCGTGCCGACTACGAGGAGCAGCAGCGCAGCAACAGCGCACTGGGCTGGGGCGGTGCCGGCACGTATTTCCTTCTCGGCAAGGACCTGCAGGTGAAGCTCTCCTACGAGCGCACCTACCGCCTTCCCTCCGACCGTGAGCTCTTTGGCGACGGCGACTACGAGGACGGCAACGCCACGCTGCGCCCCGAGAAGAGCGACAACGTGAACCTCAACTTTGGCTACCAGCACACCTTCGGCGACGACCACACCCTTAGCTTCGACGCGGGCTTCAACTCCCGCCACGTGCGCGACTACATCGTCCGCACCATCGGTCAGAAAGGCGTGGCCGTCAGCACCAACCACGGCAAGGTCATTGGCTTGGGCGTGGACCTCGGTCTGCACTATTACTTCAGCGACGTGGCCAGCGTGGGCGGCAACTTTTCCCTTCAGAACACACGCAACAAGGAGCGCCTCAACTCCCTCGGCGCGCCGTCCGTCACGTACAACAACCGCGTGCCCAACCTCCCCTACACCTTTGGCGGCGCCGACGCCTCTTACACCTTCAAGCACGTCTTCGGCAAGGCCAACCGCCTCACCCTCGGGTGGTCCATGCGTTACGTCCACAAGTTCTACCGCTCGTGGGCGGGCGAGGGAGCCAAGCTCTACGTGCCCGAACAATTGAGCCACGACGCCAACCTCGTCTACGCCATAGCCGGCGGCCGCTACAACGTGTCGGTGGAGGCGAACAACTTTACCAACGCCTTGCTCTACGACAACTACAGCCTGCAAAAGCCCGGCCGCAGTTTTTCCGTCAAGTTCCGCTACGTCTTCTACAAGAGGTAGGAGAGCACGAACAAATTCCACAAACCATACACATACATCACCAAGAATGAAGAAAACTTATCACTCGCTGTCTAAACGGACGGCGACAGGGCTACTCTTGTGCCTTTTCGGTCTGTGCTCCGCGCTCACCTCCTGCAGCGGCAGCGACGACGCCACCTCCGACGCCACCGGTAAAGACAACAACTCCAGCGCCGTGCAGAACGGCAAGGGCGCCTATTTCATTGCCGTCAAGACCGACAACGGCACGGAATACGTCATGCAGACCAACAGCCTGACCGCTGCCGACCTCGACGTGCGCCACAACATCATGGAACTCCCGCAGACCAACTACACGTGGGTCTTCAGCGGTCACGACGCCATAGGCATGGTCTACCAGCAGCAGTTTGCCGGCCTCGGCTACGGCTTGCGTTGGACCTCCGACGACGCGCAGCTCACGACGCTCGGCGAGTTTCGCATCGACACGCGTTTCTCCAACTACGGCTTCTTCGACGGTCAGCTGCTCACCAGCGTGGGCGGCCAGCTCTCCGCCGACGGCACCCGCAACGACGGCGCCACCTTTGCCTTTTGGAACATCACCGACCAGGGCGTGAAGCTCGACCACACCAAGACCCTCTGGACCGAGGACCTCACGGGCAACGGCCAGCAGGTCACCTTCTCCAGCATAGTGGACAACGGCGACGGCACGTTCTTCTCCGCCATGGTGCAGTCGGCCTTCCACCAGACCGGCACGGGCGACGGTTCCAGCGTGGGCGACGTGGCCTACCCCGACAGTTGCTGGGTGGCCAAGATGGACCGCGACCTGAACGTCGTCAGCGTCTACCGCGACAACCGCATCAGCTACTCCGCCGGCCACTACCGCTCGCAGGTGCTCCACGAGGTCCACAAGGCCGACGACGGCACCGTCTACGTCTTCTCCAACGCCTTCAACACCGCCACCACGCGCAAGGCCGGTGCACTGCGCATAACGAAAGGTGCTTCGGAGTTTGACAAGGACTACTACTTCGACCTCCAAACCCCTGCCGGCGGCTACAAGTTCCGCCGTGTGTGGTACATGACGGGCAGTAAGTTCCTCCTCGAAATCTACAACGAGAAGGACGTCACCACCATCACCCCCGGCCACCAGTTTGCCCTCGTGGACATGGCAACCAAGACCTACACCCCGCTCACCGGCCTTCCCGCCAAGAACCTCATCACCTCTGGTGCCGAAACGGGCGGCGTGCCCCTCTTTGCTGACGGCGTCATCTACTTGCCCATCACCCAGTTCGGGCACGACGCCGCCATCTACCTTGTCAATCCCGAAACGGGCGTAGCCACCAAGGGCATCACCATCAAGGGCGTCACCGAAATCAGAACGCTCGGCAAACTCAACTGAAGCTGACAACCTAATTACTCACACACAATCCCCAAAAAGAACAGAAATGAATAAGTTTTTCTATTCTGCAGCGCTTCTGGCGCTTTCGGCCGGCATGACGTTCACCTCATGCTCCGACGACGACACCGCCAAAACCCCCGAGACACCCACCATCGACGCCAAGGACATGAGCTTCGTGGTGACGGCTGGCGATCCCACCACCGACCTCACCGGAGGTTCGTACATGAAAGTCTACACCGACCTCACCACCGCCAAGATGGGCGAGGAAGTGTACGGTGCCACCGACGCCGTGAAGAGCTTCGACAGCTTCACGCAAGTGACCTACAACGCCCAGAGCGGCGTGTTCTCCGGCTACATCTACGCCCGCGGCGCAAGCGCTGAAGGCATTGGCGACAAGCAGGCCGGCCTCCGCAGCTACAAGGTGGACAACGGCACGCTCGTCGAACTCGGTAGCCCCGTGAAGGTCTCTGCCTTCGGCAACACGGGCACCTTCGGCACCTACTCCTACGCCGCACAGATCAGCCAGCCCTACGCCATGGTGGTCGACGCCACGGGTGCGGGCAACAACATCGCCGTAAACCTTCCGCAGTATGCCATCGACGAAGTGAACCCCAACATCTCCAACATCGTCGACATGGGCAACAACCAAGTGGCCATGGTGCTCAACTACACCAACCGCGACTCCGCCGTGGTGGCCTTCTGCGACTACCAGCTCGGCATCACCAAGGTTATCTACGACAGCCGCATAGGCTCGTCGGTAGGTGCCATGCGCTCCGTACGCTACACGCAGAGCGGTGCCGACGACAAGGGCAACATCTACGTCTTCTCCGGTTCGAGCGCCACGGACAGCAAAGTGGGCGCGCTCCGCATCAACAAGGGCACGACCGAGTTTGACAAGACCTACAAGTTCGACATCCTCGCCAAGGCCGACGGCTACCGCTTCCGCAAAGCCTTCCACATCAGCGGCAGCAAGTTCCTCCTCGAGTTCTTCCTCGACAAGGCCCAGTATGGCAACATGGCCTCTTCGGGCAAGATGGCCGTAGTGGACATGGAAGCCCAAAGCCTCACGTGGGTGAGCGGTCTGCCCGATCCCTCCAGCGTTTCGTTCGGTTGGGGCGACGGCTACGACGGTGCCTATTACCTCCCCGTGGCAGCTCCCACCAGCATGAGCGGCGGCTCTGGCTCCAGCTCAGGTTCGGGCGGCGGATGGAACGGCGGAAAGACGGTTACCGCCAGCTCCGCCTCCTCGTCAGTAACTCCCACCATCTACAAGATTGACGCTGCCACCGGCGTGGCCACACCGTTCATGACCTTCGGCACGGGCAACCTGCTCAAGGCAATCACCATTCTCAAGAAATGACAATGACCCGTACACTCAAAACTTTGCTTGTGGCTGCCACTGCAGCCGCAAGCATGGCTTCGGCCAACGCACAGACCACGGCTCCCGCCCCTCTCCCCTCTGCCGTGAAAGAAGCCACGGGCGGCGACGCTTCGGCCACCGCCGTGTTCGAAAACATCTTCTCGCGCACCAGCGTACGCCACTTCAAGGCTCAGCCTGTGGAGGACGCCAAGGTTGAGGCTTTGCTCCGTGCCGCCATGGCAGCCCCCACCTCCGGCAACCTCCAGCCCTGGCACTTCGTGGTGCTCAAGGACAAGAAGGACATTGAGGCCTACGCCGCTTCAAACTCCCGCCACGCCGAGGACATTCGCAAAACGCCGCTCTTCATCTTTGTCTGCGCCGACACCGCGCGCATGGCCGAAGGGCAGGGCCGCGAACTCTGGGTACAGGACCTCTCTGCCGTGTCGGAGAACATTCTTCTCGCCGCCAACGCCCTGGGGCTTGGCGCTTGCTGGACCACCATCTACCCCATAGAACGCAAGGTGGCAGGCATTTCCCGCACGCTCAAGCTCCCCGCAAACCTCATCCCCCTCAACGGCATCGTCATCGGTTACCCCGACGAGCCCCTGCAGCCCAAGGACAAGTGGGACGAGAAGAAGATTACCTGGGGCATTGGCGAGTGATGTTAAGGGTGGTAATTTGTAGAACCACCCTTAAACTTATTCTGCTTTTGAACGTCCAAAAGACGGAATCAAAAACATCAGCACCGAACGAAAAATGAACACAAAACTCCTACTGCTCGCCGCCTTGCTCACCGCGGGCGTTGCAAAGGCCCAAAACGTGATGACCAAGCAGGCCGACGGATCATGGGTGGTCAACACCACCACGCTGGCCAAGGACGTGAAAGGCTTTGCGGGAGCCACTCCTCTCAAGCTCCACTTCAAAGGCAACAAACTCATTAACGTAGAGCCGCTCCCTAACAAGGAAACGCCCGACTTCTTCAACCGAGTGAAGACCACGCTGCTCCCAAAGTGGCGCGGCATGAAGGTTTCCAAGGCCGCCACCGCAGAGGTCGACGGCGTAACGGGAGCTACCTATTCGAGCAAAGCCGTGAAAGAAAACGTAAAGCGCGGCGTGAAGTACTACTTGAAACACAAATAATATCCCTGATGAGAGAAGAGAGCCTCCGTGAGGCATAAAAAACTCCGCTGCGAACCTTTTTGTTGGTTTACAGCGGAGTTTGTTATTTTACAAATATTCCTCAATTCTGGTCGTAGGCGTGGCGCGGATAGTCGATGGTGTAGTGGAGGCCGCGGCTTTCCTTGCGCTCCATGGCTTGGCGGGTGATGAGGTAACCCACGTTGATCATGTTGCGCAGTTCGCAGATGTCGCGCGTGGCCTTCACGCGTTTGAAGAGTTCTTCCGTCTCTTCGTAAAGCAAGTCGAGGCGCGTCCAGGCGCGGCGCAGACGAAGGTCGGAGCGCACAATGCCCACGTAGGCCGACATGATCTGTTCCACCTCCTTGGCGTCCTGGCGGATGAGCACCTTCTCCTCGTTCGTCAGCGTGCCCTCGTCGTTCCACTCCGGCACCTTCGTGTTGAAGTCGTACTCGCTGATGTGCTCGAGCGAGTGGCGCGCGGCAGCTTCGGCGTAGACCACAGCCTCGATGAGCGAGTTGGAAGCCAGGCGGTTGCCGCCGTGAAGACCCGTGCACGAACATTCGCCCACGGCGTAGAGGCGGTGGATGGACGAGCAGGCGTTGAGGTCCACCTTGATGCCGCCGCAGAGGTAGTGGGCACAGGGAGCCACGGGGATGTACTCGCGCGTGATGTCGATGCCTATGCTCAGACACTTCTGGTAGATGTTGGGGAAGTGGTGCTTAGTCTCTTCGGGATTCTTGTGCGTCACGTCGAGACACACGTGGTCAATGCCGTGGATCTTCATCTCCTTGTCGATGGCACGCGCCACGATGTCGCGCGGAGCAAGGGAGAGACGCTTGTCGTACTTCTGCATGAACTCCTCGCCGTTGGGCAGACGGAGAATGCCGCCGTAGCCGCGCATGGCTTCCGTTATGAGGTAGGCGGGGTGCGTCTCGCCGGGGTGGTAGAGCGCCGTGGGGTGGAACTGTATGAACTCCATGTCGCGCACGGTGGCTTTGGCGCGGTAGGCCATGGCAATGCCGTCGCCCGTGGCAATGTTGGGGTTCGTCGTCGTGGCGTAGACGGCACCGCAGCCGCCCGTGCAGAGCACCGTGACGCGCGAGAGGAACGTGTCGATCTTGCCCGTGTCGGGGTCGAGCACGTAGGCACCGTAACACTCAATGTCAGGCGTGCGGCGCGTCACCTCCACACCGAGGTGGTGCTGTGTGATAATCTCCACGGCAAAGTGGTTCTCCAGCACCGTGATGGCAGGGTGGTTGCGTACGGCTTCGATGAGGCCGCGCTGAATTTCGAAACCCGTGTCGTCGGCGTGGTGCAGGATGCGGAATTCCGAGTGACCGCCCTCGCGGTGAAGGTCGAAGTCGCCGTTGTCCTTCTTGTCGAAGTTCACGCCCCATTCCACAAGGTGCTTGATGCCCTCGGGAGCGTTCTTCACCACTTGCTCCACGGCACGGCGGTCGCTGATGTAGTCGCCCGCAACCATGGTGTCCTTGATGTGTTTCTCAAAGTTGTCCACTTCGAGGTTCGTCACGGAGGCTATGCCACCCTGCGCTTTGGCCGTGTTGGCCTCTTCTATGCTTGTCTTGCAAACGAGGGCCACCTTGCCTTTGCCCGAGGCGGCCACCTGGAGGGCGTAACTCATTCCGGCCACACCGGAACCAATCACAAGAAAATCGAATTTGCGTATCATCGTTTTTGTATTGTCGCTTCCCTCCTGTCGTCGTCTGAAAAGCACGTCGTTAGGCGCTCGTAAGGGAGAGAGGGCAGGGGAGGGCGGCTTTATTTGTGTGCGAAATTACAAAATGATTTTTGCAAACTCACAAGATGTGCACGGAAATGGCTACTTTTGCAGCGAATTGTATATTGCCCCAATATGGCAGCGCCGCGCACGCACGCTCCAGCCGCTTCAGTGTGGCAAAATGAAAAGAGCACGCACCCTATTGCCCATTACTCCTGCAAACCAATACACATAACAAACATACAATGAACAAACTCAAAGCCTTTTGGCTGCTCCTCGTGGCAAGTATCGTGCTTCCCGTGGCAGCCCAGCAGCTTCCGCAGTTGCCCATGGACAAGGCTGTCCGCTACGGCAAACTTGCCAACGGACTGACCTACTACATCCGTCACAACGCACTGCCCGAGAACCGCGCCAACTTCTACATTGCGCAGAAGGTCGGTTCCGTTCAGGAAGAGGAGAACCAGCGCGGTCTCGCCCACTTCCTCGAACACATGTGCTTCAACGGCACTGACCACTTCCCCGGCGACCGCCTCGTGAAGTACTGCGAGACCATCGGCGTGAAGTTCGGACAGAACCTCAACGCCTACACCGCAGCCGACGAAACCGTCTACAACATCGACGACGTGCCCGTGACGGAACAGAACGTCGACTCCTGCCTCCTCATCCTTCACGACTGGGCAGACGGTCTCACCCTCGACCCTGCCGAAATCGACAAGGAGCGCGGCGTCATCCACGAAGAGTGGCGCATGCGTTCAAGCGCTTCGGGCCGCATCCTCGAGCGTAACCTCCCCAACCTCTATCCCGGTTCGCGCTACGGCCACCGTTACCCCATCGGTCTCATGAGCGTGGTGGACAACTTCAAGCCCGAAGAACTCCGCGCCTACTACGAGAAGTGGTACCGCCCCGACCTCCAAGGCATCATCGTGGTCGGCGACATCGACGTGGACAAGGTTGAGGCCAAAATCAAAGACCTCTTCTCGCCCATCAAGATGCCCGAGAACCCCGCAGCCTACGAGCTCTACCCCGTGCCCGACAACGCTGAGCCCATCTACATCGTAGACAAGGACAAGGAGCAGACCCGCGGCATTGTGCAGATCAGCTTCAAGCACGAGCCTATCCCCACCGAGATGAGAAACACGATGGCTTACCTCTCCGTCTCTTACCTCACCAGAGTTGCTGCAAGCGCCCTCAACGCACGTCTCAACGAGCTTTCCAAGAAGCCCGAGTGCCCCTTCATCGGTGCCGACTGCGAAGACGGCACCTACATCATGTCCAAGACCATGGACGCCCTCAACCTCGGCATTCTTCCTAAGCCCGGCAAGGACGCCGAAGCCGTGCAGGCCGTCATGGAAGAAGTGGAGCGCGCCGTGAAGTTCGGTTTCAACGCCTCAGAGGTTATCCGCGTACGCGAAGAGTTCCTCAGCGGCATGGAGAAGATTTACAACAACCGCGACAAGCAGGAAAACTCCTTCTACGTGCCCCAGTATGTGCGTCACTTCCTTGAGAACGACCCCATCCCCGACATCGAAACGGAGTATAACACCTACAAGATGCTCGCACAGAACGTTCCCGCCGAATACGTGAACGAATTCTTCAAGGAACTCGTAGCCTCCACCGACACCAACTTCGTAGTGCTCGCCATGTATCCCGACAAGGAAGGCGTAACGGTGCCCACCGTCGACCAGCTCAAGCAGGCCGTGGCTGCTGCCAAGACCGCTAAGCTCGAAGCCTACGTGGACAACGTGAAGAACGAACCCCTCGTGGCAAAACTCCCCAAGAAGGGCAAGATTGTCAGCGAAACGAAGGCCGACTTCGGCTACACCTGCTGGACCCTCTCCAACGGTGCCCGCGTATACTTCAAGAAGACCGACTTCGACGACTCCGAAGTATCCTTCCAAGCCACTTCCTTCGGCGGACAGAGCCGCATTGCCGACAAGGACCGCGTCAACATGAACCTCCTCGAAGGCGTCATGCAGGCCACTGGTCTCGGCAACTTCAACAGCACCGAACTCGAAAAGGCGCTCTCCGGTAAGCAGGTAAGCTGCACCCCCACACTCTCACAGAGCAGCGAATACCTCAACGGCGCTTCCACGCCCAAGGACCTCCGCACCCTCTTCGAACTCATCTACCTCCGCTTCCAGACTCCCGCCAACGACGTGGAAGGCTACAACAACCTCATCGCCGCTCTCCGCGTGCAGCTCGAGAACATCGAGAAGAACCCCCAGGCTGCCTTCTCCGACTCCATCCGCGTGACGCTCTACAACCACAATCCCCGCTTCGCACGCCTTCACCTTGCCGACCTCGACAAGGCAAGCTATAGCGAGATTCGTCGTCTCTACTCCGAACGCTTCAACGCCGGTGGCGACTTCGACTTCTTCTTCACCGGAGCTTTCGACGTTGACTCCCTCCGTGCCTTCACCGAGCAGTACATCGCTCCCCTCAAAGCCGTGAAGAAGCGCGAGACTTACGACGCCTCTAAGGTGTTCGGCATTGCCGAAGGCGCACGCACCAACAACTTCCGTCGCGCTATGGAAACGCCTCAGGCTTCCATCGTGCAGATTTGGAGCGGAAAGACGCCCTACACCATGCAGACCGCCATCGCTGCCAACGCCCTCGGCGAAATCCTCACCCAGCGCTACCTCAAGAGCATTCGTGAGGACGCCGGCATAGCCTACAGCGTGTTCGCAGCAGGTTCGGCACAGTACGGCACAAGCGACATCTACAACGTGCAGATTCAGTGCCCCGTGAAGCCCGCCAAACTCGACTCTGCCCTCCTTCTCATGAAGCAGGACTTCGAGAACGTGGCCAACAAGGGGGTTACTGAAGAGGAACTCAACAAGGTGGTCACCTTCGAGCTTAAGGACTTCGCCGACAGCCAGAAGAAGAACAGCTACTGGGAAAACCTCGTAATCAACAAGGTGCGTTGGGGCAAAGACGAGCAGACCGGCTACGAAGCCGCCCTCAAGGCACTCCGTCCCGCCGACGTGCAGAACTTCGCCAAGAACGTCGTTCTCAAGCAGAACAACTGCTGCACCATCAGCATGCTCCCCGCCGACTTCACCGAGAAGGACGGCACGAAGTAAGCTGCCCCTCTAACACATAACTCCTAATCCAAAGCCCACGGACCGTATGCAAGCCATACGCTCCGTGGGCTTCTGCGTGCGTAGCCGTCACGGACGGTTTTGCGTGCTTCGCCGTCACGGACGGTTTTGCGTGGCTTCGCCTTCCATGGGGTGCAACGCATGGGGGGCACGTCTCTGACGTGACGCTTTACACGGCCCTCACGCATGCTTTTGCGTAGATTACAGCCATTATTCTCCGCACATTTTGCGTAGAATATCCCCATTATTCTCCGCAAAATTTGCGTAAAAGCACGAAATGCGGTAACTTGCGCACAAAATCAGAACCACATGAAACGTAGCGCAGCATACATCTGGCAACACGACGAATGGCCCAATATGCATTTTGACCATTCAGCCCTCAGTCCCCTCTTGGCCGAAGTCAACAGGATGAGAGGCGAGCTCTCGGGGCGCATCTCCATGTTTGGCTTCGAAGAGCAAAACCTTTCGGCACTCGAGTCCCTGACGTGCGAGATTGTCCATTCGGCAAAGATAGAAGGCCAGGAACTCAACCGCGACAGCGTGCGCTCCTCCCTCGCGCTCCATCTGGGTCTTCCCCAAGCCGGCCTCCCCACACCCGACCACTACACCGAAGGCATCGTGCAGGTCATGATGGACGCCGTGAACGGACGCGACCGCTTGCTCACCGATGAGCGCTTGTTTGCATGGCACGCTGCCCTCTTCCCCACAGGGCGCAGTGGCATTTATGAAATAACCGTGGGCAATTGGCGACAATGCGACGAGCCTATGCAAGTTGTGTCCGGTCCGCTCGGGCATCACAAGGTCCACTACGAAGCACCTCCTAGCGAAGCCGTGCCAACCATGATGGACGAATTCGTCCGTTGGATAAACACGGCAGGCGACATGGACCCCATCGTAAAGGCTGCCGTGGCCCACCTGTGGTTCGTCACGGTCCATCCCTTCGACGATGGCAACGGACGCCTGTGCCGCACGCTAACGGAGATGCTCCTCGCCCGCGCCGACCACACGTCGCAGCGCTACTACAGTCTCTCCTCCGAGATTCTCAACCATCGTAAGGACTATTACGAACACCTCGAACAGGCACAGAAAGGTCCGCTCGACGTCACGCCGTGGGTCGTCTGGTTCCTATCTGCAATGAAAGGCGCACTCAAAACTGCGCTGGCAAGAACCGAAAGCGTAGTGCGCAAGACGCGTTTCTGGGAACGTCACCGCCTCACACCGCTCAACGAGCGGCAGCGTAAGGTCATCAACCTCTTGTTCGACGGCTTTGAGGGAGTTTTGAATTCTTCGAAATGGTACAAAATAAACCATTGTTCGCAGGACACGGCAATTCGCGACATCAACGACCTGCTGCAAAAAGGCATACTCCGGCAAACCGACGGGCGCGGACGCAACACAAGCTACGAACTCGTTCCTGCCGAATAGCATGGCCGTACTCCGCTCCACCTTCGCTCCGCCTTTCTTTTGCCGCATCCGCAATTTATAGTCCTTTTGTATATTCTTTGGCATAAAATGTGAGATTTTTTGTTCTGGGGGGTGATATCAAACGTTTGTCCTATATTTGCGTCAATATGCAATAAACAACGTTAATCCAATACCCTCTCTATGAAACGAATCAAGCATTTCCTTTTTGCACTCGTTGCCCTGCTCTGCCTAGCATCGTGCGGCGAGTCCACGAGCGAGATGAAATACCTCGCCGTGCAGCTCGTAGGCTCCGACATGTGGAGCATCGTCGACCTCGAAAGCGGCGACATCATCCTCAAGGATGAATTCAAGAACCAGCCCTCCGTCATTGTCGACGACGTCTTCTACGTCGAGAACGGAGACGGCAAGTACGACTACTACAACGTCAAAGACCCCAAGAAGCCCATCAACCAAACTTCCTATCTTTCCGCCTCCATTTTCTCCGACGGCTATGCCCTCGCTGTGGAAGAAGGCAAGAGCATCAGCGTGATCACTCCCGACGGAAAGGTCAAGGCACAGCTTCCGGCATCCATCAAGCGCGCCACTATCTTCCACCAAGGCGTGGCTGTTGCCGTCTACTCCGACGAAAAGTTTGGTTTCATCAAGCCCGACGGCTCGCCCTACATCGACAAGAAATACGACGGTTATGTATGCGGCTTCAACGACGGCATGGCCGTAGTGGCAAAGAAAAGCGCCGACAGCATTCAGAAGTACATCGTCATCGACAAGTCCGGCAACGAACTCTTCACGAAGGACGCCGCCGAGATTTCAGGCGTGCGTAATGTGGGCGACGGCATCGTAGTGATGGAGAAAGGCGACAAACTCGTCATGTTCGACAAAGAAGGCAAGAAAGTTGGCGACCTCGGCAAGCCCTCCCTCTCCAACGGATCGGCTGTGAAGGACGGCATGGCAGTCTACTACGACGGCGAGAGCTACGGTCTCAAGAACACGAAGGACGAAGTCGTAGTTCGTGCCAAGTACGAAAGACTTACGCCCTCGCCCTTCGGCGAAATTTTCAAGGTGCCGCAACTCTATGTCGGCGTGAAGAACGACAAGCGCGGCGTGATCGATGCCGAAGGCAACGAAGTAGTTCCCTTCGAGTTTGAAGAAGCCGCCGTACTCACCGGCGAGCGTTTCCTCCTCGGCGAAGAGAAGAGCTTCTCCCTCCAGGACAAGGAGAAGAAGGACGTCTGCAAGGAAAACTTCAAGGACGCAAGCTTCGCCGGCAACGGCATTGTGGACAGCAACTTCTTCGATGCTGAGGGCATTGCCAAGAACTACGCCGCTCACATAGCCGGAGCCGCATTCTTCGGCGTGAAGGCTGGCGACACCTTCGATAAGTACAAGGACAACGCACCCTCGCCCGAGTTGTGCCAGGATAAGACCACCATTGAATATTATGCAGACGGCTACCGTGTGGGACTGTTCTTCGATGTTCCCCTTGCCGAATCTACCCCGCGCTACAGCACTTACACAAACTGGTGGGGCGAAACCGAACGCATGCAGACGGGTTGGGATTATGCCTACAACGACGCAGCGCGCATAAAGGCAGGTGTTGTTACCCTCAACGTAACCGAGTACGCCCTCAATTCCGAGGAACGCTTCACCAAAGCTTTGGAGAACGAGCTCAAGAAGGCAGGCTTCAAGCAGTCGTCGCCGGGCATCCTCAAGCACAATTCCGGTGCTGCAGTGACCATCGGTTACGAACACGGCATCATTATGGTGACTTATGTCTTTAATGGCAAAGACCTCAAGGAAGCCGCTGGCCGCAAGCCGCGTAAGGACAAGAACGACGTTGGCCAAGTGACCGACAGTTCCGCTCCGTCGTTCAATGAAGTAGAGTGCGACTCTACCGTTGCTGATGAGTATGCACCAGTAGACTCTGTCGCTTGGGATTCCTGCGCTGCATAAACGAACTTCAACATAAAACACAAGAAAAGCCCGGCACGGGATGCGTTGCACAAACGCGTTTCGTGCCGGGCTTTTGGTTTATGGGGCGAGGGCCTCACGGAGGCTTTTATGCAGTTGTGTTTTCCATGGGGGTGACGTTTTCAAAACGTCACATTTCTACACACATACACACAGAAGCAATACCATCCGTGACGGCCGTGTAGAGCGCGAGGTTTTGAAAACCTCGCCTCCATAGAGAGCGTATGCTACGCAAAAATAAAGAAGCCTCTTTGCCCTCTCAGCCCTCCCTCTACGAAAATCCGCTGCACGTTGCGCCACACGACTGACATTTTTTCCGTAAGTTTGCACCAACTTACCCGAGTCTTTGCCTGTGCGCTCCCGCAGCAATCGGCAAAGCCTACGGACTCAACGCAAAACCTACCAATGAAAATAGCACTTATCGGATATGGCAAAATGGGCCATATGATAGAAGAGATAGCCCGCAAGCGCGGCCACGAAATAGTAAGCATCATCGACGTCGACAACCTCGCCGACTTCGACAGCGACGCCTTCCGCAGCGCTGAAGTGGCCATAGAGTTTACAAACCCCACCGCAGCCTACGACAACTACCGCCGCGCTTGGGCGCAAGGCGTGAAAGTGGTCAGCGGAAGCACCGGATGGCTCAACGACCACGAGGCCGACGTGCGCCGCGAGTGCACCGAAGGCGGTCACACCCTTTTCTGGGCTTCCAACTTCTCCCTCGGCGTGGCCATTTTCTCGGCTGTCAACAAATACCTCGCCCGCATCATGAACGCCTACCCCGACTACGACGTTACGGAAGTCGAAACCCACCACGTTCACAAGCTCGACGCCCCCAGCGGAACCGCCATCACGCTCGCCGAGCAGGTATGCGCCAATCTCGACCGTAAGAAAGGATGGGTCAAAGGCGAAGTGCACAACGCCGACGGCACCGTGAGCGGCACAACGGACACCCCCGCCGAACTGCTCCGCATCGACGCCCTGCGCGAAGGCGAAGTGCCCGGCATTCACACCTTGACCTACGATTCGCCCGCCGACATGATCCAAATCACCCACTCCGCCCACAACCGCAGCGGATTCGCCCTCGGCGCTGTGCTCGCCGCAGAGTTCACCGCCACCCACAGCGGTCTCCTCTCCACCGACGACCTTTTCAATTTCTAAGATATATAATATTCTTACCATAGCCACATGGCACAAGAAAACCTTCCAAACAACGGACCCTCTACGCCAGCCCATGGCCACGGCAAAGGCAAGTCGAAACCTACTGCCGCCAGCTGGATAAAGTTTGGCATCTACACCCTCCTCTACTGCCTCTTCCTCTTTTGGGTAGGCTGTTGGTGGGGCGTCATTGTCATTCCCCTCATCTACGACCTCTGCATCTCCCGCAAAATAAAGTGGGGCTGGTGGCGCGAACCCGAAGTAGGACCCGTCACAAGGTTCGTAATGGGATGGGTCGACGCCATCGTGTTTGCACTCGTGGCCATCTATTTCATCAACCAGTTTTTCTTCCAAAACTTCGTAATTCCCTCCTCCTCCCTTGAGAAGACCCTCCTCACGGGCGACTATCTGCTCGTGTCGAAGCTCTCTTACGGCCCCCGCATCCCGCAGACGCCGCTCTCCATGCCCCTCACGCAGCATACACTCCCGCTCGTCAACTGCCGTAGCTACATCGAGTGGCCCCACTGGGACTACCGCCGTGTGAAAGGTCTGGGCCACGTGCAGCTCAACGACATCGTAGTGTTCAACTATCCCGCCGGCGACACCGTGGCGCTCAACCAGCAAAACCAGGACTACTACCGCATGGCTTACCAGATGGGCGACCAGTTGCTCGGCACTCCCGCCGCCAATCCCGGCGAAGCCCCCACGCTCGCTTCCTCTGCCATCAACCCCTCCATGACCTACGAGGAGCAGCAAGCCATCTACCGTAAAATCTACGCCGCAGGCGCTGCTTACATGCGTCAGGCTACGGAACAGTTTGGCGAAATAGTGAGCCGTCCCACCGACCGTCGCGAAAACTACGTGAAGCGTTGCGTCGGTCTGCCCGGACAGACGCTACAGATACGCAACAACGTGATCTACCTCGACGGTAAGGCCAACCGCGAACCCGAAAACTCGCAGTATGCCTACGAAGTCACCTTCAAGCAGGAACTTCCCATAGACCTCAAGAAGGAACTCGGCATCACCGACGAAGACCTCTACACCGTGAGCAACGGCAACACCGTGTGGATGCCCCTCACGCGCAAAGTGAAGGACGCCCTTTCCCACCGCCCCGACCTCGTAAGCTCCATCAAACCCGCTGAGGCCGCCGCCGACTGGCTCTATCCGCAAAACATGGCAAAGACCTGGACCACCGCCAACTACGGTCCGCTCTGGATTCCCAAGAAGGGCGCCACGCTCCAGCTCTCCCTTGCCAATCTTCCCATTTACGAGCGTCCCATCCGCGTCTACGAAGGCAACAAACTCGAAGTGCGCGGCGGAAAGATCTACATCAACGACCGTCCCGCCACTTCCTACACCTTCAAGATGGACTACTACTGGATGATGGGCGACAACCGCGACAACAGCGCCGACTCCCGCTTCTGGGGCTTCGTGCCCGAGGACCACGTGGTGGGCAAACCCCTCTTCGTGTGGCTCTCGCTCGACCCCGACTACGGATTCTTCGACGGCGGAATGCGATGGAACCGCCTCTTCAAGCGCGTGTGGGACATCAAGTAACGCCAGGCTGAGGCTTTCCCTCCAACGACATACACGACACAAGCCATGAAAGCTATCGTGCGAAAAATAGTAATGCCCGTGCTGCTGGCAGCGATTCTGCTGCTGGCAGTGCGGTTTTTGCTTGTTTCGCACATCGCCATGCCGCCCAAAGCTTGTCTGCCCGACGTGCGTCCAGGCCAGCACGCCTTCGTTTCGCTCACGTGGTACGGACTCCGTGTGCCCGGCGAGAACCTTTGGGGCTACCACCGCCTGGGTTATCGCCAGCCCGCGTGCGGCGAACTCCTCGTGTATCGCCTGCCCGGCACGAGCGACAACGTAGCCGCTGTGTGCCGCGCCCTTCCTGCCGACACCGTGTGGATTGATCCCGTGCGCCGTAAGGTACTTCCCGCACGCACTTCGCCCGACGCCCAACCCATTGTCGTTCCGGCGCGCCACAAGCGTCTCCGCGTGACGCCCTACAACGCTTCGCTCCTTGCTTATCTGCTCACCACCTACGAGCATAGTCGCGCACGTGTCAACCCCAAGCACCAGTTGATGATGGACGGTCGCACACTTTCGTCCGTCACCCTCTCCAAAGACTATTATTGGCTCGAAACCTCCCCCGACGTCTACGCCGTAGTGCCCCACGATGCCCTCGTGGGCAAATGTTTCCCACATAAAGGTTTCACCGAAGTTTTTAAGAAGCATCGCTAAAACGCACAACTTTACATGTTTGTTTAAAGCGCAGCACGCAAAAGCCTCCGTGAGGCCACATTTGCATATTTGCACATTAATACATTGCACACCCTCATCACCCCCACCGCTTATTTGGGCCCCGTACAGCTCTATGCCCACATCTATGCTGCCGACCGCATAGTGGAAGACCGTGGCGAGCACTTCGTGAAGCAAACCTACCGCAACCGTTGCTGCATCGCTTCCCCCACAGGACCGTTGGCACTCACCGTGCCCATTGTGCGCGACAATGCCTCGCACACCCCCGTGCGCGACATACGTCTTTCCGACCACGGCAACTGGCGGCACCAGCACTTCACGGCACTCGTTTCGGCCTACGAGAACAGTCCGTATTTCTTCTATTATGCCGACGACTTCGCAGCCATTTATGAGAAGCCGTTCACGTTTTTGGCCGATTTCAACGAAGCTTTTCATCAGACCGTGCTCCAGCTCCTCGCCTTGGACTGCCCCGTAGAGCAATCTGCCGCCTATGTGGATGCTGAGGCTTTCGACGCAGCGTCAACCACCGACCTCCGCCCCCTTCTCTCGCCCAAGCAGCCCCTCACGGCCGACCCCACGTTTGCTCCCGCCCCCTATTGGCAAATCTTTCAGCAACACACCGGCTTCCTTCCCAACCTCAGCATCGTAGACCTGCTCTCTTCCATGGGACCGGAAAGCCGCATGGTGCTAAAACGCAGCATGCACGCTCCGTTTTAGACCTTTTACGTTCTAAAACCGCCCAAAAGGCTATCGTTCAGCCCGAAAAGGCTTACCTTTGCACCTTGGAGTAAAGTCGCTCCAAGTAGATAATCCCCACAAGAAGTTTGAAAACATTTGAAGAGTTGGGCGTTTCGGAGGAAATCCGCCGCGCCATCAGCGAAATGGGCTACGAACAGCCCATGCCCGTTCAGGAAGAAGTAATCCCCTATTTGCTCGGAACGGGCAACGACGTCATAGCCCTTGCCCAGACCGGTACGGGAAAAACTGCCGCCTTCGGACTCCCCGTCCTCCAGAAAGTAACCCCTGAGGATCGCCGCACGCAGGCCGTCATCCTCAGTCCCACCCGCGAACTCTGTCTTCAGATAGCCGGCGACCTCAAGGAATATTCCCGCTACATCGACGGCCTCCACGTGCTCGCCGTCTACGGTGGTTCCAGCATCGAAAGCCAGATACGTTCGCTTCGTAAGGGCGCGCAAGTCATAGTGGCTACCCCCGGACGCCTCATCGACCTCATGCACCGCGGCGTGGCTAAACTCGACGCCGTGGAAAACGTGGTGCTCGACGAAGCCGACGAGATGCTCAACATGGGTTTCACCGA
This sequence comes from bacterium, assembly GCA_963656685.1. Classification (GTDB taxonomy): domain Bacteria; phylum Bacteroidota; class Bacteroidia; order Bacteroidales; family Bacteroidaceae; genus Alloprevotella. The sequence continues at coordinate 6,230 of CAVKJJ010000027.1, read as the reverse complement.
GAGCATCAACGAAATTCTTGCCGGCGTGCCCGAGGAGCGCAACACGCTGCTCTTCTCTGCCACCATGGGCAAGGAAATAGAACGCATTGCCAAAAGCTATCTCCACGACTATAAGGAAATTGTGGTCGGCTCGCGCAACGAAGGCGCCGAGAACGTCAACCACATCTACTACCTTGTCCACGCCAAGGACAAGTATGCCGCCCTCAAGCGCGTGGTGGACTACTATCCCCGCATCTACGGCATCATCTTCTGCCGCACCCGCATGGAGACCCAGGAGATTGCCGACCAGCTCATCCGCGACGGCTACAGCGCCGAAGCCCTCCACGGTGACCTCTCCCAGGCACAGCGCGACCTGACGATGCAGAAGTTCCGCCAGCACCACACGCAGCTCCTCATAGCCACCGACGTGGCAGCCCGCGGACTCGACGTGGAGGACCTCACGCACGTCATCAACTACGGACTTCCCGACGACGTGGAAAACTACACCCACCGCTCCGGCCGTACCGGACGCGCTGGAAAGCGCGGCACGAGCATCAGCATCATCCACCTGCGCGAGAAGGGAAAAGTACGAATCATCGAAAAAGTCATTGGCAAGAAGTTCGAAGTGGGCACACTCCCCGAACCGCAGGAAATCTGCACCAAGCAACTCTACAAGGTAATGGACGAACTGGAGCGCATCGAGGTGAACGACACGGAGATTGCCCCCTTCCTTCCCGAGATATTCCGCAAACTCGAGTGGCTCACGAAGGAAGACCTCATTAAGCGCATTGTGAGTCGCGAGTTTGGCCATTTCCTCCGCTACTATGCCGATGCGCCCGCCATAGAGCAGCCCACCGACCGCCGCAGCCGCCAGGACAAGGACGGCGCCGACGCTGAGAGCCGCCGCGAGCGCCGTCGGTCGGGCGACCACAAGGCCGAAGAGGGCTACACGCGCCTCTTCATCAATCTTGGCAAGCGCGACAACTTCTACGCCCGCGAGATCATCAACCTCGTGAACCGTTACGTGCGTGGCACGAAAGTAGAGATAGGCCGCATTGACCTGACGAACAACTGCTCCTTCTTTGAAGTCCCCTCCGACGATGCCGAACTCGTGCTCAGCAAGATGAAGCGCGTGAAGGTGGGCGACCGCAAGGTGGTGGTCGACAATGCCGACCGCGAAGACGGTACGCCCAACGGTCCCCACGACCGTGCCGACCGCAAACCCCGCAAGGAACGCCACAAAGGCGGCCGCACCTATGCCGACGTGGCCGATGCGCAGCAGCTCAAGCAAGGATGGAAGGCCGAAAAGAAAGCCCGCAAAGCCAAAAAAGGCAAGAAGCAGGACGAAGCCTTCGAAGCGCCCGACAACGGCAAGAAGGACGACTGGCGCCAATTCTTCAAACACGACTGAACCCTCCAACCCGTATGAAAAGATTATTGTTTATCCTCGCGCTGTGCACTGCCGCCATCTCGGCAGCCGCGCAGAACGTGCAGTTCAAGATAGGCGGCGGTTTCTCCTCCCACTACGGAAGCTCGTCGCAGCTCGTAGGAGCCTTCAAGGTAGGTGTGGGCTACGAAATAGAGTTCAACCAGCACTTCACTTTCACTCCCACGCTTTCAGTCTACGGCAAAGGCTGGAAGGATCCCAACCAGCGCGTGTTTGTCTACGACGACAACCACCAGCAAGTGTTTGACGAAAGCGGCAATCCGCGCACGTCCATCAAGAACCGCACCACTACGGCAAACTATGTGGAGATTCCCCTTCTCTTCTCCTACTATCTGCGCACTGGCGAGTCGCGCTACGTTGTCTTCTCCGCCGGTCCTTACGTGGCTTACGGCATCAGCGGCAAGCAGAAGACCAAAGGCGACGCTGAAACCACGGGCAGCAACAAACTCTACTACGAGGAGAAGACCTTCAACGAGCAAGGCGTGCATCGCTTCGATGCCGGTGTGCAGGCCATGGTGGGCTATGCTTTCCCCTCCGGCGTTACGCTCGGCGTGGAAGCCGACTTTGGCGTGGCGAACTTCAATGCCGACGGCGACCGCAACCTTTCCGCCCTCATCTCCCTCGGCTACCGTCTGCGTTAGAGTGAAGAAAAGGAAATAAGTAATGTTCAAAAAATAAGTTGCGCAAGATTTCAAATGAAGGCTTGGGCGAGGAGCGGGCTTTCAGCCCGCTTCTCGCGCACGACAATTCTGCGCAACTTATTTTTTATACAAACCGAAAAACGGCCAAGCGTTGCTCAGAGAACAACTCTTGACCGTTCTTTTTGATGTACCCAGAGCCGGGGTCGAACCGGCACGGGTTGCCCCACTGGTGTTTGAGACCAGCGCGTCTACCGATTCCGCCATCTGGGCTGCTTCGTCGCTCCGCAAGCATGCGGTGCGTTTAGCGGTGCAAAGATACGCCTTTCCCCCGTAACGGACAAAACGTCGTGTACCTTTTTTCTTCGCCGAACGAAATCTTTTACCCACAATCCTTGAAAAGCGAAGGCCTAAAGCCAAAGTTTGCTTTTTTTGTTCCTCCACCGCGCCGTCCTGTCTTTTAATTCGTTATCTTAGCCGTGAAAATCTCAAGAACAGTCCTTTGACCCTTGATCTAACAGTAAATTGATATGATGGAAATACAGAAGAACAACTACTGCATCATTTTGGCAGGCGGCACGGGCCGTCGCCTGTGGCCTGCAAGTACCACGGAACTTCCCAAACAGTTCATCGACTTTTTCGGCACCGGCCGCACCTTGCTGCAACAGACGTTCGACCGCTTTGTGCGGTTCATTCCACGCGAAAACATATTCATCTCCACCTTTGAAGACTACGTCCCCATCGTGCGCAAGCAGTTGCCCGAAGTCTCCGATGACCACATCCTCCCCGAACCCGTGCAGCTCAACACCGCACAGGCTGCCGTGTGGGGCACGTGGCACGTGGCGCTTCACGACCCCGAAGCACGCGTCGTTGTCACTCCAGCCGACCAACTCATTCAACGCGAGGACGTCTTCGCCCAGCAGGTGGAGCAAGGCCTCGACTTCGTGGGCGAAAACCCCGTGTTCCTCGCACTCGGCGTGAAGCCCACCGTGCCCAACACCGCCTACGGCTACATACAGATGGGCGACGAACTGAACGATAGCGGACTCTGCAAAGTGCAGTCGTTCAGCGAAAAGCCCGCTTCGGACTACGCGCAAATGTTCATGGAGAGCGGAGAGTTCCTGTGGAACACCGGCATATTCCTTTGGACCGCCCAGCTCCTGGGCGACACCCTGGCCGAAAAGAACCACCGCGAGTCGGTGCCCGTCGAAGCCCTCGCACGGCAGATGGTCAGCATAGCAGAGGAAATGCAATTCGTGCGCTCCGTCTTCTCCAACGAAATGCCGCGCTCGGTCGACATCTTTGTCCTCGAAACGTGCCGTAACGTGGTCGTGCAGGAGTGCAACTTCGGCTGGGCCGACGTGGGCTGCTGGTCAGAGCTTCACGCAGCCTGCCGAAAGGACGCTGACGGAAACGCCGTGAGCGCCGGCTCGCGCGTGATGTTCTCCGGTTCGCAGCGTTGCATGGTGTCGCTCCCCGAAGGCAAGAAAGCCATCATTGCCGGACTCGACAATTTCCTCGTGGCAGAGAACGGCAACGTGCTCATGATTTGTCCGAACGACAACCCCGACTTTACCCGACGGCTCATCAACGAAGCCCAGGTGGAACTCTGATAACTGCCGGGCGAGCCACGCAGAAAAAGCTTTGATTGCCTATGAAAAGCTACAACAAACTCAAGGAATACATCTGGCTCGTCCACGTCCTGCGACGTGCGCGCAGCCTCTCCTTCGCCGAAATTCAGGAAAAGTGGAAAGACTCTGAACTTAGCGAGGGTAATCCCCTTGCGCGCAGCACCTTCAACCGTCATCGCGAAGCCATCCGCGAGCTTTTCAGCGTGTGTATCGACTGCGACCGTTCCGGCAACCGCTACTACATCCGCAACGAGCAGTTGCTCTCGCAGCGCAGCGTGCAGAACTGGATGCTCTCCTCGCTCACCGTGGGCGAACTCATAGCCGAGAGCCTCTCCCTCCAAAACCGCATCATGCTCGAGTACGTGCCCTCCGAGGAAGCCTTCCTCAAGCCGTTGCTCCAGGCCATGAAGCTCAACGTGAAAGTCATTGTGGACTACCGGCGCTACGGATCGGCAGAAGTTACCCATTCCGAGTTCGAACCTTACTGTGTGAAGCTTTGCCAGCAGCGTTGGTACGTGTTGGGCCACTTCCACGGTGAAGCCACCGACGAAAAGCCCGAGCGCGACTACTTTGCCGTCTTCTCCCTCGACCGCATCGTGCGGCTCGAGCTCACCCGCGTCTCCTTCACCATGCCCGCCGACTTCACCGCCGAAGACTTCTTTTGCGAGTGTTTCGGTGTCATCGTGGGCGACGACACACCCTGCGAGCACGTCGTGCTGCGCGCTTATAGGCCCGAAAACAACTATATGGCCGGCCTTCCGCTCCACTCCTCCCAGCGCATTGTGGAGCAGGGCGACGACTACACCGACTTTGAACTCACGCTGCGCCCCACCGTCGACTTCCGCAACTTCGTGATGAGCCGCGGGCGCTACATCAAAGTGCTTTCGCCCCAATGGCTCGCCGAGCATATGGAGGACCGTCACCGCCGCGCTGCCGAAATTTACCATAAAGACTGATGCCAAAGCGAAGCGCATAAAAAGACTCCGCCCCGTTGCAACCCATCGTTGCAGCGGGGCGGAGTGGTTATGTAATGGGTGTTTCGCCTCAGTTCTCGAGGAAGTAGTCTACGGAGGTCACCACGCGCACTTTCTTGATGTAGGGCGTGTATTGGTCGCGGTCGTCAATGGTGAAGAGCCCTTGCGAAGCACACTTAATCTTGCCGAGCTTGCTCTCCGAGTCGTTGGCAAACTTCTCGGCAGCTTCGCGCGCCTTCTTCGTGGCTTCCTCAATCATTTGCGGCTTGATGGAGTTGAGGCTCGTAAACTCGTACTGCACCGTCGTGCCGTAGTCGCTTGCCGAAATCACGATGCCCTGCTTGAGAAGTTCGCCCATGCGCGTCATGAGCGACCGCACCTTGTCGACCTGCGAAGACGATACGGTCACAATGCTCGTCACGTTGTAGCGGTCGCGCGCGGCGTCGTCGCTCGAGGCGTAACGTTCGGCGCGAAGGTCCACAATCTGCGGAGCGCCAACGCTGATGTCGGCTTTCGCCACCCCGTTCTGCACCAGGAAGTTCTCTATGCGCTGGTTAGCGTTGTTGATGTCGGCGTAGAGCGCCTGCATGTCGTTGCCCGTCGTCTTGTAGGTGATGGGCCAGATTACGTGGTCGGCTTTCACCTCGTTTTCGGCAAGTCCGCGAACGGTTACCACTCTGTCGCGCGCACCGAAAGCTGAGAGGCCAAGATAGACGAAGAGTCCGAGCAGTGCCAAGCCTGCTGCCACAACTACCGATTCGAGTCTGAAGTTTTTCATTGTCATGTGAAGCGTTTTTTAGTTTGAATATTTGGGGTTTGTGCTGCGTGGGGTAGGGGAGTGTGTTCTCCGCACTCACGTAGCATGCCGCAAATGTAGAGTTTTTATTCGTTCGTTGCACATACTTTGGAGAAGAAAATAATTTGTAAGTAGTACGTAGGCTTCACTGCGCGGCTTCGCCTTCCATGGGGGTGACGTTTTCAAAACGTCACGCTCTACACGGCGTAACCTCTACACGTCATTACAAAGCGCAGCGTGCAAAAGCTTTCTACTTCATTGCTGTCAACGAACCTTTCAATCGTTAATTTCCAACCCCTCAAAACTTCGCTCCGAGAGGTTGAACTAGAGCGACTGACCCTGCTCTTTAACATCAAAAACACCCATCCTCCACACACCAAGGCAGCAAAGAAAAATTCCAAAGTAGCAAATTTAAATTTGCTGCCTTGGAATTTTTCCTAGCTGCCTTGGAATTTCGAGCCCAAACATCCCCTTTTTCCCTCTTCAACGGCATTTTATGCACCGATATGCAACAAATCCGGCCCATATGCGCCATTTCTTCCCCTAAAGTGCATAATTATGCACGCTGTGGCGGGCGTATTTCCAGCCACTTGGCGGTTCGAAAATTCTACGCGATTCTCAGTGTTAAAAAATGGCGGGCTTACGCCTTCAAAAAACCGCACACAAAAAAGCCGCGTACCTGTTCGGTACGCGGCCTTGCTTTGTGCGCTTCAGGATGGGCTTGAACCAACGACCCCCTGATTAACAGTCAGGTGCTCTAACCAA
>CAVKJJ010000026.1:0-34363 GCA_963656685.1 bacterium | reverse complement strand
GGGTGAGAACTACAGTGTGGGAAACATCACGAAGGGCAACACGCAGATTGTTGCCGAGATTATTGCTGGGGAAACTAACGGCGCCCTCTTCCAGATAGAACCGGTAGTGGCTTATCCCGACAAATACGACGATTGTGTGAATCTTGCCAAGCAGGAACTCAACGATAAGGCACGCCCTGCAGTGAAAGGAGACGTGCGGACGGAGGATTACGATGTAATCTTCATAGGTTACCCCAACTGGTGGGGTGATATGCCAATGCCCGTCTATACGTTTCTTGAAAAGCACGATTGGCAAGGCAAGACCATTATTCCCTTCTGTACGCACGAGGGTAGCGGACTGGGCAGCACGGCAAGCAAGTTGCAGTCTGCTTGCAAGGGAGCCAAAGCTCTGCAAGGTCTGGCCATCTATGGACACACGGCTCAGAATGACCGTAAGAAAGCCGAGAATACCACGCATGAGTGGCTTACATCTTTGTCGTATTGAGACAATAAGAAAATGATATAGTTCAAAGCCCAAGGCTCTCTCCATTTACGGAAAGCGTCTTGGGCTTTGTTCGTTTCGTGTAATTTCAATTATCGGTGCAAGCCGTCGCGTTGCTTGCAGTTGTCCTGTCGTGCCTTTGCGAACTTTTACAGTTTGCGGAAAACTAGGCTGTCCGTTGTGGAACAAAGGCGCATGTGCTTTCCGTCAAGTTGTACTATGGTGTAGCTCGGATTGACTCCGTGGATGCCGACTGCACTGAGGTCGGCGGTGGCGGGGTCGGTAAGCAAACTGTCGCGTTCGCGGTAATGGACATAAATGGACGTGATGTCGAGTGTAGAGGCACTCAACTTGAAGCGTGCTACACTTTCGTTTGTCTTTCCGTTGTGCCCTTCCTTTGAACGGATGCTGAGCAAATCCAATTGGAAACTCCAATAAATGCGGTCTTCGCCGCAGTCTTTTTCTACCGAGAAGGGGCCCGATGCATTGCCGTCGGGGCGTGTATAGATTTTCTCAAGGTGCCACATGCCGTCAATGGGGCCGTTGTCGCTCATCTTGCTGCACGAACAGATGAGGGCGGGGAAGAGGAGGGCGAGAAGGAGTATGGGGACAATGTGTTTCATTGTTTTTTCTGTTATGTAGGTGGCTGTATGTTTCTGCCGTGCGTTGTATGCCCACTTGGTGAGCAGCTTTCGTTGCAGGGAATGCCATTTATTTTACAAGTACACCGCTTTTGCTTATGGTGAGCTGGAAGCCCGTGTTGTTGCCGATGAGCGAACCGTGGTCAAGAGCAAAAGCGCCAGTCACTTTCCAGCCCTTTGTATTGACGTGCCCCAAGTGGTTGGGTGCAAACGAGGCTTCTGCCATGAAGCTATGGGATGTGACGGGGGCGTCGAAGGGTTCGGCATAAGTGCCTAGGCAGCGTTGGTGCGTGTAGAGTACGCGGTACTGCACGGTGGGCGAAGGGTTGCCGGCAATGCCGACGTGGTTGGCCTTGAAGCGGTTGTTGGTAAATGTCAGCGAGCCGTTGGCGTTGTAGAGCGGGGAGGTGAAGAGCGGGTTGCCTATGGCCTGTCCCCAATGCTGCCATCCTGCGTAGAGATTGTGGTTGTAGTAGTTGTCTATGCCGCTTATCTGGTCGGGGATGGCTTCGGTGTGGTCATGGTAGACGGGACCGCTTTGGTCAGTGGTGCGGATGTGTTCGTAGACAATGGTAGAAACTACGGGGTTGGCGGGTAGTTGCAGTTCGGCGCCGATGAGCGCGTCTTTCCATCCGTATTGGAGGAACATTTGTGAATGGTCTTCGAAGAAGTGGTCCATATAGACCGAAGCGCCCCAGCCTTTTCCGTGGTAGTTCAGGCGGAGGAGCCAGCTGCCCACGGTGTTGCCTGTGGCATTGGCATAGCCTTCGCCGTCTGTGGCATCGCCGCCTGTGCCGATGGTAGCGTCTACGAAGTCTTTGAAGGAATGTCCCATCTTGATGGGGTGGGGCGTGGCGTCGTCGGTGGAAGTGGCATTATATATTGTTCCGCCAAACTGGCAGGCCATTTCGAGTCCGCCTTCGAAGGTAAGGGGAAATTTCTCTGCGTTGCCTAAACGGAGGTATCCGGCTTTGGAGTGGAAGAGCGCGTGGCGTGCGTAGTGGTTTCCTTCGGTGAGGTAGTCTTGCTGAAAGCGTCCGTCAGTGAGGAATCCGTAGCCGATGTGTCCTTTGATGGCGGCCCAATTGGACTTTCCGGTGATGCTCCAATATTCCGGCAGTTCAAAGCGCACCATGGGTATGGGGCAAGCGTTGATGCCCAAAGTTTGGCTTCCGGAACTGAGCGCATTGTTTTTCAGTTCCATGTTTCGCTCCTTGGCACCTACCGAGAGGCGCACGAGTTTGTACTCGAAGTCGGCATAGAGCTGCTGTATGCGAAACGTGGAGTTGAAGTTGTAGGCTGCTGCGAGGTCAATGCCGTAGCCTATGCGCCATTTTCCGTTGTCGTTGTCTGTGGAACGCGAAAGTCCGAAGCGGGCATATCCATTGTGTCCGTCTACGGAAGAGAGACCGTAGCGGTTTGCAGTGAGCCAAAGCGGTGTGCTTCCACTGGAGTTTGTGGTTTGTATTTCTGCATTGTAGTTTATGTCGTGGCCGGCACGCTGAAGCGCATTTTGCTGTGCTGTCATGCAGAGCGGCCAGGCGGTCAATGCAAAGAGAATAAGGCGATTTTTCATCTTTATAGTATGAGTTGGGGTGAAGGGCAGAAATGTGGCGGCTGCTACCAGCGTCCTTTCTTGTTCCGCGTGTTCTGCGGCTGGGCGTAGCGGCTATTTGAGCGCGATGTGCGGTTCTGCTGTTGCGAGGACCGACCTTGTGCTTGAGAGGAATGGTTGTATGCCGCTTTCTTGTCGGGGTTTTTGCTTTTCCCGTATCGTTTGCCCGTATTGTCTTTTGAGCGTGACGCGCTTGGACGTGGATTGCTGAAATTGGCGCCTTCGGGGTAGAGGCGTGCAATGAGGTCGGGGCGGCCGATGCGCTGGAGCTCGCGAATGATCTTTCCGCGTTCTTCGGGCTTGTACCAGAAGAAGAACATGCGTTGCTTGAGCTTGTCCTCGGGACTGATGGCAGAGAACACCGGCTCGAGAGTGTAGGGATGATAGCCCGAGTACCACGCTTCGGTCGATACGGTCATGGGCGTGGGCGTGAAGTCCTGTACCTGTTCCAGCTTGAAATCCATGTCGCGTGTTTCGGCAGCGAGTTCTGCCATGTCTTCTTCAGTGCATCCTGGGTGGGAGGAGATGAAGTAGGGGATGATTTGCTGGTTGAGTCCGGCTTCGCGGTTGATGCGGTCGAATATGGCCTTGAACTCATGAAACAGTTTGAAGGAAGGCTTACGCATCATGCTGAGCACGCGGTCGGAAGTATGTTCGGGGGCTACTTTCAGACGTCCCGACACATGGTTCACAATGAGTTCGCGCGTATATTTTTCAGCGTTCTCGCGCAGTTTGGGGTCTTTGTAAGGGTGGAGCAGAAGGTCGTAGCGCACACCGCTTCCGATGAAGCTCTTCTTTATTTCGGGCAAGGCATCGACCGCTTTGTAGATGTCGAGCAAAGGTTGGTGGTCTGCGTTGAGATTGGGGCAGACGGCAGGACTGATGCATGAGGGACGTTTGCAGCGGCTGCAAATGTCGCGGTTTTTGCCGTGCATCATGTACATGTTGGCCGACGGACCTCCGAGGTCGGAGAGGTAGCCTTTGAATCCGGGCATCTTTACCACTTGCTTCACTTCGCGCATGATGCTCTCTTTGGAGCGGCTCATGATGAATTTCCCTTGGTGTGCCGAGATGGTGCAGAAGGCGCATCCGCCGAAACATCCGCGGTGGAGATTGACGGAGAATTTTATCATCTCGTAGGCGGGAATGCGCTTGTTCTTGTATTTGGGGTGGGGCAAGCGAGTGTAGGGAAGGTCGAAGGAGTGGTCAATTTGCTCTGTGGTCATCGGGGGGAATGGCGGATTGACCACCACGTATTGATTGCCGAGACCTTGCAAGAGGCGTTGGGGGTGGAGTTTGTTGCTTTCTTCTTCGATGTGCCGAAAATTTTCGGCGTAGTGTTTGCGGTCCGTGAGGCAGTCTTCGTGGGAGTGGAGGATGATGTCGTCTTCGCAGAATCCGTGTGGAATGTCTTCGGCAGGCATGATGGCCACGGTTTGCCTTACGGGGTATTTGTGGAGCACGGTTCGGAACTGTTCGGTGCTGCAGAAGGCATCGTCGCGTCCGTGAAGGAGTTTGTTCTCAAGAGTGCGGCAGAGTTCTGTCATCGGCATTTCTCCCATGCCGTAGACGATGAGGTCGGCGTGGCTTTCGTGGAGGATGCAGGGGCAGAGTTTTTCTTGCCAATAGTCGTAATGGGTGACGCGCCGGAGCGAGGCTTCTATTCCGCCGAGCACGATGGGGGTGTCGGGAAATGCTTCTCGGAGAATTTTGGAGTAGACGATGGAGGGGAAGTCGGGGCGCATGTCGTGTCGCCCGTCGGGACTGTAGGCGTCTTCAGAGCGTAGGCGGCGGTTGGCGGTGTATTTGTTTACCATGGAGTCCATGGCTCCGGGCGATATGCCGAAGAAAAGGCGCGGACGACCGAGTTTTTTGAAGTCGCGGAAGTCGCCGTGCCAGTCGGGCTGCGGCACGATGCATACGCGCAGTCCTTCGTCTTCAAGGAGACGACCTATGACGGCGGCGCCAAATGAGGGGTGATCCACATAGGCGTCGCCAGAGAAGAGTATGACGTCGGCTACGTCCCATCCGCGCAGGTCCATTTCCTTGCGTGTAGTGGGTAGCCAATCAGTGAGTTGTGGCATATTGTCGGTTGTATGCTTGTGTTTTGCTCCGCCAGGTCGTGCTGGTTATTCCTGCGTGGCCTCGGCAGCTTCGGGGTGTTGTGCGGCCCACTCGGTGTAGAGTGCTACCAAGTTGCGGAGTCCGTAGGCTTTCATCTTGTCGTGGTATATTACGTCGATGCAGAGGTCAAGCAAGTCCTTGGTGTTCTCTTGGCTGGCAGCGATGAGTGAGCGAAGGGTGAGTTTGAGTTTCTCGAGGTCGTCTTCGGTGACGTAACCGCTGGAGTTGAAAAGTCCGTGGAAGAGGTTGTGCTTGCGTATGGTTTCGAGGTTTGTGTCGGATACGTTGAGATGTCTTGTTCCGCTTTCGTTGAGTTGGATGTCGTACATGATGAATTTGTGTGATTGTGGGTTAGTGAAGAGCGCTCCGCTGTAATTGCAAGAATTCGTGCTTGCGTTGCCGTGGGCGGAGTGTGGATTGTTATGGGCAAATTTAATGATTCTTGGCGAAGATGCCAAGACGTGTGTATGCAAGAACGCTTGGCATAGCCACTCTATTTGCTTTCTTGCTTTGTGGCCGACTTTTCTTTTTGGAGCAGTTTGCGCTTTCGTTTGGGTTTGAAGAGGTCGGTGAACTTTTGGAAGTCGCGTTGGAGCGAGATGCCTATGCCTTGTGTGGTGAGCGAGTTTTTCGTGAAGTAGCGATCAGTGGTCTCGCTGTATGCGCGCAGACTGACGGAGCCGCGTGGCGTGAGGAGGTAGCGTATGTCGAAGTCGCCCACGAAGTTGGAGGTATAGGTGGGTCGGTCGCGGTAGCCGAAGTTGCCGTTGATGAGCAGTCGGTCGTTGAAGAGTCGTCCTTCGAGCAGTCCTTCTACTTCCATGTCGTTCCATCCGTAGGTGCCGGTGGCCACGTTAGCGCCGAAGTTCCAGTGCGACTGGTTGCCGAGCACGTTGGAAATGGCTGAGTTGAGTTGGCTTGTGATGGTGGTGGAGATGAAGGATCGCATAGCGGCCGAACTTTGCTGTTGGCTGGTGGTTTGTGCTACGGAACCGTTTGCGCTGGCGGTATAGAAGCGGCCAATGCCGAGGAGGTAGATGATTTGCCGGTTCATGTCTTCGTCGGTGGCGATGAGCTGACGCACCATTTGTTTCTCGTCTTCAGAAATGTTGTGAAGGTCGAGGTCGAAATTGATTTGCGGGCTTCTGGCTTTACCGCCGATGTTGAGAATACAGTCCACTTTTACGGACTTTTGGTTGAACCCGGCACCATAGTTGAGGTCGCTGAGCGACACACCGTTCACCGTGTATTTCGCTTTGAGGTTAAGGTCGGCAGCGAGCGGATCGCCCGAGAAGGTCATTTGGCTTTCGGGGTCGATGGTGAGGTCTTTGCGTATGATGTCTTGAATGCTGAGCTTATAATCGCCACGGGCAATTCGGTAAGTGCCGTACATTTCAAAGCTCCCTTTGTTGCGGTAGGTGGCACGCATGGCACCACTGCCGTAGAGCGTGAGGCGGTCGCCGGCGCGCGGGTCGGTAATTATTTGCACTTGTGCCGAAGGGTTGGCGTCGATGAGAAGGTTGAGCGTGATGTCGGTTGACGTTTCGTTGGTCTCTTTTTCAGTTGTTGCAGTTTGGGCAGATTGTCCGTTAGCCTTGTCCGCAGTGTCGGCTGTTCGGAAGAAGTGTACCATGCTGTTGTCCGTAGAAGCATTGCCTGTGGCGCCGAGATTGTAGACGAAACTCGTGCCGCTTTCTGGACGAAGGTTGATGTCGGCATCGAAATGGCCTGTGCCTCCTCGCAGCGACACGTTGCCTGAACCTATTGTGGTGGAGTAGAAGGGGAGGTCGTGCTCTTCGGGTTTGTCGTAGCAGAGCATGTGGTTAGCTTCTACGTTGAAGTCGTAGCGAAGGTTCTTGAGGTGGGTGTGACGGAGTGTGCCATTAGCAGTGCCTTTACCGCCTTTGACATCGGTTACGTTGAACTTCTCAAAGGCAAATGTGCCGGGATACATGTGTACGGCACCGTCTGTCACGTGGTAACTTACACCGGTGGAGATTACTTTGGCTTGTGCATTGGCTGTGACTTCACCTTGGAAATCAAGTTTCTTGAACGGGCCGTAGAGGCGTACGAAACCTGTGGCATCTCCTCCAAAGTCGTCGAAGATACCGTCAATGTAGCGTCGCAGGAAACTGAGGTCGGTGTGGTTAGCCGTGATGTCGAGTTCAAGTCCTTTTTCGGCGGGCGATACGTAGCCTTTCACTTGTGTTCCGCCTCGCTTGTGGGGTAACCGCATGTCTGCATCGAGGTTGATGCGTTTGTCGGTGTTGTTCCATGAGGCAATGATGTCGGTGCTGCCCATGGGACCTTTATTGAAGCGAAAGTCGGGTATGGACAGACGTGCGTGGAGTTGTGGATGTTGCGTGGTGTGTGTGAGTACGGCTTGGCCCGAAGCCAACCCGCTGAATTCTACGGCATCGAAATCGATGAGGTCGAGTATATAGGAAATATCTATGTTGTGGAGGTCTGCCACGATGGAGTCGTTGCCTTGTCGGTCGAGTTGGCCGTTGATGGCGAGCGATTGGTCCTGTCTTGCTATGGCCACATTATGTGCAGAGAATTCGCGGTTGCGGAACGAGAGTGTTCCGGAGGCGATGTTCCATACGGAGTCGGCCAGTAGAAACTGTGTGGGACAGATTTGTGTGCTGAAGTCTATGCCGTTGCCTTTTGTGGGGAAGAAACGTGTGATGGTCTCCAGCGAACCTTCGTAGCGGCGACCTGTTCCGCTTCGGCGCCATTCCACGTTGGCGGTGAGTGCGCTGTCGCGTGTGGCGAGGTTCATCTCAACCTTGAAGGGTTTTCCGCTGATTTCTTTGGTCAGTTGGGCAAGTGCTTTGAATTCCGAGCCTTGTCCCTGTAAGTAAATGCTGGGTTCTTTAATTGAGGTGTTGTTGATGGTGATGCCATCGGTAGCAATGGTGAGATAGGTGCGTCCCCCATTAGCGTCGAGTGTGCCGTTGAGGTGGATGGGCGATTCAATTTGCAGGTCTGTGCCGGTGAATTTCTTAAGAATGTCTGTTTGCTTTATGTCGGCGTTGAGGTTCCACGAGTCGTGACTTTGATGCTGGGGCCTGTTGAATAGTCCCGGAAGCGCTCGATTGGCTATGGTGAGGACGGCTTGTTTCATGCTGCTCACGGAGCATGGTCCGCTGAGGGTGGCGTCGGCAAAGTCGCTTCGTAACTCAAACTCGGAACCGTTTGCGGAAGGCGACAATGTGGCCGTGAGTTCGTTGAGCGAATAGTTTCCGTGCGGACCATTGGTCATGCCAAAGTTGCGGACGCTTACGTTTCCTAAGGGGGCTTTTCCTCGCAAGTTGGTGAGGTTGGCGCTGACGGTTGCTTTGTAGTTAGCTTGTGCCAAAGCGCCACGCACCTCAAAGACGGAGGGCTGAAGGTTGGCTATTTGTGCAAGGAGTTTCAATCCGCTAATGTGCGAACCTTCTATGATGGCTGTTCCGTCGAGATCCATCCGTGCAGCAGCATCGGTGCTTTTGACGCGGGCGGAAAGCGATGTGCCGTTGTAGGCCGCGGTGAGGTTGATGGGGGAAAACGTGTGTCCGTTCCACACAATGCGGTTGATGTCTGCCTTGGCATTTGCTGCAGAGAGTCGTTTGTCTTTCAGCGAAGCATTGGCGTTGAGGTGAGCCGTGATGTCGTTGGGTAGTTTGGTGTTGGCCATGACGAGTGCGGGATTTGCTTTGCTGAGCGTTATACCCCCACTGATGGCGGTGGGCGACCACGAAACGTCGGCGCGGAGCGCACCGGCTTCGGTGTGGAGGTTTAGACGTGACGTGCCCTCTTTCCCGAAGCGATAGTTGGCATGGCCTTGTAGCTGAATGTCGCCAAGCCGTGCTATGCGGTGAACCCATGTGGTGTCTTTCAAAAGACAGGGCATGACGGCCTGCGTGAAATTCCTTTTGATGTGAAGTTCCTCTATTTGCGTGGCCAGTGCGTAGAATCCTTTCTCGTTCTTTAGCAGAGTGGCGTTTCCGTTGAGTTGCAGCGCTTGGCTGTTGGCGGAAAGGCGAAGGTTGTTGAGTTGCAGTCTTCCAGGTACGATGAGGAGGTTTGTGCTGAATTTGCCATCCAGGTTGAAGCCTTGAGGCATTTGCAGAATCGAAGCAAAGTCGCGGGTGGAGAAGGTGGCATTGTCTACGGTGGCTTGCACTCGCAGCGTGGGCCACAGGTCGCTCCATGACTTTCGGGCGTCGTAGGTGGCAGTTAACTGGCTTTGCTCGAAGTGGGTGTGGGGAAGGCTGACGCTGAGACCGCTGATGCTTGCGGTTGAACGGTTAGCGTTGAGCTTCAATCGTAAGTTGTTGAGAACTAGTCCGCTCTGTTCTTTGAGTGAAAGTGAACGTATACGTAGACTGAGTGTGTCGTTCGTGATGGACTTAAGGCTGATGTTGGCGTTGATGCCACTTAGTGCGAGGTGTGCCGCGTTGAGCTTTCCGGGGGTGAGGGGTAGATAGCGCTTGTTGTAGCGCACGTTTACACGGCGCAGGATAATGGAGTTTATTCTGAGGTCGAGCGTGGAGGGCTTCTTGGACTCTTTGCTGCTTAGTGCATCGATGAAAAACTGAAAGTTGTCTGCGCTGTCGGCTTGTGTGCGGTAGAGGTCAACGTTTGTGTCGAGCAGCGAAACGGTGCGTAGTGCGAGCTGGTGGCGAAAGAGCGAACGGAGTTCAATCTTTGCTGTCATTCGTCCCGCGCTGAGCATGGGGGCGTTGCGCTGGTCGTTGATGGTGACGTCGGTAAGTACCACACGGTTGAAGAGTCCAATCTGCAAGTCGCCAATCTCAACTTTAGTGTTGAGTTTTTCGGCAATCGATTCTTGCACAACGCGTGTGACGGCATGCTTGACCGGCCCGAAGTTGACAGCCAGCAACAGCAAGAGGTAGGCAACGAGAATTGTGCCTACCATGATGCGCAATATGTTTCTGATGAGTTTCGTGGTTGTCGGGGAACGTGTGGGGTGAAATAATAGTTGCAAATTTAACGAAAAAGCGCCGATTTTCCTCGTTCCATTACATGCTTTTCGGCCCATATGCGGGTGCAATGTGACTGATTGCTGCCGTGCATATGGGCCGAAGGAGAGTTTGAACTATTCGCTGTTTTATCGTCCGCGCTGGAAGGTGATGTCGTAGAAGCAGGCGTAGATGTTTGACGACGCATCGGTTTGTCCTTGTGCGCTAGGGATGATGAGTCTCACGTGTGCCAATTTTGCATCAGCCGCATTGAGTCGGCCGAGGTTGATGTAGGTGAACGGGGTGAGCCATCCGTTGGGCACAGCCGATGTGCTGTAGGTGTTCTTCATTACACCGCTGGTGAACGAGGCGGTGAACACACCGAGCGAGTTGCTGATGGTTATCTCGTCGGGCTGCATCTCGTAGGTTGTGAGGCGGTTTGTGGTGAGAATACTGTCGGCGGCAATGTTGAACTCTGTGTAACGTGCTATGACTTTCGTGCTTTCGCCGTCGGCAAGTTTCTCTCCGTTGCCTTTTTCTACAATTTGCATGTAGATTCCAGAGTTTTTGAAGAGCACGTATTCGTTGGCTTCAACGTTTGTCGTGCTGTCGTTGGCGTTGAAGGTATCCTCGGAAATCACTTTGATGTTTCCTGGAATATTAAGCAGATATTCTCCTGAGTCTGTGTCCTTTACCTGAACTCCGTTTTTGAGGAACGCTTGGATTTGCTGGTTCTCTCTTTTACGTTTGTCGGCGTAGGTCTCGTCGTCGTTGCAAGAGGTAAGAAGCGAGGCGAAGGCCACGAGGAGCATGGAGAAGAAAAGAATCTTTTGTTTCATTGCGTGGGTGGATGGGTGTTGTGAGTGGGCAAAAGTACCTATTTTTTTTGGAAGTATGTGTACGGGCCGGCGACATTCGCCATAGTCTCTGCGTTAAGAGTTCAAAAACACCGATGGAATGGCTTGTTCTTGTAGCTGATGTTACGCCCTTTGTAAGGTGTGTCCGCTTCTTTCGTGCTGATTCCCATACACCAAAGTTTGTGCAACCTACCTTCAGCCTTCAGCCATGCGCATTAACCTAAGTTTGCCCCCATAATGTTAGTTTTCTTTGCTGTACAAAGGATTAACGTTTTTGATTTGCGTTATTGTGTACTACAAACTTTGTCTTTGATGCGCATGGCTGAAGGCTGAAGGTAGTTTGCACAAACTTTGGTGTTACGCGCGCGCGCGATATGGGGCGAAATGGGAGATATATGTTTATTGCATTTTTGAGCTACTAGCATTTTTGGGCTACGAGCCCAACACGTTGGGCTCGTAGATAATTTTAATTTGCTGCCTTGGATTTTGTATTTTCTATTCTCATGCTCAGCACGGCACCGCAGTAGGTTTTTGCGTGCGATGGCGTCCCATGGAATCGTGACATGGTGCTTTGGAATTTTTACACCGTGCCTTGGTTTTCTTACAATCAACTGTTCTATGTATCCAAGCAGTCTCGTCTGTCGCCACAAAAAAATGCCTGTAGCAAGGTGGCGCTCCTTGCTGCAGGCATATTTTAATGGTGCGTATGAAGAAAGTTATGCGCTTTTTAGCGCGATGGATTTAGCAGTCGGGTTCGGGCGTGATGAGCTTGTAGCCCTTGCCGTGGATGTTGATGATTTCTACGTTCTCGTCGGCCTTAAGGTGCTTGCGGAGCTTCGTGATGTAGACGTCCATGCTACGTGCGTTGAAGTAGTTGTCGTCAATCCAGATGGTCTTGAGCGCATAGTCGCGCTGGAGAATCTCATTGGCGTGTGCGCAAAGGAGAGTGAGGAGTTCGCTCTCTTTGGTAGTGAGCTTCGTCTGGGTTTCGCCGCGTGAGAGAATCTGCTTCTGTGTGTCGAATGAGAAAGAGCCGATTTTGTAGTGTGTGCGGTCCTTATTCTTCTTTCCTTTCACACGACGCAGGATGGCTTCGATGCGGAAGGTGAGCTCTTCCATTGAGAAAGGCTTGGTGAGGTAGTCGTCGGCTCCGATGCGGAAGCCTTCGAGAATGTCTTCCTTTAATGTCTTGGCCGTGAGGAAGATGATTGGCATCTCTTCGTTGGTCTCTCTAATGTCGCGTGCGAGACTGAATCCGTCTTTCTTGGGCATCATGACGTCGAGCACGCAGAGGTCGAACTTGTCGAGCGTGAAGGCTTTGTAGCCAGCTTCGCCGTCGGGGCAGAGTGTGGTGTCGTATCCTTTTGCCTGGAGGTATTCGCGGAGGAGCATACCGAGGTTTTCGTCGTCTTCGCAGAGGAGAATCTTCATTTTTACGTCAGTGTTCATGATTCTTGGGTTTTATGTTTGTATTGTTTTTTTGCTTATGAGGCTTGCGCGTCAGGCCATGAGGGGCATGGCGATGACAAAGCGCGTGCCTTTACCGAAGTCGCTTTCGGCATGGATGTTGCCGCCAAGCTGGGTGATGATGTTGTGCACGTAGGCAAGACCGAGTCCGAAGCCTTTTACGTCGTGGCGGTTGCCGGTGTGAACGCGGTAGAACTTTTCGAAGATTTTCTTGAGGTCTTCGCGTTTTATGCCGATGCCGTTGTCTTGGATGCTGATGATGAGTTTCTCGCCTTCGTTGTGCGTCTCTACGCTGAGGTGGAGGTCGCGGTCCTCGGCTTTGTACTTCACAGCGTTGTCCATGAGGTTGAATATGACGTTCGTGAAGTGCATTTCGTCAACGAAGATGATGCCGTTTTCAGCATCGAGATGTGCATCGATTGTTCCTCCTGCAGCTTCTACTTTGAGGCGGAAGGTGTTGACCGTGTCTTGTATGAGGCAGTTGGCGTCAACTTCTTTGCGTTTGAATGTGGCAGCCTTGCGGTCGAACATCGACATTTGCAGCACCTTTTCAACTTGGAAGCGCAGTCGCTTTGTTTCGTCTACAATGATGCCTGAAACGTGGGTGAACATGGTTTCGCTCTTGGCTACCGAGGGGTCCTTGAGCATTTGTGCAGCGAGCGAGATGGTCGAGATGGGCGTCTTGAACTCGTGCGTCATGTTGTTGATGAAGTCGTTCTTTATCTCTGTCAACTTCTTTTGGCGGAAGATGGTGTAGATGGTAAAGATGAAGACAATCAGCAGCACAAGGGTGAAGATGATGGCCGGAATGATGAAGCGTACACTGCTGAAGAGGTACTTCTGCATGTCGGGGAAGTGGATGTAGAGCACTCCCGACTGTGCGCTCGGGTCGTTGGGGTAGAGCACCTGTTTGTAGGTGAAGTTCTCACCTTTCGATGTGTAGTCGGGGCAGCGGTACACCTCACGTCCATCTGATGTGGTGACGTAGAAGTGGTAGTCGATGTTTATCCCGCTGCTCCTCAGTTCTGCTCGCAGATTGCTGTCGAGTTCGCGAAAGTCTACGCGCTCGCCGATGGGTTTGTCGCAAGCTTTGTAGAGGATGGAGTAGACCACTTCGTTGAGCAAGGCGCGCTGGTAGATGTAGCGTTGGCGCACGGAGTCGCGCATGGCTTCGCTCACGTCGTTGTCGGAGATGCCGTCAAGGAACAGGCCTTTTGGCACAGTGGAGGGAATCACGGTGTGTGTGCGGCTTTCGAAAGC
Organism: bacterium; assembly: GCA_963656685.1. Classification (GTDB taxonomy): domain Bacteria; phylum Bacteroidota; class Bacteroidia; order Bacteroidales; family Bacteroidaceae; genus Alloprevotella. The sequence goes on along the minus strand of CAVKJJ010000026.1, from coordinate 20,951 downwards.
TGTCAGCTCCGCCTTGGTGAGGGTGGAGTCGGCGGGCGAAAGGGCGTTCTTTATTTTGAACTGCTCTTCGAGACCTTGCTTCGTTTCTTTGAGCTCAAGGTTGCGCGCAGTTTGGTAAAGGCTTCGGGTCACGGATTCATCAAACTGTTCCTTGCGCATGTTGATGACCTCTTCGAAGTATTTCGTTTGCAGAACTAGCAAGGCGATGAACGAGGCTCCCATCACGCAGGCTATGATCCATATCGTTGACTTCTTCATGTGGGCAAAGTTATGCGATGTGTTAATGTGATTGTTCTCTTCTCTTCTGCTTTTCTTAAAAGCGAAGCGATGTTTAACGCTTGCTCTTATTTATAATTGACAAAACATTAAATAAGTATTTGTTTAAGGGCTGTGCTAGCTTTGCTGAGATGTTAGTCCCAAGGGTGGATGTGGGGTGGGAGTGGGGTGTAGTGGAAATGAGCTTTTGTCAAGGCGTAGGCTATGATACTGACCTTTACGCCTTCCACGGCAAGTGCTTCTCGGGCGCAGGAACGGGTGGTGAATCCGTAGGTGATTACATCGTCGACAAGCAGGATGTGTTTTCCTTTTATGAGTTCTGGACGTATCACTTCGAAAACGCCTTCTACGTTTTCTTTGCGCTGCTCTTCGTTCAGTCTGGTTTGTGATTGACTGAATGTTTTGCGTACGATGGCATTGGTGATGATGGGAAGCCCTGTCCTTTTGGCAATGCCTCGTGCGAGCATCTCGCTTTGGTTGTAACCGCGCCAACGTTCGCGCTTCGGGGCTAAGGGGATGGGTACGAGGGCGTCGATCGTGTCGAAGAATTCGTGCTTCATGGCATTGATGGCCATCGTTTCTCCAATGGTTTCTGCTACGTTCGGTCGGTCGTAGTACTTGAAGAGCATGATGGGCATGCGGTACGGGCTGTCGGGAGTGTAGTAGATTGATGCTGTCGCTTCTTTGAAGTTTGGGCCTAATGTGCCAAACCATAGACTTAACGGATTGTCGTGTTTTCCCTCAAATTTAGTGGTTGGAATTGAATGGCAGCAAATGGTACACCAGAAGGTCTCTCTACGCCCTAACCGCGAACCGCATGCCAAGCAGTAGCGCGGAAAGAGTGTTTCCGCGATGTCTTCGGCTGCAAGTTTGAGTATTTGTCGGAGTCTGCTCTTCATGGTATTGTTGGCTCGTTTGAGAGAGCCGAATTGTTGATCGGAGGTGACGGCTTATGGGTGTTTTTTATAAACTCTTCAGTTTTTTGAACTGCATGTTGTCTGTCACTTTCACTAGTTTCCGGCCCACGGCACGGCGTATGGCATTGCCGCCTACGGCGTGGTAGGTGAAGGTGCTGTCGGAGGTTTGCGTGAATTCAATGTTTTGAGAGTCGGACCCGATGTCGTTGCTAAAGCGGAGTGTGGCTTTCTTTCCGTCTATTTTGTGGGAGATGAGCATCCATGTGCCGTAGATGCCGCCGTTCATGTATCCGTGCATCTTTCCTAAGAAGGAGAAACCGGGGGCTGTGAGCGATTCTTCGTAGAGGTTAAGGTAGATGTGTGTGTCTGTTTCCGCACAGTAAAAATGTCCGGCAAACGGTCTATTAGCTGCGGTGCTGTCCACTGTTTGTGCTTGTGACGGAAGGTTGAAGCAGACGAAGAGAAAAACTAAGGTAATAAGTTGTTTCATAGCAAGTAACAGTTTGGGATGATGTAAGGATAGAACCCTATTCTTCAGGCTCGTTGCCCTCGATGCGAAGAATCATGGTGGTGGCACCAATGGTTATGATGTCGCCGTCGGAGAGGTTTACGCGGTCTTTTGCCGAGAGTATTTCGCTTTGGTAGAACGTTCCGGTGTTGGAGTCGGCATCGCGAAGCACAAATTTAGGTTCGCCGTTTTTCTTGCGGCCGGCAGTGATGATGCAGTGGGTGGTGTCAACACTGGGGTCAACGGTTTTGATGGCAGCATTGTTGGATGTTCCTTTTACAAGGCGGCCTACAATGTTTTCGCCAGCGTAGAGAGGAATTTCTTGTTTGAAATGGAATGCGTTTTCCAATACGACTAGTTTGCCGAGGGGCTGTTGCTCTTCGCTTTCTTCTTGTGGGGCTGATGCCGTAGCTTTGGGCTGGGGGATGCGAATCTTGAATTGCTTGTGGCATTCGGGACACTCAAAGACGAGTATGCGGCCGGCTTCGTATTGCGTTTCGTCGAAGAGTATGGCTTCGTCGCATTTTGGGCAGCGTATGCGTTTCATATGGTGTAAAGTAATTGTCGGGGATAAAAACGGCTATAAAAACTAAACGAAAAATGGCTTTGTTTATTTTGCCATTCTGTAAAAAACACAAACGCGAACGTAGAGTCCGCGTTTAATGGGGTGAACGAATTGGAGTTATCTTGTTTCCATAACCCATGCTTGGGCAAAGTCGCTTTTGCCGCTTATCTGCTTGAGTTGGGTCTGTGCTTCGTCTTTTGTGGCATATGCTCCGAAAACCACCCTCACCATGCGTCCGCGCTTGTAGACTCGTGCGTCCTTCATTCCTTGCTTGTGGAGCTTGTCGGAAAGGGCTTCGGCATTGGACTGCGGGATGGCGCTAGCGAGCACGATGGTGTATTTGCCAACAACGGCGGCACTGGTTGTCGCATTCTCAGCATTGGTCTGCGGTGCAACCTGTGAGGGCTGGGGCTCAGACGGGGCTTGCTCATTGGCTGCGGATGTTGTAGCGCAAACAGAAGTGTTGGTTGCTTTAACAGCCGTGGGTTGATTGGCAGGTGTGTATTGGCATGCAGCGTCTTGCGGCGAAGCGGAGAAGAGCTTACTGTTTAAGACAGATGCAGCTTGGGGAGCAGTTGTGTTGTTATCACTTACGGGAGTGGCCCATATGAAATAGAATACAATGGCTACAACGGCTGCAGCGATGTAGTTGACAAACTCGCGGTTAAGGCTGATGGTGTAGGTCTTTTCCGTGCGTTTGATAAGCGGCTTACGGGATGTCTTGCTCTTTTCTGCACTGTCGTGGGCAGGACCATTGGTCGCAGATTCCGTTTCTGTTGTGGTGCATACTGGTAACACAACAGCGTCCAAACCGTAAAGTTCGGGCGAAATGACACCGGCTTCGCAAGGTTCAAAGAGATAACGTCCGTCCATGCCGAGCGTAAGGCGTCCAATGCCACTGAGGGTATATTCTCCTTCTTGCGACAATTCTGCTTTGAGGTTGCTTACGGCTTCGTCTATGAGCTTCACGCTCTCGGGGAACGTGGTGTCGTAGGCGTGCATATACGACTGAGCCAAAAGGCCATCGTTGATAGCCAAGTCGGGATTGAACCCAACGCTCCGGAACGGCGGAAGAAACAATTCTTCGTCCGCTATTCTGCGTGCAGGAACGTACTGCGTGACGAATCCGCCGAGGCCGGGGACTATCACGCAATCGTGCTTGAGCAGGAGAGCTTCAATATGTCTGGAGAGTTCAATCATACTGCAAAGTTACCGTTTTAACTCTCATGCACCAAATGCGCACGAAACGTTTTTTTGCAATATCTCATCCGGATTTTACGATGAAACCGCGCATTTTACATTTAGCGTGTTGTATATCAATACGTTTCAGTGCTTAGATTTTTTTTCGTTCGTCCGCAAACGTACATCTTGCTATCTTTGCACAAGATTTAGCCATAAAACGAAGAATGAACGATTGGAAAGACGCGCTGAGCGCATTGACAGGTGTAGCCGTGCCTGAAGCAGAAAACGGCCAGAAAGAAAAAGAAGCGGGCAAGGTGTCTCGCCGAAAAAGGTCGGGTGTAGTTTACTCTACGGATGCCGACTTTGCTTATTCCGACGACGCAGAAGACGATGGCGTCACGTTGCCATCTTCTCAGCAGCGTTTGCGATTGGCCATGGAGCGCGCTGGGCGTGCTGGTAAAACCGTGACGATAGTCAGAGGTTTTGTGGGCGCAGAGGCCGACCTGAAAGCCTTGTGCAAGGTACTGAAACAAAAGTGTGGCGTCGGTGGAAGCGTGAAAGACGGAGAAATCGTGATGCAAGGCGACCGTCGAGGCCAACTCTTGGAACTGCTCAACAAGGAGGGGTATACGCAAACGAAGTAAGAATTCGCCACCCGAACTGCGTGTTGTCAAAGAAAAACTGCAGAATATGTCGGTGCTAAATTAATACGGGGAAGCGCTTGCGGAGGATGTCTTGTTTTTCTTTGTCCCACACAATAGTGCAAGCATATTCTTTCGTTAGGGAGGAAACAAGGCACGTGCCGTTAGCATCGTAGGCTGAAGAATATCCGCAGTAGCGTGCCGAAGGGTCAATCCCCGTTCGGTTCACCCCAACGCACAATGCCTGGTTTTCGATGGCACGCGCTTGCAGCAGGGCGTTCCATGCGGCAATGCGCTTCTCTGGCCAAGAAGCCGCATAGAGTATCACGTCGTAGGGGGCGGCTAGCGTGTTTCGAGCCGATTCGGGGAAACGCAGGTCAAAGCACGTTTGGAGAAGGAAACGCACTCCTTTATATATAATGAGGGTGCGCTCATGTCCTGCACGAAACGCTTTGTCCTCACCGCCAGGCGTGAAAAGGTGGCATTTGTCGTAGTAATGCAACTCTCCTTCGGGTGTGGCAAAGTAAAAACGGTTGCGCCAGTCCTCTTTTGTACAATTATTGCCGCCTATTTTGTTTTTGTCTACGGCAAGCGTACCTGCCACGGCGCAGTGAAGACGTTGGGCTGTATGCTGCATCCAATGGAGTGCACGCACCGACGATTCGTGTACCTCTATGTTGGGTGTGGTGGTGAATCCTGTCGCCCACATTTCGGGAAGAACCATTACGTCTGTTCCTTTTTGAGAAGAGGCCAATGCCTCAGCACGTGAAATGTTAGCTTCAGCATTCATCCATTGAATGTCAAGTTGCAGTAGAGAGATGTTCATGGTAAGGTGATTTTCAGAAAACAACGGTCGTCGAAGGAAAGGTTGCCCTCTACAAGGCATTTTGTGGCCGCATTATCTTTGATGCAAAGTGGGTCGGTACGCAGCAACGTCTGCAGTGTCGATTCGCTTTCTTTGAGCGAGTCGCAAAGCATGGGATATCCGTCCGAAGCAAGAATGAGCGTTGGAGCGTTTGTTACGGGAAACTCGCGTACGAGCGTTTCCGGCACAGGTGTTCCGTCGAGCACGGCATAACGATAGGGGTTGAGGGTATTCGGGTCGTTTTGGAAATTGGTTTGTTCGCGCAGCGCATCCAAAATAGCAGCACGTCCCAAGTCGTGGCGACGGATGTCGTCTTCTGTATGCCCATGGGCGAGAAGGTAATTCACGGCTGCGCAACGTGCATCGGTGAGAATGCTATCCACTAGTTTGGGGTTTGTATACGTCTGCCCGTTCCAACGTGCTTGGCAGTCGCCAACCATCCACACCACGCGGCGGAACGCACTGTAGATGACCGCCGAACAAGTGAGTCGGTACTCAGCGTGAGCTTGAGCCTCAGCGATGTTCTTTTCGGCAAGGCAAGCGGTCAGCGCATTGAGCATTTCCCGCTTGTCGGCTTTGGCATCCAAGTGGCGCAGAGCTTCGGTAACAGCAAGCATAGCTTCCCGACCGCCGTGTCTGCCGGGTACCTTTGAAGTACTGCCGTCAACCACAGCTGCAAAATGAGGCGTAGCCACAAAACCGTCTTCGCACAGATTTTGGTCAGGGCGCTTTCCGCAAAGAAAGGTTTCGATGATTTCCATGGATTGGGAGCGTATTTGGGAATGGGAATGTATGGAAAGTTTGTTTTACTTGGGTTCGCTGTTGCTGCCAGATTGTCTTTTGCGCATTATTGCAAAACGCGTTGGAGCAATTCTTTAGGTTCGCTGATGTAGCAGTCCGTTCCTTCGAGTGAGCGAAGGAACGGCTCGTCGCGGAATCCCCATAGTACAAGGGCGCAAGGCAGTCCGGCATTCTTTGCCGTAGCGAGGTCCACTTCGCTGTCGCCAACGTAAATAGCCTCTTCGGGCGAAGACCCCAATTCGTTGAGAGCTGCGAGCACCGCATCGGGATTGGGCTTGCGACGCACGGTGGCGCTTTCTCCAACGGCGGAGGTGACGAGACCGTCAAAGAATCGGTGGCTCAGTTCCTGCACGGCAGGATGAAGTTTGTTGCTCACGATGGCCATTTTTATGCCGTGTTGCTTCAGTTCCTGCAATAGCGGCATAATTCCGGGATAGGGCTGCGTGCGGTCAAGGCAGTGTTTCACATAGTGCGTACGGAACGAATCGAAAACAGGGGCGAACGCCTCTTCACTGAGGCCCTCACCAGCAGCATGGCGCATAAGATAACGTATGCCGTTGCCGAGAAACTGCCGCACTTCGGCCGTGGAACGTTCGGGAAGTCCGTGTTCGCGCAAGGCATGGTTCACACTGGCGGAAAGGTCGGCTAAAGTGTCGAGCAGCGTACCGTCCAAATCAAAAACTACTGTTCTTAGCATATCGGTAACATAAATATTCACATAGTGTGACGCAAAAATACGAATAAAATCTATACCTTTGCTGCGGTGAAGAACGATTCATCCCAACTAATTACACAGATATCACCCCTAATGGAACTTACTGCTGTATTTGACCACTTCAACATCAACGTGCTCGACCTGGGGCGCAGTTTGGAGTTTTATAAAAAAGCACTTGGACTTATGCCTTGCGGAGAGATTGAAGGTCCCGAAGGCGCATTTAAAATTGTGTATCTCAAGAACGAAGCATCTTCCTTCAAACTTGAGCTGACTTGGCTACGCGACCGCAAGGAACCCTACAACCTTGGCGACAACGAATTCCATCTTTGTCTGCGTGTCCCCGGCGACTACGAAGCCACTCGCGCCTATCATAAGGAAATGGGGTGCGTTTGTTACGAAAACTTCGACATGGGCCTTTATTTTATCAACGACCCGGACGGATATTGGATAGAGATACTTCCCCTTGACTGATGGGAAGTACGAGAAACAACGAATCATAAACAATTACTTTATTATTCGGTTCGCACTTTCCTCTTGCACTCTTGTGACGGAAAGCCGCAGAACCAATCATACAACTTATGGAAAATCAAGAAGCTCTTATTGCTCAGTGTGAAAAGGTTGCCCAGCAGTGGATGACCTCCAGCAACTACGATGCTGAAACGCAGAAAGCCGTAAAGGCACTTGTGGAAAACCCCGACAAGACGGAACTCATCGACTCGTTCTACAGAACGCTCGAATTCGGAACTGGCGGTCTGCGCGGCATCATGGGCCCCGGCACCAACCGCATGAACATCTACACCGTTGGCGCTGCCACTCAGGGACTTTCGAACTATCTCAACCTCAACTTTAAGGACAAAGACCAAATTAGCGTAGTGGTCGGCCACGACTGCCGCAACAATAGTCGCCTCTTCGCCGAGACCGCTGCCAACATCTTCTCAGCAAACGGCATTAAGGTCTATCTTTTCGAAGACATGCGCCCCACGCCCGAAATGTCCTTCGCTATCCGCCACTTGGGTTGCCAGAGCGGTATTATCCTCACGGCTAGCCACAACCCGAAGGAATACAACGGTTACAAGGCCTACTGGGACGACGGCGCACAGGTGCTCGCTCCCCACGACAAGGGCATCATCGACGAAGTGAACAAAGTGGCTGTAGAAGACATCCGCTTTGAAGGTCGTCCCGAACTCATCGAAATCATCGGTAAGGAAATTGACGATATCTATCTCAACAAGGTACACACGCTCAGCATCGACCCCGAGTGCATTAAGCGTCAGAAAGACTTGAAGATTGTCTACACTCCGCTTCATGGCACCGGCATGATGCTTATTCCGCAGAGCCTTAAACTTTGGGGCTTTGAGAATGTACACTGCGTGCCCGAGCAGATGGTGAAGGACGGCAATTTCCCCACGGTGAAAAGCCCCAACCCCGAGAACGGTGAAGCGCTCACCATGGCTCTAGACCTTGCCAAGCAGCTCGATGCCGACATCGTGATGGCCTCCGACCCCGATGCCGACCGTGTGGGTATGGCTTGCAAGAACGACAAGGGCGAATGGGTGCTCGTTGACGGTAACCAGACTTGTATGATCTTCCTCTACTACATTATCATGAACCGCAAGGCTCAGGGTAAGATGAAGGGAAATGAATTCATTGTGAAGACCATCGTCACCACGGAACTCATCAAGTCCATCGCAGAGAAGAACGACATAAAGATGTACGACTGCTACACTGGCTTCAAGTGGATTGCCCGTCAGATTCGTCTCGACGAAGGCAAACTGCAGTACATCGGTGGTGGCGAAGAGAGCTACGGATTCTTGGCTGAAGACTTCTGCCGTGACAAGGATGCCGTTTCGGCTTGCTCACTGCTTGCAGAGATTTGCGCTTGGGCAAAGGACCAGGGTAAGACGCTCTACGACGTGCTCATGGAAATCTATCTTGAATACGGCCTCGCCGTGAACAAGACCATCAATGTGGTGAAACCCGGAAAGACGGGCGCTGATGAAATCAAGGCCATGATGGAGAATTTCCGCAGCAATCGTCCTACCGAGATTGCCGGTTCGCCTGTCGTTTGCACAAAGGATTACGGCACGCTCACCGAATATGATGCCGACGGCACGTCCAAAGCGCTCGACTTCCCCGAAACAAGCAATGTGCTCCAGTGGTACACGGAGGACGGCACGAAGGTCAGTGTACGTCCTTCAGGAACAGAGCCCAAAATTAAGTTCTACATCGAAGTCAAAGGACATATGGACTGCCCGAAGTGCTACAAGGGCGCTGTGGCCGATGCACAGGAGAAGATTGCAGCCGTTCAGAAGAGCCTCGGACTGTAAACTATAGATTATGTCGTTCTGTAGTCGGTGTCTTTAGCCACTACGAGAACAGGCAATCCATACATTATAATATAAGATGGGGCTTACATTGCCAAGCGGCAGTGTAAGCCCCGTTTTCGTTTTATTGAAAAACAGTGACTGATGAATACCTATTTCTTTGTTTTCTGCAAGGGTGACCTTTTGCTTACGGCTAAAGGCGAAGTGCCGTGCGTGGAAAGCGCGCCGGTCCCTTTAGAACCCTGGCACACGCTTCACCGTTTGCCAGACTTGAACGGCTGTCCTTGCCGCACGGTGAGAATTGATGCTCCCGTTGTGGCAGAGGGGTGGCAGATGGTGCCGCTTCGAGAATCGTTCGACATCCTTCCCGATGCCGTTTATGCCATGGCCGGAAAGGCGCAGGAAATACTCTATTGGGACCAGCAGACGAAGTTTTGTGGCGTTTGCGGCGGTCCGATGAAGCTTCATACCGATATCTCGAAGCGCTGTCCCAATTGCGGAAAGGAAGTGTGGCCCGCACTGGCCACCGCCATCATAGTGGCTGTGACGCGCAACGAAGGACGTGAGATACTTCTTGTGCAGAGCAAAAAGTTTAAGAAAGACTATATGGGACTTGTTGCAGGTTTCGTCGAAACGGGCGAAACGCTTGAGGAATGCTTGCGACGTGAGGTGATGGAGGAGACGAATGTGCGCGTGAAGAACATACGCTATTTTGCATCGCAACCTTGGCCTTATCCCTCTGGACTTATGGTAGGCTTTACGGCAGAATACGATGGCGGAGAATTGGAAATTCAGCGTTCGGAACTCAACAAAGGGGGATGGTTCTCACGCGATAATATGCCCGACATACCCGGCAAGGTAAGTCTTGCACGCCGTCTTATTGACCATTGGTTGGCGCAATAAAAGAACAGCACAGAATCAGGAAACAGCGCTGAATAAGAAATCAGCACTGAACAAGAAAACAGCGCAGAATAAGAAACTGCGCTGGGATATTCTTCAGATTTTTTCCATGGCGGCAATGTTCATAATGCCGCGTGAGTGGGTGACGAGCCGCTCTTGCCGTAGTGTGTCTATGAGGCGCGACACGGCAAGGCGGCTCGTTCCTAGTTCGTCGGCAAGTTCTTCCATGCGTATGCGGAGCGTTTTTTGTCCGCGGGGGCTGAGGCTGCGTTGTGTGAGAAACTGGCGGAAGCGGTCGCGTAGCGATGGCGCGAAAGCTGTCCATAGCAAGCGGCTTCGTTGCTGCGTTTCGGAGCAAATCATGTTGAGAAGGTTCACTTGGAACGTCAGGTGACGGTGCATCAACTCAAATACGCTTTGCTTGGATATGGCCACGCTTTGTACATCGGTGAAGGCTTCGATGGTTCTCGTGTAGCGGTTGTGAAGCCCGAACAGGCATTCCGGTTGCACGATGACGGGCGCTGAGAGTACTTCTGAAAATTCGTAGACGTGGTGTGGGTCGGTTTGTCGGCACTCTATCGTGCCGTTGAGGATCATTACGAGTCGGTGGCTTTCCTGGTCTTGCTCAATCAAGGTTGTCCCGGCTTTAAAGGACCGGAACTCGAAGGGCACTTTCTCCACGACGTCGAGAAAGTCCAAACGGCTGAATCCTTGAAATAAGGGAATCAGTAGCAACTTGTCTGAAAAGGAGTGGTCCATATGTAGGGGAAGCCGACAGTTTGGTGGAAAGATGTTTTCGCGTATGAATCCCAGTTGCTACATGCCGCGGCGGTATACCTGCAATGCGCCCTTTGCGTCTTCGTAGATGAGGTATACACGAAGTTCCTTGTGAGCGTCAAGCACTTTGGGGGCACCTTCTATACCAAGCACCATGAATGCCGTGGCATAGGCGTCGGCGGTGGCACAGTCCGGTGCCATCACGGTGGCCGACAAGAGCGAATGTTGCACAGGACGTCCCGTACGCGGATCTATGGTGTGGGCGTATTTGTGACCGTCTTTTATGTAGAAGTTGCGGTAGTTGCCGCTTGTAGCCACGGCACAATCGTGCAGACTGAGCACGGTTTGGAGTTCGCTCTGTGCGCCGTCTTTGTTGTCAACGGGTTTGCTCACGCCTATTTGCCAGTCCTTGCCTTCGGGGTTACGACCTTTCACTACCACTTCGCCGCCAATCTCTACCATGTAGTTGCGCACGTTGTGCTCGCGTAACACGCGTGCCACGCGGTCCACGCCGTAGCCTTTGGCAATGGCTCCGCAGTCTATCATCAGGCGTGAGTCGGACTTCTTAATGGTGCTGTCTGGCGCTAGTTCAAAACGTTTGTATCCCACGAAAGCACGGAGAGAGTCTATTTGGCCATCCGTGGGGAATTCCCCTTTTTTGAACCCGAAACCCCAAGCGTTGACGAGCGGCATGACCGTCACGTCGAAAGCGCCGTCGGTGGCTTCGCTCACTTTACGCGCTTTGGTCAGCACTTCGTAAAGCAGAGCATCGGTGTGCATAGATGTACCGGCGTTAATGGCTGAAAGGGTGCTTTGCTTGTTGAAGACCGACATGCTGGCATCCACTTCGTGCAAGGCGCGGCTTATTTCGTCGTCGAGGGCTTGCGGTGCTTCGTATTTGATGTGGTAATAAGTGCCGAATATGGTGCCTTCTGCCTCGCGGAGCGTGGATGTGCCGCGAAACTTGAGAATCCAAATGCTGCCGGCAACGAGGAGCACAAGGAATAGCGCTGAGATAATGCGTTTGGGAGTCATGAAAAAAGAGTATTCTGGAGAGAAAAGACTGGCTTAAACGTCCATACTTTTTATAAGAGGGAACTAGAGTCTAATCTATATGTCAAATGTCGAAGATTACGTTGAAGGTGCCGCCGAGGGCGTGTGAGTCGCTCTTGCCGTAGCCTGGCACGTACCAAGCTTCGCCTACGGACGCATTCTTGCTATGGATGCGCAAACGGTAGCGTACGGACCATCCTAAGTGGAGCATGCCCCACACTTTGGCTTCGAGTCCGGCCACCACTTCGCCCCAGCCCGTTGTACCTTTGAGTCCGGTGAAATGGAAGGGTACTGAAGTGCCGTATACGGCATCGGTGATGTTGGGGCCGTCGAGGTCGTATGAGTAGGAGGACAGGCCGTAGCGCACACCCACGAATATGCGGTTGCCGCTGCGCACGTCTTTCGCTATGTTGTAGTCCATTCCCAAACGGAAATAGGGAGAATGTACTTTATAGTGGATTTCGCTGGTCTCGTTGGTGTGGTCGCTTACGCCCATGCCTACTTCGGCAATGGGAAAGTAGCGCCCATAGAGGTTGAGGCGTGCGGCGGCTTCGTATTGACCATAGGGACAGCAAACGGCCATAACGGCTCCGGCGGCATCGACCGAGACGCTCACTCCCGCAAGAAATGGCAACTTCTTCTGCGCCAAGAGCGCGGCGGCGGCTTCCTCGCGAGAGGAGTACTGCACGCCGCGTACTCGCTGCTGTTGCGTGGTGCGCACCGTGTCGGCCGCTGTCTGTGCTGAAAGACCGACGGGGGCACTAATGGCTAGAAGTAGAGCGAAGGAAAATGCGGATGTTTTCAATGTCATCGTAGTTTACTGTGGGGCGTACGAGCGATACGCTGTCAATGGTCAGAGGCAGTTGCGAAAGCGCGTGCGACGTGGCACTGACGGCATGAATCGTGTGGAATACGGAGGCAGGGCAGTCCAGGTTTTCGAAGTGGGGCTGCGGTGTGTGGTCCACGAAGAGCGTGTCTGTGGCAGTTTGTCCAGAGGTGTTGGAGAGCACGAGGAGGAGTGTGTCGCGCGTGCCGCTTTCTTTAAGAGGTACGAGGAAGGTGGATATGCCTGTGGCGCGGTTGAGTAGGACCGTGTCGCGTCCGGCGGGCCGGATGTTGAGTGTGTCGGTGAGAGTGAGTGCGCTACGGGTCTCGTACGAGTAGAGGTTACACTGCATCATCACCACGTTGTCCAACGGGCAGTCGATGTTGGAACACGCGGCAAACACAGTGGCGGCTACTATGGCAGCGGGTGCGATAAGCGCTTTTCGGATTAGCGACATAGCGGATGAAATCGGATGTTTTAGAGTTCTTTCTCTATCTGGTAGTCGTTTCGGCCGGCGGCGTTGCGGCTGATGAGTTCACCGAGGAAACCTGCCACGAAGAGTTGCGTGCCAAGAAGCATCATGGTGAGAGCAATGTAGAAATAGGGAGAGTCGGTCACGAGGGGAGCGGGCTCTCCGCTGTAGAGGTGGAAGAGCTTCACGGCGCCTACCACGATGCAAGCCACGAAGCCGAGGAAGAACATCACGCTTCCGAGGAAGCCGAACACGTGCATGGGCTTCAGTCCGAAGCTGTTGAGGAACCAAAGTGAAAGGAGGTCGAGGTATCCGTTGACAAAGCGGTTCAGGCCGCCGAACTTCGTCTTGCCGAATTTGCGAGCCTGGTGGTGAACAATCTTTTCGCCAATCTTGGCAAAACCGGCGTTCTTGGCGAGGTAGGGGATGTAGCGGTGCATTTCGCCGTACACTTCAATGTTCTTCACCACTTCGTTGCGGTAGGCTTTGAGTCCGCAGTTGAAGTCGTGGAGGTTGTGTATGCCGCTCACCTTGCGTGCTGTGGCGTTGAAGAGTTTGGTGGGGAGCGTCTTCGACAACGGGTCGTAGCGCTTCTGCTTGTAGCCCGACACGAGGTCGTAGCCGTCTTCCGTAATCATGCGGTAGAGTTCGGGAATCTCGTCGGGCGAGTCCTGCAGGTCGGCGTCCATCGTGATGACCACGCGGCCTTGCGCGGCACGGAAACCGCAGAAGAGGGCGGGCGACTTGCCGTAGTTTCTGCGGAACTTGATGCCGTGTACGTGTTCGTCTTTTTGGGCAAAACTCTCGATGACGTTCCAAGAGGAGTCGGTGCTGCCGTCGTTGACGAAGATTATTTCGAACGTGAAGTGGTGTTCGGCCATCACGCGCTTAATCCATGCGTAGAGTTCGGGAAGGCTCTCGGCCTCGTTGTAAAGGGGCACGACAACCGTAATGTCGTATTTGTAGTCCATGAATGTGAGGTATGTATCGTTGTGTTCCCGGCCTTGTCTATTCGGGGGAATAATGTGACCGGGATGTAGATTTCAGAAGAATTGTCCAATATTGCTTGGCCGCTTCATGCTCGCCAGCCCGATGAAAATGGAGATGAACGGACCTATGACGAGCGCTGCGTAGATGGGCATGGAGGCGTAGGTCTCGGCGCCCAAGCTCTGCATGAGTTCGCCTATGCCTTCAATGCCTTTGCCGTTCGTGGCTTCGTTGATGGTAGCCTGCAAGGCTTGGTCTTGCATGATTTGCGCCATCTGCGGTTGTGCCATGCTCTGCTTCAGACTTTCCTGGTAAGCGGCAAAGACCGTCCCATGGTCAAGCCAGTTGAGGTAGACGAATGTGCCGAGTGCCACCCACAGGGCAGCATAGAACCCCATGAACAGCGCGTGGAGAAAACCTTGGAAAAAGCTGAATCCATAGATATTGCCGCCCACGGCTTTGCGGTAGCGGAACGTAAGCGCGCCACCAATCACGGGGCTAGCCACGACCATAAGCATGTATGTGGTGGAGAGTATAGGGAGGGTGAAGGAAAATCGCAAAGCTACGAGGGATAGCAGTCCCCAAAGTCCGAGCCAGATGCCGTAGTGCATGGCATAGACGTTTACTTCGCTTATGGTGTTGTGGGTTTGCATAAAATTTCTTTGGCCGCCGGTGAAGTAGGGTGGGGCACTCCTTAATATATATAATGGGTAAAACGTGTGCACTGTCGTGTGGTGCACAACATAGCACGAAGCAAAGTTAAGAATAAAATCAGCGCGGTGGGGCAAACCTGCTATCATTCTATAGTGAGTCTCGTATTGCCCAATCCGTGATGTTGCCTGTGGAACTGCTGAAGTTTATGCCGACTTCCGTAATGGGAAGCTTGCTTAAAGCGAAGCGCTTGCGGTAATCTTTCTCGCCAATTTGCTGCAGAGCACTTTGTGCACTATGGTTTAGTTTTAGTTCCATCAGAAAGATGTGGGTCGGTGTGGTCAGCAACAGGTCCACACGTCCATGCGCCGTATGAACTTCCACATCTATCATGTATGGGGTGAGAAGCGAAAATATCACGAAAAGCATTTGTTGGTAATGTCCTTCGTGGTTCGTCACGTTGCAGTAAGGAACGGTGGCGAGAAAGTCTTGCAGCAAACGCAGAGCGTCGTCCATGTTGCCTTGTCGGATATACTTTGCCATGTAAGCGACAGTGACGTCTCCCTTCTCGTGCAGGTGTCCGAGATAACGGGGGAGAAGACTCTCAAAGAGTCCTACACGTATTTCTCTGTTGGGGAGGTCGAGTGTGTAGAGATGAGTCTCGTCGTCGTATCCTTTTATGGTGATGTATCCGCTTTGGTAAAGCAAGGGGGTGATGCTTTCCATGTTTTCCGTGGGAGCATCGAACGTTGTTCCCTTAACCTTTGTCTCTCCGATATCGCTTGGCAAAGTCCTGAACTTCTGCATCATTTCCAAAAGGAACGTCGGCGTGCCGGTGGAGAACCAGTAGTCGTTGAGGTTGCCGTTGAGGAATGCACTGAACAGACTGAACGGATTGAAAATGTCGGGCGAGGGCCATGAAAAGTGGTACCCGTCGTAATGAGTGCGTAGCGCTTGTAGCGTTTGTGTGTAGTTCATGCCCAAACGTTTCCCTAAAAGTTCTACGTCGTCGTGCATGAGGGTTTCCAGCTCTTCAAGTGTGATGCCACAAATGTCGGAAAACTCTGGCAACAGACTGATGTTGTTGATGTTGTTAAGTTCGCTGAAGATGCTAACTTGCGAGAACTTGGTAATTCCCGTGAGAAAAACAAACCGCAGGTAAGGATCGGCATCCTTCAGCGGACTGTAAAAATTGCGCATCACTTGGCGCAGTTCCTCAAGTTGTCCGTCTTCGTGTACCACATCAAGCAAAGGTGCGTCGTATTCGTCAATGAGAACGACCACTTGCTTGCCTGTTTGCTCGTAAGCCGTGCGTATCAGTTGCGCAAGGCGGTCGTTGAGATCTATGGCAGGATTGGTGATGGCAAATCGGTCCTCTTGTTCTTTCAGTCGTTGTCCCAAATACCTTTCCAAGGCAGCCTTCTCCATGTGTTTACCACCTGCCATGCTGAAATGGAGCACGGGATGGACGTCCCACTCGTCTTCTAAACGTTCGATGGCCAGACCTTTGAACAGTTCGCGGCGACCTTCGAAGTAACTGCGCAATGTAGACACAAGCAACGACTTGCCAAAGCGGCGCGGACGGTTGAGAAACACATATTTGCCCATGTGCGTCATGCGGTATGCTTGTTCCGTCTTGTCGATGTAGAGAAATCCCTTTTCGCGTATTTCCGAAAAGGTTTGTATGCCTACGGGGTAAAGTTCAGGAGCCATCGTGGGGTTGTTTTGTCGTGAATGTGCACAAATGTAATTACTTTTTGCGGAAAAGGCAAGCCTGTGCCCGTCCGCGTCTCAAAAAAGTCCGCCCAACTCCCTCTTTCGGGGTATTTCGGCGTGCTGTATGCGCATTTGCCGACAGACTTGACTTGTACATCTATGCCAAATTGCTACCTTTGCACGCAGAAGGACCGAAAAAATGTGCCATTCTTCATGTTTCAAGCTAGAGCGGCAGCATGTCAAAATCCTTCGTGAACCCACTTGCTGCGATGAATGCATCGGTTGGCAACGGTTCTTATTATTAATAAAAGCATCATGTCAAGAAGAAACGTCAGAAACTGGTACGTACCCAAAGGGCAGGAACCTACCGAGTTCGACAAGCGCATTCTTAGTTTTCAGAACAAAGGCGAACTAGTGCCTACGCGCAAACTTATCAAGACTCCCGAACAGATAGAAGGCATACGTCGCTCCGGCGAGGTCAACACCGGTGTGCTCGACCTCGTGGAGAAGGAAATCCATGCCGGAATGAGCACTGCCGACATCGACAAACTCGTCTACGACTACACCATATCCCACAGCGCCATACCCGCTCCGCTCAACTATGAGGGCTTCCCTAAGAGCGTGTGCACGAGCATCAACGAAGTGGTGTGCCACGGCATCCCCTCCGAATATGAACTGCTCGAAGAGGGCGACATCATCAATGTGGACGTAAGCACCATCCTCGACGGCTATTTCAGCGACGCCTCGCGCATGTTTATCATAGGAAAGACCTCTCCCGAAAAGGAAAAACTCGTACGCGTCACCAAGGAATGCCTTCAGATTGGCGCCGAAGCCGCCAAACCTTGGGGCTTTGTGGGCGACATTGGCAAAGCCATCGAGAAGCACGCCAAGCGCAACGGCTATAGCGTAGTGCGCGAGCTTTGCGGTCACGGCGTAGGACTAGAATTTCACGAAGATCCCGAAGTGGACCACTACAACACCCGCCACCACGGCATGCTCCTCGTGCCCGGTATGGTCTTCACCATAGAACCAATGATTAACATGGGCGACCGCGACGTCTTCATCGACGAAGAAGACGGATGGACCGTGGTTACCGAAGACGAACTCCCCTCCGCACAGTGGGAACATACGTTCCTCATGACCGAACACGGACTGGAAATCCTTACCCATTAACCCATACTACCCAACGCCAATGATTACCATTCTTGCCATAGAGTCGAGTTGCGACGACACCTCAGCTGCAGTCCTCCGCGACGGTTACCTGCTCAGCAATGTCACCGCAAGTCAGGCCGTGCACAAAGCCTACGGCGGAGTAGTGCCCGAACTCGCCTCGCGTGCCCATCAGCAAAACATTGTGCCCGTAGTGGACCAGGCCCTCAAGCAGGCCGGTGTGGAAAAGGAAGAACTTTCAGCCATTGCCGTCACGCTCGGTCCAGGTCTCATGGGGTCGCTCTTGGTGGGCGTGTCCTTTGCCAAAGGTCTTGCCGTGTCGCTCGGCATTCCTTTTATAGAAGCCAACCACTTGCAAGGGCACATCCTTGCTCACTTCATACAGACCAAGGACGACGAACACACCCTTCCTCCCTATCCGTTCCTCTGTCTGCTCGTTAGCGGTGGAAACTCACAGATTGTGAAGGTCAGTGCCTACAACAAGCTCGAGATTCTTGGGCAGACCATCGACGACGCAGCGGGCGAAGCTATGGACAAATGCTCCAAAGTGATGGGCTTCGGCTATCCCGGTGGTCCCATCATCGACAAACTCGCCCGTCAAGGCAATCCGAAGGCTTATTCCTTTAGCAAGCCCAACATCGCAGGACTCGACTACAGCTTCTCTGGCCTCAAGACGTCCTTCCTCTACTTCCTTCGCGACCAGCTAAAGGCCGACCCCGACTTTATTGAGCACCACAAGGAAGACCTTTCCGCCTCGCTCGAGCGTACCATCGTGGACATCCTCATGAAGAAACTCGACCTTGCCGTGAAGCAGACGGGCATCACCCACGTGGCGCTTTCCGGCGGCGTTTCGGCCAACACCGGACTGCGCAACGCTTTCAAAGAACGTGCCGAGAAAAAAGGTTGGGACATCTATATACCCCGCTTCAGCTACACCACCGACAACGCGGCCATGATAGCCATCACGGGTTATTTCAAATATCTCGACCACGACTTCTGCTCCATCGACAAACCAGCCTATTCGCGCACCACGCTCTAAGCGTGAGGCACACCCTAAGGGTGGTTCTGTAAATTAGCTTTGTCAGATTTCGGAGCTATTTTTCGTCCATTTTGTTTGTGAACGAAGGAGCATAGCGGGCTATGCGACTGAGAGAACAAGCAAAAGGGGCGGAAAAGAGCCTGAAAGATGACAAAACGGTAGTCACCCGATTTTGAATATTTTACGGTGGTAATTTATAGAACCACCCTTTATAGAATACAAACAAACTCTATAACCCCATCCAAACAAATGGAATTAGACCTCAAACTCGTAAGTAAAGAAATCAACGAAATCCTTTGGCGCGACTGCAAGACCCTCAGCACAGCCGAAAGCTGTACGTCAGGCCGTGTGGCAAGCGTCATCACTGCAGTTCCCGGAAGTTCCAACTACTTCAAAGGCGGCCTCATAGCCTATGCCGACGAAGTGAAGGAAGGACTCCTCGGTGTAGATGCCAACGTGATAGAAGAAAAAACTGCCGTATGTGAAGAAGTGGCACGCCAGATGGTCATCGGCGCCAACAAACTCTTCGGCACGGACTACTCCGTAGCCATCACTGGCTATGCAGGCCCCGGCGGCCCCGACGGTGGCAAGGCCGGCGTCATTGTAGGTACCATATGGATTGCCGTAGGCAATGCCGAACGTCTCGAAACGCGTATGCTCGAAGAAGATAACGGACGCGACAAGAACATCTCAGCCGCCACGAGCGTAGCCATGCACATGTTGCTCGACTACCTCAAGGATGAGGCTCCCGCCGAAAGCGAGGCTGAGCAGGCTTAATGCCACTTGCACAGAGGTCGCAACCTGTAGCTCTTAATAAACCCTTCGGATGTTAAATTCGGAGGGTCTTTTATTGTCGCTTGAAAGGACGAAATAGAAATCCAAAAAGCCAAAAACGCCGCTCGAGCGCTTCTTGAAATCACACCAAGGCAGCAAATTAAAATTCCAAGGCTTGGAATTTTAATTTGCTGCCTTGGAATTTTTTCTTCGAGCCTTCTCGTTGAGGCCAGAAATGAGCGCAAAAAATGTCTCGCATATTGATTTTATGCAAAGATGCACCTCGTTTTGTGTATATATGCAGATTACGGCCCTAGGAATGCATATTTATGCACGCTGAGAATGGCGTATTTCCGCACGACTCCACGTTCGGCTGCGTTTACGCGATTCTCAGTGTTAAAAAGCGGGGCTGGTAAGTCCTTTGCTCTGTCTGTTTGAGCCTTGGTCTTGGGTGAAGGCAAGGCCTTGAGCTTATTTATTCAACTTTCGGATTTAGGTTTCGCACTGAGTTTGAGCGGAAATCGTGCTGTAGGCACGACGCGTAAATAGCCCACGGTGTCAACCGTGGGTGGTGTAAAGCGCGGAAATGCTGGGCTGTAGGCTCAGCACAACCAAGAAAGAAAAATTTCTTATCCCCGCACCTTATCCGTCCTTGTGCTGAGCTTACAGCCCAGCATTATCGCGCAAAACTTACCCACGGTTGACACCGTGGGCTGGTTACGTGTCTGGCCTACAGCCAGATTGCCGCATAAATCTCCGTTGGATTTTAAATCCGAAACTTAAGTTATTTATCGTCTCATAGAGGATTGGTAGATTCATTAGGATACGATTTGAAAGGCGTAGACTTTACGGACTATTATATTACATCGCGTATTGATGGTACAATGCTTCTCGGCATGCGATACGTGAAAGGTAAAGAACGTTTTCGTTTCTGCGCTAATCCTCTAGAACCTTTTGAGCGCGATTCTTGTGAAACCGATGATGATATCCATCTTTATATAAGTTTGGCCTCGGGTATTGTAGAAACTCGTGCATTGACGGTAGACGATATAGATGTAGAAGATGTGTCTAATTTGCGTTGTTCTTTTTGCAATAAGAGTTTTGACAATTGTCAGTGCGTCGTGATAACAACGTGCAGGTTTTGTAAGAAACGCAAAGAAGAATGCATCTGTGAAGATGATGATAAGAAATATTGTAGCTCTTGTAATCAGTTGGTTATAAATGGTCGTTGTAATTGTTGTTTCCTTTGTGCCTCTTATCCTTGTATTTGCTATAAGGGAAATGGTGGAAATGGAGACTCGGGGCCTGGTATAGGAGACTCCTCTGGCTCTTCTGGAGGCACAGGTTCTTCCGGAGGCTCTGGGGCCGGTAGTGGAAACGCGAAACCAGGTGGTGAAGCCTCAAACCCAACAAAATTTCCAACGGAAACTTTGTCTTCAAAAGCGAAAGGCTCTGTAGATCTTATGAGAGTCTTGTATGGCAATCAAATGGCAGTGTGTAATTTGGGTGTACAAGCTCTGTTTAAACAGATGTTCGGTTCGTCAAATCTCCCGCCAGGCATGAGCGGACTAGCAAATGATATGGTAACAGCTTGGTCTAGTAATCCTGCATATTGGCAAGGAAGATTCAACTCCAAAATGCAACTAAGCGAGAATTGCGTCATAAAAGCATTTCTTCGGAGTTTTGAATGCTAACTTTTTCCTTGGTCTTCTATTGATTTTATATTGAATTTGTAGAATATCTTTCTCGCTAAAGTCGTTAAAGTCAGCGCCTTTAGGGATGTATTGCCGAT
>CAVKJJ010000025.1:0-36131 GCA_963656685.1 bacterium | reverse complement strand
AACCCTGGACCCACTGATTAAGAGTCAGTTGCTCTACCAACTGAGCTAAGAGTGCATTGCAAAAACTCGCGAGAACACCGCTGACTTGATGTCGTTTCGGCTTGTACACTCTCAGGGGTTCGAACCCTGGACCCACTGATTAAGAGTCAGTTGCTCTACCAACTGAGCTAAGAGTGCGTGTCTTTTATCGTTTTGCGGTTGCAAAGTTAATGTTTTTCGGCATAATAGCCAAGCGTTCCAAGCACTTTTTATTTCGCAAAAGGATATTTCTGCAATTACACGTTTCGGGAGAAGAAGATAATGTGCTGAAACACAAGCAAGGCCGGCAAAGGACTCACATCGAAGTCCTCTCCGGCCTTGTTTTGGGGATATGGTTGCGCTCGTGCTAAACGCTGGAGAATCACTGCATTTGTCCGCCCACGATGTCGAGGAGCTCGTTGGTAATGGCTTGCTGACGTGTCTTGTTGTAAGTGAGTGTCAGTTCGCGAAGGAGGTCATCGGCGTTGTCGGTGGCCACTTGCATGGCTACAACACGTGCGGCATGTTCGCTAGCCAAGCTGTCGAGCATAGCGGCAAAGACTTTCAGATGAAGGGCTTTGGGGATGAGCTGCGTGACGATGGCTTCTTTGGAAGGCTCTATGATGAAGTCGTAATTAGAAGAAGCCGCCTTATTGTCGGCCGCCTCTTCCTTCTCAATGGAAACGGGAAGGAAGGTCTCTGTTGTAAGAATCTGCGTTCCGGCACTCTTGAAGTGATGATAGAGGAGGTCGGCATGGTCAATATGCTTGTCCTCAAAGAGTTGCATCACTTCGGCAGCTACAGCCGCTGCTTTCTCGTAGGAGGGATGGTCGAGGAGTGTGCTGTAGTCCGCCACGTCGTTGAAACCGAGTTTGCGGACGGCGTCGTAGGCCTGCTTGCCAAAGGGATAGACTTTGACCACTTCGGCTCCACTCTTTCGATAGTCTGCCACGAGCTTATTGAAAGCTTTGATGACGTTCAGGTTGAACGCTCCGCAGAGCGAGGTGTTCGACGTGTAGAGTATAATGGCCACATGCTTTACCTCACGGCTGGCGGCATAGGGTGTCTGAACGTCGCTCTCCATCGAAGTCACAAAGGTTGACATGATGCGGTTGAGCTGGCGTTCGTAAGGGCGCATCCTTTCTATGGCCTGCTGAGCACGATGGAGTTTGGAGGAAGCCACCATTTTCATGGCGCTTGTGATTTTCCGCGTGCTGTTGACGGATGCTATGCGCGTTTTTACTTCCTTGAGTGAGGGCATAGGTCTTAGTTTTTATATTGCTCTGCCACGTCGGCGGCTACTGTTTCGAGCGTGTGGCACACTTCGTCGGTGAGTTTGCCGGCACGGAGTTGGGCAAGCACGTCGTCGGCATGGGATGCGCGGAGCTGTTCGAGGAAGCTGTCCTGGAAATCGCGTACTTTGTCGAGGGCTACGTCTTTGAGGAGTCCGTGGGTGCCGCAATAGAGGATGGCCACTTGTTCTTCGACGGGCATCGGAGAGTACTGCGACTGGATGAGCAACTGGTTGTTCTTACGTCCACGGTCGATGGTCATGGCGGTAACGGGATCCATATCGCTGGAGAACTTGGAGAATGCTTCGAGTTCGCGATATTGTGCCTGGTCTATCTTGAGCGTACCTGCCACCTTCTTCATACTCTTAATCTGTGCAGAACCACCCACACGGCTTACGGAGATGCCGACATCGATGGCGGGACGGAAACCTTGGTTGAAGAGGTTGGAGTCGAGATAGATCTGTCCGTCGGTAATGGAAATTACGTTGGTAGGAATGTATGCCGATACGTCGCCAGCCTGTGTTTCGATGATGGGGAGTGCGGTGAGCGAGCCTCCGCCTTTCACTTCGCTCTTGAGACAAGCGGGGAGGTCGTTCATCTTCTCTGCCACTTCTTGCTGGTTGTTGATTTTCGCAGCGCGCTCAAGGAGACGTGAGTGGAGGTAGAAGACGTCGCCTGGGTAGGCTTCACGTCCTGAAGGACGGCGAAGGATGAGGGAAACTTCGCGGTAGGCTACTGCCTGCTTGGAGAGGTCGTCGTAGACTACGAGTGCGTGCTTGCCACGGTCGCGGAAGAACTCACCGATGGCAGCGCCGGCGAAAGGAGCGTAGTACTGCATGGCGGCAGGCTCGGAAGCTGTGGCGCTCACTACGATGGTGTAGGGCATGGCACCGCGTTCCTTAAGGGTGTTGACGATGTTGGCCACAGTGGATGCTTTCTGACCGATGGCTACGTAGATGCAGTAAACGGGATTGCCTGCTTCGTAGTTTTGGCGCTGATTGAGGATGGTGTCGATGGCGATGGCCGTCTTACCAGTCTGACGGTCGCCAATGATAAGTTCGCGCTGTCCGCGACCAATAGGAATCATGGAGTCGACACTCTTGAGACCTGTTTGGAGTGCTTCGGTTACGGGTTGACGGAAGATTACGCCGGGCGCTTTACGGTCGAGCGGCATGACGTACTTGTCGCCTGTAATGGGCTGGCCACCATCGAGCGGTTCACCAATGGGGTTGATGACGCGTCCGAGCATGTTCTCGTTGACTTCGATGGATGCTACGCGTCCGGTGCGCTTCACGCTTTGTCCTTCCTTGATGCCTTCGGAGGGACCGAGGAGCACAGCACCGACGTTGTCCTCTTCGAGGTTCATGGCTACGGCCATCACACCGTTTTCGAACTCAATGAGTTCGTTTTCGGTCACGTTGTTCAAGCCGTAGATGCGGGCCACGCCGTCGCCGATGGTCAGGACGAGTCCTACTTCTTCGAACTTGGCTTGGGTGTCAACTTCGCGCAATTCGCGAAGGAGCACCTCACTGACCTCGCTGGGGTTGATATTGTTGGGCATTGTCTAATATTTAAGGGGTTGGGTTGTGCTAGCCTTGCTATGGTTTGAAGAGGAGGCTATGCACGGACCTGTAATGCGGGAGGAACGCAGCGTCAAGCTAAAGAACGGCGTATTTTGTCGAGTTGCGTACGCAAGCTGGCGTCGAGACGGTAGGTGCCGTATTGGAGAATGAATCCTCCTTCGATGTCGGGCTTTACTTGTGTGCGGAACTGGATGTTTCCTTTCGTTTTTGCTTCAATCACAGCGCGCAAGCGTGCCACGACTTTCTCGTCGGCGGGTGCCGGAAGGGTGAGTTGCGCTTCGATGATGTGCTTTTCCTCGCGGTAGAGAGAGCAATAGCTTTGTGCCACGAACTGCATGACGTCGGCACGTCCTTTTGCGATGATGAGTTGCAGAAAACGCGCCAAGGCTTTGGTGGGCTCGGCCTTTCCGCAGGCAGCGATGGTAAGCAGGTGTTGCTTTTCCTTTTCAGAGGTGACAGGATTGAGCAATGCCTGAGCCAGAGCGGGCACGTCGAGGTAGGACTTGCTGAGGGTCTGCATTTCGGCATACACCTCTGCATCCTGGCCGTTTTCTTCGGCAAAGCGCAGAAGTGCCTTGGCGTAACGCATGGATATGATGCCTAAATCCATATTGAATCTTTTTGTTCTTTCTTAGAGAGATGTGAAGGAGTGCAAGGACGACGTTGGGAGCCGTGCATCAAGGATTGACCTCGTTGAGCATGTCTTCGATGAGTCGCTGTTGCTCTGCGTCGGACGAGAGTTTTTGGCGCATTACCTTTTCGGCTATGCCGAGAGAGAGTGTAGCCACCGTCTGACGGATGTCGCGAAGTGCGTTTTCCTTCTCCACGGCAATCTGTGCCTTGGCGTCGGAAAGGAGTTTTGAGCCTTCTTGCTCTGCTTTTGTCCGTGCTTCAGCCACGATGCTGTCGGCCGTTTCCTTCGCTTGACGAATTATTTCGGCCTGACGGGTGCGTGCTTCTGCAAGCAGTTGTTCTCCTTCTTGCTTGATGCCAGCAAGGCGCTCGTTGGCTTCGTGCGCTTTGGCGAGCGACTCGTCGATGTAGTTCTTACGGTCTTCCACCATTTTGATGATAACGGGGAAACCGAATTTCTTCATGAGAAAGAAAACTACGAGGAAGGCGAGCAGCATCCAGAAGAGCAGTCCGAGGTCGGGCGTCAATATGGACGGCAAGTTGATGGATTGCATAAGCAATACTTTTATAGCTATAGACCTGTGGGGCGACCATAGGATGTAAGCGATGGAGCATCACGTGTTCAGCACACGCGATAGTCCCCATTCACTTCCTTGTCTGTGGTGGACACAACGGGTGTGATGTGTGCCTCACGGGTCGATGGATGTTCATTGAAGGCGGGAACGCCCGTAGGATTAGCGGCGGGCGTCCCGTCGGAGAATATTAGAGGAAGAGGCAGAGGAGGCAGACGATGACAGCGAAGAGAGCTACACCTTCCACGAGGGCTGCCACGATGATCATGTTGGTACGGATGTCACCGGTTGATTCGGGCTGACGTGCGATGGCTTCCATGGCGGAAGAACCGATGCGGCCGATGCCGAGACCTGCGCCGATTGCGGCGATACCTGCACCGAGACCGGCGCCCAACTTAGCGATTCCTGCTGCTTCTAATAATGCGAGTAAGAACATAACTGAAAGATTTTATAAGGTTTGTTTTGTGGTTTATTCATGCTCGGGGTGAGCCAATCCGATGAAGACTGCACTCAGCATGGTGAATACGTAGGCCTGGATGAAGGCCACGAGGAGTTCGAGACAGTTCATGAAAATCATCAGTGCGAAGCTGACGATGGTCAGCGGGGTGCCGATGACGGCGCCGAGTTGGCACGTGATGAAGATGACGCAAGTGAGGGAAAGGATGATGGCGTGACCGCCCATAATGTTGGCAAAGAGACGTACCATGAGGGCGAAAGGCTTGGTGAAGATACCGAACATTTCGATGACGGGCATCATGGGCACGGGCACTTTGAGCCACGTGGGAACGGGAGGCCAGAAGATTTCTTTCCAGTATTCCTTGTTGCCGAAGAGGTTCACGAGGAGGAGCGTGCAGAGGGCGAGGAAGAACGTGATGTTGATGTTGCCCGTGATGTTTGCGCCTCCGGGGAAGATGGGGATGAGCCCCAGAAGATTCGTGATGAAGATGAAGAAGAAGGCGGTGAGGAGATACGGCGCGTAGCGACGGTAGTGCTTCTCGCCGACGGAGGGTCGGATGAGGTCGTCGTTGATGCTCATGACGAACATCTCCACGAGACCGACGAAGCCTTTGGGTGCTTTGCTCGAGGCTTCACGTCCGCGATACCAACGTGCGGAACCTACGAATATGAGCGCCATGAGGACTACGACAATCCATATCTGCACCACGTCCTTCGTGATGCTGAAATCCCAAGGGCGCACATCTTCACCGTTTGCCAAGTGCTCGTAGATTTTCCCGTTCTGGGCTTCGTTGAGGAAGAAGCCGTTGTAGGTGCCATCGGGGCTTTCATGGAAGCGGGCGGAACTGAACACTTGCCATCCGCTCTCGTGCCCTTTTACGATGACGGGAAGGGGTATGGAGATGTGGTGTCCGTTCCACGTGGTGATATGCCACTCATAGGAGTCGCTCATGTGTCCGAGCACGATTTCCTTTACGTCGACTGCCGGTTTGCCTTCCTCTGCGGCGACAGAAGGAACGGCTAAGGCAAAAGCGGAGAGGAGAAGTACGAGTGCCGCAATGCTTGAGCGAAATGTGTGGAATGATTGTTTCATTTTTTTTGCTTCAAGTTTCGTTCTACGGAGGCATAAAGCAGTGATGAAATCACGAGATGCACCACATAGAGCGCTATTAGGCTAAGTGCGAAGAGGAGCAGCGTTTCGCCGCCGTGGAGTATGGCGTAGACGAGGAGTGTGCCGATGGCGAGAAGGAGCGTAAGAATTTTGCTTCCTAGATAGTAGCCGATGAGGGCTTTGCTCTTTCGGACCACGAGGCGTGCATACAGCACATACGACGCTACGCTGAAGACGAAAAGGAGCGTGGTGAACACGGCCAGAGGGAGGAGTTGCAAGCAGAGTGCGTCGGTTGTGGCCACGTTTTTCTCTACCGCTAGGATGGCGGACGGGAGAACGAGGTAGCACAGGGCTTCGACGATGCTGTACTTGACTACTTTTCTTGCTGGTGACATGGTTGTTTACGTTTCTTTTGCTGCAAGTGCGTTTGATGTGAGGCTTGCGCCGACGGAAAAGAATGATTCCGAAAACGCTATCGCATTACGACGCACCTTTGAGCAAGACTACACTTCCACGCACACGCTCACGTTGTCGGCCGCCACTTCCACGAATCCGCCGCTTACGGCAGTTTCGAAAGGCTCAGCACCTACGCAGCTCACGGTGCCGCGTGTGAGGGTGGAGATAATGGGAGCGTGTCCCTTCAGCACTTCGAAGCGTCCGTACTCTCCAGGGAGTTTTACGGCGTCGGCTTCGCCTTCGAAGAGGGTCTTTTCGGGTGATACGATGGTTACTTTCATAGCACTTTTTATTTAGGAAGTCACGTAGGGCGCAGAACCCTTTTATGCCTGTGCCATGAGTTTCTTGCCCTTCGCAATGGCCTCGTCGATGGTACCTACGTTGAGGAATGCCTGTTCGGGAAGGTCGTCTACCTCGCCGTCGAGAATCATGTTGAAACCGCGGATTACTTCCTCGATGGGCACCATGACGCCTTTCACGCCGGTAAACTTCTCTGCCACGGTGAAGGGCTGGGAAAGGAAGCGCTGCACGCGGCGGGCACGGTTCACGGTGAGACGGTCCTCATCGGAGAGTTCGTCCATACCGAGAATGGCGATGATGTCCTGGAGTTCCTTGTATTTCTGCAGAATCTGCTTCACGCGCTGAGCGCAGTTGTAGTGGTCGGCACCGATTACATTGGGGTCGAGAATACGTGAGGTAGAGTCGAGGGGGTCTACAGCGGGATAGATGCCGAGCTCGGTGATCTTACGGTTGAGCACGGTGGTGGCGTCCAAGTGGGTGAAGGTGGTTGCCGGTGCGGGGTCGGTAAGGTCATCGGCAGGCACATAGACGGCCTGGATGGAGGTGATTGATCCGTTCTTGGTGGAGGTGATTCGTTCCTGCATGGCACCCATTTCGCTGGCGAGCGTAGGCTGGTAACCTACGGCCGAAGGCATACGTCCGAGAAGGGCGCTCACTTCGGAACCGGCCTGTGTGAAACGGAAGATGTTGTCGATAAAGAAAAGGATGTCGGACGTCTTGCCTTCCTTGGCACCTGCGTCGCGGAAACTTTCGGCTACGGAAAGTCCGGAGAGGGCTACGGAGGAACGTGCGCCAGGAGGTTCGTTCATCTGTCCGTAGACAAGCGTGGCTTGACTCTTTGCCACTTCGTCGTAGTCTACTTTGGAGAGGTCCCACTCACCGCGCTCCATGGCTTCTTCAAACTCTTTGCCATATTTCACTACGCCGCTCTCAATCATTTCGCGCAGCAGGTCGTTACCCTCGCGAGTACGCTCTCCTACTCCAGCGAAGACGGAGAAGCCGTCGTGGCCTTTGGCAATGTTGTTGATAAGCTCCATAATGAGCACCGTTTTACCTACACCAGCACCGCCAAAAAGACCAATCTTACCGCCCTTGGCATAGGGCTCGAGCAAGTCGATGACTTTAATGCCGGTATAAAGCACTTCGGAAGTGGTTTTGAGTTGGTCGAACTGAGGTGCCTCGCGGTGGATGGAGGCTTGACCCTGCGAACGATCAAGTGCACGGAGTCCGTCGATGGTGTCGCCAGTCACGTTCATCATGCGGCCCTTCACCTGGTTGCCTACGGGCATGGAGATGGGGGCGCCGGTTGAACGTACTTCAAGGCCGCGGCAAAGGCCGTCGGTATTGTCCATGGCCACGGTGCGCACGGTGTCTTCACCGATGTGCTGCTGCACTTCTACGACGATGCGCCGACCGTCGGGATGAGTCACCTCAAGGGCCTCGTGAATGCGGGGCAAGACTTCAGATGCGGGGCGTCCGTTTGTGGGAAAGCAAACGTCGACGACCGGACCGATAATCTGGGAGATGTGACCTTTTTGGATGTTTGTGTCAGTCATCTTTTTATTGTAATGTATAACCTGATGGTTGTTATTGTTCGGTTGCTAAGTTTAAGTCCTTACGGAACGATTGCGACAGACAAGCAGTGAACAGGTTGTCCGTTGGGGCTCGTTCCCGAAACCGAGGGCAAAGATAGTCCAATTAACGATACTTGCAAGAGGGGGTGCGGATAAATTTCGATTAAAATTGTTTTTCTAGTTAAAATTCGGTAGAATGGACGAATTTTGAGGTGGGTTTGTCACAATGGTTGACTGAAGATATTTGCGGCATGTGAGAGAAAAGAAATAGAAAGCTTGACAATATAGCAATTAGAGAGCAAAGGCGAACCAAGACGGCCTGTCACCTACACATAATAACGACAAGACAGCCCGAGCACAAATCTACGCTATATTGCCTTCATGAATAGACCAAAGCGAACGCATTCCCTGCCACCATTAGTAAAGTTTTGTAAATTTACAATCGTATTCTGTTAATACAAAAGGACAACTTTCGAGCATTTCATACGATTAAATAGAAATGAAAAAAGGGTTTGCTTGCGCATTTCGGCACGACACATCAACTCCAAGGCATCTAGTAAAAATTCCAAGGCAGCAAATTTTTCCTAGATGCCTTGAAATTTTTACTAGATGCCTTGGAATTTCGGTAAGAAAATCGGAAATTTGCGAGAGATAGAAGAGAATTATGCATCAATATGCAGTAAAACGTGCATATAGACGGTATTTCTCGCATCGGAATGCATAATTATGCAGCGCGACAATCGAGCAGACGCAAGCGAGTGTAGAGGCGATGACTTCTGCACGATTCTCCGTGTTAATACGGAATCGAAAAATGTGAAATGCTCACAATCCGACAGAAGCATCCGTCAGTACGAACAAATGCAACACTTTTGCGGAAATGGCGACTTGTGCATGACGGATAAAGCAATGGGAAACGAAAAGGAAAGAATAGCCCTGTCGCACGACTTTATCACGCCAACGATTGAGCTTGACAGAAAACAACATTGGACCTTACAGCCAAGTAAAGCGAACGCAGCATTCATAATTTTGCACCAGATATTTTTCCTACCACTCTTACATAGGTCTTTTTATTACATGAAACATTCAATAAAAAACTTACGACTATTTTTGTGCACCATTTACGCATCGGTTTTTCCAACGTGGCTCTGTGCTCAAAATACAGAATACGACTATCAACAAACCGGCCTTCCGGTCTGTTACGTGAACTTCGACCCGTCCGTCACCATCACTAAAGAGGAGAAAACGCAGGCCGTCATCACCCTATGCACCCAATCGGACACGATTAGAAGCAACGTAAAGATTTCTGGTCGAGGCCACAACACTTGGCTGCTGCCCAAAAAGCCTTACAACCTAAAGTTTGAAAAAAAGACATCGTTACTCGGCATGCGAGAAGGAAAGAAATATGCACTCATGGCCAACCAATGTGATCCTTCTATGATGCGAATAGCAGTTGGCTTTGAAGCAGGGCGATGGGTTGGCTTTGAATGGCCGCTAGAAGGACGGTACGTAGATTTGGTGGTAAATGGCGTGCATCAAGGCTGCTACTTCTTGGCCGAAAGAGTGAGCAACACAACGGTAAGCATCGACAAGGAGCACGGATATATCCTTGAATACAAATACTCAGACCAAGTGACGGACGGAAGTGTCAATTTTGTCACGGACAAAAAAGAATACATCATGGAATTCAAATCTCCCGACGACCCCGAGGTGGGCGGGGAGATGTACAACAACGCGAAAGAAACAATAAACCGCTTTGAAGAAGAAGTCTTCGACGATGAAAAGTTAAAAGAACGACTATGGGCCGAGCGCATCGACATGGACAACTTCGTGCGCTGGTATTATTGGAAGAATCTTCTGCAAATGGCTGAGTGTAACAGATATTATGTTGTGGAAAATTACGAACAAGGAACGCTACTAAAAATGGGACCTCTTTGGGACTTTGATTGGAGCATTGGCGCCGTGGGCAATAACGGCACGGTGGTACACTACACCTATCACCAGCCTATCAACAAACTTTTCTTCTCACAAATAGCCCAAGACTCCACGTTTCTCGAAAAAGTGGCGGAGCTTCACTTTCAACTCCGCAACGACATCGAAAGAAAGGTAAACGAACTCTACGACTCGCTCACCACCCTTCTGCGTCCGTCTGAAAAACTTAACGAAAAGATTTGGGGCGCTGGTCCTTACTGGCAGTCCGTCCCCAACTGGGACGAGGAGGTGAAAACAGACCGCGCCTACCTTTTATCCACGCTGACTTATCTCGACAGAGCTTTGGAGCCCTATACATGCAAGACTGAAGGAATAGCCCCACCTACATCTAGGACTTTTCCGCCCTACCCCACCAAGTTTATACATAACGGACGGGTATATATCCATCGCGGCAACGATGTATTCGACTGCCAAGGACGAAAAGCCAATTGGATAAAACTTGACGATTGACATCACATACGGAAGAGAGAGGTTTTTCCTTTCTCTTCCGTTTTCTGTTTTGAGTTTTTGGGAAGAACTTCCGCAAAATTTCAATGAAAGGTTTGCGCTAGATTTCAAATGAAAGTTTGGGCGAGGAGCGGGCTGAAAGCCCACCATTCGTAAGCCCAGGTCACGGCACGAAGTGACGCGGCCTGGGTTATTTGAGAGTAGCGGTCGCGGGCTGAAAGTCCGCCACATCAACCGCCCTTTAACGCTTATGCAATCATTGTGGCGGGCTTTCAGCCCGCTCCTCGCACATTACAATTCTGCGCAAGTTGTTTTTTGAACATTACAAAGTCGCTGATTTCAATAGCCTGGATTTTGTTTGAGGCGGTTATTGAGGTCTATGCACTTTTGAGGAATGGGAAACACTGTGGTAAATCCGTTCTCTTCGTTCGCTACGGGGGTGCGGAGGTCGTAGGCTTTATGGAAACGGCCGAAGCGAACGAGGTCCTGACGGCGCCAGCCCTCCCAAACGAGTTCGAGGAGACGTTCGGTGAGGATATTGTCGAGTGTGGCTTCTAGCGGTGGCATGCCCACGCGTTGGCGCACGGCGTTGAGTTCTTCCGTTCCGTCTTCCCCATTGCGCACTTTGGCTTCGGCTTTCATAAGGAGTGCATCGGCATAGCGAAAGAGCACAATGTCGTTGTCGGGCTGTCGGCCATCGGAGTAGGCTGTGCGGTCCACTTCGTACTTGAACTGTCGGGCGCCCGCCGTTTGCTTGTAAGGACTCGCCGTTAGGTTGACTTGGAGATCGAGCGGACGATAAACGAGCGGCGTGCCGTCGTCGAGCATCACTTTTGCCCCGTCCACCCATACGGTGTCGGCGTAGAAGTTGAGACGGAAACGTGTGTCCTCGTGGTCCGTGCCGTAACCGTTGGCGCGTACGGTACTGATTGTGGCGCAGGTGCCATTTTCGGAGGAACCACCGTAGGCACCGCCGTGTTTGTAGTGGCGTGAGCGGAAGAGGTAGTGGTACTCGTTGGCGTAGAGTTGCTTGTCGAGCGGAATGGTAAAGATGTTTTCGGGCGAGTTCTCGTTGTGGACGGCAAAGTTTGAGGCATAGTCGGAAGCCAACGTATAACCGTCGGCTGCGAGCAGGTCGCAGTAGTGTATGCACGTCTGCCAGGCGTTCAACGTCTTGCCGTCCACTTCAAAGGTGATGTCCTTTCCGGAAGGCTGACGGCCATCGGTCCAGTCGTCGTGGGTATAGACTTCGGCATTGAGGGCCAGTTTGGCAAGAAGAAAGTGGGCGACGGGGGCCGTGACGCGTCCGTAGCAATTGCCCATAAGGTTACTGTGGCCCGTGGGAAGGTCGGGCAGTACGGTTTGCAATTCGTATACAATAAAATTGTACGTTTCGCTGCGCTTGCTTTGTACTGTCGTCTCAAAACCTCCAGTGCCGTCCTCGATAGGTACGGAACCGAAGAGGTCCATGGCGTAGTAGTGGTAGAGGGCGCGAATGGCACGCACTTCAGCCGAGTAGCAGCGGTACTGCTCGGTGGTGAGAAGGTCTTGATGGCGGTCGATGGCGTCGAGCGACTGGTTGCTGAGTACGATGACCTTGTAGAGATATTTCCAAACGTTGTAGAGATACGTGTCGTCGGCAGTCCAACGGTGCTGATAGAGTTTTTCCCAAAGTCCACCGTCGTACCAGTCGCCACCTCGAATGGGTATCATGGCTTCGTCGGTGGTGAGCGTGTTGTAGTCCCAAATGCCACGGCAGGTGCCTTGCAGTCCTTCGCTTTCGTTGTGGCCTCCGGTGTAGTTGTAGAGCGAGGCCACAGCGTTGGTGTAGATACTTGATGCGTCGGTATAGATGGCGTCGGCATCGACCTGGTCCTTTGCCGTTTCGTCTAGACAAGAAACAAGTGTTAGGATGGGGAGTATGAGGAGCAATATGCGTTTCATATGTTGTGTGTTAGTAGTAAACAGAAGGTCAGAACTGTACGCTAAGTCCCACGGAGTAGGTGCGGTAGAGCGGATAGGTACGTTTGTCGTCAATGCCGAGGGTAGAGTTGACGACGTAGCTGTTTATCATGGGGGTGAGGCCGCTGTAGGCTGAGATGGTGCCCAAGTTGCTCACACTACAAGAGAAGCGGAGCGAGCGTACGGTCCGCGAACGGAGCGGCACGTCGTAACCGAGCGTGAGATTCTCGAAGTTGAGGTAGTTGCCGCTTTCGAGCCAATAGTCGCTGACGCGTTGGTCCACGATGTTCTTGGCAGGAGCGTTGGCGAGCACGTTGTAGTCGGGAAAGCTAGACATGTTTGTAAAGGCCAAACCTGTTCCGTTGAAGATTTTGTGACCGAAGGCACCGTTCATCTGAAGCGAGACGTAGAATTGACGATAACGGAAACTGATGTTCGAGCCGAGCGTTACTTTCGGCGTGGCCTGGCCGGCAATGTAGCGGTCGCCACCGTCGCTGAGGTCAATGATGCCGTCGCCGTTGAGGTCTTCTATGTCGTACTTATAGTGGCCGTTTTCGTCAAGAACAAGTCCGCGGCAATGGGGTAGATAGAAAACGCCGAGCGGCTGGCCCACAATCTGGTAAACCACGTTGTTGTCGCCGCCGTTCTGTCCAGCGCC
Organism: bacterium; assembly: GCA_963656685.1. Taxonomy (GTDB): domain Bacteria; phylum Bacteroidota; class Bacteroidia; order Bacteroidales; family Bacteroidaceae; genus Alloprevotella. The sequence continues at coordinate 23,080 of CAVKJJ010000025.1, read as the reverse complement.
GGTGAGGGAACCAATGGCTGTGACGGGCGCAGCGGACATGGCAAGGCCCTGATAGTCGCCACTAAGCGAACGGAGTTTGTTTTTCTGAAAAGAGAGGTTGAGGTTGACGTTGAGTTCCATATCCTTCCGCTGAATGGGCGTGAAGAGTACGCCGAGTTCCCAACCGCTGTTACTCATGGAACCAATATTTGCCAAGAGTTTGTCGAAGGCAAACGGCGGGACGGGTACGTCATACTCGTAGAGCATGTCGGAAGTGAGCGAATGGTAGTACTCTGCACTCAGCATCACGCGGTTGTTCCAAAATCCAAGGTCTAGGCCTACGTTCCATGTGGTTTTCGTCTCCCACTTGAGGTAGGGATTCGTGTTGCGCACAGTGCCGAGAGTTACGGTGGGGGCATTGTTGACCGGCACAACGCCTGTTTGACTGGCGGTGTTGCGGGTGGTGTAGGCTGAGATGCCGCCAAGGTTTCCACTCCGTCCCCACCCTGCCCGCAGTTTCATCATGGAAACGGGACGCACATTTTTCATAAACGCTTCGTCCTTCACGTTCCAACTTGCAGAGAGCGAAGGGAAAAGTCCCCAGGTCTGGTCCTTGCCTACCATCGACGATCCGTCTGCGCGCAGCGAGGCGTTGAAGGCATAGCGTGAACGAAGCGTATAGCTCGCATTGCCCATGACGGACGAGAGCGAGCGTTCTTCGTAGGTACTTCCTGTAGCACCGTAGGGACGCGAAGCCGTGGCGCCAATGTTGTCGTAGCCAAAGAGATTGTTGGGAATGCCTTTGGCTTGTACCCAAAAGGCTGTGGTCACTTGTTTCTGATATTCTGTGCTGGCGTGAACTTCAAGGCGGTGTTGCCCCCAGGTATGGGCATAGTCAACAGAAAGATTACCCAATCCTTCTTCCTTTTTTGTTTCGCCACGATACACGTTACCTTGTGCCCACACGTAGGTGGGACAGAACTGCGCATTCTCCGTGGAAGAATAGGAGAAGGAGCCGAAGGCCGAAACGTTGAGGTCGGCCGTAAGGGCGTAGGTGAGGCGCAAGTGGGCATCGAAGTTGAGGTCCTTGCTATCGTTCTTTTCCGAAAGGAGCACGACAGGCGGATTGATGAAGTTGGCGGCTTCGTTCTTTGTCCAATTGCCGTTGGCGTCGCGTCCTTCAGGGAACGTGGGGTTCTGGCAAGCGGCAGAGTAAAAGAGCATCTGCGTATCGAAGATGTCGTGGTTCTTGAACGAGGAACCAAACACGCCGAAGTCGGCTGTCAAGCGGTTGTCGAAGGCTTTCTGCGTGAGGTCGGCTTTCACTACGAGGTTACTGAAGTCCTTCGTACGAATTATGGTGTTGTGGTCCACGAAACCAAGCGAGGCGCGGTAGTTGGAAGTTTCGTTGCCACCACTGAAGGCCAGATAGTGGTTTTGTACAAATCCGGTGCGGGTGATGGCTTGGTAGAAGTCGGTGTCGTAGCCGCCGTCGTTGCAGAAAAGTCCGAGCGAGGAGGTGGTTTTGCGGTAGTCGGCAGCGGAGAGCATATCAAGATGACGGTACATAGACTCTATGCCCACATTGCCTTCGTAAGAAATGTGGAAGCCGTTGCCAGTGCCTTTCTTTGTGCGCACTTCGATAACGCCCGAAGCGCCTCGGGCACCATAGATAGAGGTTTCCGAAGCGTTCTTGAGGATGTTGAAGCTTTCGATGTCGGCAGGATAGATGGTGGAGAGCGTGGCGATGTCTGACGCTACGCCGTCGATGATGACGAGGGGGTCGTTGCCGCCCATAATAGACGTGGTGCCGCGCACTCGTACACTGTTGAGCATGGCCATGCGGTCAAGACCATTGGAAGTTACGTTCACACCCGCACTTTGACCATTCAATACGTCGAGGGCATTTTTCAGAGCACCTTTGTCAATGTGGGGCTGTACGAGCGTTTCGGGTTTGGATAGGGGAATCTGCAGCGAGTCGATTCGGTTGTCGGAAGTAAAGGCTTGTGCATTGCCAGAGAAAGGCACGAGCAAGAGTGCCGGAAGGAGTGCACAAGCGGTTTTGGAGTAAGGCATAGGCTTGCTGTTAGGTTGTAAGGATTGCCAAAGGTATGGTTTTTTACGTAAACAAGGAATAGGCGTGAACTAAAAAGCAATAAACGGGGAAGCCACCGCTTCATTCTTTCATCCCTCGCACGACGTCTACATACGGAACTCCATATACGCAAAAAACCGGATGCACATTGCTATGCATCCGGTTATTGTTTGCTTCTGCGCCTTAAGCAGTGCGCAGAATGCTGAAGCTACGATTAGTCGAGCTGAGCGAGCTTGTTGTCAGAGCCGAGCACTTCGGTGATCTTGTGCTTGTACATCTGTTCCATGAGGTCGCGTGCAGGACCGCAGTACTTGCGGGGATCGAATTCTCCGGGCTTTTCGTTGAACACCTTGCGTACAGCAGCGGTGAAAGCGAGACGTGAGTCAGAGTCGATGTTGATTTTGCAAACGGCGCTAGCAGAAGCCTTGCGGAGTTGTTCTTCGGGGATACCTACTGCATCGGGGAGCTTACCACCGTTAGCGTTGATGATGTCAACGTATTCCTGGGGAACGGAGCTTGAGCCGTGGAGCACGATGGGGAATCCGGGGAGCTTCTCCATGATGGCATCGAGGATGTCGAATGCGAGGGGAGGAGGAACGAGCTTGCCAGTCTTCGGGTCGCGGGTGCACTGCTCGGGAGTGAACTTGTAAGCACCGTGGCTAGTACCGATAGAGATAGCGAGTGAGTCAACGCCAGTCTTGGAAGTGAAGTCGATTACTTCTTCGGGCTTCGTGTAGTGGCATACGTCTGAAGATACTTCGTCTTCAACGCCAGCGAGTACGCCGAGTTCACCTTCAACGGTTACGTCGTACTGGTGAGCGTATTCAACGACCTTCTTGGTGAGGGCTACGTTCTCGTCGTAGGGAAGTGAAGAACCGTCGATCATTACGGAGCTGAAACCGAGGTCTACGCAGCTCTTGCAAAGCTCGAAGCTATCACCGTGGTCGAGGTGAAGCACGATTTCGGGATGATGGCAGCCGAGTTCCTTAGCATACTGAACGGCACCTTCTGCCATGTAGCGGAGAAGAGTTTCGTTGGCATAGTTACGGGCACCCTTAGAAACCTGAAGGATAACCGGTGACTTGAGTTCGGAAGAGGCCTTGATGATAGCCTGAAGCTGTTCCATGTTGTTGAAGTTGAATGCAGGGATTGCATAACCGCCGTTGATGGCGCGCTTGAACATCTCGCGGGTGTTGACCAAGCCTAATTCTTTGTAGTTTACCATAATACTTGTGAGTATATTTTGGGGATTGTTCTCTTGATTCTTTTCTAAAAGGAAATCATGTATATGCACTTTTTTGCAGCCACCACGACGCGTTCTCTGCGGGGAATGGGCAACTTATGGGCTAGATGCATATCTTTTTCGGAAGCAAAAGTACAATATGTCTTGCAAGTGCGCAAAGTTTTGACCTTATTTTTATGGCCATACACCTTTAATTAGTGTTCTATTCTTACGTTTTGCGCCGCGCAAGAGAATGACTGACGGTCTCTTGCGCGGCGCAAAACGTAGTTGAATATTATTTGTGTGTATTATTTCTTGCCTTCAAACATTTTACGGAAATGCTCTCTGCCAAATTTCTGGTCGGCACGCAACACACGGATTACCTTTGAGGGAGATACCACATGGTAGAAGCGTTTGTAGTACTGTCCTTCGGTTTCGGCTATTTGCTCACGGAGTTCTACATAGGCTTTCAAAGCACGGCGGCTGTCGGCATCGTTCGAACCTTTGCGGCTGGCGTTTTCTATCATACGGTCGGCACGTCGCTGCATGTCGAAGGTCTTGTCGCGAAGTTCAAAGAAAAGGGGGAAGAAGGCATCGGCTTCGCTCTGCGAGAGTTGGGCCTCACGCTGTATGAACTCACGCTGTTCGCGACGCATCTGCTCGCGGTCGAACTGCGGTTTGCGGCGGTCGCGCTGGCACTTTGGAGGATCGGGCGCATCGCCTTGAGGTTTCTGTGCTACGGATGCTGCATTGACAGAAATGCTAGCAAAAAGAAATGCGACGAGGAAATATATTCGATACATGATTTTCGAGAATAAATTAAACGGGGCTTTCAAAGGGAATAGCCTGTCATTATAAAAATGGGCGGATGCCTTCGGAAGGCAAAGATTACTCTTCTGCGAAATAGCCAAGAGAATTGTTTGCAGCGAAGTATTCGTAAGCATAATCTGCCGCGTCGTGCTGATTGTGCTCCACTTGTTGCGACTTGGAAGAGGCATTCGTTCCCGTCATCTCACCATCGGGAAGACTCACGTTCAGCACACAGGAGAACACAGCAACCAATGCGGCTACGCAAGCCACACCAGCGTAAGGCAACCAAGCGGGAACTAGACGTACAGGGCGCTTCGCCTTTGGCATGACCTTGCATTGAGCCATCACACGCTCGGAAAGCGTGGCAAAATAATGCTCGGGAACGACAAATGGATTGTGTGTGGGAGGTATGTTGAAGTTTATCATCGCAAACGGGTTGGATTTTGTTTCAAGGAAAAAGGAATGTGCTCGCAGAATCTCATGCGTCTGAGCATGTTGCTTGCGTTTCTCTTTTCATGAGTTTGACTAAGGAACTGAAGGATGGTTTAATCGAGTTGAGCAAAAAAGGCTTCTATCTTTTTCACAGCCAAATGATAAGAGGCTTTGAGCGCGCCTACACTCGTGGAAAGGATTTGGCTCATCTCCTCATATTTCATCTGCTCGTAATACTTTAAGTTGAAAACGATGCGCTGCTTCTCAGGGAGAGTGTCAATGGCTTGCTGAAGCTGACGTTCTGTTTCGTCGCCGTCAAAGTAGGGGTCGGCTTCCAAAGCTCGCGCCAACTCTTCGTCCTCTATCCGCTTGGTCTCCTTCTGCCTTTCCAAGAAAGTGATGCTTTCGTTCATAGCTATGCGGTAAAGCCAAGTGGCGGGCTGTGCATCACCACGATAATTGTCGAGTGCTTGCCAGGCTTTCAGATAGGTGTTTTGGAGCACATCGTCGGCATCGTCGTGCCATCGTACCATTTTGCGGACCACGGAATACAGGCGCGGCGAAGTTTCCTTCACCAACAAGGCGAAGGCTTCACTGCGTGTCGCAGGGTCGCGAAGGTATTGCGCGGTGGGAAGGACGGGCATATGATACAATAAATTATTAGGAGACAGATATTCTTACTTATTGTTTCTGCTTGAGAGGCAACGGTTGCTTAACGGGACAAAGACACTTTTCGATGGCCGTACGTTGCTCTTCGGCTAAAGCGTCTACGCTGACGGTATAAATCAGTGATTTATCTGAGGCATCCCAATCTATACGTACTGGAGCTTGACTGGCGATTAGACGATAGAGACGCTCAAGATTGGGATCGAGTCCGACGGTAGGGCACCAGAACTCCTTGAACGCTGGGGATGGCAAGGACTGACTGAGCGGCATCCAATGCGTATCGTAAAGCCGAGCCAACGTGCTTTTTCCCCCAGCCCGCACGGTGTAAAGCGTAAGTAACATGATGTCGTCCTTGGAACGGACTACCACAAGTTTCCACACACTCGTTTCGGAAGTTTTCAACGTGAGAGACGTGCTATCCTTGGCCGTCATCTCTGTTTGTCCGCCAAACACATTCTCCACACGTGCCGTCAGTCTCGAATTGTAGAGGTCTAACAAATCGAGCCGACCAGAGCGATCAATTACAGAGAGCACTTCACGCGGTGTGGATGCGAAAAGGCTGTCGATGCTCTGAGCGCTTACGCGTAAAAAGGCAAGCAGAAGGATGGCAAGCAGCAGACTGCGCAAAGAGCGGATTTGGGGACACGTCATATTAAATGAAAGTGGAATGACATTAAGATTTTAGGGAGAAAAGGCTTACGCCATTTGTTTGCGGGCTTCCCGGCGAAGTTGCCACGTGTTGTAAACGTTGTGCCAAACACTGTAGAAGCCACCGGCTATGGAGGTAACTGGATTCAAGAACGTATAGCCGACCCATATGGCAAACACGGTGTTTTTCTGTCCGAGCGATTGTGCCGCACTTATTCGTTCACCGCACAATCTGCCAATGAGGGTTCCCAATGCGAACTGCAAAGCACAACAAACAAGTGAGCCTACAGCGATTCCTACAATTTCTGTTAAAGGTTCATGGGTATGCGCCAAAGAGCGGGCAGTTACGGCGATTGCTATACTCAGCGATACGGCCCAGATGTAAAACGGTAAGTTGGGCACGGAAATAAGTTTCTGCGTGACGCGCGGCAAGAGCCAGCGGATGAGTTGCGCGGCCACGAGGGGCATGATAAGCATGGGAAACACGCGGCCAATGATAGCTGTGAAAGCGGGAAGGAAGCTCATGCCGTGAACGTCGCTGAAAAGCGGCACAAAAAGCGGAACAACCACTGCCACCATAAGATTAATAAGTACGGTATAGGCCGTGATGTCGGACGCATTTCCTTTCAACTTCATTGTCACTACACAAGCCGAAGTGGCCGTGGGGCAAATCATGCAAAGCATGCAACTCTGAAGAACCGCACTGCCATGCATTGCCGGACAATAGCGTAGGACTAAAGCACCGGCAATGAATGTTCCCGCTTGGATGAGCAAGAGCCACACATGGTGAAGACGCGGGCGCAATGTGCGTCCGTCTACTTTGCAGAAGGAAAGGAAGAGCATGGTAAAAATCAGTATGGGCTGTACCACGCCAACTACCCGAAGCGCATAGGGTCGCGTAGGGTCAAAAATGGACACATGGGAATACACTTCGTAAGCTATGAAACCCGTAACGATGGCCACGGGAAGTGTCCAATTTTTCAAAAACCGTACAATGCAGGAGGTGGGTCGTTTCGTTACGCCCGTACCCTGCTTCAACTGTGACATTACCAATATTTTACCAAAATCTCTGATTTACGCCTTGTGCGACCTTGCGCCAAAGCGTAAATCAGAAAATTATAGAAGACTGTTATTTCACAACGAGTGCACGCGCTATCATGTCGGCCAAAGCTGCATAATGCGCTGAAGAAGGCACTGCGTTGCATTTCTTCTGCAACTGACGCAATTGCAGGAGCACTGTACCATACACGTCGGATTTATTGCCGCGTTGGAAGGTTGCAATGAGTTGGTCCACAGCCGTACGCTGAAGGGTGCGCTCATAGGTTGAGGGTTCGGTAGAACTTCCGGCGTAGAGCGAGCGGAACAAACGTTTCGTTACGTCGGGAAGATATTCGCTCGCGGGATAGGTCGTAGTCAGACGTTCCAAGAGCGAAGAACTGAAGAGGGGTGCTACCACGCTCTTGCCCACGCTCGCAGCTATTTTCTCAGGACTGGAAGACATACGACTTACAAAGGCTTCAGAGATAAGCCATGTAGGCTCGTGGAAAATATTCCGATCGAGATAGTCGAGCGCCGCCAACTGCTTTTCCTTCGGTGTGTCGAAGTATACAGGGCCGCTTTGGTCAATGGTTTTATAGTCGTGACAAACGCCACCGATGTTGCGCTGTACATGTCCGGCATAGCGTACGTACTGGCTAAGCACGTTTTCGTACATACCCTTGATATTGTCGCCGTCGATGTCGTTGCTTTCGTAAGTCCATTCGGGAAGATTCTTCATCAGACGCTTGAGGTTCAGAATGCCATATTCGCTAGCTTTGACGGCATCGTCGCCCAAGTCTTCCGTCTGGCAACGCGGGTCGTTCGTACGGTTTGTCTCACCGTCGCCGAACCACAGGCGAGGATTGTTCTTCAAAGCGGCGGTAGTCATTTTCTCGAGTTCCCAATGGTCGGAAGCATCATCGTAGGCATTCCACATCGGCGTGTAACCCCACTGGATGGCCCACTTGTCGTAGTCGCCAATACGGGGAAAAATGCCTGCATGGCCAATGCTATCCTCGGGCTGAGCCACGTAATTAAAGCGGGCGTAGTCCATAATGCTGGGCGTATGACCGTTGGCTTCTACGAAAGCTTTCGAGCGGAGAGAGTCAACGGGGACTGTGCTTGAAGAACCAAAGTTATGGCGAAGTCCAAGGGTGTGACCCACTTCATGGGACGAAACGAAACGAATGAGTTGTCCCATCAATTCCGTGTCGTATTTCATGCAACGTGCAGCCTCATCAATAGAAGATGCCTGTACCATATACCAATCGTGAACAAGACTCATCACATTGTGGTACCAGCAGATGTGGCTTTCTATAATCTCACCCGAACGCGGGTCGCTGATATGAGGGCCATAAGCGTTCTCTATGTCGGAAGCCAAATAGCGAATCACTGAATAGCGGGCGTCTTCCATCGACATAGTGGAATCAGAATCGGGCCACTCTTTTGCCATAATGGCATTCTTGAACCCAGCCTTTTCGAAAGCTTTCTGCCAGTCGTTCACACCGGCTATGAGATAAGGACGCCACTGCTTGGGAGTAGCAGGGTCGATATAATATACAATGGGTTTCTTGGGCTCAACAAGTTCGCCGCGCTTCATCTTCTCCATGTCCGCGCTATCCTTAGGCTCCAAACGCCAACGGGAGATGTAACGCTTTTCGCTCACTCGCTGCTGATTGTCGGAATATTGCGTAAAGTTCTCCGTAAAGTAGCCTACACGAGGATCGAAGAGACGCGGCATCATGGGCTTTTTCGGTAGGAGGACGAAGCTGACATTCAGTCCCAACGTCACCTTTCCGGTAAATGCCGAAGCATACGTATTGCGTCCCGAAGACATCCACGTTTTGGTGGTACGTACTTCGGTGTTCATCGGAAACGTGTGGATGCTTTCTATATAGGAAAGGTTGGGCAGAAGCGCCTGAAGACCCATTGACGACTTCATATACGACGAAACAGAAAGGGCCTGATTGTCGTCCATAAAGAACTGGGTCACTTTGATGCGGCTTGCATTGCCCTGACGGCTTTCTACCTTAAAGGAACCAATGATAGGATCGGCATTGGCTGCGATGACGGCGCGATTTATGGCATCGGTGCTGTCGGCCATGCTGACGAGCAAGCGCGAACGGAGCTGAAGATTTCCGTTGGGAGCTTTTTCCCAATAGACGGTTTGTTGGTTAGCGAGTTCACCACCGTATTTCCCTGTTCCTGCAGGAGTGGACGTAAAGCGTACAGTAACGAGGAGTTCACGGCCAATGAGGGAATCTGGCACGTCGAACATCCAGTCCGTTCCTTTCTTGGATACGCCGAAGAGTCCTTTGGTCAAACTGCCGTCTTGTGACTTGTTCTGAGAAGTTTGCGATGTGTTCTGAGAAGTTTGCGAAGTTTTCTCTTTCAGAGGCTCAATCTTTACCTTGTCCTTTTTACGCGCATAAGCCGAAGCCGGTGCGAAAACGAACAAAGCCACAAGAGTGAGTCCAAAAAGTTTATGGAGATTATATTTCATTGCGATATGTATTTATTCAGGTTTCTGGTTTGACGATTATTTGCGAAGCATGCGGTAAAAAGCCTCTTCACCTTGTTCAAGCGAACTGAATTCGTAGGGCTCAAGCCGTAACGAAAGTGTTCCCGGAAGTTCACCTAAGCCGAAATAAGCCTGCACGATTCTTGCCATCTTGAAAGCATTAGGTGAGGTCTTTTGCATAAGCCGCAAAGCGGTGCGTCGGAGCAAAGCTTGGTCTGCATCGTGCTGACGCAACTCGCCAAACAGTACATAACAAATGGCAGGGCGGTCGGGTTGTACGAGCAGAAGGTCTATGCGGGACGTGCTCTCCTGAGGAGCAAAGAGCCGGAGGAGCATTTTTATTTCTTCCGTATCTTTGACTATAGGCAAAAGTGCGTCAAGGGTCTTGCGCTTGTCTATGGCAGACGCTGAAGCGGCGAACTCTTCTACCTGTGTCGCATTACGAAGCAAATCTAACGTCCCTTTCGTGTAGCGCTTTGCTGCAGCTTTAAGAAATGTGCCAAGATAGGCTCTCGGCTGCGTAGGTACCATGGCCACGAACAAAGCCCAATAGGTCTGGCTGTCGGGTAATTCGGGCAACACGCGCTCTCCCAACTCTTTGCCACACGCCCGAAAAGCGGAATTGCTCATCGAGCGCATCATCAGCAACAAGCCTGAAGCATTTCGGGCTTTTGCCATGGTGAAAAGGCGGTCTGCGAGTTGGGTCATTTGTTTTTATTTTTTCGGGAAAGGAGTCAGCGACGCTCAAGGAGCACAACGTTCTCCACATGATGAGTCTGCGGGAACATGTCTACAGGCTGTACGGCCGCTACGCGATAATCGGTGTCGAGAGCTTGCAAGTCGCGTGCCTGCGTGGCAGGGTTGCAGCTGACGTAGACAATGCGTTGCGGTGCTGCAAAAAGAATGATGTTGATTACGTCGGCATGCATGCCGGCACGCGGAGGATCGGTGATGATTACATCGGGACGTCCATGGCGCTCAATGAACGCACGGTCAAGGATATCCTTCATATCTCCTGCGTAGAAGAGGGTATTTTCAAGCCCGTTTATCTTTGCATTGACTTTGGCGTCTTCTATGGCCTCGGGCACATATTCTATACCGATTACTTGACGGGCTTGACGCGCCACGAAGTTGGCAATGGTTCCCGTACCCGTATAGAGGTCGTATACAAGTTCTTCGCCTGTAAGTCCGGCAAAGTTGCGCGCCACTTTATAAAGTTCGTATGCCTGTTCGGTATTGGTCTGATAGAAGCTCTTGGGACCAACCTTAAAGCGAAGTCCTTCCATCGTCTCGAAAATGTGGTCGGTACCGCTATAGACTTTCACGTCGAGGTCGCCAATCGTATCGTTGCACTTAAGGTTATTCACATAGAGAAGGGAGCTAACCTCAGGGAATGTGTCGTGAATGTAGCGCAGAAGTTCCATGGCTTGAGCGTGTTCTTCCTCGGTGCGCCAACAGAACTGCATGAGGAGCATCACTTCGCCCGTGGCAGAGTTGCGTATCATCATGTTACGGAGCAATCCGTGCTGCGCTCTGAGGTCGAAGAATGTAAGTCCGTTTTCAAGGGCATAAGCACGAATGGAGTTGCGCAGACGATTGTTAAGGTCGTCCATAAGGTGGCAGCACTCAATGTCAAGTATCTTATCGAAAGCTCCTGGTATGTGGAAACCCACGCCGTTCATCACGCTGAACGTCTCGCCCGACTCCACTTGTTCTCTGGTCAGCCATTTCTTGTTGGAAAATCCAAATTCCAACTTGTTGCGGTACTCTCGTGTATGCTTGCTTCCGAGGATTGGACTTACTTCGGGAAGTTCAACTTTACCAATTCGCGTAAGGTTGTCTACAATCTGCTTTTGTTTGAAATGTAGTTGTTCCTCATAAGGCAGACATTGCCACTTACATCCGCCACACACGCCAAAGTGCTTGCAGAATGGCTCTGTGCGCAGCGGCGAAGGCTTATGGAGTTTTACTACTTCGGCCTCAGCATAAGAATGTTTCTTACGACGCACTTGCAAGTCCACGACATCGCCGGGAACGGCATAAGGCACGAACACGACGAGATTGTCGACCTTGGCTATGGCTTTGCCTTCGGCTGCCACATCCGTAATGGTAATATTTTCGAGTAAAGGAAGGGGTTTCTTTTTTCTAGCCACGAGTTAAGAATGGTATTTGGTTTACCTGCGCCGTCAATCGTTACCGACAGTCGCGCAAGGATTGTTATGCTATAGTTTTGCGAGATTTATTAAGCGCACAATAAGTTGAGGAAGCGGATAATTGTCTAACTCTTGCCATTTAACGTATCGGAAAGCGTCCGGCACGGGTATACCATCAGGCAAGGCAATCTCATAGCAGTCTACTCTGAGCGTTCGATGCGTCAGCTGATGTGTATAGGCGGTGACAACTTCACGAAAAACGGTTTCCGTCGGAATAAAGCGTTTGCAGAACGGATGACTCTTCACTTCTGCAAGCGTGGAAGGCTGACCGAATTCCAAAAGCGGGAATTCATACAAGCCTTGCCATATGCCTCCTTGCGGACGTTGGTGAATCCATGTGCCATTCGCAGAATCGCGCACGATGAGATATACCAAATAACGTGTTTCAACTTTTGTTTTTCTGCTTTTTACGGGGAACGATTCCACGCTCTTGGATGCCGCCGCCATGCAACCGTTAGCCAAAGGACATCTTTTGCAATCGGGCGATTTCGGAACGCATTGTATGGCACCGAATTCCATGATAGCCTGGTTGTAAGTACCGGGCGCTGCTTGAGGCAAAAGAGTTTGCGCTAGCTCGGCATAATGCCTTTTACCTTGGGTGGTATCAATCGGTGTATCGTCTGCAAAATAGCGAGACAGGACACGATAGACGTTACCATCCACTACTGCCACCGGCAAGCCGTACGCAATGCTGCAAATTGCAGCTGCCGTGTAGTCGCCTACACCTCTTAGTGCACGTACGCCTTCGTATGTTTTGGGGAAAGCGCCACATTCGCATATTTGCCGAGCCGCGTAATGCATATTCCGAGCACGGCTATAGTAGCCCAAACCTTGCCACATCCGAAGCACTTCCTGCTCGTCGGCCTGCGCCAACGCATCTGGTGTCGGGAATGCCGCGATGAAACGGTTGTAATAATCCAATCCTTGCGCCACACGGGTTTGCTGAAGAATCACTTCCGACACCCAAATATGGTAAGGATTGGACGTATTGCGCCAAGGCAATTCCCGTTTGTTTGCCTCATACCAGGCCATCAACGTCTGCTGCCATTCCGCTGCAGGGAGATGTTTGGCTGACATATTGAGGTTGTTCAATGGAATAGTTTGATGCGCTGTTCTTCGGAGAGTTTGCAGATGAGGAGTTCATCGTTGTTTTCTGCTACGACATAACCATCAAGTCCTTGCACAACGACTTTCTTCTTCCCTGCGGTATGCACCACGCAGTTGAAAGAATCGAAAAGACTGATGTTGTCGCCAATAGTAACGTTTCCGTAACGGTCCTTTTCCTTTTGCTCACGAAGAGAAGTCCACGAACCGAGGTCACTCCATGGGAAATTTGCCGGATAAACGAATATCTCTTCGGCTTTTTCAAGGATGGCGTAGTCCACGGAGATACTTTCACATTCAGGGAATTCACGATCTATCGCCTCCTGTTCCTCGGAAGTTCCGTACACGGGAAGAAGACTCTCGAATATTTTCGACATAGCAGGCTGATATACACGGAAAGCATTAACCACGGTGCTTACACTCCAAATGAAGATACCGGAGTTCCACAAATAATTGGGCTGGGCCACATATTGCTTTGCCACCTCAAGGTCGGGCTTTTCAGTGAAAGCGTCAACACGGAATATGTTGTTCTTGCGGGAAGAAGAATAGCTCATGTCGGCCTTGATGTAGCCATAGCCAGTCTCAGGACGTGTAGGTTTGAGCCCCAACGTCACGATAGCATCTGTCTCTGCAGCAAAAGCGAGGGAATCACTTACAGCTTCTTCAAATGCGCGGGTGTCGGTGACGATATGGTCCGAAGGCGTAACCACGATGTTGGCTCGCGGATTTTCTTTCTTAATATGCCAACTTACGTAGCATATGCAAGGAGCTGTATTACGACGGCATGGCTCGCAAAGCACGTGTTCGGGAGCCATTTCGGGTAGTTGTTCGAGCACTTTTTCGCGATAATCCTTTGAGGTTACCACAAACACGTGTTCCATGGGTACAACACGCTTGAAGCGATCAAGCGTGAGCTGTATAAGCGTACGACCGCAGCCGAGGATGTCAAGAAATTGTTTGGGGCATACGTCTGTGCTGACGGGCCAAAAGCGACTCCCTACCCCACCTGCCATAATTACCAGGTAGTTATTTTCATTCATAGAAGTAATGTGTGTATGTAATCCGGATACCCTACAAGAGATTACCGGCAAAAAACTTTTTAGTTATGAGAATCCGTCACCTGTCAATCATCAACCGTCATATTGCCCTCTATATAAACGCGAACTAAGGTGTTTGCCGCGTTGGAGCGAATCGTTACAGGTTTCTTGAAGTGACCGGGAAACTTACCCTTTCCATTATATGTGACGGAAATTTTACCTTTCTGCCCAGGAGCAATAGGCTCCTTCGTAAAATTGGCTATGGTGCAGCCGCATGACGAGAAAGCTTGCTGAATAACCAAGTCTTCATCGCCAGTATTGGTGAATACAAAGTTATACTGCATCACCTGCGACTCTTTGAAATTTCCAAAATTGTGAGAGCTCTTGTCAAATTTGATGACGGGCTTAGCCACAGCGCCGCAAACGAAAAGTGCAGCCACTACGGTCAGCATAAACAGTCGTTTCAACATAAGTCAAGTTTTTAAGTTTCTACTTGAATAGTGCACAGCGCATGCTTAATGCAAGCGATACCATGCAGTGCAAATGTACAGTTTAATATTTGAATACTAAAATTTCGGGTATGTAAATGCGGGCATTCGAACACATTCCGTAATTTTGCATTGAAAAAGCGCACAATTAAAGCCCATGACACCAAACACTGACAGAGTGATTCTCGGCATAGACCCCGGCACCAATCTTTTAGGCTACGGCATAATCCACATATTGGGCCGTGAGGTCAAGATGGAAGCCATGGGAGTTATTGATATGCGCCGAGTTAGCGACGTGTATCTCAAGCTTGGACGCATCTACGAGCGTACCATGGGCATCATCGATTCGTTCAAACCTGACGAGTTGGCCATCGAGGCTCCTTTCTTCGGAAAGAATGTGCAGAGTATGCTAAAACTTGGACGCGCACAAGGTGTTGCCATTGCGGCTGCCATCAGCCGCGACGTCCCCATCCACGAATACGCGCCAAAGTCCATCAAGCAAGCCATCACCGGAAACGGCCAGGCTAGCAAGGAACAGGTGGCGGCCATGATGCAGCGTATGCTACACATCAAGCAGGAAATCATGTTGCCGCACCTCGATGCCACGGATGCTCTTGCAGCTGCCTACTGTCACTACTTACAGACATCGCGTCCGCAGCAACTCCAGACAGGAGGATGCAAGTCGTGGGCAGACTTCGTAAAGCAGAATGCCGAACGCATCAGGAAATAAGTCCACCATGAGTGCACTTCCCAAAGCGACCTTATACCCATTATTATATATACCGCAAACATTGAACTTACTATGAGAATATTTGTTCTTCTCTTCACCTTATTCACGCTTACCACTGCGGCACACAGCCAAGAGGTCTACAACTTGGTGCTCGAAAACGCCACAAAGGTTGTCAACTCGCCAACGAGCGGATTTGCACAGACACAGATTGCCCAATTCAAGCGAACGGCTTTGATTTACATGAAAAGCAAAGCGTTTGAACGAACAGACTCTGTTCCAGCTGTATTTCTTAACACACAAGCTTACTACATGTCGGAGTTTCTTAGCCTCTTCTTTAACGTGATTCTCAAAGACAAGAAATCCGACGCCAGTGTGCGTAAAGAAAAGATTCTGATTTTCATGAACGCTTCGGCCATGAACCCTCTCTACAACGACGAGGACAAAGAAACAACCATGGCGTTTGTCAACGACGGCGGAGAGCTTACGCCCTTCAGTCTCGACACAGACTGGCAGAAAGCCTACCTTGCCGCACGAGAGAACTTGGAGAAGGACAAAGAAGAGAAAAAGTAGGACTCGGTCCATAAACATTAGAAATACAGAAATAGGAGATAAGCACTTCTGCGAGAGTGCTTATCTCCTATTTTTTTGCATTGTAAGCCAACCCTTGAATTTCGGACTGATTTGCAGTTGCCAATTATCGAAAGTTCTTGACAGCAAAAGGCTATAAACAAAAAAATTGATTGTCTCCCGACAACCAATCTTTACTAACCTTAAATCTAATACCATGAAAAACATTGCAAATGTACGGGCATTTGCATCAACATGCAAGCAATGCGCCGATAAAATCTGCTCTATTTAGATTAATTTGCCATGTATAGCCGGATATGCTATCTGTAGTGCGCATCTCAAATAGCAAAGCCCGATAAGTTCTTACTTTTTCAAATCGAAGAGATAGGTCACCTTTGCCACTATGGTGGAATTGTTGGAGCGGCCGAACACATCCTTCTTCGAATTGTTGAAGATGTCAGAGAGCCCATAATAATATCTGCCCTCTATGAGAAAATGCCCAAGAGACGTAGTGAGTTCCAAACCTGCGCCTGCGGTTATACCATAGTCGAACTTCCGGTCTATCGACATGGAGTACTGACTGTAAAGCCCATTGGGACGGTCGGGATTCCCCTCTTCGTTAAGTGTGAACGCACTTTGTTTAGACTTTTCTGAAAGGCAATAGCCTATTTGAGGTCCGGCAAGGAAATAGCCCATAGCACCGCGGCGCTCTTTTCCCCACGCGAGGCGTGCAAGCATGGGAAGTTGAATGTAGTGGATGTTGCGTTCGTAAGTGTCGGGCAAAGGTTCACTATTGGAATTGAGAATATTCTCGCGCCAACCGAGCACACTATAGTTAAGCTCCACCTGGAGCGCACAGTAAGCCTTAAAATAGCGTTCACTAGTATAGCGAGCTACTACACCGAACGTTGGACCAATATGCAGATTTTGTTTGATGGTAGGATCAAAGCCTATGGTATTCATCATCACGCCGCCTGTGAAACCCACAGCCAAGCTATTGCGTGCTTCTCCCACCTGTGCATATGCAGTAGTCGCAGAAAGCAGCGAAATGCATACAAGAATACTTTTTATATATCGACAAAACATATTCTAGATATCAAAGGTAAAAAGGAATGTATTGTGAAGCGCAATGAGGGTTGTTCTATAATATTCCACTCTTTGCAACAGACCGCTCACGACTATTTAGCGGAATATTTGTAAATCATCCCGTCGGGGCTAAATCTTACAAGCCACATGCTGCGACTTACGTAACCGCCGCCGCTTGCTGCTGTGATGAAGCGCAAGTCGGACTGCAAACGAGACACGTCGGCCATCGTCCCCGCCACAGGAGTTTGCGTAGCATAGCTATAACCATACGTGGCAAGTCCGCCCAACATAGCCACCGCCACATCGTAGCCCAAAGGCGCCATGCGAGGTGTGCAATCGAGCAATTGCGAACCGAACCACCGGTCGTATTCTTGCGTAAAGCGCAGTGCATCGGCTGTGGACGGGTAGAAATAAGACGTTGCAAACAGATAGCTGTCTGCCTCGCGCATTTCTGCTGCACGGCTACCGCTTGCCAACTTCAGCCATGACTCATAGCCAACCATGCTAAACGTGCTACCCTTCATCAGCGAGCGTAGATTCTTCACCAACGGAAGAATTTCGGCCAAGGTAGCCTCCGACGAATTGTCAGCCATCAATACGAAATGGCCGTTACCCTTACTCTTCAATTGTGTTTTCAACTCTTCCACTGTGCCATGCATAGGCACGGAGGTCACACTATAGCCCGCCGCATTCATGCGTTTCACGAGTTGTTGACACAAGTCGGCCTTGTCGCCACCCACAGCATGAAGGAAGACGAAGTGGTCGGACTTTTTGAAAGACGACATGAAAAGGTCGGCGCAGAGCGTATTTTCAAATTCGGAAGGAGTATTCACCACGAACACATTGGGACGGAAGTTAACCTGTTGAACCTTCGAAGAGAAAGGTATCACCACGCGCAAACGTTCTGAAGAGTGAGAAGTCACATCGGCAAAATGCTGCGGATAGACAGGCCCTACTACGAGGTCGGGCGAACTGGCTGCCACACTGTTCATGAGTTGCGCCACACTAGCGTCGGGTCCCGGCTCGTTGTAGGCAGACACTGCCACGTTGAGTCCACGATTCTTGAGTTGCTCAATCCCCATGAGAAAACCACGATAGAATTCGAGGCTACGCACGTTTTCAACCTTTTCGCCAAGCATCGGGAGCAATACTGCTACACGCACGGAGCTAAGTCCGGTGTAATGCGGCTTTGCAGACTGTACTTTCACTGGAATTTTGATGACCGTTCCCTTCTTCAACTTATAACCATCGGCTTTGAGTTCAGGGTTTGCAGCCATCAGTTCGTCAACCGTGATGCCATTTGCCTTGGCCAGGCTATAAGGCGTATCTTTTTTCTTTACCTTATATTCTTTATATTCCACCCGAACGCTAGGCTGCGAAGTAACGGGCTGCGCTTTGGGAAACGCAGCTGAGGGAATTGCCAATGTCTGACCGCTCTTGATATCGTCGGCAGCAAGTCCCTTGTTGGCGTCAAGTATCTGTTGTACACTCACCCCATAGTCGCGGGCTATCTTGTAAAGGGTTTCGCCCGACACTACTTTATGCGTCACCGTCTGCGCATTGACACATGGTAGTGCGAGGAAAGTGAGGAACATATAGAGCAAAATGCTCAGCAATATATTATGTCGTTTCATACGAATTTAAATCTGGTTGGTTAATTTCGGTGCGATAACACACAAAGCGAGAGAGTTTGTTTGCCCAACTTGGTTATTATCGCACGCTACTATTTAAGCAAGGAAGCGTTCTTGCCAGCAATTTTTCCGTTTACCACGACATCGGCCACGCCGTTGCCTCCTAACCTGTTGGCGCCGTGTATACCACCCGTCACCTCGCCTGCGGCATAGAGTCCAGGAATGGAAGAGCCGTCGGCTTTGAGAACATGCATGTCGGCATCAACATGTACACCACCCATTGTGTGATGAATGGCGGGAGTGACAGCTATGGCATAGAAAGGCGGTGTGGATATAGAAGCAGTCATCTGTGTAGACGAACGTCCGAAGTCCTTGTCTGTACCTGTGCTTTGATACTCGTTGTACTTACTTAGTGAAGACTGCAGTGCTGATGGGGAACATTCTATGGAAAGAGCTAACTCCTCTATGGAGTTGCCCGTCTTCATCAAGCCCTGATTGGCATAAGCCTCTATTGAGGCGAGCGACTTTCTCACTTCCTGATCAAAAATGAGATATGCCTTTGCTCCCTGCTGGGCGAGGATTGCAGCGGATACCACATCGCGCGTATCCATCTCATTGACAAAGCGAACGCCTTGCTGGTTTACGAGGATGGCACCGTTGCCGCGCACAGCCTCGGTGATAAGGATGTGGTTTGTAGCCTCGGCCGTGGGATGGATTTGTATATACTCCATTTGCACTAGATCACCACCAAGCTTTGTCACCCAGGGGAAAGCATCGCCTGTGGCACCTTTGTGGTTAAGCGTACTGAATTCCTTCAGTTCTGGTTTGTAAGCGCTCACCATTTCCAGGTTAGCCCCGAAGCCTCCAGTCGCAATAATGGTTGCCTTGGCGCTGATGGCGTAGCTTGTCCCATCCTTTTGTTCTACGTTCACGCCCACCACTTTTCCATCTTTGGCAAGCAATCCCGTCACCTTGTTATTGATACGGATGTCTATATTGCGTTTTGAGGAAGCTTCCTTCAATATTTTCATCAGGTGCGCACCTATGGCTGTACCTCCCTTGGGACGGTGTGTACGCTTTACGCTACTACCTCCCATCAATCCTACGTCGGAAAGGTCGGCGCCTAAGGAGGTGAGCCAATCAATGGTGCTTGCAGAATGTTCCACAAGGCTTTTTACCAAATTAGGAAAATTCTGATTGTGCCCGCCTTTCATTGTATCGTCATAAAAAAGCTGATTACTGTCTTTAATGCCCAGTTCTTGCTGTACAGTTGTTTCTGAAGCATTGATACCACCTGTGGCATAGTTTGTATTACCTCCAATGATACCTTGCTTTTCGAGCACAATAACCTTTGCTCCATTGTCGGCAGCTTCCACAGCAGCAGTAAGACCTGCCCCTCCGGCTCCGATGATGACCACGTCGCATGAGGTGTCTTCGTATTTCACTTCTGCGCTCGTTTTTGTCCCTTTTGCTGCGAGTATGGCCATATTAATAGCATCAATCACGCCTTTTGATGTAAGCGTGGCTCCTGTCACACCGTCAACCTCCACATTCATTGCTGTGTTGCGCCCGTTTATTTTGGCTATGATGGTGTTGATGGCCTCTTGAGCAAACGACGATTCCGACTGGCTTACTACCTTGCCCGAAGTGATGCGATGGTTTTCTACTGTGATGCGAACAAGAATGGTGCCATTGTGTCCTTCGCCAGTACCTTCCCATTCGCCGTCTTGCAACTGTTCTTTGCCTGTTTCGTCAGTTCCTGTCTCTATTGCATGATCGGCGCAAGCCGAGAATATGGCGAAAACGAGCATAAAGAAGATAAGGTGGAATGCATTTATGACGCTTTGCTTTTTCATACGAAATCAGAATGAATCTTTTTGGACCGTTACGACAGAGTTACCTTACTTCTAAGAGAGCAGTAAAGCACGTCGGCATACCGCCAATATTCGGCAAAAGTACGCAAAATCCACTACACTTCACACGGCGTTTAAAAGAAAAAGCGTACTTTTGGATGCGCTTCTATGGAGCGCAAATATTCTCTGCCATATAAATTCAACATACAAGACCATGTCACGCACCCGTCAATCCATACCTTCCTTATTGTTATTTTGCATCGCTGTGCTACTTGCCCTCCCCTCTTATGCGCAGAGCAAGCGCAAAGCGACGACTACCAAAAGCGCTACCAACAAGGAAACTACCCTCACCGCCGAAGAGTACATGCAACGCTACGAATTCGGCAAAGCGGCCCAAGTCATCCAACGAGAGATAACAGCCGCCAACCGAGCCGGCAAAAGCACAGAACGCCTGGAAGCAGACCTTGCCCGCGCTAATATGGGACAGGACATGCTGCGCGGCACAGAGAAAGTGACCATCATAGACAGCTTTGTCGTAGACAGAGACCACGTGCTTGAAGTTCTCAAGTACAGCCCTCAAGTAGGAAGCATTGTCAACATGGAAAGTTTAAAAGCCTCGTTCTCGCAGTTTCCCTCCTATCTTGGGCAAACGGCATTCATCAACGAACTTGCCGACCACATCTACTTTGCCGCCACAGACACCATAGGCCAAGCCAAGGGACTGTGGACAGCTTACCGCAACGGAAAGAAATGGGGTACAGCCACACCGCTCAACGGACTTGACGACGCAGAAGCCGACCGCGACTATCCGTTCGTCATGCCCGACGGACTGACGCTCTACTTTGCTGCACAAGGCGATGAAAGCCTGGGCGGATACGACATCTTCGTCACACGTTACAACACCGACACACGCGAGTTTCTCAAACCCGAAAACATGGGCATGCCGTTCAATTCCCCCGCCAACGACTACCTCATGGGCATTGACGAACAGAACGGAATAGGATGGTTCGTCACGGACCGCAACCAGCCCACCGACAAGGTGTGCGTCTACGTGTTCATCCCTAGTACGACCCGCGATGTCTACGAACTTACGAGCGCCAACGAAGCGGAAGTGATACGTGCTGCACGTATAGCCTCCATTGCCGACACGCAGACGGACGCTACCGCTGTAAAGGAAGCACTCGCCAAATGGAATGCCGCTAAAACCGGGACTTCTTCCAACAAAGTCAAAGCCCGCCGTTACGTAATAAACGACAAAACGGTCTACACCTCTCTCTCACAATTCAAGAGCGAAGCAGCGCGCCGCATTGCAGAGCAAGCTGACGAAACGCTCGATAAGCTCAACGCCCAACTTGCCCGTCGCGACGAACTTGAACTTCAAGCGGCACAAAGCGGGAGCACCGCAAGCACAAAAGCAGAGTTGCAGGAACTCAACAAATCCATCCCCACCCTTCGCGATACGTACAAAAAACTTTGCAAGAACATGAGAATCAGCGAAACTGCCAATTAGGACACGCGCAGAATAAGTAACAATTTGTTTTTGTCAAGAATTAGAGAATTCTCCTATACCGAGCAAAAATCAGAAAGACTTCTCCAATTCTTGACTAAGAAGACACAACGAGTAACAGCCATCTCTTATTCTACTTCCGCTACCAAGCAGTTTCCCGTTTTATAATAAACAAACCACTACTAACCATGACAACACCCATTCCCTCATCCGAACTCATCATCAACAACGACGGCACCATTTTCCACCTCCACCTCAAGCCCGAACAACTTGCCGACAAAGTAATCCTTGTGGGCGATCCTGGCCGTGTGCCCATGGTGGCAGCACACTTCGACACCACGGAATGCGACGTGGAAAGCCGTGAATTCCACACCATCACCGGAACCTTTGAAGGCAAGCGCATCACCGTACTCTCTACCGGAATCGGGTGCGACAACATCGACATCGTGCTCAACGAACTCGACGCACTCGCCAACATTGACTTCACCACACGCACCATCAAGCCCCAACTTCGGCAACTCGAAATCGTGCGCGTCGGCACATGCGGCGGCCTACAACCTTTCACACCCGAAGGCACCTTCGTGGCCAGCGAGTACAGCATCGGCTTCGACGGTCTGCTCAACTTCTACGACGGACGAAACGAGGTGTGTGACCTCCGCTTTGAAGAAGCGTTCCTCGCCCACATGAACTGGCACGGCACACAATGCATTGCCCACCCCTACGTCATCAAGTGTAACGACGAACTCCTCGAACGCATCGCTGCCGACGACATGGTACGGGGCGTGACCATCGCTTGCGGCGGATTCTACGGACCGCAAGGCCGCAAACTGCGCCTGTCGCTTGCCGACCCCGAAGCCAACGCCAAAATTGAAACGTTCGAATATGAAGGCCATAAAGTGACGAACTTCGAAATGGAGAGCAGCGCCGTAGCCGGACTGGCACGCCTAATGGGACATAAAGCCACCACAGTATGTATGGTCATCGCCAACCGCGTGGCCGGCCGCGCCAACACCAACTACAAGCAGTCCATCGACTCACTTATCACCACCGTACTGCAACGATTGTAATCCCCATTTTACAGGTACAGCCCTTACGGTAAAAAATATTTCAAAGAAAAAGTCAAGAAAAACTGCAATCGACTTGGCAGTTTCGGAAAAACGGCCTACATTTGCACCGTTATCCTAGAAACAATCTTTTTACCTTAAGGACTAATACCTATCAAAAACGAAATAGCGAGACGTTGAGAAACGCCTCGCTTTTTATATGCCTCCACACCAACTTTTACAGAGACCGCACGGGTTAAACACTAAGCCTTACATTATAATAAAACTTAAGTTTCGGATTTAAAATCCAACGGAGGTTTATGCGGCAATCTGGCTGTAAGCCAGACACGTAACCAGCCCACGGTGTCAACCGTGGGTAAGTTTTGCGCGATAATGCTGGGCTGTAAGCT
>CAVKJJ010000024.1:0-36527 GCA_963656685.1 bacterium | reverse complement strand
TATAAATTAGCTTTGTCAGATTTCGGTGCTATTTTTCGTCCATTTTGTTTGTGAGCAAAGGAGCATAGCGGGCTATGCGACTGAGCGAACAAGCAAAAGGGGCGAAAAAGAGCCCGAAAGATGACAAAACGCCACATGGGCGGATTTGTACATTATGCGGTGGTAATTTATAGAACCACCCTTACACCAAAGTTTGTGCAAACAACCTTCAGCCTTCAGCCGCAAGTGATGATTTCCTTTAAAACGCACCATTTTATGGCTTCTCTTTAAGGCAGCATACCATCTGTTGATAAAGATGCGGCTGAAGGCTGAAGGTTGTTTGCACAAACTTCTGTGTACGCGCGCGCGTGAAAGCCTTTGGTTCGTTCCTTGTACAACCTATATTACCATCCTGGATTTTGACGAACGTTTTTGTTTAGATTGAGCTCATTGGTTGGTACGGGGAACAGATAGTATTTCGGGTCGTATCGGCGAATTTGGTTGTAAACTACGATGTAGTTAGCCGCATTGATGGTTACCTCCGGTTCTTTAACGTTAGAGAGATTAGCGCCAAGGCTGATGTTCGTGTATTTGCTATTGTCGAGTTTGTCGAGTTGATGCCAACGGACGAGGTCCCAATAGCGGTACCAATTGTCCGTCATCAGTTCGCATCGGCGGCATCGTCTGATTTCCCATAGAAGGTCGCTTACGTTCATGTTGTTGGCTGGGTCGGCCGTTGGGTGAAGATCCATTGAAGGTAGTCCCGCGCGGTGGAGTAGGAGGTTGACGGTTCGGTCGAGGTCGGTTTGGCTGATTGTTCCCAACTCCGCTTTAGCTTCAGCATTGTTGAGCAGAACCACGGCATACCAATAGAGAGGAGCATCGGTGTAACCGGTGGTGGTGTTAATGCGGTAGTACTTTGCGAGTGAGAGGTTGTCATATTTTCGGATAGTATATCCAGTAGACGATGTCATGGGGTCGCCGGTGCCCTTTCCTGTTTGGTCTACACGTATCCATCCATGACCTTTAAAGGAAATGATGGAGTCTATTAAGATGCTGAGTCGTTTGTCGCGAACGGAGAGTGGAGCACTGATAGAATAGTCTTCTTGCGCATTAAGAGTAGCTCGGTCGTCTTTGTTGAGCGACGTCGTGGAGAGCGGCTTGCCATCTGCGAAGAGAAATGCGTCGAAAGCATCCTTGGTAATGCCGTATTGTTCCGACGAGCTGCAAGTCCAGGCGATGAGAGAGTGCATCACGAGGTCTTTCTCGTAATTGCGGTAGAATATTGTTTCACTTCCGCTTCCAAGGGATACGGAGTTGTAAACTTCGCCATATTGTGGTGTAAGGCTGTAATTTTGGGAGTTAATGAGAGCGTCTGTGGCTTCGGCTGCATTTTGCAGATATCTGACAGCGCGTTCAGTATTTGGTCCTTTCCCGTTGTCTTCAGTCGTGCGGTATTTGGCAAAAGTACCTTCATAGAGACATACGTCGCCTTTCATGGCGAGTGCCATGTGCTTGCTCCACTTTGTTTTGTCTGTTACGATGGGAAGGTGCTCTGCTGCATAGTTCAGGTCAAGCAATACGGAGTCCATCACTACATCGCGGTCGGTGCGTTCGCCGTAGACGTGCGGATCGTCGGGCGACGTGATGACCTCGTTGAGCCATTCTACGTTGCCGTATTCGCGTACGAGTTGGTAGTAGGCCCAAGCGCGGTTGAGTCTGGCTATAGCGGTATAGTAGCTCTTTTCGTCGGTCGAGAGAGTGGAAGTAGCTACGTTTTGAATGACGTAGTTTGCTCGTCGCACTTCGCGGAAACCCTCGGTCCAATAGGTCGAGGTGCTGGGTACAGTTGTGAAAGTCCAGTTTTCAAATCCAGAGTATGCTTGGTCGTCGCTCAGCGTTTTGAAGTAAAACCATCCGAAGTTTCCGTTTTGGTTATAGCCCACATAATTGTCGTAGAATTTGTTGGTGTAGCTTTCTACGCTGTTGGAGCTGCTCCAAAATTCTTTGTTGTTGATAAATGTGTCGCGCGGTTCTTTGTTGAGCATATCGTTGCAACTGGCAAACAGACAGATAGTGAGACCGAGCAGTGCCGTTGTTCTAAAAATCATGATTGTCGTTTCTTGAAGGTTGTAGGAGTTCTAGGAACTGTCCTACGATGATTAAAAGTTTACTTGCAGTCCCACGGACCATGAGCGTGTGATGGGAGATGTTCTTCCCCAAGTGCCGTAACCATAGGTGCCTGAAGGGCCGTCGTTCATTTCCGGGTCGATGGGAAGTCCTTTGGCTCCGTTGTGTAAGAGGCAAAGATTGTCCACACTGGCGTAGAATCGCACTTTCTCTATGAATATTTTACGGGTGAGCGTTTCGGGAAGGGTGTAGCCTATGGTGATGTTCTTCAACCGCAAATAGGAGAGGTTTATGAGGTAGCGCGATTGCGGGTAGTAGTTGTGACAACCGCCAATAGGCGCAAGGGCTGCCACGTTTCCTGCATATTCGTTTCCTGGGTAAAGGCAAGGATAGTCGTTCTTCTGGTCTATGAGGACTATGCCGTTGTCGGGGTCGTAAACGTTGTAGTGCGTTTGGTGGGAGTAAATGGCAAGGTCGGGCTCGCGCATCTCGGGGAAGGCGAACGACGACTGCGTCCACATGGAACGTTTGCCTACACCTTGGAAAAACAGGTCAAGGTCGAATCCGTGGAAGGAGCCTCCGAGGTGGAAACTGTATTCGTAACGCGGCATGGTGTTGCCGATGACTTTCAAGTCTCCGTGGTTTTCGAGTGTGCCGTCACCTCCGTCTATCTTTCCGTCGCCGTTGAGGTCTTTGAATTTGATGTCTCCAGGCCCATAGACGAAGTTGTCGGTTTGTATGCCCGTTTGGTCGGCCACACCCTCTTTGTAGTTCCATGAGCCGTCGGCGTTCTTTCCGTTGAAATCGTCCTCCGTGAAATAGCGCTCCGTTTCGAAGCCCCAAATGTCGCCCCAAGTCTCGCCTGCATAGGCATACATCTTGGCGTTATAGTCCGAGACAATGCCTCCCGTGTAACCGAGAATCTTTGAGTCGTTGTTCCACTTCGTTATCTTTGATTTGGAGTCTCCGATGCTGAAATTAGCGTAGAGGTTAAGGTCTGGGTTGATTTGCTTATGCCATTCGATGCTTAGTTCCCAACCTCTGGTACGCAGCTGTCCGGCATTGGTGTATGGTGCAGACGTACCGACTACGCCCGACAATGCTTTGCCAGGTGCAAGCATATTGTTTGTGAGGCGTTGGAACCAGTCGAACGAGACGGTCAGTTCGTTGCGTAGGAAACCGAGGTCGATGCCGACGTCGGTCGTTTGGATGCGTTCCCATGTCAGCGAAGAGTTAACCCACGTGGGCATGTCGAACTGTGTGACGCGAGAGTTGCTTCCGTCAAGCCAATAGGTGTTGCTGGGAGAAATAATGGAGATGGTGGAAAGAAACATGTTGTCGCCAACGGCTTCGTTTCCGATTTCACCATAGGAGAAGCGCAGTTTGCCGTTGCTGAGTATGCGACGGAATTTAACCCAATAGTTTTCTTCAGTAAAGCGGTAACCCGCAGAGAAAGATGGGAAGAATCCCCATTTGTCTCCGGTGGGGAAACGTGAACTTCCGTCGTAACGTCCGTTGACTTCCAGCAGATAAATGCCTTTGTAGTCGTAGTTGACACGTGCAAAGTAGCCCGCCGTAGCGCGGTCGGATGTGGAGGATGTGATGCCGGCAGCGCTCATGTCGCCGAAAGCAAGGTTAAGCTCGGGGTAGCTTTCGTTGTAGAGTTGTGTGCGGCTAGCATAAAAATAGTCAGAACGGATGTCTTCACCGTTCACACCAGCCATGGCACTGAAGTGGTGCGCATCAGCCCACGTATGATTATAGTTGAGATAGGCATTGGCCGCCCAACGGTTGGCTTTTGTGTTGTAACGTGTGGCAGCGGTAGTGGAGGGCTGTACGATGTAGGTGGCTTCTGTGCCGTTCCAGTTCATGCCATAAACGCTGTGACTTCCTGAAGAGTAGTTCGTGTTGTCGGTTTGGTACGTAAAGTCAGCGTTGAGCGAGAGGTCTTTTGTGAACCGAACCGAAGTATATGCGTTGAGGCGAAGCATGTCGTGGATGGTAGTGGCGCGAGCTGCTTGCTTCTGTATGGCGAGCATGCGGTAGTCCGTCTGTGTTCCGTCTTCGTTGACAATGTAACCCGACGGCACGAAATAAGAGCCCCATCTCCATATATATTGATAGATGTTGCTGAAGGAGTTGGCGCTGCTCATATCGCGCCGGCTGAAGTTGACGCGTGCTCCAGCTGTGAACCAATCAGTTAGTTCTGATTGGATATTGAGCGAAGCGTTGTAGCGTTTCCGCTTTGCAGGATTGTACTTCATTATATCCTGCTTGCTGTTGTAACCAAAGGATGCGTAGTAGGTCGTCTTTCCGCTCGATCCGCTGAGTGATATGTCGTGGCTCGACGAAGGGGCAGCGTTGTCGTACCAAATGTCCTGTATGTCGTAGTCGGCATAGTAGAACGGTTTTCCGTCTACGAAACGATAGTCGCCCACGTTGTTGTCATCAACGTAGGCATTCATTTGTCCGTAACCTCTTTTCCCTGAGTTTTGTTCTTTCCATTTTTCGGCATAAGGAAGCAATTTGTCAAAATACATGCCGAAGAGCTCTACTGTTCCGTCGCCTTTTCGTGCTTTTGCACGGATGGCGGCAGACAGTTGCGTGGGCACATCGGGAAAGTCGGGCAAAATGGTGGCTTGATCCCAGGCAAAACGCGTGGTGTACTTTACGGAGAATTTGTCGCCTTGTTTGGCTTGTTTAGTGGTGATTAGAATCACACCGAAGGCGGCACGACTACCATAGATGGAGGTTGACGCTGCGTCTTTGAGCACAGAAATGGATGCCACATCGTTCATGTTGATCATCGACATGTCGTCGACAGGCACACCGTCTACAACAATGAGCGGATTTGATGTCTGTCCGTTAGACAAAGTTCCTAGACCGCGTATCCGAATGGTAGGTTGTGAACTGATGTCACCACTACTGTTTACGACAGAAAGTCCAGGCACAGCGCCTTGAAGTGCTTTAGAGAGATCTTGCTCGGGGCGCGATGTCAGCGTCTTGTCGAGGTCAACGGTGCTCACTGCACCTGTAAGGTTTACCTTCTTTTGCTTGCCGTATCCCACTACCACAACTTCGTCAAGCAAGGCATTGTTCTCGGTCATGGTTATTTCCATTTCATCGCTTGCCGCGATGTCAATCGTCTTGTATCCAAGAAAAAATATGCGCAGAGGGGTTTTGACGGGAACTTGAAGCTCGAAGTTTCCGTTGTCGTCGGTAATTGTTGTTGTCTTTGTTCCAACAACGAGTACGGTGGCTCCGACAATTGGTTCGCCGTCGTGGCTCTTCACGTGTCCTTTCACGATGTGCTTGTCTTGGTGCACTTCAAAAGTAATAGGAGTTGCCGCAAACGAATATTGGGTAGAATAAAGGGATAATAACAATGCGCCAATGAGGGGAGCATAGCGTGCGTTCATAAAATGTGAAATTAAAAGTAGCGGAACTACTTACGTCAATACTTAATGGGTGGTTCTATAAATTAGCTTTGTCAGATTTCGGCGCTATTTTTGTCCATTTTGCTTGTGAACGAAGGAGTATAGCGGGCTATGCGACTGAGCGAACAAGCAAAAGGGGCAAAAAACAGTCCGAAAGATGACAAAACGCCACTTGAGTGATTCTGTCTATTATTCGGTGGCAATTTATAGAACCACCCATATACGGGTCTCTTCGTTACTGCAAAAATATAATAATAATGTTGCAATGCCTAATGTATGACAGGAAACTGCATTTTGTGCTTGAAGGAAACTTAAGTACTGATTGTTTTGGGTAGTCAACGTTGCAATATCTAATCTTGTGAATCACTCTATAGGGTGTAGATGTGCAATTCTACAAGGTCGCACATACGCTTCTTGGACGGGCGCAAAATAATAAGGCCACGGTGCAAGCAATATGGTTATTGGTTGCATCGTGGCCTATGTTGATTGGCTAATGAATGCCATAAGTAATAACTTGTGGCAGAGTAGGTTTATTTTGCTTTCTTGTAGCGCTTGTTGAGGCCGGCTACAACATCGTTGGTAATGTCCAACGCTTTGTCGGCATAAAGGATGTTGTCGCCGCTCTTGCTGAGTATCATCTTGTAACGTCCGTCTTTGTTGTATTCGTTCAGGAAGTTGTTGATACTGTCGCGGAGCACTTGCTGATACTTTAACGTGGCAGAATTCATTTCGTTGTCGATCTTGGTTTGGAACTGCTGGAACTGTTCCTGCTGCTTCTGGAGTTTGCTCTGCTCAGCCTGTACTTGCTGTTGGGAAGTGAAGCCTCCGTTTTGTGCCTTGTTCTGGAATTCTGCCATGGCATTCTGCAAGGCCTGGGCTTTGCTGTTGAGCTGCGAACGGTAAGCGTTTTGCTTTGACTCGAGTTCTTTTTGTCCCTCTTTGCAGTATTCGTATTGTGCGGCAAGGGAGTCCACGTCTACGAATGCTATTTCTCCATTGGGTGCGGAGGCTTCTGCGCGGGGAAGTCCGTTGGGCTTTACCTTGTCGGCAGGCTCTTTCTTGCTGCATGCTGTGAATGCAAGTGCTGCTACCATGATCCACATGGAACTTGCCAAAATTGTTTTCTTCATTGTGAGATATTTGTAGTTTTGAGGCATCCCGCTTAGGGAATGCTGGTTTTTATTTGTCAGTGGTTCGGGTTGTTCTTTCTTGTATTTTCGTTGATGCATTATATCGCATTTCTGCGTCTTGCGACTGAACGCAGTGAATGCCTCTTTGTCTCATTGCCTTGCTTTGGTCTACGTGTGTCTTCACAAAACTTTTGCCGAAGAACAACCGGACGCATAGCAAGACCAGACAGATGGCAATGATAAGTAATGTGATTAAAAAGACTATTGAGAAAAAGCTGATGAAGGAAAAGGATTGCATCTGTCGTTTGTTTAATAAGTTGAGCCGCGAAGTTAGGCTGCGGTTCGGGCCAAACATATGAAAAAAGGTTTTTCATTTGTTTGACCGCTCACCTTGCACTAACTTTGTGCGTGCAAAGTTAGTGCATGGCTTTTGTCGGACAAAGCATGGGCATGTTTATTTGCTTATGCCGTGGCTCCTAGCTCTTGCACCTTATGCTTAAACAACTCAACTAATTCATCCCAAATCCGTTATGACAGAGAAAGAAATGCTGCAGCCGAGCCTCGTGTTCGATTGCTTTGCAGAAGTCAACAAAGTGCCTCGCCCTTCCAAAAAGGAAGAGAAAATGATAGAGTTCCTGAAAAGTTTCGGCGAAAGTCTCGGCCTTCCTACGCACGTAGACGAAACGGGTAACGTCGTGATTGCAAAACCCGCAACTCCCGGTTACGAAAACCGTAAGAAAGTAGTTCTTCAAAGCCATATGGATATGGTTTGCGAAAAGAACAAGGACGTGGAGTTCAACTTCGAAACCGATGCCATCCAAATTTATATCGAAGGCGAGTGGATGCATGCCAAAGGAACAACGCTTGGCGCAGACGATGGCATTGGTGTTGCCATGGAAATGGCTGTGCTGAAGTCGAACGATTTGGAACATGGTCCCATTGAGTGCGTCTTCACCCGCGATGAAGAGACCGGACTTACTGGTGCCGAAGGCATGAAGAGCGACTTTATGCACGGTGACATCCTTATAAATCTCGACTCTGAAGACGAAGGCCAAATCTTTGTAAGCTGCGCAGGAGGTGCCCGCACCACGGCTACCTATGCCTTCCCCGAGGAAACAATTCCCGAAGGCTTCTTTAAATTTGCTGTAAGCATAAAAGGACTTATGGGAGGCCATTCGGGCGACGATATCAACAAAAAGCGTGCGAATGCCAACAAACTTCTCATCCGTTTCCTTGTCAACGAACTCCAGAAGACAGACCTCCGTTTGATTGACATCCAAAGCGGCGGCCTCCATAATGCCATTCCTCGAGAAGGTCATGCCGTATGTGCCGTGCCCGCTTCCTTCAAAGAACAGTTGCGTGCAGATTTAAATGTGTTTTTGGCAGAAGTCGAAGAAGAATATGCTGTTACGGAGAAAACCATCGCTATGGATTTGGAAAGTGCTGCAGACGCAGCCTCTGTTGGCATGCAATCCGCTGCAGCACGCAAAATGCTCCTTTCGCTCCATGCTGTCCACAACGGTGTGTATGCAATGAGTCAAGAAATTGACTGGCTCGTTGAAACATCTTCTAACTTGGCCAGCGTTCGCAAGCAGGGTCCGGAAGTAGTCGTGACCACAAGTCAGCGAAGCAGCGTGGCTAGTGCACGCGAAAATATGAGTAGCATAGTTCGCGCAGCTTTCGAACTTGGTGGCGCAAATGTCGTGACTAACGAAGGTTACCCCGGATGGAAGCTCAACCCCAATAGCGAAATATTGAAAATAGCTCATGAGAGCTATGTACGCCTCTTCAATAAAGAGCCCAAAATCCTCGCTATCCATGCCGGCCTAGAATGCGGACTTTTTAGCGAAAAATATCCCCATCTCGACATGGTAAGCTTTGGACCTACGCTCCGTGGCGTCCATTCGCCTGACGAACGCTTACTCCTTCCCACAGTAAAAATGGTTTGGGACCATCTGCTCGACATCCTCAAGCATATACCTGAGGCTTGACATCGTGTTTAGGGTGGTTCGTTTGAGAGCCACCCTAAATGCATTTTGTTTCTCGCCCTTCTGACGATTCTTCTTGTACATTCTGTCTGCACATTTTTCCATTCAAAAGAATTCTCGCTCCAAGTTTACTTTCAATCATGCGAAAACTTTTGTTGCTGTTCTTAGCCTTAGTGTCTCTGTCGGCTTGTTTAAAAGATGACGATTACTCCACGTCCGCTGCTGACCGTTTGACGTTCAGCACAGACACAGTCGCTTTTGACACCATCATAAGTGGCACTCCCACGAACACATACACCTTCACCGTTTACAACCGTAACGACAAGGCTATCCGAATTCCCCGCGTGTATCTTGACGGGGCAAATGCCTCGCATTTCCAAGTTAATGTAGATGGAATGCCATTGGCCGATGGAGTGGGAACGGATTTCGAAATTGGAGCGAAAGATAGTCTTATGGTTTTCCTATTTGCAAAAGTTCCTGATGCAGACAGCGACGAACCGATACATGAAGAAGGTACGCTCGTGTTCCAAACTGAAAGTGGAAATACGCAAAAGGTCGTTCTTACAGCTTCGGGACAAAGTGTAATCTCGCTCAATGCAAAAGAAATAAAAACCGATACTATACTTTCCGCTCAACGCCCTTATCGTGTGATGGACAGTCTGGTGGTCAATCAAGGCGCCACGCTGACGCTTTCCGAAGGCACAAGATTTTATTTCCACGCAGGAGCAAAACTCATTGTGCACGGAACGTTAAGAGTTCTCGGTTCTCTTCAGCATCCAGTAGAGATGCGCGGTGACCGGTTGGGCAATATGTTTGCTGGACAGCCCTACGACCGCATTCCTGGACAGTGGGGTGGAGTAGTGCTTGCAAAGGAAAGCTACGGCAATTACATCACCTATGCCGACATCCATAGCGGAAACTTTGGCATACAGGTCGACTCGTCTGACGTAGAGACGGAGAAACTTTATATGGACAACTCCATCGTACACAACACAAAGGGAGACGGACTCAGTTCGCGGATGGCAAACATTTATGTGGGAAATTGCCAGATTACGAACAGTGGCGGAAACTGCGTGAAGGTAAGGGGCGGAAGTGCCACGTTCGTCCATTGTACAATCGCGCGATTCTATGTGTTTACCGGCGGTAGCGGTGTGGCGCTCGACTTTGCCAATTATGATGGCTCCGTACGGCTACCTTTGAAGTCCATTCAGTTTGCCAATTGTCTCATCACGGGCTACCAGTCCGATGAAGTGATGGGTTCGCAAAACACAAAGTATAAGAACGATGCCTACGAATATGCTTTCTTCAACTGCCTGTTCAACACGACGCACCCCGAAACGGAAGACAAACGGTTGGTGAACTGTCTTTGGGACGATGCTGATGGCGATGAGGCTGTAAAACGCGAGAAGAACTTTACCCCCGACTTCAATACGGACGCACTCACGTTCTCCTTTCAACTCAGCAGCAAGTCGCAAGCTATAGCGCATGCCGATTCAACGATATCCGTTGCCACTTATCCCTACGACCTTTTGGGACGACCGCGCACGGGGAATGGTATCGTGCCCGACATCGGTTGCTATCAACATTCGCAAAACTAAGATTGCATTCTCTTTTTCACCCGTAACAAATCCTATTATGCCCGAAGCTAAAGGCGGCACTACCGCCAGAAGAAGAACATACAAAAGCAAGCCGCAAGTTCCGGAAACCGACAATTTCGGTCACTTGCAACCACAGGCTGTAGAACTTGAAAAGGCCGTGCTTGGCGCATTGCTTATAGAAAAGGATGCCTACTATCAAGTAAGCGAAATTTTGAAGCCCGAGAGTTTCTACGACAAGCGCCATCAAACGATTTACGAAACTATCCGTCGACTGAATCTCGAAGAAAAGCCAGTAGACGTTCTCACCGTTACAGAAGAACTTGCCGCTTCCAAGAAACTTGAAGATATTGGCGGCCCTTATTACATAGCGGAGCTCTCGAGCCTGGTAACTTCGTCTGCACATATAGAATATCATGCACGTGTCGTAGCCCAGAAAGCCTTGGCGCGTGAACTTATTACCTATACGTCTGGCATTGAAACAAAAGCTTTTGACCCATCGACAGATATAGATGTTCTTATGCAAGAGGCTGAAGGACAGCTCTTTAATCTCTCGCAATCGAACGTAAAAAAAGAATATACTCAAATTGATCCGGTCATCAAGGAAGCCTACGACATGTTGCAGAAAGCTGCAGCGCGTACCGATGGCATGAGCGGTATTCCTTCAGGATTTCATGCGCTTGACAAGATGACTTCCGGTTGGCAAAATTCCGACTTAGTGATTCTTGCAGCACGTCCTGCCATGGGTAAGACGGCTTTTGCCTTGAGTATGGCGAAAAACATGGCTATTGACCAGAAAATACCTGTAGCCATGTTCTCTCTTGAAATGTCGAACGTACAGCTTGTAAACCGTATCATAGTGAACGTCTGCGAAGTGACGGGCGAAAAGCTCAAAAGCGGACGACTTGAAAAAGACGATTGGAAACGCCTCGACTCTGAAATAACAAAGCTCCACGGTGCTCCGCTATATGTGGACGATACGCCTTCCCTTTCTGTCTTTGAATTGCGTACGAAAGCCCGTCGCCTCGTGCGTGAACATGGCGTACGCATCCTTATGATTGACTACTTGCAGCTTATGAATGCTTCTGGTATGAACTTTGGCAGCCGTCAGGAAGAGGTTTCTACCATCTCACGCTCGCTGAAAGGACTGGCAAAGGAACTGAACATTCCGATACTCGCACTTTCTCAGCTGAACCGTGGTGTAGAGAACCGTGAGGGCGACGACAAGCGTCCGCAGCTTTCCGACCTTCGTGAATCGGGAGCCATTGAGCAGGATGCCGATATGGTTCTTTTCATACACCGTCCTGAATACTACAAGATTTACACTGACGGAAATGGACGCGACCTTCGAGGTATGGCCGAGATTATCATTGCCAAGCATCGTAATGGTGCTGTCGGCGACGTGCGTCTTCGTTTCCGTGGTGAGTTTGCACGCTTTCAAAATCCGGAGGATGCAGACAACAAGGTGGAACAACCCGCAGAGAAACCTAATAATGTGGAACCCACAGTCTATGACAACACAATGCTTGAGTCGCGCATGAATGCAGACAGCATGCCTCCAGCTGAACTTCAAGATCTGACGCCTTTAGACATACCGCCTGCATTCTGATGTACCATAGTGCGGTTGATTCCTCATCTTTTATAACGCATAACGAAAGCGGCGAAATCCAACAACGTGGATTTCGCCGCTTTCGTTTTATATATTCCGATTGATTATCGAACTTTGAAGCTTTGGTTCGTTCCGTCGGAGAGTGTCAGTCGTACGATGAGTGTTGAGCCGTTGACGTGTGAAACTGGCACGTTGACGGTCTGCACTTTGTTGCTGTTCAGCGAGAAGACTAGTCGACCTGCGGTGTCATAGACTTCAACGTGATTGATGCCTTGTGCAGAATTGGCCATAAGGTGTCCGTCCGTAAACGTTAGTGTCGCTTTGTCGGCAGCACTTGAATTTCCACCATTGACCGACTCTATTTCCGTCACCACGGGCGAGTGGTTTTCGTCTGCATTTTCTACAATTTCGTAGATGGCAGGTGTGGTGTCGCCCGTCCACGTGATGCGGAGGGCAATGGCATCGCTCATCGTGCTGAGGTCTACATCCTGAATGGACGAGGAGAACGTTCCGGCTGATGTCCAAGAAGTACCGTCTTGAGTAACTTCAATCTTCGCAGTCTTTGTCGTCTCGGGGTCGTTGTAGAGTGTCACACTCTTGAGAAGCGAGAGTTCCTGGAAGCGATATGTCATCTGCTGTCCGCCCATACCTTCCGTTGAAGTGGATGCATCGGCATCGTCAGTCTGTGTGAGTTGCGTGCCGTATTCATCGGTGCATCGAGGCTCTACGTAAGCTGACGCTCTGTTTACCTCAATTTCGTAGAGACGAAGCCATTTCGATGTGTTGGGTGTGCTAAGATAGAGACGTACATAAAGCGCCTCCTGGTCTTTTCCGTCAAAATCGCAGATGCTCACTTCGTCGGATATGGGAACCACTTGTTTGAGGTCCATCGTGAAGTCGCTCGTCGTAGTGCCTTTCACGTTGAGGTTGGTCCACTTTTCGCCGTCGGTTGAAATCTGAACCTTTCCCACCTTCATGTAGTCCTGGTTCGTTGTTCCCATACCGATGCGCACATTTTTGATGGGCTGCTGCTTGTTGAGCTTTAGCGTGTAGGCATCACCACTTTGCTGATTCCGATTAAG
The DNA here is from genome assembly GCA_963656685.1 of bacterium. Taxonomy (GTDB): domain Bacteria; phylum Bacteroidota; class Bacteroidia; order Bacteroidales; family Bacteroidaceae; genus Alloprevotella. Next base: position 23,577 of record CAVKJJ010000024.1, on the reverse strand, counting down.
ACAAACGAACGTGGTGTAGTCCTTGTCCGTCATCTTGTCTTTGGTCATGTTGTTGTAGATATTACCACTGGGAATCGTTGTTTCGCGGATGGTAGTCTTGTCGGGCAAGGTAATCTTGATGGACGAAACTACGAGCTTGAGCGTAACGGGCGTTTCCTTGTCGTTGACTACACCTACATAGCGCACGTAATCTGTGGGATAGGTGATATGCTCTGTGATGCGTGTCCACGTTTTTCCGTCGGCGCTCATCACCACACTGTGGTTGGCAAGAAGTGTGTCGGCAACAGTGATTGACTTGACCAACTGGGGTTGTACTAACTTCGTACCGATGTATTCTCCGTGGTTCAGCACGAAGGGCTTGGTTTGAGTGATAGTGATATTTGTCGTGTTGCTGACGGTGCCTTTCAGCCCTTCGACGTTGCTGAAACTAGCGGGTGCTTTCATGGAAACTTTCTCGGGGAAGAAACCATCCATGCTGTTGCTCTTCAGATAGTCAATGAATCCGAGCAAATAACGTTGGCAAGGTTGTGAGGGGCGTACGCTTGTGCTAATGCTGTTGCCCATGCCTTCAAGGGCGTATGCCTTGAATTCTTCGGCCGTTGAAAGTGCAGCTACGCGCTGAATTTCGTTGATGTATTTTTCCCAGACTTCGGTGCTACCGCTTTCGTGGCTTGCGGCTGTGCCTAAGAGGTTTTCGGTGATTTCTGCCATGGCCTTGAGCTTTAAGAGCCAGGGCGCAAGGTCGGTATAGAGCAGTCGCTCTCCGTCTACTTGAGAGTCTTTCAGTGCAATGAGTACGTCGCATTTTGCACTGATTTCTTTCATGAGGCTGATGAGCTCGCTGCTGCTACCGTTTTGCTTGAATTGACTGATGAGGGTGTTGAGCGCATCGGGGTCGTTGTAACGGAGATAGAGGGCAAGGTAACGGTAAGCTTCTTGTGCAGCGGTGTTACCGGGGAGCACGGCTTTGTAGGATGCCTCCCACGATGTCTGATTGTTGAACTTCGCATTGTTCCATGCATAGTCTGCCACGCTGAAGAGGGCGGTCTTTGAAACTTCTCCTTCTTGCATGGGGTTGCTGACGATGCCGAGTCCGTAGTTAAGCTGCGAGGGTAGAGTCGCATTTGAGTTGACGGAGGGAAGGTCGTAGAAGTTGGAGTACATGTCCATCGTGTAGATTTGTCCGTCGGCATTGTCGTTGCACGGATAGTTCCACCACCACTGGACGTTGCGACCGAGGTCGTTCTTTACGGTGAGGAGGTCGTTGCTGTTGGGCACGCTCCACACACCGTTGCCTGTGGTGTAGATGGTCACGTAAGAAGGAGTGGTACTGAGGGCACCGAAGAATTTCTTCCGAACATCGGCAGAAGCGAAGTTTGAACAGTATACCTGAGGCACGAAGTGGAGCGGGCGCACCGTGTCGTTAGCTTCGGTGTAGTTCTTGTTATACTTTGCTTCAAGAGCTTGCTGGAGTTGAGTAAGATGGTCAGCATTGGTCTTGAGGTCGGCATCGGAAGTAGGCACACCTACGTCGTCGACGAATACGGCGAACTGACGTACGCCGAGCTTATACATGTTGTTGTATTTCGTCATGATGTCGTTGACCACGGTGCTACTGTTGATGAAGTCCGTGCCCGGGTGAATGGCCCAAATGAAGTTGACCTTCGTCTGGTGCGACGTGGCAGTGATCTCCTTGATCATGTCCTGCGAGAGCCATCCGTTTTTCTTCTGCTCGGCAGTAATTGACGTGGGGTAGGGATTCTTCCAATAGTTGGAGTGGTACGGGTCGCTCTTGGCACCATAGAGATAGGTGTTCATCTTGTAGCGCATCATGAAGCGCATGAGGTCTTTCTTTACGTCTACGGAATAGGGGTAGCCGTAATAACCTTCGACGAGGCCGCGACTTTTCTGATCGGCATAGTCGTAGATTTTCACGCTAGCGAGTCCGGATGTGCCGTTGTCGAGGATTTGCTCGAGTGTGGCGAGTCCGTAGAAGGTGGCATCGGTGTTTTCGCCTATGATGACCACTGCGGCTTGTCCACCGTCGTTGAACATGGCTAGTGCGTGACGGTCATATTTGTTTTCTTTGGTGAATACCGTGCGTAGGAGTCCGGCTTCGTCGGCCTTGGTGTCAGCTATAGCGGTTGAACCGTTGATGCCCAAATAGACGTTTGACTCTGTGGTTGAGGGAGTGGTGCTTACGGTTACGGTCAGTCCGTGGTCTTCCAGCACACTTTTAGCACGGTCTACGGTGTAAGAGTCTATTCCGCTTTCGGCTACAATGGTAACGGCGTTGGTAAAGCTGACTTTGTCTGTGCCAGCTACCTGCTCTTGGGGAATGGGGTAGACGGTGTAGCTGTTCTGCGCCGTCAATGGTGTGGCTGTGAGCAGTGCGAGTAGGGCAACGCTCAGCTTTTTCTTTTTCATAGAATAGGATGTTAAAGTGTTTGTTTTGTCATGCAATAACCGAACATGCGACTTACGGACGTTCGGTGAGATTTGTAAGAAAATGTGGACAAGCATAGGCTTGGGGGTATGCTCATTATTTTAAACTACACCTTTTGCCTATATGCTTGTCTACATTTGAAAAGAAATTCTTAAGGGAAATCGTTGTGAAGCCCTAAGATGCAACGACAGGTTATACTGTCCGAAAAATCATTTGCTTAATTGTGCAATGGTTTCCTTAAGCGTCTGTATTTTGCTCTCTGCGTCGGCCTGTTTCTTGCGTTCGAGTTCTACTACAGCTGCAGGAGCATTGCTTACGAAGCGCTCGTTGCTGAGCTTCTTTTTTACACCCACGAGGAATCCTTCAAGGTGCTTGAGCTCTGCTTCGGCCTTTTTCAATTCGGCTTCTACGTCGATGAGGTCGCCGAGAGGAACGGCATATTCCGTTGTGCCCACCATGAACGACGTAGCACCCTCGCTCTTGGTTTCCACAACCTTCACTTCGCTTACGCCGGCCATTTTTACAACGACACTGTCGAATGTGGGTAAAGGATTGGTGCTGATAACCTCCAAGTCGAGAACTTCGCGCGGAGAGATGTTCTTCTGGTTGCGTACTGCACGTACTCCTACCACAATTTCCTTTACGTTTTCGAAGTTTTCAAGGAGAGCTTTGTCGGTGTCGCGGGGCGCATCGATTTGCATTTCGCTTACCATGATGCTTTCGCCTTCTTTGCGGTCCACGAGATGTTGCCAAAGTTCTTCTGTGATGAAGGGCATGAAGGGGTGGAGAAGGTGAAGCAACTTGTCGAAGGCGGCCAGCACGGCTTTGTAAGTAGTGGCATCGATAGGAGAACCGTATGCGGGCTTCACCATTTCAAGGTACCAGCTGGAGAATTCTTCCCAGAACAGTTTGTACACTTCCATCAGGGCTTCGCTCAAGCGGTATTTCTTGAAGAGGTCAGCTACAGTGGCTGCACTTTCGCGGAGTTTGGCTTCGAACCATTCTACAGCGAGTTTCGATGTTTCGGGCTGTGCTGCGTCATCGCTCACTTGCCATCCCTGTACAAGACGGAATGCATTCCATATCTTGTTGCAGAAATTGCGACCTTGCTCGCAGAGTGCTTCGTCGAAGAGTATGTCGTTTCCGGCAGGTGCAGCGAGCATCATGCCCATACGTACACCGTCGGCGCCGAATTTGTCAATCAAAACGAGGGGGTCGGGGGAGTTTCCGAGCGACTTCGACATCTTGCGGCCTATCTTATCGCGCACGATACCAGTGAAGTATACATTACGGAAAGGCATCTTGCCCGTATACTCGTAGCCTGCCATAATCATACGTGCTACCCAGAAGAAGATGATGTCCGGGCCAGTTACGAGGTCGGCAGTGGGGTAGTAATACTTGAATTCCTCGTTGTTGGGGTCAAGCACTCCGTTGAAGAGCGAGATGGGCCAAAGCCAGGATGAGAACCATGTGTCAAGTGCATCCTCGTCCTGTCGGAGATCTGAGGCTTGAAGTTCTGTGTTACCGCTCTTTTCTCTGGCAAGCGACACTGCTTCTTCAATGGTTTCAGCTACGACGAATCCTCCTGTCGGGAGATAGTATGCGGGAATGCGGTGTCCCCACCAAAGTTGGCGTGAGATGCACCAGTCCTTGATGTTCTCCAACCAGTGGCGATAGGTGTTCTTGTATTTAGCGGGGTAGAACTTGATGTCGTCGTTCATGACGGGCGGCAGAGCAAGGTCTGCAAAGTGCTGCATCTTGAGGAACCATTGCATGGAGAGTTTCGGCTCGATGGGCACACCAGTGCGTTCTGAACAGCCAATTTTGTTGTCGTAGTCCTCAATCTTTTCCATGAGACCTGCTTCCTGAAGGTCTATGGCAATCTGCTTGCGTACGGCAAAGCGTTCTTGACCGACGTACATTCCTGCTGCTTCGGAGATGGTGGCATCGTCGTTGAAGATGTCTATCGTTTCAAGGCCATATTTTTCTCCGAGCATGTAGTCGTTGACATCGTGAGCCGGAGTCACCTTAAGGCAACCTGTACCGAACTCAATGTCTACATATTCGTCTTCGATGACGGGAATCACGCGACCAACGAGGGGAACGATGACTTTCTTACCCTTAAGCCAGTGGTTCTTGGGGTCGTTGGGGTTTATGCACATGGCCACGTCGCCCATGATAGTTTCGGGGCGTGTAGTAGCTACTACTGCATAACGTCCTTTTGCGTCGGTATGGATTATTTCGCCTTCTTCGCCGGTTGCTCCGGTTCCGTCGTCTTCACTGACGTAGTATTTCATGTAGTAGAGCTTGGTGTGCTCTTCTTTGTAGACAACTTCCTCGTCGCTGAGGGCTGTTTTTGCTTTGGGGTCCCAATTGACCATACGTACACCACGATAGATGAGTCCCTTGCGGTAAAGGTCTACGAATACATGGTTGACGCTCTTCGAACGTGATTCGTCCATCGTAAAGGCGGTCCGGCTCCAGTCGCATGAAGCTCCGACGCGACGCAACTGCTTGAGTATGATGCCTCCGTGCTCTTCAGTCCATGCCCACGCATGTTTGAGGAATTCTTCACGTGTGAGGTCGGTTTTCTTGATGCCTTGCTCTGCCAAGCGGTTGACGACTTTGGCTTCGGTGGCAATGGACGCGTGGTCTGTGCCGGGCACCCAACATGCGTTCTTGCCTTCCATGCGTGCACGGCGCACGAGGATGTCCTGTATGGTTTCGTTAAGCATATGTCCCATGTGCAGCACGCCTGTCACGTTGGGGGGAGGGATTACAACTGTGTAGGGTTCGCGGCCATCGGGCTTGGAGGAGAAAAGGTTATTGTCGTTCCAGTATTGGTACCACTTACCTTCAACTTCTTCCGGATTGTAAGTTTTTGCTAATTCCATTTTATGATGTGGAGTTTTGTTTATGCAGAAGGATTGAAAAAGTCGCCTTGTTCGGCGCATTATGTCTTGCAAAGTTACGCTACGCTTAGCGTTTTGCAAAATTTATGTGGCTAAAATTAACCCTGAAAGATAAGAGGATGGGTGTAATAATGATTTAGGGGAAGTTCTAGAGAGATGGAGATGTTCAAGATTGCCCGTGAGGGTAAATTGGGGAATGTTGAAGGTTCAAAGTAGTTTATAACTCAGAAAGTCCTCTTGGACAAGGTTCAGTTTCGTACTTATAAGAAAAGCGGGCCTAGGAAAAGGTCCGCTTCTTATCAATAAGTGATTATTGCATGATTGCTTTAGCGCTATTGCACTAAATTGTTGTGCGAGTGAAAATTGCGTTTGTTAGTTTACACCACCTTCTTTGAGCAACTTGGCCATTTGTTCTTGCAGTTCCTTGGCTTTAGCTGCAGCCGCGGAAGCGAAGTTCTCGGTGTTGTCGGCATAGATGATGCCTCTTGAGGAGTTGACGAGTAATCCGCAATCCTTTGTCATGCCGTATTTGCAGACTTCCTCAAGCGAACCGCCTTGTGCGCCAACGCCGGGAACGAGAAGGAAATGGTTGGGAACGATTTTGCGGATGTCTTCAAAGAGACGGCCTTGAGTAGCGCCTACCACGTACATCATCTGCTTGTCGTCCGCCCACTGCTGTGACGTGCGGAGCACTTTCTCAAAGAGACGTTCGCCATTGGCATCGGTGGTGAGCTGGAAGTCGTGTGAGCCCTTATTACTGGTCAGTGCAAGAAGAATGACCCATTTTCCTTCGTACTGAAGGAAGGGGGTGACGCTGTCTTCGCCCATGTAGGGAGCTACCGTGAGGGAATCGATGTCCATCTCCTCAAAGAAGGAGCGGGCGTACATTGCGGAGGTGTTGCCTATGTCGCCTCGTTTGGCGTCGGCTATGATGAACTGTTCGGGGTAATGCTGCTTGATGTATTTTACAGTCTTTTCGAATGCAGTCCATCCCTTTAGGCCGAAACATTCGTAGAAGGCCAGGTTGGGTTTGTAAGCCACGCAATAGTGTGCTGTGGCATCGATGATGGCTTTGTTGAACGCGAAAATAGGATCCTCTTCCTTGAGCAGGTGTTGGGGAATCTTTTTGAGGTCCGTGTCCAGTCCTACGCAGAGAAACGACTGTTTGGCGCGGATGTTGTCGATAAGTTGTTGTTTGTTCATAATCGTAGCGTATGCTGAGAATCTTGGTTTAGGGTTGTTTGAGGTTGTTCTACATACATCCTTATTCGTATTCGTCATCGTCTGCGAGGCAGAGACGCCGTAGGTCGTACATGGAACCGTTGTAGATGTTGAAGTCTACGTTGCCTTTTATGCCGCCCACCTTGCCGCAATCGGTGTGTTGCCAGAACTTCCATTTTCCTTTATAGGCGAGTTTTGATACATAGTAGTGGGCAATCCAGTAGGGATAGCGCTCAAAATCCTTTGAGTTAAGGTATGATTCGCGAAACTTGTAGCCCGTATAAAGTATTGGCGGCACACCGTAATGCTTTTCTACAATGTCAAGCCATGTCTTTGCTGCCTTTTGCAATTGCTCTTTCGAGAGTTGTCCAGTTTCTTCTATGTCGAGTACGGGAGGAAGATCGCCGGCTTCGAGATGAACTTGCTTGAGGTAGTATTCGGCTTGTTCCTTGGCGGGTATGCCGGGCTTGAAATAGTGGTATGCACCGCGTATTAGTCCTATTTCGCGTGCTTCGTAGAAGTTGTCGTTGAAGTTTTCGTCAAGGAAGTTCTTGCCCTCTGTGGCTTTGACGAAGACAAAGTTGACGGCCTCCTTACCGATGTTGGCACGCGAGAGTTTTTCCCAATCTATATTGCCTTGGTGATGGCTGACGTCAATGCCACGAATGGAGTAGCCTTCGGGGTATATTTCGTTGCCGTAGCGTGCATTCCAACGCGAGGTGTAAGGTTCGACAAAATAGATGTAGGTCCAATAGCAAAGGAGTCCGCTGAACAGTACGATGCACAGACGTATGAGTACGGCGCGTGTTTTCCGCGTCATGCTTGCAGAGCCTTTCTTCCGCTTTTGGCGGTTTGTGGGCTTGCGGTGCGAAGCGGATGGTTTGCGCGCTGAGGAGCGTCGTGGTGTTTGTGCTGCACGGGTTGTTTTCACAGCCATTGGTGGAGTAGGGGAATTGGCGTTTATGCCCGGGTAATGTTTCGCCGGAAGTGCTTTGGGCGATTCTATGAATTATCGGCCCTTTAGGTTTTCAAAACGAGGGTTACGTGGAAATTTACCACGCAACCCTCGGAAATTGCTGTTCATCATCCTTTGACTTGTCTGTTTATGTTTGGAGTAGACCTACAAGCCTTAGATGTGAACTTATTGTATGATAAGCAGTTGAACCTTTAGAGGTTTACTTGCCTTGCTCAAGTTTGAGCGTTACGGTGCACTGATCGCATACTTCGGTGGGGCCAAAGTATTGGATGGGGCCAGGGTAAACGAAGCAAGTGTTCTCGGCCCATTCGTCGCGGTGAGCTGCGAATTCCTTGAACGGAGCGCCGTCGAGACGTACGAGTGCTTTCTTGATTACGGGCTTCATCTTACCATTGCGACGCTCCATGTTCATCATCATGGTGATGGGCACACCGCCGGCTACCCAGTTTTCAGCAGGTGCAGTGGTGTTCTTGACGATGGCCATGTAGCCAGTCTTGCCGTTTGCTACGAGCTGAGCTGCGCTAGTACCAAGGGCATAGCAGTAGTCTGCATCGTAGTTAGAGGGAGCTGCACAACGTCCTTCGTAACCGAAGAAGTGGTGCTGTGCTGCGAACTTGCCGGTGTATTTGCCTTCTTTCTTCCATGCTGCGAGTTTGTTGGCAACCATTTCGGAGAGGAGCTTTTCGGTTTCGATGAGCGATACCTGTACGTTTCCGTGGGGGTCGCGTTCCATGGTGAGCTGCTTGGCGACGCCTTCGGGGAGGCTTTCGTAGATGGCGGCATTTTCTTTGGAGAGCTTGCCGAGAATCCATGCACGCTGTTCTGCAGCAGCTACTGAAGCGGCTTCGGGAGTAGCGAGGAGGTCGTTGAGTTCAGCAATCAACGCCTTCATAGCGGGGATGAATTCAATGAGGCCTTCGGGGATGAGCACAGTACCGAAGTTGTTGCCGTTAGCTGCGCGCTTGGCTACTACGCCAGCGATATAAGTAACGATGTCGTCGAGTGTCTGGTTCTTTTCTTCTACCTCTTCGCTTACGATGCAGACGTTGGGCTGGCACTGAAGTGCGCACTCTAGGGCGATGTGGCTGGCAGAGCGACCCATGAGCTTGATGAAGTGCCAGTATTTGCGTGCGGAGTTAGCATCGCGCTGGATGTTACCGATTACTTCAGCGTAGGTCTTGCAGGCCGTGTCGAAACCGAAGGAGGTTTCAATCTGCTCGTTCTTGAGGTCACCGTCGATGGTCTTGGGGCAACCGATAACCTGTACGCCGTAGTTCTTGGCAGCATAATATTCTGCGAGTACGCAAGCGTTTGTGTTGGAGTCGTCACCACCGATAATTACGATGGCCTTGATGTCGAGCTCACGGATGATTTTCAGTCCGCTTTCGAACTGCTCAACTTCTTCGAGCTTTGTACGTCCAGAACCGATCATGTCGAAACCGCCGGTGTTGCGATATTCGTCGGCTACTTCCTGAGTGATTTCGATGTATTTGTGGTCAACGAGACCGCCGGGGCCCATGAGAAAACCGTAGAGCTTGCTGGCGGGGTTCTGCTTCTTAAGTTCGTCGTAAAGGCCGCAGATTACGTTGTGTCCGCCGGGAGCTTGTCCACCAGAGAGGATTACACCAATATTGATGGGGGCGTATTCCTTCTTCTCGTCGGTAGGTACGAACTCAACGAGGGGCATGCCATAGGTGTTGGGGAAGAGAGCCTTGATTTCGGCTTGGTCGCCCACGCTCTGGGTGGGTTCACCTTCTTTGATGCTTACGCCCGCACGGAGTCCTGCGGGAAGTTTGGGCTGATACGCGGCACGCGCAATCTGTAATGCACTTTTTTCCATAAAGGTTTGTGTACGTTGTTTGAGTTATGGTTTTGGCTGCCGGTATTTCACGTTTTGCTTCCGTCAGCCTTTTCACGGAGCAAATGTAGCCAATTTTTGTGACATTTCTCTTACATGTGCAAGCATTTCTTGTTTTGCAAGATGCAAATTGGTTGGGAGGCAACAACGTGAAACATAAATAGAAGAGTGATATGTTCCTTATTCTCAGTTCCTTTTATAACGATTCTAGAACTTTTGCTTCATGTGAAGCATGTAAGGTGAATAATTCTTTCAATTGTTAAATGTCAGAGTGGTCTAATTCATTCTCGAAACTTTGAAATAGAGTAGGGAATAACTCTTTTTAACCGCGCAAGAGTAGTTCTTCAACACACCAAGGCATCTCGTAAAAATTCCAAGGCAGCTCAAATTTTTGGGCTGCCTTGGAATTTTTACTCCAAGCCTTGGAATTTGTGCGGAAAATGGCTTCGATTTTCTTCTGTCAAAGCTTTTTATGCAGTGATATACCAGAGGTTGTGTATATATGCTATAATTTTGGTGGGTTGTCGTATAATTATGCACGTCGTGGTTTGCGTATTTCCAATCAAATGATGATTGAAAAATTCTACGCGATTCTCAGTGTTAAAAAATAGAGGCAATCAAGTGGTGGTAGAGATTTTGTTGTAACAGAGTGAGTCTCAGATACAAGAATCTGGTGAGCGCGGATGGTGCTATAGCATAGCTTTCGAAAAGAATATTCGCTCATTATTAATAGCACAAATCATCTTAGTGTCTTTCTTAGCCGAAAAAAACTCGCAAAAATAACTTGCTCAACCACGTGTCTTGCATTAACTTTGCAATTCATTTGCAGCGCTTCTTGCGCTTGTATTCACAAATCGAACTGCACAACCCTAATAAATCAAATTCATATGATTTCTGACGATTTCAAGAAATTTGCTGCATCGCGCGCTGGACTTAACTCTATGGTGCTCGACGATGTAATCAAAAGCCAGAACCAGTATCTTAATCCTTATATACTTGAGGAACGCCAACTCAACGTTACCCAGATGGACGTCTTCTCGCGCCTGATGATGGATCGCATCATCTTTCTCGGCACACAGATAGACGACTATACCGCCAACACGCTGCAGGCTCAGCTCCTCTATCTCGATTCCGTTGATCCTGGAAAGGATATTTCTATTTATGTGAACTCTCCCGGCGGATCGGTTTACGCCGGTTTGGGCATCTACGACACCATGCAGTTTATCCAAAGCGACGTGGCAACAATTTGCACGGGTATGGCAGCGTCCATGGCTGCAGTGTTGCTCGTTGCTGGAGCTGAAGGCAAGCGCTCGGCTCTGCCTCATTCGCGTGTGATGATCCATCAGCCGATGGGCGGCGCGCAGGGACAGGCCTCCGACATAGAAATTACTGCCCGTGAAATTCAAAAGCTCAAGAAAGAGCTTTACACCATCATTGCCGACCACTCTCATACCGATTTCGACAAGGTGTGGGCCGACTCCGACCGCGACTACTGGATGACCGCTTCCGAGGCTAAAGAGTACGGAATGATTGACCGCATCTACGAATCGAAACATAAGACTGCGGAGTAACGCCGCGCTTTAATAGATTATATGGCAAGCAATAAGAAAAAGTGTTCTTTCTGTGGACGTTCGGAAGAAGAAGTGAGCATGCTGCTCACGGGCGTGAACGGTTACATTTGTGCTGACTGCGTGATGAGCGCCTATCAGGTTATCCAAGAATATCTGCCGGGAGAACTTGCAAATAACGAAAAGAAAACGAGCAAGCCGGACAATATCGACTTGACGACCGTTCCCAAGCCGAAAGATATAAAGGCTTACCTTGACCAATATATTATAGGACAAGACGACGCCAAGCGCTATTTGTCTGTAGCCGTTTATAACCACTACAAGCGACTTTCGCAGCATAATGTCACTCGTGGACGCAAAAAGTCGGATGATAACCAGGTGGAAATAGAGAAGTCGAATATTATCATGGTCGGCTCTACAGGTACGGGAAAGACCCTGTTGGCACGCACCATAGCCCGTCTTCTCGACGTGCCGTTTACCATTGTCGATGCAACCGTGTTTACCGAAGCCGGCTACGTGGGCGAGGATATAGAGAGCATTCTTACCAGACTCTTGCAGGTAGCAGACTACGATGTGAATCGTGCTGAGCGCGGCATCGTGTTCATCGACGAAATCGACAAGATAGCTCGCAAGGCCGACAATCCCTCTATCACACGCGACGTAAGCGGTGAGGGTGTACAACAAGGTCTGCTCAAAATGCTCGAAGGTTCCGTCGTGAATGTACCACCTAAGGGCGGACGTAAGCATCCCGACCAGGACTACATCCATGTGGACACCCGCAACATCCTCTTTATTTGCGGTGGCGCGTTTGACGGCATAGAGAAGAAAATCGCACAGCGTCTTAATACACATACCGTTGGCTTTGACTCCGTGCAGAATGCAAAGCGCCTCGATCCGGGAAATCTCATGCAGTATGTAGAGCCGCAGGACCTCAAGAGTTTCGGTCTTATTCCCGAAATCATTGGTCGTCTCCCCGTGCTCACCTATCTGAAGCCGCTCGACCGCGAAGCTTTGCGTAACATCCTCACCGAGCCGAAAAACTCCATTATAAAGCAGTATACAGAACTCTTTAAGATGGACGGTGTGAAGCTCATCTTCGACAATGATGCCCTTGAATACATCGTTGACAAGGCCGTAGAGTACAAACTCGGTGCACGCGGACTTCGCTCCATCGTGGAGACCATCATGATGGACGCCATGTTTGAAGTTCCTTCAACGGAAGAAAAGACATTCAAGGTGACACGCGATTACGCGAAGACCCAACTCGAAAAAAGTGACCGCTTGAAATAAAGTCCTTATTCGGGCATCATCGGCAGGCTTTGTGCTCTTGTCTTCCAACGTGGCGCACAAACTGTCCGAAACCTCAAATACCAGCCGCGTCCGCTGTATGTAATAAACTTTCAGCGCGATGCGGCGGTACATCAGATCAACCAATCAAACACACCTAAACAGACCATTACAGTAACAATCTTGTAAGTTCTCCCACAAAAGAATAACAAAAAATGTCTGCCTCGCAGACATTTTTTTCGCCATAGCACATTGTAGGTAAAACCATTTTGTTATATCTTTGCTTTAGAGAAAGGGACAAGAAGTACGCAAAGAGCGTTTTCTGCCGCCTCTCTACCCAAAAAACAAAACGTAGAACCTGACAAGCCTAAGCACCAGAAAAGCTATGGAGGATAATATCAATCTGAAAAATGAACTCAAGAAACATTTTGGATTCGACACATTCAAAATGAACCAAGAGGCAATCATACGCAGTCTCTTGGATGGGAATGACGTATTCGTACTCATGCCTACTGGAGGTGGAAAGTCGCTTTGCTACCAACTTCCCGCCCTCATCATGGAAGGTACGGCAATCGTCATATCGCCGCTCATTGCGCTCATGAAGAATCAGGTTGACATGATGCGTCACCAAAGCCAGGAAGACGGCATCGCCCACTTCATCAATTCTTCGCTCACGCGTAACCAAATAGAAAATGTGAAGTCCGATGTGCGCCGTGGTATCACCAAACTCCTCTATGTAGCTCCCGAACAGTTGACCAAAGAAGCCAATGTAGAATTTCTCCGCAGCGTGAAGATATCCTTCTATGCTGTCGACGAAGCCCACTGTATTTCTGAATGGGGACACGACTTCCGTCCGGAATATCGTCGCATTCGTCCCCTTATCACCGAAATAGGTACAGCGCCTATCATAGCGCTCACGGCTACTGCTACGGAAAAAGTGCGTGCGGACATCAAGAAAAACTTGGGAATGTTGGACTGTCACGAGTTTAAAAGCTCGTTTAACCGTCCTAATCTCTACTACGAAATCCGCCCCAAGACGAAAGACGTGGACAAGGACGTTATCAAGTTCGTCAAACAACACTCTGGAAGTTCCGGCATTATATACTGCCTCAGCCGAAAGAGTGTAGAGGAGCTGGCGGAGATACTCCGTACGAACGACATCAAAGCACAGGCCTACCATGCAGGAATGGACGGCCAAAGCCGCTCAAAGGCACAGGACGATTTTCTCATGGAACGAATAGACGTCATTGTGGCCACTATAGCCTTCGGCATGGGTATCGACAAGCCCGACGTGCGTTTTGTCATCCACTACGACATTCCTAAAAGTCTTGAAGGATATTATCAGGAAACAGGGCGCGCTGGACGCGACGGTGGCCAGGGCATCTGCCTCGCTTTCTATTCAAGGAAAGACCTCCAAAAGCTCGAGAAGTTTATGGAAGGCAAGCCTGTGGCCGAACAAGACATAGGTCGACAACTCCTAAAGGAAACGGCAGCCTATGCAGAAAGCTCCGTTTGTCGTCGCAAACTGCTGCTGCACTACTTTGGCGAAAACTACGAAAAGGAGAATTGCGGGAACTGTGACAACTGCAAACACCCCAAAAAACTCGTGGAAGCAACAACCAACTTAACAAAAGCCATAGAAACCGTCATCGCTACCAAAGAGAACTTCCGCGATGACTACATAAAAGACATATTGATGGGTAAGCGCACCGAAGAAGTTTGCGCCCACCATCACGACAATCTTGAAGTCTTCGGTGAGGGCGAAGAAACTAGCGAACGCATTTGGAATGCCGTGTTGCGTCAAGCCCTTTTGGCCGGTTATCTTGAAAAGGACGTCGAAAACTACGGCGTCATAAAGGTCACCGACAAAGGACAAAAGTTCCTTCAGCACCCCGAAAAATTCGAAATTGTAGAAGACCGCAACTTCGACGAAGAAGAGTGCGAAAACATGCCCGAAAGCGCAGACTCCTGTGCTGTCGATCCCGCCCTCTTTCAAATGCTCAAAGACCTGCGTAAGCGCATGTCCAAGGAATTGGACGTTCCGCCCTACGTAATCTTCCAAGATCCCTCGCTCGAAGCCATGGCTACCATCTATCCGCAGACCATCGATGAACTGCAGAACATACCTGGCGTGGGCGCAGGAAAGGCCAAACGCTATGGTGAGAACTTCTGCAAACTCATCAAGCAACACTGCGAGGACAACGACATTGAGCGCCCCGAAGACCTCCGCATACGCACCGTGGCCAACAAGTCGAAAATTAAAATAAGCATCATACAGAACATCGACCGCAAAGTTGCACTCGACGACATCGCTGTGTCGAAAGGCATAGAGTTCGACGAACTCCTCGATGAAGTAGAGTCCATCGTCTATTCCGGAACAAAGTTGAACATCGACTACTTTATTTATGACCGAATGGACGACGACCGCGTAGACGACATCTATCAATACTTCAAAGAAAGCGAAACCGACGACCTCGATGCAGCCCTTGACGAACTCGGAAACGACTACACCGAAGAAGAGATACGTCTCGTGCGCATCAAATTCATCTCCGAAATGGCCAATTAACCACGTAGGGAGAAACGGTCGGAAATGTTCCGTAAACCATAGAGTAACCACGTCCCATCTGCCAAAGTCTTTTCTGGGTTATATAACCACCCTTCTTAGACTCCATACAGAAGGACCTTTTGCTTGAAAGCATATGACAAACAATCCCAACTGCGAAAGCACAGAGAAGAAAAGCTTGAACTTCATCGAGCAAATTGTAGACAACGACCTCAAGGCGGGCAAAAACGGAGGACGCCTCCAAACCCGCTTCCCGCCCGAACCCAACGGCTATCTCCACATCGGACATGCCAAAGCCATCTGCATGGACTTCGGTATAGCGCAAAAGTTTGGAGGAGTTTGCAACCTGCGTTTCGACGATACCAATCCTCAAAAAGAAGATACCGAATATGTAGAAGCCATCAAACACGACATCGAATGGCTCGGCTTCAAGTGGGGAAACATCTATCACGCTTCCGACTACTTCCAGCAGCTTTGGGACTTCGCCATACGTCTCATCAAAGAAGGTAAAGCCTACGTCGATGAGCAGACCAGCGAACAAATTGCCGAACAAAAGGGTACGCCCACTCAAGCCGGAACAGAAAGCCCTTACCGCAACCGTCCCATTGAAGAGAACCTCGAACTCTTCAACAAGATGAACAGCGGTGAAGTGCCCGAAGGCGCCATGGTGCTTCGTGCAAAGATTGACATGGCAAACCCCAACATGCACTTCCGCGACCCCATCATCTATCGCGTCATCAACAAAGACCACCATCGCACGGGAAGCAAATGGAGAGCCTATCCCATGTACGATTTCGCACACGGACAGAGCGACTATTTCGAAGGTGTCACACATTCCATCTGTACCCTTGAATTCGTCCCTCACCGTCCCCTTTACGATTATTTCGTAGACGAACTCAAAGATGGCAAAGACCTTGACGACAACCGTCCTCGTCAGTACGAGTTCAACCGTTTGAACCTTACCTACACCGTCATGTCAAAGCGTAAGCTCCTTGCACTCGTGAAGGAAGGCTTGGTAGACGGATGGGACGACCCCCGTATGCCGACTGTTTGTGGACTTCGCCGCCGTGGCTATTCGCCCGAAGCTGTGCGCAAATTCATCGACATGATTGGTTACACCAAGTTCGACGCGCTCAACGACTACGCCATGCTCGAAGCAGCAGCACGTGAAGACCTCAATGCACGCGCCATTCGCGTAAGTGCTGTGCTCAACCCCGTGAAGCTCATCATCACCAATTATCCCGAAGGACAGACCGAGCAGATGGAAGCAGTCAACAACCCCGAACGCGAAGAGGACGGCACACACACCGTGACCTTCAGCCGCGAGCTCTGGATGGAACGCGACGACTTCATGGAAGATGCTCCCAAGAAGTTCTTCCGTATGGTACCCGGAAAAGAAGTGCGTCTTAAGAACGCATACATTGTAAAATGCACAGGATGCAAGAAGGCTGATGATGGTACCATCGAAGAAATCTACGCTGAGTACGACCCTGACACACGCACCGGTATGGAAGGCGCAAACCGCAAAGTGAAAGGTACGCTCCACTGGGTAAACGCCAACGACTGCAAGAAGGCCGAAGTACGACTCTACGACCGACTCTTCAACGTGGAAAACCCCTCTGCCGACGAACGTGACTTCCGCGAACTCCTCAACGAGAATTCGCTCACGCGTCTCACGGAATGCTACGTGGAACCCTATGCCGTAGAAAACCCCACCGGCAACCGCTATCTTCAGTTCCAGCGTATCGGTTATTTCACTCCCGACACCTCATCCACCGCCGAATACCCCGTGTTCAACCGCACTGTCGGACTGAAAGACAACTGGGCTAAGAAATAAGCCCATAATCCATGCGGCCTGTAATTTTCGCACGCATTTTCAACCTGCAAACCTACTTGGGCAATTGTTTCTTTTGGTGCCCATGCAGAGTAGGGGACCACATGCAAGGTGAGCGGGCGCAGCTTACAGGCCGCATTTCAATACCTTTAGGCTCCGAAAGCCCTTATACCGTGGTGAAGACTTTTAAAACCAATACCATTTTTCCTTATGGACAAGCATTTGAAAGAAGCTATTGAAACATATGAACGCAACATAAAGAGTGGCGAACTCTTCTATATGGATGCCTCTACACTCGTCGACATCGAAAGCTACTACGAAAAGCAGAACATGGACTACGAGGCGGAGCAATGTCTGCGTTTTGCCAAGCAACTTCACCCCGACGACGAAGAAGTGCTCATCACTGAAGCCTACAGACTGAAGATGAAGGGAAGATGCACCGAAGCCTACCGTATCATCAAGTCGCTGCCCAATCAGCAACACTCCGAAGTGCAGCTCTTCTACATAGAGTGGTACGTAACGGCAGGACAAGTAGACAAGGCGATGGAACTCTACGAAAAATACATGGAAATACCATGTATCGAACTCGACAAGAACAATTTTATGTACGACATGAGCGAATTGCTTGTCGACTACGGTTATCCCAAACGCGCCATACGTTTACTGAACCAAATACCGTCAACCTACCCCGAATACAAACGCACGCTTGAGTTGCTCGCAGATGCCTATTACCAAACAGCCGACTATACCAAGGCTGAAGAAGTGATGCAGCAAATGGTCGACCTCAACCCCTACGACGCTTACTCTTGGGCGCAGCTCGCCGATGTGCAGCAAAAAGTCGGACTTTACGATGATGCACTTGAAAGTTGCGAATACGCTCTCGCCATCGACCCCGATCTCAAAGCCGCAAGAACGTTGCAGGTGTTTGTACTGTTCCGCTTGTCTCGTACAGACGAAGCACTCAAACTCATAGACAGCTATAAAAACGATGCCCCCGACGATTACGCCATGTTCATGTATGCAGGAGGAGCATTGTTTGAAATAAAACAGTTCGACAAAGCTATTCCCTACTACGACCATGCTTTGGCTTACTGCCCCCTCAACACTCCCGACCGCCAAAACATCGTGACAGACCTCTCGCTTTGCAGAGCCATGTGTGGACACTTGCAGGAAGGTCGCGAACTCTATGGCACAACGGCTCCTTCATCGGCCGACATACTTGACTTCTACCAACGGGTGTTTGCCCTTCTTGTCGATTCCAACCGCACAAAAGAAGCCATAGACATTGTACGTCTCGTCCTCAAAATCAAGAAAGAACAATATCTGACTTACGGCGACATCTACGACGTGCTCAACCAACACGAGTGGTTTCACGAAGCCAAAGACATTTGGGAAACTCTCTTTGAAGGCCCAACACCCGACGAACAATACGGAAGGTATTATTTCATCCGTTTGAAAGCAGCCAAGATACTTATGGAACCGTCTGAATATGTAAATACATTGCGCCTCATCACGGAAAAGTATCCTATGCAAGCAGCCGAATTGATTAAGAATTTGGAAGCCATCGGGCAAGAAATCCCGCGTAAGGAAGACGGACAACTTGACTTTGCAGCCATCGGCATCCAAATGCTGCGCGAAAAAATGAAGGGAGAGAATCCCAATCCATAAGAACTAATGTAAGACAAATCACGCTCTTCATGACGATATCCAATAAAACCGTGTGCGCAGACCTACGCTATCTGAAGCTTTTGGCCCGCGACTTTCCGACCATATCAAGCGTCACGACAGAAATTATCAACCTTGAGGCAATACTTCATCTGCCAAAGCCTACGGAACACTTCCTTGCGGACCTCCATGGTGAGAACGAGGCGTTCCAGCATGTGCTACGCAACGCTTCGGGCAACATCAAACGAAAGGTAAAGGAACTTTTCGGAAATACCTTGCGCGAAAAGGAAATACGCGACCTATGTACGCTCATCTATTATCCCAAAGAGAAACTTGAACTGGTAAGGCAAAACGACGCCAATCTGGCAGACTACTACCAAACTACCCTCAATCAGCTTATTGCGGTATGTCGCAACGTTTCCTCCAAATACACACGTTCAAAAGTCCGCAAGAGTCTTCCCGAAGAGTTCGCCTATATCATTGAAGAACTCCTCCACGAGAGTACTGACGACCGCAATAAGCAAGCTTACGTGGGAGTCATCATACAAACTATCATCGGCACTGGTCGCGCTGCAGGATTTGTCAAAGCACTTTGCGAACTCATCCAACGGCTTGCCATCGATCAGCTCCACATTCTGGGCGACATTTTTGACCGCGGTCCGGGAGCACACCTCATCATGGACACCCTCTCGGCCTATCACCACTGGGACATTCAGTGGGGTAACCACGACATTCTTTGGATGGGCGCTGCAGCGGGCAATCCCGCTTGCATAGCCAGTGTGCTACGTCTCTCATTCCGTTACGCAAACACGCAAACCATTGAAGAAGGCTATGGCATAAATATGGTTCCGTTGGCAACCTTTGCCATGGAAACCTACAGCGACGATCCCTGTGCGCAGTTCTATCCCAAAATAGAGGACCCCGAGCGCAAGCCCAACGAAAAAACTTGCAAACTTATTGCGCAAATGCATAAGGCCATAACGGTCATTCAGTTCAAACTTGAAGGACAACTCTACAAGGCCCATCCCGAATGGAAAATGGAAGGACGTGCTTTGCTCGGTGCTCTTTCACCCGACATGAAAACGTGTGTGATAGACGGCAAGACCTATCCCATGCTCGACAGCAATTTTCCCACCGTCAATCCGCAAAATCCATTTGCCTTTACCCCCGAAGAAGCCGAAGTCGTAAACCGACTTTGCCGACTCTTCACCCAAAGTGACCGCCTGCAGCAACACGTAGCAGAACTTCTTCTCCATGGTTCCATGTACGGCATTTACAATTCCAATCTTCTCTTCCATGCCTCCATCCCACTCAACGAGGACGGTACGCTAAAGGAAGTGGAGGTGGAAGGCCAGCGTGTGGCTGGACGTGCTCTTATGGAACGTGTGGAGCAACTTGTGCGCATGCCTTTCGACGATGAGGCAGACCATACAGAGCTCAAGGCCGCCAAAGATTACTTTTGGTACCTTTGGTGCGGCGCCGATTCGCCTCTTTTCGACAAATCCAAAATGGCAACGTTCGAACGTTATTTCATTGCCGACAAAGAGACGCACAAAGAACAGAAAGGTAACTACTACACCTTGCGCGACAATCCCGAGATCTGCGACAAACTCATGGATGCTTTTCTAGTGAAAGGCAAACACCGTCACATCATCAACGGCCATGTACCCGTGCGGGCTGCAAGTGGCGAAAATCCCATCAAAGCGGGAGGAAAACTGATGGTTATCGACGGCGGTTTTGCTAAGGCTTATCATGACACCACGGGCATAGCAGGTTACACTTTGGTCTATCACAGTCGTGGTTTCCAACTCGTACAACATGCTCCTTTCACATCAACAGAAAATGCTATCATCAACGGAACTGACATTCAGTCCACCACACAAATCGTTGAAATGATGGGACACCGCGCCATGGTAAACGATACCGACAAAGGCACCGAACTTCGCGAGCAGATTGCCGACCTAGAGAAACTCCTCGTTGCTTACCGCAGAGGATTCATCAAGGAACTTTAAAAAGACAAATCATGAAATCTCTTAGAGAACTTTACAGAATAGGTCAAGGTCCTTCGTCAAGTCATACGATGGGACCACGCGCAGCAGCACTGCGCTATCTCGAACGTCACCCAGAGGCCGCTTCATTCCGTGTAACCCTCTACGGAAGTTTGGCCTCCACAGGGAAAGGACACCTAACGGACTATGCTATCGTAAACGTGCTGGGCAAAGAACGGACTGAGATAGTTTGGAAACCCGATGTAATTCTTCCCTTCCATCCCAACGGAATGAAATACGAAGCGTTGGATGCAACAGGAACAGCTAGCGACGAATGGACCGTTTTCAGTGTAGGCGGAGGAGCTTTGGCCGAAGAAGGCGAATCGCAAATTGACACGCCAGAAATCTACGACATGGACCGCCTCTCCGACATCAAACAATGGTGTGAAACCAACGGAATGTCCTATTGGGAATATGTTGAAAAGTGCGAAGGACCTGAAATCTGGGACTACCTAGAGGAGGTTTGGCACGTGATGTGTGCAGCAGTGGAACGCGGCATTGAACACGAGGGCGTGCTTCCAGGTGCGCTTAAGTTGCGCCGCAAAGCACCCGACTATTATATACGTGCCCTAGGCTATGGCTCAAACCTGCAGTCGCGCGGCCTCGTATTTTCCTACGCTTTGGCAGTAAGCGAAGAGAACGCTTCCGGCGGCGAAATTGTCACCGCACCCACCTGCGGTGCAAGCGGAGTCGTTCCCGCCGTGCTTTATCATATTCAGAAGTCACGTCGCTTCCCCGTGCGTCGTATCCTCCATGCACTAGCTACGGCTGGTCTCATTGGTAACATAGCAAAAAGTCGTGCTTCCATTTCTGGTGCAGAGGCAGGTTGTCAGGCCGAAGTGGGTGTAGCGTGCGCCATGGCTGCAGCGGCTGCCAACTATGTGTTCGGCGGTTCGCTTGCAACCATCGAATATGCGGCTGAGATGGGCCTTGAACATCATCTCGGCATGACGTGCGACCCCGTGTGCGGACTTGTGCAGATACCATGCATAGAACGCAACGCACATGCCGCAGCACGTGCCCTTGACGCAAACGTCTATGCCACTTTTGCCGACGGCGTACACCGCATTCCCTACGACAAAACCGTAGAGGTAATGAAGCAGACTGGCCACGACCTTCCCTCGCTCTATCGCGAGACGAGCCAAGGCGGACTTGCCAAGGAATATATGCACGACGAATAGCCGACGGTTTGACGGCAAGAATCTGCTCTTCACTAATAACGAACTTTCCCTTATGAGTACGAATCAACCCAACGATGAAGTCCAAAGCGAACGCATTGAGGTGCTTCTGAATCAGACTCATCCCTTTCCAGAGGGCATCACGAAGAAAAATACCGATACGGCTATACTCTTTGTGAAGAGGGGTAATGCCGTAATAGAAGTGGACTATCACCGTTATGCGATAAGGGAAAACCAAATTGCCCTTATACCACCGTCGAGCATTTTTTTTTGTGCTTCTCAAAGCGATGACTTCGCTGTGAACAGCATACGTATTCCGCAACGAATTACGGAAGAAGTCACAGCTCCATTCGAACCCACATTCTTTGCCTTTCTTACGGAGTATCCCGTGGGCAACATAACGTCTGATGATGCCCTACATCTAGGACAAATGGTCGAAAGTCTGCACTACGTGTTGGAAGATGAGCACCACATTTACAAAACGCAAATAGCAAAGTTGCTCCTTCAGTGTTTCTTTTTGGACTTATATAACCATTGTAAGGGGCAGATTGCGCAACGAATCACTCCAAATGTCAACAATCAGGAGAAACTTTTCATGAATTTCCTCACGCTCGTTCACAAATACGCTGCTTGCGAACGCGACCTTGCCTTTTATGCCGACAAACTTTGCATATCCAAGCGTTACCTTTCAGCTCTTGTTCGTAAACAGACTGGAAGAACTCCCAAGGATTTTATAGACACGCGTTGCACACAGGAAATTAAGCTTATGCTCCACAACACAACTGACAGCTTGCAGAGCATAGCGCTAACTCTTCATTTTCCAGATCAGTCGTTCTTCTCCCGATATTTCAAAAAAAATGCAGGGCTGACACCAATGGCTTTTCGTAGTCAAAAAGGGTAGGGGGGAGTTGTCCTGCTGCGGTAAGTGTGATTTCAAGGTGTCGTATTGAAAAACTAAGGCATGGTGTAAAAAAAGCAAGATGCGGTGTGGTTCCTAAAAGGTCTTGAGTGATAAAGGTACGAATGTCGGAATAAAAAGCAAGACAAGGAACGTTCTTGGTTCTTGTGATAGCACCCTGTTTCGTCGTTTCTTCGCGCGCACGCGTATACAGAAAGTTTGTGCAACCTACCTTCAGCCTTCAGCCGTAATAGTTCTTCCTTAGGAATCAACTCTTTGGTAAGCTAAGTCTCACTTTCTTGTTCTTACCAAGAAAATATGTTTTTTAGCGATGAAATCAATTTCGACTGAAGGCTGAAGGTAGGTTGCATAAACTTTGGTGTATGAGTGAAACTAAAATTGCCAGAAGAAATGCTTGTATGAAGCTATTTTTGCATGGCAGAGATCTTCAGGAAGAACGCTAATCCCTTTCCATAGAAAGTGGTTGCTTGTCAGTGATTATGTCAATGAAGACTTTCACCCTAGCAATGTATGCTCTCATGTATGTCACATTAGCCATATTGGACGTTGCATCCGCAGCGTTGAAACCTACAAGGTCGTGAACGTCCAATTCAAGATGTTCTGCAGGATACAATGCTCGTTCGTTATGGGAACTTTTGTGAATTGACAATATAACGATGCAAATTGTAGACCTTCGTAGCACGCACTACTGCATCTAACGTATGGTATCCATGGCCGTCAAGAATGAATGCCGTTTGGGGAATACCTCTTTTTATCAGTCTGTCGCGCATGCATTCCACCTCGTTAATACCTTCAAGACTCTTCTCATCACCGCTTATGAGGATTGTCTTAATTTTACCAGCCTTGTACAAGGCATCTGCAGCTTCTATTCTATACTAAAGTTTCCCACCCCTTATTTTAAAGGGTGGGAAGAGCAATAAGTCAAGAAAATTTTGTATTTTAGTATGTGCTAACGAACTGATTTACAACCTATTTCAAACTTATTGTTATGGATGCTAAATTCGGAAATTTTTCTGAGATGGCCAACCTTTTAAGCGCAAAATCTCGCATCAGTAGAGACTTATCTGTACTTTTTTCTCGTTTTTCGCTTGGGCACTTGCTC
>CAVKJJ010000023.1:0-38922 GCA_963656685.1 bacterium | reverse complement strand
GTGAGGCCGTGTAGAGCGTGACGTTTTGAAAACGTCACCCCCATGGAGGGCGCTAACTCGCAAAAGCCTCCGTGAGGCCGTGTAGAGCGTGACGTTTTGGAAACGTCACCCCCATAAGCGAGGACATCGCCCCCATAGAAGATATTACTTCTTCGAAATGATGACCGGCGCCACATATCTGCGTGCCACGCCGTTCTGGGGTTTGCAGGTGAGGCGGAGGAAATGGGTGGACTGGCCGTAGGCGCCTTTCACGAAGGAACCGTGGATGTAACCGCCGGTGGCGTACCAGTCGGGACGCTCGTCGTAGATGTAGGTGTTGTCTTCGGTCGTTTCCCATGTGGCGTTGCTGCCCGTCCAGTTCTCAACCACTGCACCGTCGCTGTAACGCACGAGCTGGGGCATGAGGTGGAAGTCGCCGTCGGCATAGAAGGTGCAGATGTAGCGACCGTCCTCTTCTTTGACGGACGAGGGAAGTACACCGATGGGGGGATAGTCGCGCGGCACGAGCTGGAGGCGGTAGTCCTGAAGGGTGATGGGGATGATGCGCCAGTCGTTACGGGCTATGTAGTCCCACTCGCCGTCGTCGTTGGTGATGAGGGCGTAACGCTGCTGCGTGGTGGTACCATCGGAAAGCGTGAGGTTTACGTTGATGCCGAACTGGTGGAAATCGTTCGCGGGCACATCGGTCTCGTTGACGTAGACGGTGAACGTTCCCTTCGCGCCGTTGGCAAGGGTCTTGTTGACGTCGTAGGAGTGTACGCTCTGCGTGGCAGCCTCGGTGAGGTTCGGGGTGATGGTGATGTGTGTGGCACCCTGGGGCGTTTCGGGATAGGGGAACGCTTTGAGGTTGCCGGGAGCACGTGTGGTCTCGGTGTCGTCGGCGGCATCGTCGGTGAGGCGGTCAACGTCGATGGAGTTGATGGTGACATCTTCGCCAAGGGCGTTGGTGAAGTCGAACTGAAGCTTCGCCACCATGCGTTCCACGTAGAGGTAACGCGTTTTGCCGTTGTCCTGATCGCGGAGCACCACGCTGTGCATACCTGCCATGGGGATGCCGTTGGTCTTGGAGGGTTTGGTGGTGTTGAACTTACCGGCGCGGACGGGGAAACCGAGGTTGAAGATGATGATGGAGTCGGCAGCGGTGGGCATTTCCTTACCTACCACAATCTTGAAACGCTGGTCGTCGACGCGGTCGGCAATGATTTGGTTGATTTGGTCGATGGTGATGTTGGCAAAGGAGATGAACGTCTTGATGCCGGTGGTGGTGGTCACCGTGGTGCTTCCGGAAGTGGTCTGGAGGGAGAGTTCTTGCTTGTCGTTCTGCTCTTCGGTTGGGTTGGTGTAGAAGATTTGTTCCACGGTGCGGTTGGCATCGAGCATGACGACGAAGCCAGACTGTATGTTCTCGCCTTCGGCAGCCGTTGCGTCGTAGGTCCACGAACGTGAGTTGCGGAGCTGTGCAGGGTTGTTGGCGGCGAGTGCGAGATTGATGGTGATGGGCTTGGGGGTGGAGTCGGTGTCGCGTCCGCCGTCGGCTATGTCGTCTGCGCAGCTTGCGGTGAGGAGCGAGCCGAGCAGGATGATGGTTGCGAAGAGGAGGTGTTTCATTGTTGTCATTGGGAGGCGCTTATGGGGGCGAGGTTTTCAAAACCTCGCGTATTGTAGAATCATTTATCGTGTAGAGCGTGACGTTTTGAAAACGGCCTCACGGAGGCTTTAGCGTGCTGCGCTTTTATTTGCCGTGTAGAGCGTGACGTTTTGAAAACGGCCTCACGGAGGCTTTAGCGTGCTGCGCTTTTATTTGCCGTGTAGAGCGTGACGTTTTGAAAACGGCCTCACGGAGGCTTTAGCGTGCTGCGCTTTTATTTGCCGTGTAGAGCGTGACGTTTTGAAAACGGCCTCACGGAGGCTTTAGCGTGCTGCGCTTTTATTTGCCGTGTAGAGCGTGACGTTTTGAAAACGTCACCCCCATGGAGGGCGCAGCGCGCAGCGCTACATGACAATCTCCTCATGCTCATATTTCTGCCAGGGGAGGCACGTGAGGCGGAGGTTGATGCTGAGTTCGCCGGCAATCTGGGAGACGCTGTTGATGTATACGCGATAGACGTTGTTGCGGACGAGTCCGTAAGTCATGGGCTTGGTGAGGTCCACCTTCTCTTCGGGAGAGGAGTGGCGGATGTAGTAGTCGTAGGCTTTCCACTCTGCCGTGCTGGCGTCTTCGGTTTCGACGAACTGTCCATCGGCGTTCACGGAGCCGCGCACGTAACGTCCGAAGAAGCGGATACCTGCCACGTAAGTAGCGATGGTGGGATTTACGCTCTGCTGGGCAGCAACGGTGAGGGTGTTTTCGGCAGAGTAGCCGAGGGTGTAGTAGTTGCGGCCGTTGGTGGCGTCGTAGCTCATTTCGGAAACGGGCTTCACCTTGAACACTTTCATCAACGCGCCGGAGTGGTCGGTGAGGGAGTGGTGGTAAACTTCGGGGATGAAGAAGTTGGAGAAGTTTGCCGTGATGTCGCCCTTCTTGAGCGTGTAGGGGTCGAGTACGTAGTTGGTATTGTAGTGGACGTTCCACGAACCGGATTTCTTCGTTTCGTCAGTTTCGCGTCCCATGTAGTTGCAAGTGGTGAGGTCGGTGCCTGTAGTAGTATGCTTGAAGAGGTAAGCGTTCTGCGTGAGGTTGAAGGGAACGACGTACTTGAGTTTGAAGGTTGCCACGCGCACGTTGATGGTGTCGGATTCGCCAGATTCTTCATCGGTAATTATGCTCTTACCCCACACAGCGTAGTCGTAGGTCTGGTCGGCTTCGTTCCATACGCAGGGGGCGTTTTCCATGTACGACTCGTCGTTCGTTACGGTGGTGGCGAAGTCCACGCGGGCAGCGAGGCGTTCGAGTTCGATGGTGCCGGTGGTCACCATGTAGGGGTCGCTCTCGGTGCCCGAACCGCAGTGGCCTGTGGCGTTGCCAATGATGATGGTCTGTTCCTTGAAGGACGACATGACGAAGTCCTTGCAGGAAGAGGGATCGAAGTTGTCGGTGTTGAAGTCGGAATTGCCGCAATCGAAGGGTTCTTGTTCTATGATGTAGTTACGTATGTAAGCGAGTGAACGTCCGTTGAGTCCGCTGAGGTCGGTGTTGGCCACTACGAGTATGCGGTAGGTGCCGAGGGGAATGTCGGAGGAGAGTGCACGCGAACCGGTGGTGTAGATTTTTGAGGTTTCGTCGGAGTTTAATGCTTTCAGGTAGGTGTTCCAGCAGAACACGGTGACGGGGATATTCTCTGCCACGCTCTCGGCGACGTTGACAACGCCTTCGTCGGGTATTGTGGTGAGGTTGTCGGGAGCTTTATAGAGGAGGATGGACACTTTCGAAACGGTGTTTTCGTTAGCATCGCCACTTTCGTTGCCGTCGCCGTCCTCACCGCCGTTGGGAGGATATTGCGTACCGTCGCGTAGGGTGCCACGGGTAGCCACAGCGCCTTCGGCTGACACGTTGATGCTGATGTACTTTCCAGCAGCGCTGCCTTCGCCGTCGGTGCCGTTGTCGGGCATGTCGGCGTCGCTGCATGCGGCAAACGAGAGCGCGCAGCAGAGCAGTGCAAAAAGCGAAAGTCGAAACAGTGTAAAACGCTTCATATCAAGTGTTCTGTTATCAATTTGTTTTTTTCGGAAAGGCTGCAACGGGGAGAGCGATGCGGAATGCATCGCCTCGTAAGGTTGCGTATTTTTCTTTCTATATCTACATCTCTTCTCTCAAACACGCGCTACTGTCGGGCGCGGGATGGAGGGGGGGGGATAATTTAATGCGAAGCACTTCGTGAGGCCGTGTAGAGCGTCACGTCGGAGACGTGACCCCCATGCGTTAGCACCCCATGCGTTAGCACTTATGCGTTAGCACCTCGTGCGCTTGCGCTCGCAATGAGTTTTTTACAATTGTTCTCTCTGAATGCGTTTGCTCCAGCTGAGGACGGAGATCTCGATGTTGACGTACATCCAGCGGTCGCCCTGGAGGAAGAAGGAGAGCTTGTAGTCGTATCCGCGGTCGAGGAACTGTTGGGGTGTGTAGCGGTAGATGTCGGCGGAGGTGCGGAGGCGACTGAGGAGGTCGGCGAGGTCCACGCGGATTACTTCGGCACCGGTGGTGCGGTTGGTGACGCTGAGGATGGCGTCGTCGTCGGCATTGTCGTGGTAGAGGATGCGCGAGGTCATGAAGTCGGCATGGGCAATGCGGCCTACGCCGGTGGCTGCGTCAGCAAGGGTTGTTACGCCGGAAGTGGCGGAGGTACTGACGGTGCGGTCCTCGGTGTTCCACGTGTTGTAGGGGGTGTAGAGGAGCGGCGTGGCTTCGTCCACCACGTTGTTCCAACTGAGGGCGGCGTTGCGGTCCAGGATGCGGAAGTCGAAGTTGTTGACGTCCATCTCGGCGGGCTGGGCTATGTCGCGGAGGGTTACGTTGATCTGCTTCGTGTCGCGCACGAGTGAGATGGTGTCGCGCATGGAACCTTTGTCGCCATTCACCTCGATGAGCTGTGCCTGGGGCGCAGCATGGTAGGTGTTGGCGGTGAGTTCGTTACCACTCATGCCTATCCAGAGGGTGTCGAGGGGTGCGGTGGCGTCGACGGCGAAGCGACCGTCGGCATCGGCGGTGGCGCTGTGGTCGAGGTCGAAGCGGAGGTTGGTGATGTCGTCGCCCACGGCGGGTTCGCTGTAGCGGAACTTGGCACCGGAGGTGGCGAGGGCTTGGCTATAGTCTTTTTGGAAAGCCACAGCCACTACGCGGTACTTGCCTTTGGGCAGCGAGAAGTGCATGTGGTAACCGTCGCGCTTGAAGGGGTTTGCGGCGGCGGTGCGTGCTTCGGTCTGCGAGGTGAGGAACTTGCCGTTCTCGTCGTAGATGTAGGCGCGGAGTCCTCCGACGTGGTCGGGGAACATATTGGCACGCTCGAGGTTATAGTCGTAGCGGAAGTAGAGGTCAAGTCCGCACTCGGGCAGGTCATCCTCAACGAGGGAGCAGGATGCCATGAGCGAGCCTAAAGCGAGGCAAGCGGCGATGCGGTTGATTGATTTCCAGAGGTTCATATGGTGGAGTGTATGTTATTCGCTTATGGAGGCGAGGTTTTCAAAACCTCGCATAGATTGGATGGAGGGCGCTAGCACGCAAAAGCCTCCGTGAGGCCGTGTAGAGCGTGACGTTTTGAAAACGTCACCCCCATGGAGGGCGCTAGCACGCAGAACCGTCCGTGACGGCTTACAAGTCGGCTCCCTGGTCGCGACGAATCCAGTTTCGTACTTTGGTGGTGACTTCGACGAATTCGTAGTATTCGTCGTCGGGGATGTTGGGCGAAGGCGGGGGGATGATGGTAGAACCCATCTCGCGGATGCCCGTCACCTTAATGTCGTACCAGTTGTTGCGGAGCACGGAGTAACGTCCCAGGTAGTTGGCGTCGCCGTTCTCGGTGGGATAGATAACTCCCGTGGTGACGGAGGGCGTTTCGTCGGCGCGCCAAGGGGTGAGTTCGTCGCCGAAGTGCTTGATGCGTACGCCGTAGTATGCTACACCGTTGACGTAGCGGAGCACGCCGCCAATGCCGAGTTGGTTGTTGAGGTAGAGTTTGTCGTCGGAGGTATTCTTTATGGTGTCGGCGGTTGTCGTGCCGTTGTCGGTGTACTTGAGGATGAGCGCGGTGACGAAACCAGCGTGCTCTTCACCTTCGGGAGCGTAGTAGAAGGTGTAGTCGACGTCCGAAACGGTGGGTTCGGCGTGGGGAGCGGTCTTGCCGGCGTAGTGGTTCTTCCACATCGCGATGATGGGCGCGTATTCGGCAATGTGCTTCTTCACGTGTGCCTTGAGGGCGGTTTCGTTGTAGACGTGGTTGTTGTCGGAGTGTATGGTGTAGAGCGTCTCTCCATTGCCTATCTGTACCTTCACCACGGCACGCGTGGTGCGGTCCTGGTTCATGTTGGACACGTTGAAGGTGTTGTCGAAGCAGTACTGCGGATTGTCGTCGCCAAGGGAACCGTTGTCGATGACGTCGCCAGTCTTGAGGCGGTTGAAGTCGTCGTACGAGTAGGTGTCGTAGTTGTGGTCCGTTGCCCAATAGGTGCGGTAGAGGGGGGTGTCCATTCCGCTCTTCACGGGTGCGCTGCCGATGAAGCGGTAGGGAGCACTGACGGAGGCGTCGTTGGTGGAGAGGGCGTCCCACGTGGTGTGGTCAAGGATGTTGCGGATGAAGTGTGACTTCTTGTTGGTGATGTCGAGTTTCCATCCGAGGACTTTCCACTTGACGGCTTCGGTGGAGATGGACGAGGTGCCGTCGGCACCGGTCTGCACAATGTTGTTGTTCGCCACGGTGCCGGCGGTACCCTGCACGGTGACTTTTGCCACGAGGCGTTCCACGAAGATTTCCGTGGCAGGTTTTTCTTTGGCTTCGTCGAGGGTGGAGTAGAACGTGCCGGTGGCATCGGGGAAGGTGATGTAGGTAACGTCGGTGGGTTTGTTCGTGCCTCCCTTCACAGTGGCGAGGGGGGCGTTCATCATGACGATGCCTTGGGTGGTGGCTTGTTCTATGGAGGTATTGAAGGAAAGGCTGTGAAAGTCTCTCAAGGTGTGACCTTTAAAGTTGAATTCGTCGTCGGTTGAGAGGTAAAGTACAGCGGTCTTGTTATCAGCGGAGATGCGGATGTTGCCATTGTCGTTGAGTACGACGGCGGCATATATATGGTTGCCCTGAATGTCTTCGGGGACGTTATTTTCGATGGGAATGACGCAGGTAATCTGGTTGGGGGTGTCGTTGTAGACTTCTGCTTGGCTGTTGAGGTCGTAAGCCGAATGGAAGACGGCCTCGAGTTCGGTGTTTCCGGTAAAGAGGAAGAGCTTTGCGGTGTTCACCTTGTATTCACTGTCTTTACCGTCGTCGAACTCGTCGTTGGCGGCGCGCACCGCAGCGTTCTGCACGGGCAGGTGAACTGCCAGCTTGAGATAGCCTCCTTGTGCCAAGGGCGAGGCGCTGCCGTCGCTGATGGCTTCCTGGTCGCTTGAACAAGCGGCAAGGCCGAGGGCTGCTGTGAGCAGGAGCGATGTGAACAGGGGGAACTTCATTTTTTTTGAGAAAGGATGCGTTGTACGCAGGTTTGTTTTTTAAGAAAAAGAACTGGGCAGGCAAAGTGCAGTGCAGGAAAACTATACTGTTTTGCCTGCCCAGTGAAAGAGTAGCTACGTGAGCCTTACGCTCATGGAGGCGAGGTTTTCAAAACCTCGCGCTCTACACGGCCTCACGGACGATTTTGCGTGCTGTGTTTTGAGGGCAAAGGTTTATTTGCACATTCTCATATTTGCACATTTGCACGCAGCGCACCGTGTAGAGCGTGACGTTTTGAAAACGTCACCCCCATAGGCCGTTGAAAACGCGCCGCTTAGACGGCTTAGAGATTCTCGCTCTGCGTACGCTTAGCCCAAGAGAGGATGTTGATGCGAACGGCGATGTAGTTGTAGAGTTCGTCGTCGGGATTGGGGTTGGGGTTGGGGTTGACGCTGGGATCGAGGGTGGGAACTACTGCAGAACCTATGCCAGAGATACCAGCAACAGAGAGGTCGTACCAGTTGTTGCGGAGCACACCGTAGCGGCCGAGGTAGTTGGCAGCGCTGGTGTTGGGGTAGATGTTGCCAGCAGTGGGAAGATCTGCGCTTTCGCTATTATTCCAGGGAGTGAGGTCGTCACCGAAGTGCTTGATGCGTACGGGGTAGTAAGCCATACCGTCTGCGTAGCAAGTGATGGTCTGAACGCCGAGGTCTTTGTTGATGATGTCTTTGTCTGCAGTAGCGTCTCGCTCATCTTTCAATTCTGCAACGGCACCATGAGTATCATGCACAGCAACGACCCACTTACTGATGTTGACAGCGCCTGTTGATGCATCACGACCGTCGAAGGTTACGGTAACCTTGTCAGCGTCGAGCGTCTCGTTGGGGCTACAGTCACGATACCAATCTTGTACACGAGGTAAAGCAATGATGGCAGCCTTCACGCGCTTAACCATCTCTTCCTCGGTGTAGAGCTGAGACTTGTCGTTGTTGAAGGTGTAGAAGTCAGCACCGCCGAAGAGCTTCACCTTGACGATGGCACGGGTGCTCTGGTTCTGGTTCTGGTTTGCTACGTCGAAGGTGTTCTCCATGCAGTACTGGGGATAGTCTGAACCGAACTTTTCGGTGAAGTCCGTCTTGTCAGCTGCGAGGTAGTTGAACATGGTAGAGGTCGGATCTACAGAAGTGTAGTTGGGGTCCTTAGCCCAGTAGGTGCGGTAGAGGTTCTGACCAGCGCGGACGGGAGCGGAACCGATGAAGCGGTAGGGAGCGCCGACGCTGGTGTTACCCGTCTTAAGACCGTTCCAAGAGGTGTCGTAGTTACGAGCGAAGAAGCTGGTCTTGTTGGTGATGTCGAGGTCCCAACCTACAATTTCGTAAGTCTTCTGAGCGTCAGCATCGTAACCGTTGAGGTTAACGTCGGTGCCGGTGAGCGTACCGTTGCTCTTGTTGAAGGTAACCTTGGCAACTGCGCGTTCTACGTTGACTTCGGTAGCGGGGCTTGCTTCAGCCTCAGCCTGGGTCTTCTTCACTGAGCTGGTGAAGTCCACGAGGGTGGTCACTGTAGCACTTGTGGGGTCTGCAGTACCGCCGCCGATAGAAGCGAGGGGAGCGTTGTCCATGAGGAAACCGTTGGCGTTGAAAGCAGCAGCGCTGCCTGCTACTTCGTTGCTCTGAAGGTCAGCAACGGTCTTGTCTGCCATGTCTACGCCGTTCACGGTGAGCTTGGTAGCGTCGTCGGAGTCGAGCGTGAGGAGACCGTTATCGTTGAGGACTACGTAAGCGTAGAGTTTGGAGCTGCTGGTAGCACCATCTTCAATCTTGCTGACAATCTTCGTGGTAGAGGTGATCTGAGCCTCAGAGTCCTTGTTCATGGACACGTTGAGGGCATAAGCGCTGTGGAACTTAGCGTTAGCTTCGCTATCACCGGAGAAGAGCACGAGGGTAGCGTTCTTCACCTGGTACTCAGCTGCGAGACCGTCGTCGAAGTTGTCGTTGGCAGCACGGGTACCGGAGGTGGAGGGAAGATTGATGGCCATCTTCACGTAGCCGCCTTCAGCGTAGGAAGGCTTTCCGTTGCTGCCGTTGGCAGTGGTGTCATCGCTTGAACAAGCGGTGAAGCCCATGGCGAGCGCCATAAGGGCCATTGGAATCAGTTTTTTCTTCATTTTGGAGGAAGAGTTAGTTATGAATATTGTTGTTTGTTTCGATGAGGAGTTTGTACCCCCCCCCAATTGATGTTTGCGGTTTTATGAGGGCTTGCGCCTTCTATGGGGGCGAGGTTTTCAAAACCTCGCGCTCTACACGAGTTTTTCTAGCGCAACACGCAAGACCTTCTATGACCGCGTGTAGAGCGTGACGTTTTGAAAACGTCACCCCCATGAGCGGTTGAAAGCTCACCCCATGGAGGAAGTAGCCACGCAAAAGCCTCCGTGAGGCCCCTATTGGGAGTGTTTTACTCCGGCAACACCTTGAGTGCCTCGGTGCTCTCCTTCACGCCAGCGGCTTCGGCTTCTTGGAAGAGCTTGCGGGCGGTGGCGTAGTCGTAGCGCTTGGCGGCGAGGACGCCACGGGCATGGGTGGCGGCGGCAGAGGTGCCGGCATTGGCGAGGTATTTCTCAGCTTCGTCGAGACGGTTCTCGCGGAGCGATACGTTGGCGGAGTTAAGGTTTGCCTCGGGGGAGTCGGGGAAGAGACGTACAGCGGTCTGGAACACCTCGTCATATTCTGCTGTTCCCGGCTGGTAGAGGTTTGCCACGAGGTAGATCTCGTTGAGCGAGAGTTGCTGCGGCTTCGTCTTGAGGAGTTCGCGGGCCTCTTCGGCGTTGAAGGAACGTATGGTGTAGTTCACCGTGTAGTCGGAGTGACGGAGGGCGGGATACCAGTTTTGCAGCATGTACTTATATTCGTCGGGATACTGCTTCTTGATCTGTGCCTCCTTCTTGTCAAGGTCCATGTCCTGGTCGATGAGGGCGAGGATTTCGGCGCGGTGCGTGATGCCCGTGGAGTCGGCAACGTAGCGGCGGAGTCCGTCCCAGTCCTCAGGCGTGGCTTTCACGTCGAAGATGCTTTGGGGCAACGACATGAGTTGGCATACGTAGTCGCGAAGGGCGGCGGCACGTCCGTTTGCCAAGCGCGTATTGTTGGAGAGGGGACTCTCGGGCGAGGCGTAACCGTGGATGGAGATGTGCGTGATGGTGGCGTTGGGGTCGATCTTCACGGCGTTGATGGTCTGGATGATCTTGGAGAGTTCGCGGGGGTTCTTGCGATACTCGGGATGGATTTCCGTACGGTTCACGGGGAAGTCGAGGAACGCGCTACCGTCGAGCGTATAGGTCTTGACGGATGCGGGAGGGGTGACGAAGCAGAGGGGATAGTCGGGATCGAGGAGCGTGACGTTCTGGTAAGCAGAAGGTCCGAGGTTGCTCCATCCGCAGCCGCAGCTGTCGCTGACGAGCATCACGCGGGCGCCTTTCATCCAGGAGGCGTAGGGTGTGCTGGCTACGTACGACACGGGAGTGGCGGTGGCTTCCGAAACGGCCATCTCGCGTTCGGTGGCGGGGCGCTTGAGGCGCTGGTAGAGCACGTGGCGCTGGCGTCCGTTGACCACGAGGGAGGGGAAGGCCGAGATGCTGTCGCCCTTAGTCACCACAGGAGTGAGCACCACGCTCTGACTCTTGCTGACGTGCAAGCGACTGAGGTCCATGTTCATCTTGAGCACGAGGTCGGTGCCGACCTTTTCGGCTGTCTTTTTGGTGAGGGCAACGGGTGTGGTCATAGCCGTTCCGCCGTCCTTACACTGTGCGCCGGCCGCGAAGGGGAGCGCTGCAGCGAGTGCCAGAAGTGTGAGTTTATGAGTCATGATCAGAACAGATAGCTAAGGGTGATGCCTGCCTGGGTGAGTCCCCAGTAGTTTTTCTTTACGTGGGCTGTCTCGGTGCCGCATTCGGCACAGGGATATTCTTTGTGGTTGAGGCGGAGCCAGCCGCCGCCAATGGTGCCTTCGAGGTTCCAGTGTTTGGCGAATGCCCAGTCGTAACCGTAGCTCAGACCGAGACCGGCGCCCCACCCTTGTATGCGTTTGTCGCGGGCATCAAGGATGCTACCGCTGGAGAACACGTGGATGTTGGAGAAGTTGTAGTCGACGAAGGGCACGTGGAGTCCGATGAAGTGCTTATAGAAGGCTTCGCAGAACCAATAGCGCACTTCGGGATGTACACGGAGGTGGCGGAAGGAGCGGCCGTAGGAACCGTCGTCGTTTTTATGTTTGAAGGGATTGAGTCCCACTTCACATTCGAGGGTGAAGTGGCGGGCGAGTTTCACCTCGGCTCCGATGTTGGGCGTCACGGGGAGTGCCACGCCCCAATAAAGAAGGTTTGTTTTCACGGCGAGCCAAGGACCCTTGGCGTCGGCAAGACGTTGCACGCCAGGCGAGGGCGCAACGGCATCGGCGGGTTTCACCTCTGAAGTCTTTGCTGCACTTTCAACAAAGACTACCTTTTCGCTGCCGGCGGTTTCCCCGTCGCCTTCAGCAGGAGCAGCCACAGCGGCGGCACCCATGGCAAAGAAGGCGAGCGCTCCCAGCAGGAAGTGACGAAGGCTTCCGGCACAAAGCGAAGCGGCAAGGCTTCCGGCGGTGTGAAGATGCTTATATTTCATAAGTCAAGATATGAGTCTTAATTTGTAATCCCTACAACCTTTCTTTCTTGCCTACAACTTCCTATTCCCTGCGTTTTTTTCGCGAGGAACGGTCATGGCATACGGAAAGATTGATCAAGTTTACTATGTAGGTTCTGAGGAGTGGCACACTTCGCGGTGTCTGCGGCGTAGCTCTTTCCGCACTCTCATTTCTGCGGCGAGACGTCTGCGTGGGGTCTAAGCGCTGCAACAAATGGGGCAGCACATTTTCATCTTGTTCTGCAAACGTTCAAGAGGGCTTGATGAAACATCTCTTATTTCATCTTGCACGTTTCTATCTTCTATACTGACTAAGCAAACGCCATCTCTTCTCAGTTTCTGTTCTTAATGACGGTTTACTATGTTGGTATTTCGTTCGCAAAATGTTTGTTCGTCTAAGTTCTTGCAGATTTTCTTTTCTGTCCGTACCCTAGTCTGTTTGGTTTGCGAA
The DNA here is from genome assembly GCA_963656685.1 of bacterium. Taxonomy (GTDB): domain Bacteria; phylum Bacteroidota; class Bacteroidia; order Bacteroidales; family Bacteroidaceae; genus Alloprevotella. Next base: position 26,719 of record CAVKJJ010000023.1, on the reverse strand, counting down.
AGGATACACACTGTGGCGCTGCAAGCTTCTCGCACCGTTCGGTCCGTATATTTTACGGTTCTAAACATGGCAAGGATTTACACGCGCGTACTTTATCATCTGCTCTTTCGTGTGCAAAGGTAGGGCAGTTTTATTAATTCCACAAGGTTTATTCATAAAAAATTCACATTTGGGTATGATTTTTTTTCTAATTCGGACGGAAATGGGATGTTTTTGTGCGTAAAGACATGGGGTGGAACGCATGGGGGTCACGCCGTCACGGACGGTTTTGCGCGGCTTCGCCATCCATGGAGGCGAGGTTTTCAAAACCTCGCGCTCTACACGACCTCACGGAGGCTTCTGCGTGCGCTTTAATAATGCGCTTTGATACTTCGCGCTCATCTGTCACGTCAGAGACGTGACCCCCATGCGCTTGCGCTTTGGTGTGCCGTGTAGAGCGTGACGTTTTGAAAACGGCCTCACGGAGGCTTTTGCGTGCTACGCTTTAATAATTCGCGCTCATCTGTCACGTCAGAGACGTGACCCCCATGCGCTAACGCTAGCAATCAGCGAAAATTCCAAGGCAGCAAATCCTAATTCCCTACTTGCCCAACACGTTGGGCTTGTAGAAAGTTGTTTGCAAACGTTTGCACTCTGCTTTTGCGTGAACTATGGGGGCGACGTTTTCAAAACGTCGCGCTCTACACGGCGTGTTGCGAGTATGTCGGCGAAAGCACGCAAAACCGTCCGTGACGGCAAAGCACAAAATCCAAATTCCCTCCCATGCCAACACGTTGGCATAGGAGGCCAAAATTTAGAAACCTTTACATCTTCGCTTTCTCGAATATTTCGGTACAAACACGCCTTCGCGCGTGCGCGTACGCGCGCATTCCACCAAAGTTTTTACATCTTACTGTCACCCGTCACCCTGAGCAGCACCTTTATAGGCTATACTTCTGATTTTCTGACAGTTCTCTCTTACACCCCGGGTGACAGCAAATTCTCACGATGGGGTAAATTTTCGTCACGGCCTAAAAATTTCGGTCATGCGCATGTACCGAAAAAGGTGACGGCAAAGCTTTAATAAAGCAAAACATTTGTGAGCGATTATTTTTGCCGTCCGCACCGGTGACAGGTGACAGCAGCTTGCACAAACTTTGGTGTATACGCGCGCGTGCGCGTAATGCGCGATATATGGGGGCGCTAGCGCATGGGGGTCACGTCTCTGACGTGACAGCCTCACGGAGGCTTCTGCGTGCTTCGGCCTCACGGAGGCTTCTACGTGCTTCGCTTTGATATTTCGCGCTAAACGTCACGTCGGAGACGTGACCCCCATGCGTTGCACCCCATGCGTTGCACCCCCATGCGCTGCACCCCAAAGCGCAGCACGCAAAACCGTCCGCGACGGTTCGTCCTCAATTCAATATCGTTCATGCTTCGAAAAAGACGACATATCTACACTTCTGTGTAACAATCCGAAAATAATCCGTAACTTTGGACGCCTTGTTATGCAAGTGCCCCTTTTTCCGAACGAAAAACAACAACACATACAACCGCACATGAAGAACTCTCTACTTCTTTTGCTTCTCGGTCTGTTCTCCGCACTCGGCGTGCAGGCCACACCGGCCTTTAAGACGGGCGAGAAATATCGCTTCGTCTGTAAATACTACGGCACCGGTGCCATGATGCTGGGCAGCGCACACAACTCCTCTGCCTACATCTACTACAACACCACGAGCGACGAGGACGACGACGCCTGGTGGTACGTCACGGCGGAAGGTAACGGATATACCCTCCGCAACGCGACGAACAACTACTACATCACCTACAGCTCCGAACGCATAGAGAACGTGGCGAAGGGCCTCGTCCTCTCCACCGCCTCGCAGGGCACCACCAGCCAGTGGACCTTCAACGACGCCGGCGACGGCTACTACACCATTGCCAATGTGGACGACAACACGCAGTGGTTCAACGTGCGCACCAACGGCACTTACCTCGTGGGCACTTACACCAACAACACGGGGACCGAGAACGAACTCTTTGCCATCTACGACGCCAACGGCAACCAACTCACCGACGACAGCGGCAGCGACACCGGCGAGAGCGACGTGCGCGAGGACTTCAACGCCAAGAAGGGCATCACGCCCTACGGCGAATACTGGGAACTGAAAGGACTCACGCAGCCCGTGGTCTACACGACCGACACATCGAACCCGGTGCTCTACTCCATTGCCAACCTGCGTTCCGCACAGTACGTCTACACGGACGGCAGTTCGCTCCTTCAGACTGCCGACCCCGAGAGCCGCACGCATTTCTACTTCGTGGAACAGAGCGACGGTTCGGCACAGATTTTCACCGAGAGCGGACAGTACATCTCCACCGTTTACGACCACAGCACAAACGAGCAGGTGAGCGTGGAGAGCGGTACGCCCAGCGGTAACCTCTGGAAAGCGGCTTACACCACCAGCTACACGCCCAACGGCTACAGCATTACGAAGACAGACAACAAGACGTCGACCGGCGGTAACCAAGGCGGTTGGGGCGGCCCCGGCGGTGGCGGTCCCGGCGGTTGGGGACAGGTAGACTACGCCTACTGGAACGACTATAACAACTCCTTCATTGGTCTCTACTCGCTCGACGGCGGTGGCACCTTCGTGTTCACCTCTTCCGACAAGCGACACATCAGTTTCCTCAACGAGGCGGGCATCACGTTCAACGCTGATACGCAGACGCAGACCACGAATCTCCACATCGCGGTCGACTCCTTACGACTCGGCGGCAAGGACCTCATCTACGACTCTTCATCGAAACTCTACTACGCTCCCCTACCCTCGCGCCTCATGGACGGCGGCGACTACACGGCTGCCGTAGAGTTCCTCCCCAAAGCGGACTACGACACGCTCTCGCTCCAGATTGACAGCATTGCTCCCGCTGCCGACGGCACCATCACGCTCAAAGACGTGACGTGCGACCGTACCTACCCCATCTGTCTGGTGAACAAGGCGGGCGAGGTGAAGGCTTCTGCCAAGTTGCAGTTCACGTTCCTCCCCATCGTGGAGATGCGCGTGGCTTCGTGCAACAAAACGACTTACACCCAAGGTACGCTGCGCCTGACGGATGCCGACACGGAGGGTTACGACTCGACGAACTACGCCAAGTTCCGCTACCGTGGCGCTACGGCGAGCGGCTTCGAAAAGAAGGCTTACAACGTGAAGATCTGCGACGAAGCGGGCGAGTCGGTTGACCGTAAGTTCTTCGGTCTTCGCGAGGACAACAACTGGATTCTCGACGCCATGGCGGTCGACCCGGCTTGTATGCGCAACCGCGTGGCTACGGACATCTGGAACGAGTTTGCCACGAAACCTTACTACGCCGACCGCGAAAAGAAGGTGCTCACCGGCACACGCGGACACTTCGTGGAGGTGTTCCTCAACGGACGCTACAACGGCATCTACTGCATGACGGAAAAGATGGACCGCAAGCAACTTAAACTCAAGAAGTTCAAGGCTGCCGCCGACTCAAAGAGCGGCACGGACGAAGTGCACGGCGTGCTCTACAAGTCGGACCAGTGGTGCTACGAGGTATTCATGGGTCACGAGAGCGGTTCGTCGTACTACCCCGGCACTGCGCCCCGCAGCTACTCCAACACGCTCGGACAGGAGACGTGGGCGAGCTTCGAACTGAAATATCCCGACTATGAGGAAGAAGCGGTCGACTGGGAACCGCTGTGGAACGGCATCAACTTTGCCCTGACGTCCTCAACGAGCACCTTTGAGAGCGGAGTGGCTTCGCACTTCGACCTCCCCATGGTGAACGACTACTACCTCTTCCTCGACTTGCTCCTCGCCACGGACAACCACGGCAAAAACATGCTCTACTTCGTTTACGACCGACAGGGCACGGAAGGCGACCGCCTCTCCATAGCTCCCTGGGACCTCGACGGTACGCTCGGCGCACGCTGGGACGGTTCGACAACGTACACGAAGGACTACACGCAGGACTTCGAAAACTTCCTCACGAGCTACGAACACGGCGAGTACGGACTCTTCTACAAACTCCGCACCTCAACGACGCTGAACTGGAAAAAGCAACTCGCAGAACGCTACGTGGAACTGCGACGCACGTACTGGCAACCGGAAACGCTGGCTGAACGCTTCGCAACCTACGGCGACCTCTTCAGCAAGAGCCATGCGGACAAACGCGAAACGAACCGCTGGGGAACGAAGACGAAACACTCGAACATCCCCTCTGCCGTGACTTACTGCGAGAGTTGGATTAAGGGCCGCCTCGACGCGCTCGACTCAAAATATGGTTACGACCCGACCATTGACGGCGTGAACGAAGCCGTGGCTGAGGACTACCTCGCCGTAGACGGCGGCAACCGCCAGCTCTTCATCCACAGCGGAAAGGCACAGCGCCTCAACGTCTACTCGCTCTCCGGCACCCTCGTTCGCTCCGTCAACGCCACAGCAGGCGAAACCACCGTCGACGGCCTCGAACCGGGCGTCTACGTGGTGGGCGGAAAGAAAGTCGTGGTGCAGTAGCAGCGCGCAGCGCTGTCGCTTCGCGAATGTGCAAATGTGCAAATATGAAAATGTGCAAATGCATAATGCCTTGAACGCTGCGTAGCAAAGTGCAAATGCATAATGCTTATACGTTGAAATCCCCTTGTTCTTCGTTTTGATGAAGGACAAGGGGATTTCTTTGTTTCGTAAATAAATAGGGGACGGCCATAGATGGCGCAAACCTTTGAGTGCACTAGCTTATGAGTGTGCTAACGCATGGGGGCACGCCGTCACGGACGGTTCTTCGTGCTGCGCCCTCCATGGAGGCGAGGTTTTCAAAACCTCGCGCTCTACACGGCCTCACGGAGGCTTCTTCGTGCTGCGCCCACATGAAGCCCTCCATGAAGTGCTGCACCTTGTTTCATCGCGCTCAACTGTCACGTCGGAGACGTGACCCCCATGCGCTAGCGCCCTACAAAGCGCAGCGCGCAAAAGCCTCCGTGAGGCCGTTTTGAAAACGTCAACCCCATAGAGGGCGAAACCACGCCGATAAAATACACCATTTAAGTTTCTAATCTACACGAGGAGCGAGTTGAAGACTTGTTGTGCTTTCAACCCGCTCCTCGCGCAAATCAGAAAATAGAACAATTTACTTGCCAATACAAAAGTGGTGGAATATGTTTTGAAGCACGTCGTCGGAGGTGATTTCGCCCACGATGGAGGAGAGGTGGTGGAGCGTTTCGCGGAGGTCCTGGCTGATGAAGTCGCCGGAGAGGTTGGTGTGGAGTCCGTCGACGACGCGCTGCAAGGCTTCGCGAGCTGCGCAGAGGGCTTCGTAGTGGCGCGCATTGCTGACAATGACGTCGTCGGCACGGGTCTGGGCGGTGAGGCGACGGAGCGTGTCGGCAAGGAGGGCGCGCAGACGGCTGACGTCGGCATCGCACTGCGCACTGATGGCGATGAGGGGCGTGCCTTCGGGCAAAGAAAGGGACGACGCGCTTTGCCAATCGGGGGCGAGGTCTACCTTATTGACTGCCACAAGGAGTTCCTTATGGGCGGTTTCGGCAAGGAGACGGGAAGAAAGGGCGGCAAACTGGCGGTCGACACAGGTGGCGTCGAGCAACCAGAGGACTACGTCGGCTTCGGCAATCTTTCGGAAGGTGCGTTCTATGCCCATGCGTTCCACCTCGTCGCTCGTGTCGCGTATGCCAGCGGTGTCGATGAAGCGGACGAGGGTGCCGTCGAGGTTGACAGACTCTTCGACTGTGTCGCGCGTGGTGCCGTGAACGTTGCTCACCAAGGCACGCTCTTCGCCCACGAGGGCATTAAGGAGCGTAGACTTTCCGGCGTTCGTCTCGCCCACAATGGCGATGGGCACACCGCGTTTGAGGGCATTACCCAAGCGGAAGGAGTCGCAGAGGCGACTGATGTGGCTCTCGGCATCGGTGGCAATGGCGAGGAGTTCGCTGCGGTCGGCAAACTCAAGTTCTTCGTGGTCGGAGAAGTCGAGTTCGAGTTCCATGAGAGAGGTGAGATGGAGGAGTTTGTCGCGTAGCTCGTTGAGTTTCTTGCTGAACGTACCGCGCAGTTGCTGCATGGCCATGCGGTGGTTGGCAGCGGTGGTCGAAGCGATGAGGTCTGCCACGGCTTCGGCTTGACTGAGGTCCATCTTACCGTTGAGAAAAGCGCGCTGGGTGTATTCGCCGGGTTGTGCCATGGTGCATCCGGCGTTCAGCAAGAGTTGCACAACGCGACTAAGGATGTAGGCCGAACCGTGGCACGAGATTTCCGTAGCGTCTTCGCCGGTGTAGGAATGGGGTGCGCGGAAAAGGCTGACGAGGACTTCGTCGACGGTCTCGCCCGTTGCGGGATCAACAATATGGCCGAAGGAGAGCGTACCACCCTTGCGTTCGGTCAAGGGTTTGCCGCCCTGAGCGCGGAAGAGGGAAGAGGTGATGCTGATGGCTTGGCTACCGCTCACGCGGACAATGCCGATTGCCCCTCCGGCAGGAGTGGCTATGGCGCAAATGGTGGATGACATAGGGATGTGGGGAAGTGGAGAATAATTCGTAGGCGGCTGTATGTCCAAAGACATGTGCACGCCGTTTCCGTGCGAAATTACGAAGAAAAGGCTAACTTTGCAAGCATATTATAAGCTCGCCGATGTATGAGGCGAAGCTATTACCCCCAAATCATAACTTTTTGAATAGCATGAAAAAGAATTCGTTCCGTGTCCGACTGCTGGCGCTCCTCGTGGGTTGCACGATGGGCATTGGCTCCGTATGGGCCGACGTGAACCCTAAACCTTTCGTCATCCCCGAACTCACCTCATGGACAGGTGCCGAGGGACAGACAGCCCTTTCGGGCCGCATCATCGTGAAAAGCAACAAAGCCCGCAGCGTGGCAGAAGCGTGGATGGCTGACTACCAGACGATGTTTGCACAACAACCGACCATCGTGACCGGCCGCGCACAAAAAGGCGACCTCGTGCTCTCGCTCCGCGCTGACAAAAAACTGGGCGACGAGGGCTACACGCTGAAGATTGGCGACACGGTGGAACTGACGGCTTCGACGGAACGCGGCCTTTTCTGGGGTACGCGCACGCTCCTTCAGATGCTCGAACAGGGTCACGGCACAGAACTGGCAAAGGGTACTACCACTGACATTCCGCAATACGGCCTTCGCGGTTTCATGATTGACTGCGGACGCAAGTTCATACCCATGAGTTATCTCCGTAACCTAACGAAAATCATGGCTTACTACAAGATGAACACACTGCAGGTACACCTCAACGACAATGGGTTCCGCCAGTACTTCGGCGGTGACTGGAACAAGACGCAGGCTGCCTTCCGCTTGGAGTGCGACACCTATCCCGGACTGACGGCGAAGGACGGTTCTTACACGAAGAGCGAGTTCATAGACCTTCAGAAGTTGGCGGAGAAGAACGGTGTGGAGATTATCCCCGAGTTTGACGCGCCCGCCCACTCGCTGGCATTCACGCAGTACAAGCCGGAAATTGGCAGCAAGGACTACGGCATGGACCACCTCGACCTCTCCAATCCGGAGACGTACACGTTTATGGACGCACTGTGGAAGGAATACATCGGCGGAAAAGAGCCGGTGTTCCGCGGTCCGCGCGTACACATCGGTACGGACGAGTATTCTAACGCCAAAAAGGAGGTGGTGGAACAGTTCCGCGCCTACACGGACCACTACATTCGCCTCGTGGAGAGCTACGGCAAGCAGGCTGTGCTCTGGGGCGCACTGACGCACGCCAACGGTACGACGCCGGTGAAGTCGAAGAATGTCATCATGGACATTTGGTACAACGGCTATGCTGACCCTGCGGAGATGAAAAAGCAGGGTTACAAACTCATCAGCATCCCCGACGGCTTGACTTACATCGTGCCGGCAGCGGGTTACTACTACGACTACCTCAACACGCAATATCTCTACGAACACTACACGCCGGCGGTGATCGGTAACAAGACGTTCGAGGAGAACGACCCGGACATCCTCGGCGGCATGTTTGCGGTGTGGAACGACCACGCAGGCAACGGCATCACGACGAAGGACGTGCACCACCGTGTGTTCCCGGCGCTCCAGACGCTTGCTGTGAAGTGCTGGACGGGTAAACTCACTGCCCTACCCTATGCAGACTTCGACGAGAAGCGTGCTTTGCTGAGCGAAGCACCGGGCGTGAACGAACTGGGACATCTCGGCAAACCGGGTACGACGGTCTTCGAGAAGGCTACGGTCGCGCCGGGCGAGGAACTTTCGGTGGAGGAGATTGGTTACAACTACTCGGTGAGCTTTACCATAGAGGGTAAGGAGGAGACGAAGGGCACGGAACTGTTCCGTTCGTCGAGCGCCGTGGTTTATCTCTCTGACCCAGACCAGGGCAAACTGGCTTTCGAGCACGAGGGTTACCGCAATCTCTTCAACTACCGCATCCCCGTGGGCGAGAAACACACGCTGACGATTGAGGGTACGAACAAGGTGACGCGCCTCCTCGTGGACGGACAGCTCAAAGAAGAACTGGGTCCGAAAACGCTCTACGTGATGCGCGACCAAGACCGTGCGCATTACCAGGTGAAGGGTACATACACCTACGAACCTGTTGTCTACCAGCCCACGGACCAGATTTACTACCAGCGCACACTCGTCTTCCCGCTCCGCAAAGCCGGACAGTTCAAGAGCACCGTGACGGCGCTGACAGTGAAGGCGGAATAGGCGGCCTCACGGAGGCTTTTGCGTGCTGCGCTTTTAAGCATCGTATAGAACGCGAGGTTTTGAAAACCTCGCCCCCATAAGCAGTTACTCACCCCCATAAGCGGCATACCATCCGCCTATGGGGGTGACGTTTTTAATACGTCACGCTCTACACGGCTTCACTAAGAACATAGCGCAGCACATCGTGTAGAGCGCGAGGTTTTGAAAACCTCGCCCCCATAAGCAATCACTCGTCCCCATAAGCAATTAAAGCCTCCGTGAGGCCCTCATTGACGAATATTTCCACCATGATGAACGATTTTTGTTTTAATGCAAGTTAAAAATTCAAGAAGACGATTCCTTTCTTTGGTCCTTTTAAACAATTTGGTACTTTTGCGACATATTCTTTGCTAACCACAGTTTGCAGAACTTATCAGAAACTCCAAATAAAATACCATAACACATAAAACTCATGAAAGCAAAACGACTTCTTTCCGCTGTGCTCGCTGCCACATTAGGCTTCGGGACAGCATTCGCTGCTGCTGAACCAAAGCACGCAGCATCGCCGGGCGTGATAGCTACGGCAGAAGAGACGCAGTATGTCGACGTGACAGATCTCTACGTCACAAACGCTGGCTTCGACATCGCCAGCGATTTCCAAACATCTAATATCAGCTCAAACGGTGATACCAAAAGCGTAACAGGTTGGACTATTTCTACCACAGGTTGGACTTCCAGCGCAGCCTTTGAAATAGGTACGACTGCAGGAAAAATCGGCGGTAAGGCTATCCCCTCAACGAATGCCAACAACGCAAAAGCAGGTGGATGTCTTGGTATTTCCGTACGTTGGAACTGTACCGCCAAATACGAACAAGCCGTTATTCTTCCCGCTGGCGATTTCAAGATTGAATATGCCGTTTACAATGCGACTGGCAAAAGCATTGATCAAAACCTGATTGGTTACTATTCTGACAATGGTAGCCACTATGGTACAACAACGTCATTTGGTACAAAGTGGACAAAAGACACCGTTTCATTCTCGCTTTCTGCACAGGAATCTGGTAAACTTTCTGTAGGTTATAAATCAACTAATAACGGAGGTGATGGTAACGGCATTCTTTGCATTGACTACGTCAAAATCTACCAGGACAAGTCCAGCGCTGACACTTATTTTCAAGGTCTCGTAACCACCGCCCAAGCTAAAGCAAAGACGGCGTTGGAATCCGCTGCCACCAGCGATGAAGCAACAGCTCTCAAAAAGTTGGCAGAACAGGAAATGCCGTCGACTTACAAAGAGATGGTTACACTCGCCAACAATATCAACACAGGTATTGCAGGTCTGCCCTACGCTCCCAACGTGGATAAGATTAAGAGCCTGCTCAAGACTTACACGACGAACGTCACCGATAAACTCAGCACCTCTTGCACTGGCAACATGGGTTCGAATAATGGTGAGCACTGGAGCGGAAATACCTCTACCTCTTATTACGACAGTTGGAGCGGCTCCGCAACGGACGTGAAGATGACCTTCGAAGAGGTTACGCTCCCCGTAGGTAAATATGCCCTCTTCGCCACAGGCCGCGCCAACACGGCAGAACCGGGTTATCTGAGCGTAAAGGTAGGCGACAACGATGCAGTTACCACTTCCCTCGCCAATAACAACAACGTGGGTCTTGGCGTAGACACCGACGGCAACCCCAACGCATCGTACGACGGCACTTATGCCCACAACGGCAACGGCTACGGTTGGCAATGGAGCGCTGTAGAATTTGAAGTGACTGACGCCACACAGAAAGTGGTTGTGTCGTTCGGCGCTTCGCTCAACAACACATGGGTCGGTGTTTCTGACCTCAAACTCTACGCTGCAAGCGTGGACACCAAAGAAGTACTCGCCGAACTCGAAGCAGCAAAAACTGAAGCACAGGCTATTCTCGACGACGTGAAGACATACTACACCGGCGAGGAATATACCACACTTGAGAACCTCCTCAAGCAAGACGCCCCCACAAGCTACGACGACATCGTGGCTCGCACGGCAGAAATCAAAGCTGCCGAAAAGGCTCTCAACACGGCAGCCATTCCTGCTTATATCACAAGCCTTAAGAAGAGCTGTCCCTTCGACGTGAGCGCCAAGATTGGTACGTCCACTACTGGCGACATGGTGACCAACACCGGCGGTCAGCACTGGAGCGGCGACAGCAGCCGCGGCTACTGGGAACAGAATGGTAGCAAATGGTCTACTACTTCTTGGGAAACTAGCTTGACATTCCCCGAAGTGACGCTCCCCGCAGGTACTTACGCACTCCTCGCCACCGGTCGTGGCTCTGCAAGCACGGTAAGCTACATGAGCGTAGACGTAGCGGATGCGAATGGTACGAATTATCAGGTAAACTTCCCCACCAAGGGCGACAGCGGCTACGGCGTTGACATCAACGGCTATGCCACCATCTCTTCCGACTCTACCTACTGCAACAACGGCGCTGGCCGCGGTTGGGAATACCGCGCCATCTGCTTCACCTTAACCGAAGAGCAGAAGGTGACCTTCAGCATCGGCGGTTCGGCAGACGCACAGTACCAGTGGATTTCTATCAGCGACCTCCAGCTCCTTAGCGACCAGGACCTCTACAAGGGTGACAACTGGGCAGCATTTAAGGCTGACATAGATAGTACAATGGCTTATCTTGACAAGATTTATGATCAAGACAACAAAAATAAAGGTTTGACCTATCCGGAAAACTGCATTTCTGAAGAAGGAACCAACGGCATTTCGCAGGCTTACAGTTTAGTTCTTGAATATGGTACACAATTATCAACAAAGAACTCCAACGATATCATTGCCGACCACGCGAAGTATCTTTCTCTCTTCAAGGCTGGCGTAAAGGAAGCCTTTGAGAACGCCACGCTCCAAGCTCCCGCAGCTACCGAGAAGTTCAACGTGATCATCAACGGCAACGACGGTTACAACTACGACGGCAAGGCGCTCACCGCTAAGTACAACGCCACTACTAAGGGCAACTACGCCCTCGGCTACACCGAAGGCGCAGGTTCTTACTACAGCCAGGCAGTAACGTTCGAAGCCGTAGAAGGCAAAGCCAACACCTTCGTGATGAGCTTCACTGGCGAAGACGGCACGAAGCTTTATGTAGGTACGGGTACTAACTACGATGGCAACGACGCTCAGCTCCGCGTGGTTACCGACCAGAGCAAGGCACTCGGCATCAAGATTGAGGTAGACCTCGACAACATCTTCTCTACCGCTCCCTTCCGCCTCGTGAACACCGCCACCAACACGTACATCAGCGCAAACAACGATAACGACTCGGGCTTCTACACTGCCAACAAACAATGGAAGAACTTCCAGATTGAAGCAGCCAAGAAGTATACTTGCTCGCTCTATATTGGCGATGCTGAGTGGGCTACCTTCATCGCTCCCTTCGACGCTGAAGTTCCCAACAACGTGACAGCTTACAGTTGCTCTTCTGCCGACACGGACAACAACCTCGTGCTCGTCAAGGCCGAAACGCTCAAGGCCAACACGCCGTACATCCTCCACTGGGATAACGCCACCAGCGACTCCTACGTAATCCAGAACCTCAGCGGCTACGCTTGCGCCACCGCCGACACCTACACCGCTGGTGCCCTCACTGGTACGTTCAAGAAGATTGAAAGCGTGGCAAAGAACGCCAACAACTACGTGCTCCAGCAGCAGACCATCGACGGCGAAGATGTAGTAGCCTTCTTCCTCGTGCAAGACGACGGTGTATGGTGCAGCGAGAACCGTGCTTACCTCACCATGGCAAGCGCAAACGGTGCAACAGCCTTCCACTTCGCCGACGGCACGGTTGACGGCATCCACAACGCTGCCCTCGACGGCAACGCAACGGAAGTAGCCCGTTACAACGCTGCAGGTCTCCGCATTGCCGCTCCCGTAAAGGGCGTGAACATCGTGAAGTTCAGCGACGGCCGCGTAGTGAAGCAAATCGTAAAATAACCCCCGAAACTATTCTGAGATATGAAGAAATACGTAACGCCCGCCTTGCGGGTCATAGAGATAAAGGCCGACTCCTCCCTCCTCGCCGGCAGCAACATAAAGGCTGACAACGAGCACGGAGCCGCCACCGGCACCGACAACCTCAGCGTCTTCGACGTCTACCACGACGATTGGGACGAAGCTGACGAAGAATATTAACCAAAAAGGCAGACGCTTTAGGGCGTCTGCCTTTTTTGCCTCACGGAGGCTTTTGCGTGCGTAGCGCATGGAGGTCACGTCTCCGACGTGACGCTCTACACAGCGTGCTGCGCTTTCACTTTTCGCGCTCACCAGTCACGTCAGAGACGTGACCTCCATGCGCTGACGCCCTCAAAGCGCCTCTTCCATAACTCCCTATAAACAAAAAGTTTTTCCTAAATTTGCAGCCAAAACGCAAAGCCTGAGGCAAAAGCGACACGTTTGCCACGGGCCACACCTTACTTTTACACACGACATGTTTGAAAATCTGAGCGAAAGACTCGAAAGGTCTTTCAAAATACTCAAGGGCGAAGGCAGCATCACCGAGATTAACGTGGCCGAAACCCTCAAGGACGTGCGCCGCGCACTCCTCGATGCCGACGTCAACTATAAAGTGGCAAAGACCTTCACCGACACAGTGAAGCAGAAAGCCCTCGGTCAGCAGGTGCTCACCAGCGTGAAGCCGGGACAACTCATGGTGAAGATTGTCCACGACGAACTCGCCACCCTCATGGGCGGACACGCTCACGAACTGAAACTCTCGGGCCGTCCCTCCGTCATCCTCATGGCGGGTCTCAATGGTGCGGGTAAGACCACACTCTCCGGCAAACTCGCTTTCCACCTCAAGACGAAGAAGGCGCGTAAGCCCCTTCTCGTAGCGTGCGACGTGTATCGTCCCGCCGCCGTGGAGCAGCTCCGTGTGCTCGCCGAGCAGATAGAGGTGCCCATCTACATGAACCTCGAGGAGAAAGACCCCGTGAAGATTGCCCGCGAGGGTGTTCAGGAAGCCAAGGCAAAGGGTTACGACACGGTCATCGTCGACACCGCCGGCCGCCTTGCAGTGGACGAAGAACTGATGAACGAGATTGCCACCATCAAGCAGGCCATCAATCCCGACGACACGCTCTTCGTGGTAGACGCCATGACGGGTCAGGACGCTGTAAACACCGCTAAGGAGTTCAACGACCGTCTCGACTACGAAGGCGTAGTGCTCACCAAGCTCGACGGTGACACCCGCGGCGGTGCCGCGCTCTCCATCCGCACGGTGGTAGACAAACCCATCATGTTTGTCGGTACGGGCGAGAAGATGGAAGCCCTCGACGTGTTCCACCCCGAACGTATGGCGGACCGCATCCTCGGCATGGGCGACATCGTGAGCCTCGTGGAGCGCGCCCAGGAACAGTTCGACGAGAAGGAAGCCCTCAAGTTGCAGCGTAAGATTCAGAAGAACCAGTTTGACTTCAACGACTTCCTCGCCCAGATTCAGCAAATCAAGAAGATGGGTAACCTCAAGGACCTCGCTTCCATGATTCCCGGTGTGGGTAAAGCCTTGAAGGACGTAGAGATTGACGACAACGCCTTCAAGGGCATTGAGGCCATCATCCTCTCCATGACGCCCAAGGAACGTCAGCACCCCGAATGCCTCAACCAGAGCCGCAAGCAGCGCATTGCCAAAGGCTCCGGCACTACCATCCAGGAAGTGAACCGCCTCGTCAAGCAGTTCGACCAAACGCGCAAGATGATGAAGATGGTGACAGGTTCGAAGATGGGCCAGATGATGGCGCGCATGCCGAAAATGCCTGGAATGCCGAAGATGCCGAAGATGTGATAGTGCGGTTTGCACCCTCCATGGGGGCGACGTTTTCAAAACGTCGCGTTCTACACGGCGCAACTCAATATTATATAAGTACAAGAATGTCACGGTTTGCAATCTGTCAAGCCGTGACATTCTTTTTTATTTACCAAAGAGTTCTCCCATTCATTACATTATATGTACATTTGCGGTGAAGCAAGCCGTGTAGAGCGTCACGTCGGAGACGTGACCCCCATGCGCTAACGCCCTCAAAGTGAAACACACAAAAGCCTCCGTGAGGCCGAAGCACGCAAAAGCCACAATGTAACCCCATTTGCACATTTGCATATTTGCACATTTGCACATTACACATTCCCCATGCAACTAATAGACGGAAAGGCTACGGCAGCCGCCATAAAGAAGGAAATAGCCGAAAAAGTAGAACAACTCATAGCTGCCGGCAAACGCCGCCCCCACCTTGCCGCTGTGCTCGTAGGACATGACGGCGGAAGCGAAACGTACGTACGCAACAAAGTGTTGGCGTGCGAGACGTGCGGCTTCCGTTCCAGCCTCATCCGCTACGAAGACGACGTGACAGAAGAAGAACTCCTGGCCTGCGTGGCACGCCTCAATGCCGACCCTGAAGTGGACGGCTTCATCGTGCAACTCCCCCTCCCCAAGCATATCTCCGAACAAAAAGTCATTGAAGCCATCGACTACCGCAAGGACGTGGACGGTTTCACTCCCGTCAATGTGGGCCGCATGGTGGCCGGACTCCCCTCCTTCATCTCCGCCACGCCAAAAGGAATTCTCGAACTCCTCCGTCGCTACAACATCCCGACGAGCGGAAAGAAGTGCGTCATCCTCGGACGCTCCAACATTGTGGGCAAGCCCATGGCTTCGCTCATGATGCAGAAGCAGTATGGCGACGCCACCGTAACGGTATGCCACAGCCACAGCACGACGCTTCGCGAGGAGTGCCTCTCTGCCGACATCATTATAGCTGCCATAGGCCGTCCCGGTTTCCTCACCGCCGACATGGTGCGTCCCGGCGCCACGGTCATCGACGTGGGCACTACGCGTGTGCCCGACGCCACACGTCCCAAAGGCTTCCGCCTCTGCGGCGACGTGGACTTCGAAAACGTAGCACCGAAGTGCGCCTTCATCACCCCCGTGCCCGGCGGCGTAGGTCCCATGACCATCACCATGCTCATGGCCAACACGCTGGAGGCAACGCTTCGCTAATGTGCAAATGTGGCCTCACGGAGGCTTTTGCGTGCTGCGCTTTGAAGGCGCATTCCTAAACTTCAGTACACTCATCCATGTTCAAAGTTTTTCTTCTCATCCTTCCCGCTGCCTTGTTCCTCGGTTGCAGCCAGGGCGCAAAGCAAAGTGCTGCTGTAGAGCAAGACACGACAGCCGTTGCCTCGCAGCCGTCGACCGGCGAAGCCCAAACCGCCGAGGCGCAACTTCGCGCTGTCTACACCGACGTGTTCGCTTGGTACGGCCGTGCCGAAAAGGACATCTCGCTCATCGCCAAGAAGCCCGACTTCGACGCCCGTTACCTTTCCGCCTCCTATCTTGCGCTCAAGAAGCAGGTCGAAAAGATTGACAGTGCCGACGTGGCAGACGGCATGATAGGTTTCTTCGACTCCGACCACTGGATTTGCGGCCAGGACTTCTCCAACCTCGCTTTCACCATAAAGAGCGTGAAACCCGCGGGAGAAGGTAAATGCCGTGCCAAAGTGGAGATAAAGAACTGCGGTGCATCCATCGCCCTTGAACACCCCCTCGTCTGCGAACGCGGCACGTGGAAAATAGACGATTTCATCACCAACGGAAGTTCCGAGAAAGAAAGCATGAAGGAATACGTGGAAAAGAATAAGAAGTAGTCAAAACCTCCATCAAAATACCTTCGCAGAGCAAGAGCTGGCTTTACGTCAAAATTCCATGCTTTGAAATTTAAATTCCAAGCCTTGAAATTAAAATTCCAAGGCTTGGAATTTTTGTTTCAAACGAGGGCATTCGTTTTGAAACTGCACATGGTTGATATTCAACGGCTTAGAGAAAGCCTACGTTTTAGGGACATTTTGTAAGGAACTGAAATCCAAATTCGCAAAGCATTACACCTTGGCGAAGCATTGCACACTTGCAAAGCATTACACATTTGCACATTCGCACATTTGCACATTGGCACATTGGCAAAGCATTATACATTTGCACATTCGCACATTTGCATATTTGCACATTGGCGAAGCATTGCACACTTGCAAAGCTTCGTCCCATCGCCACTTTTGCACTGGAACCCACCGCGTTATTCAAAGAAAACCCTTACCTTTGCTGCGATAACGTCCGCTCGAAAAGCCGCATAGCTTCGGCCAAGAAGAGCGGTCCATTAGCCTGCGAATCTTTAGTTCTGCAAGAAAAACTCTCAAAATAAACCTAATACAATAGCAATGAAAAAGTTTACACTTTTGATGCTCATGTTGTTCGTTTGCCTTTGGGCAGGCGCACAGAGCAAATTGCCCGACTTCAGTACGGAAGACGAACCCGTGTGGTACACCGTGCAGTTCAAGACGGGCAGTGCTTATCTGTCCGATGTCGGAGCCAACAGCAAGATGGTCACCGTGGCATCAGCCAGCACCACCAGTCAGCAGTTCCAGTTTATCGGAACGCAGTCCGAATTCGTGATGAAGAGCAAGGCCGGACGCTACGTCGCCTACAACGGCTCTTACTTCACCACCACAAAATCCTCCTCTAGCGCAGAGAAACTCGCCATCATCAAAGGCTCTGCCAACAACTACTTCGAAATTCAGCGCACCGCCTCTCCCTCAAATGCCATGAACCAGTGGGCCGGAACGGGCGCAGGCAAGAACCTTGGCGAATGGAGCACGGGCGACGACAACAACCAGCTCTACTTCAACATGGTAGGCGTGAAGTGGCCTACCTTCTCCACCGACGACACGGAGAAGTACTACTTCGTGAAGTTCAACCGCGCCTCACGCTACATGGCTGAGAGCACCAACGGCACCGACAACTGCATCCGCCTCTACAGCGTGGACGACGTGGACGGCCAGAAGTGGAAACTCGTCGGCACGAAGGACAACTTCCAGTTTGTCAACAAGAGCGGTAACATCATAGCCGTTAGCTCCACCTCTATCAGCACTACCGAAGGCGGTACGAACCCCAATCCCCTCCGCTACGGCACCACCGAGCAGAGCGGCGGCTTCAAACTCGTGGAAAGCACCAACACCACGAATGGTTCCGGCTTCGAAATAGTGGCCAACTCCAAGAGCGGCAACAACTACGTGAACATGTGGGGCTCCGTAGTCGAAGGCAACACCCTCGGCTTCTGGCAGGCAGGCGACCAAAACAACGTCTGCACCTTCGTTGACCCCGACGACATGGACTACGCCGACTACAAGAGCACCGGCATTGAAGGCTATGTGCCCGAAAACGCCCTCACCCTTTGGTACACCGAACCCGCCACCACCGCCAAGCTCTACAGCGGCGGCCAGGGTTACTCCAACTGGATGGAATATTCCCTCCCCATCGGCGACGGACAGTTCGGCGCCAGCCTCTTCGGCGGCATGTATAAGGACGAAATTCAGTTCAACGAAAAGACTCTCTGGAGCGGCACTGCAGCCAAGTCCGCTTCGGGCGGCAGTGGCTACGGTAAGTACGAAAACTTCGGTTCCGTCTTTGCCGAAGACCTCAGCGGCGAGTTCAGCACCACCGCTTCCAAGGCAGCCAAGGACTACTACCGTCAGCTCGACCTCACCACCGCTACCGGTAAGACACAGTTCACGAGCCAGAGCGGCGTGACCTACACCCGCGAATACATTGCCTCCAACCCCGCCCGCGTAGTGGCAGCCCACTACACCGCCAGCGAGAAAGGCAAAATCAGCCTCCGCTTTACCCTCGAACCGGGCTACGCCCTCAAGAAGTCTGCAGCCTATGCCGACGGCGAAGGTTACTTCAGCGGCAAACTCGACCTCGTCAGCTTCAACGCCCGCATGAAGGTGGTTCCCACCGGCGGTACCATTGAGACCACAGACGAAGGCGTCACCGTAACAGGCGCTGACGAAGTGCTCCTCCTCCTTGCCGGCGGCACGGACTACGATGCCTACGCCTCTACCTACATCTCCAACACTGCAGCCCTCTCGTCCACCATCGAGGCACGCCTCAACGACGCTGAGAAGAAAGGTTGGAGCGAACTCCTCGCAGAACACGTGGCTGACCACCAGAAGTACTTCAGCCGCGTAGACTTCCAGCTCGACGGCACCAAGAACGAAGTGCCCACCAACAAGCTCATCGACACCTACTCCAGCGGTAAGGGAACGAACGCCCTCATGCTCGAACAGCTCTACTTCGCCTACGGACGTTACCTCGAGATAGCTTCTTCACGCGGTGTGGATCTCCCCTCCAACCTCCAGGGTATCTGGAGCAACATGGTGAACCCCGCTTGGAACGCCGACATCCACTCCAACATCAACGTGCAGATGAACTACTGGCCCGCAGAACCCACCAACCTCAGCGAAATGCACGTTCCCTTCCTCCACTACATTTGGAACGAGGCAGAGAACCACAGCGAATGGCAGAAGTGGGCAAAGAACAGCGGACAGAGCCGCGGTTGGACTTGCTACACGGAGAACAACATCTTCGGTGGTGTAAGTTCCTTCATGACGAACTACGTGATTGCCAACGCTTGGTACGCTTCGCACCTCTGGCAGCACTACCGCTACACGCTCGACAAGGACTACCTCAAGAAGGTATTCCCCGCCATGCTCTCCGCTTCGCAGTTCTGGATGGACCGCCTCGAAAAGGCTGACGACGGCACCTACGAAGCTCCCAACGAATGGTCGCCCGAACACGGACCTTCTGCCGAAGACGGTGTGGCACACGCTCAACAGCTCGTTTACGACCTCTTCAGCAACACGCTCGCTGCCATTGACGTACTCGGCGACGACGCCAACGTCTCTGACGACGACCTCGACAAACTCAAGGACCGCTTTGCCAACCTCGACAACGGACTCCACACTGAGACGTACACTGGCAACTGGGGTACCGACCGCATTGCCAAGAACACGCCCATCCTCCGCGAGTGGAAATACAGCAGCTACACTGCCACCACCGAAGGCGTGAACCACCGTCACATGTCGCACCTCATGTGTCTCTATCCCTTCAGCCAAGTACATCCGGGTACGGCACTCTACGACGCTGCCGTCAACTCCCTCCGCCTCCGCGGCGACGGTGCTACGGGTTGGTCAATGGGTTGGAAGATTAACCTCTGGGCACGTGCCCTCGACGGTGACCACGCTCGCACCATCCTCAACAACGCCCTCTCTCACAGCAACGGCGGCGCAGGTGTGTTCTACAACCTCTTCGACGCTCACGCTCCTTTCCAGATTGACGGTAACTTCGGTGCTTGCGCTGGTATAGCAGAAATGATTATGCAGAGCAACGCCGACACCATCCGCATTCTCCCCGCCCTTCCCTCCGCTTGGAAGGCCGGTCACATGAACGGCATGAAGGCCGTGAAGGACTTCACCGTAAGCACCACTTGGGCCAAGGGCGAAGCTACCCGCGTGACCATCGTCAACAATCAGGGACAGACCATCCCCGTGCTCTACAAGAACCTCGCCAAGGCTAAGGTTTACGTGGACGGCAAACTCACCACGCTCGCAGTGGACGAGAATGGTGTGGCAAACCTCTCCGGTGAAGCCGGCACGACCTACGTCTTCGACTTCGACGGCACCTACACCCCCACGGGCATCCAGACGGCTTCCGACAACGCTCTCCGCGTCAATGTGGAAGGTCGTCGCGTAAGCCTCGACGGCAAGGACCTCAAGCAAGTGCGTGTCGTTGACCTCTCCGGCCGTACGCTCCAGAAGACCTCACGCAGTTCCTTCACCGTGGACCGTGCCGCAGGCCACAGCTTCGTCATCGAAGCTACCGACAAAGACGGCCACGTCACCACGCAGAAAGTAGTGCTCAAGTAAATAACTCCTAGCTCTACCGCAAAAAAAGCAAATGCAAATGCGGGCAGATGAACTTCCCCAGGAAGTCCGTCTGCCCGCATTGTTTTTTCGTAGGTTCGTAGGTAGATAATGCGCAGTCTATTGAGATAAGAAATTCTACAAAGTAAGCATATCAAGGGTACGAAGTACATGAAAAGGTCTTGTTTTTTGCGTCATAAACTTGACTTTCGAGGTTGACCTTTAACCACAGCATTCGTCAATTATCCTCAGTTCGTTTTATAGGAACAAAGGCTAATCGTTTGGCTTGTATCTTTTATTAGCTGTTCAGTCTTTATGCGCCGTTCAATTGCACTGTACATAGCTTTTCTTTTGAACACAGCACATTATCAAGAAGATGTAAAGAAACAGCAAAAAGAAATTATGCAATTTTCATATAAAAAAATGCGCAAAACATACATGCATATGGTCGGCTTTCAGCTCGCTCCGTGCGCTTTATGATTCTGCTCAAATTATTTTTTAAACTTCGGTTAAATAGAAAATAACGATGCTTGACTTGTGTTTTAAGCAAAATAGTTATTTTTGCAATGTCTGCACACACACCGGAAGCCCCGATGGGCAGAGGTTGGGCAGACATACATATGATAAAGGCGTTTTTGTACGCTTTGGTTTTGACGAATTGGAATCTCGCAAATTCACAGACAAGTCAAGAACAAAGCAACAAAGAACGCCTCATGAGGTGTATTATATACAGCCCTCATTGTCTTCGGACGGCATTGCCGTTCGTTGGTAGGGAGGGTGAATTATATAGTTACACTGGCGTGGGGCTTTCGGAGTTGCTCGTTTCGACTTGTCGGGCAATGCGAGAGCCTCAATTCGTGGAACGAGTGACAAAACTGGCTCCGCGCTTTTTTGTATGTATTAGCGAGCAATTTTCGTCAACAAGGGAGTCTGTTGGCTTTATTTGTTAACGGAATTGGAATGAATATACTAGAAAACAATCCATATCGTATTTTAGGCGTTTATTCAAACTCTCCTACAAAGGAAAGATTGGCTAACCACAATCGCATGAAAGCGTTTCTAAAGGTGGGTAAGTCGGTTTCATTTCCTCTTGACGTGCCGCAATATCTCCCTTCCATTAATCGTACAGAAGCTTTAGTAGTTGATGCTGAAGCAAAACTTACGTTGCCTAAAGAGCAAATGTTGTATGCTCAATTTTGGTTCGTTAAGACGACGCCATTGGATGATGTGGCTTTTAAGCACCTTATACTTGGCGAAATGGACAAAGCAGAGGTAATTTGGCAAAAGAAGGATTGTGCGTCATCTTTGCAGAATCGTATCGTGTGTGCTTTAGTTCGCAAGGACTATGGCTGCGCTATAACGTGTGCCGAGGCGCTGTATGGGAATTCTCAACACGTCAACCAATTTGTATCTGCAATAGTTGGGAATAATGGAATTTCAGATGTATCCAATTTGGCTTTTTCGTTCCTTGATTGTTTATGTGGAGAGGTTGGTGCTGACAAGTTACTTTCTCTCATAACTAACAACACTTGGAAAAGTCATATTGGAGAAAAAGCCGTGCAGCCTCTTGTAGACAGCATACAAGGAGCAATAAACGTTGCCAAGAAGTCAAAAGGTAAAGGGGCTAATGCTAGGCTCAATGCAGGAGAAACTCTAAGAAAAAATACACGAAGCTCCCTTTTACAACTAAAAAGTTTTCTCTCTACGAAAGACTTGCAATACCAAATGATTGCGGATAAATTGGGACTTGAGATTCTACAATGTGGTATTGACTACTATAATGATTCAGAAGAGCCTGATGCCGCCCACAAGGCCATGAAACTGCAGAAATATGCGAAAAGCATTGTTGTTGGAAAAATGGCCAAAGAACGGTGCAAAGAAAATGTTGACATTCTTCAAAAGATTATCAACGACCTGCCACCATCCGAGGTCCTTGAAGAACATAAAGCTATTCAAGAGGAACTGCGTAAATATTGCACGTTGTCTGACAAAATTTGTCATGCGGTTACATTGTTGAAGAACACGAAGCCTCATATCCAATCGATAAAGCGCAAACTAGGTGTTTCTAATTCCTATTATCTGAAGATATCAACACAAGTTGTAAACAACGCTCTTCACAATGTAATAGAGGATGTTAACGAGGCACAATCCATACTTAATGTCGACAAAAACGACCGCAATGCGGCACTAGCAGCTCTACTTGGATTAACACATATAAAATCTGTATTGGAAGAAGCATGGAAAGCCATAAAAATAATGGATGGCTTTGATATGGAAAGCGATTTCAAAAGTAGTAGATACAACGATAACCGATCAGCATTAAAACGATTATGTGAACAAATAGGAGTTTCTACATCTGCATATACGTTTAGTAGACCATCAACGTCACGAACGCCTCATTATTCATCAGCAACAAATAGAACATCTGTAAACAGGCAAACATCTAATAACAATTACAACGCATCAAGTTCAAGTGACGATATACCATGGGGATGCATTGTATTCATAATAATCGGTTTAATCTCATTTTTAATATCACTGTGCAAATAGAATATGAAGAGTACATTTATAATTTTAATACTCGCAACTATATGTTGCCAACAAATAGATGCAAAATCTACCAATGAGACTGATAAGATGAAGTCATTAGAAGAAAAATGTGTCGTTTTACAGAACAAACAAGTAATCGCAGACAATAAGTTACAAAAACTTGTAGTGGAACAGAAAGAGTCTGAACGTAAAATGCAAACGCTCGTAAAGGAAAGCGAAATGCGACGTTTGGCAATCGATAGTTTACAAAACAAGTGTAAGTCTTTGGAAGAAGCACAATCTACAGACAGAGTAAACTTCAACGGAAAGATTGTGGCAACAGATAATAATGTTCGCACTAACCAAGATTTGCTTCACGCTCGTACATTGTGGGGCATTGTTACTCTGATAATTGTTCTTGCTATTGTAATAGGCATTGCATACCAATTGACAAAACGCATAAAACTAGGAACTTCAACAATAGGAGATGTTCGTAAAGCACAAGACGCATTGCAAGCAGCCCAAATAAGAATGCAAGAAGAGTCGGTAAAGTTAGACAACCAACTTCTTGCTATTGTACAAAAGCAACTTGAAACGTCAGTAACATCTGCAAACAAAACGACAGGAGATCCAGATCATTCACTTGTTGTAAAACTTGCCGATGAAATAGCAAGAATAGAGACGAATTTGTCTAAAATGGAAAAATCCGTAAAGGGTTACAAACAACTTGTTCAAGCCAAGGACCGCATGATAAACAATGTACGTGCCAATGGTTACGAAATCATTAGTTTGCTTGGACAGGAATATAACGATGGTATGCAATTCCAAACAAGATTCGTTCCTGACGAAAACTTACCAGAAGGCAAGCGTATAATTACAGGAATGATTAAGATGCAGGTTAATTATAAAGGTAAGATGATACAACCAGCAGAAATCGTAGTAAGTCAAAACATTTAAAACATAAACAATATGGCAAGAATCAAAATAGACTATGGCATAGATCTGGGCACTACAAACTCGGCTATTGCTCGAATGGAGAACGGAGAGTCTGTTATAAAGCAGACTAAGAACCTTATGGACACACTGCCTTCTTGTGTTTATTTTTCAAAGAACAAGAAGGGTGAACGAGCTTTGCGTATCGGTATGAAAGCAAAAGATTCTGTGTATTCAGATGCTATCACTGCATTGAGTAAGAATGAGCCTCCCAAAGAGTGTGGCTATTTGGAATTCAAACGCGAAATGGGTTCTGACAAGAAATATACCAGTGAGAATATGCCTAAGGGAAGTTTTTCTCCCGAAGAACTTTCTGCAGAAGTCTTGAAAGAATTAAAAAGCCTTATCAATGACGAAACGGTAAATTCTGTAGTCATTACGGTACCAGCCATGTTTACTGCAATCCAAAAAGATGCCACTATGAAGGCTGCGCGAATAGCAGGCTTCAAACAGTGTGAATTGCTGCAAGAACCTATAGCCGCTTGTATGGCGTATGGTTTGTCAAGTGAGAAGAAAGATGGCAAATGGTTAGTCTTTGACTTTGGTGGTGGCACTTTTGATGCGGCTTTGGTTAAGGTCGAAGATGGCATATTGACGGTATTTGATACTGAAGGAGACAATTACCTTGGTGGTAAGAACCTTGACGAAGCTGTTGTCAACAAAATTCTTATGCCTAATTTGAAAAAAGATTATGCCCTTTCTTCATACGAAACTACCGAATGGAAGAAAAAGGCCTTAATGGATGCCCTAAAAGGCCCTGCGGAGGAAATGAGAATAGCTTTGTCTTTTGCTGACAGTGCAGACTATTCCACCTATGATCGCAACTTAAATTTGGGACAAGATGATAATGGCGAGGAAATAGACCTCGAAATTACCATTACCAGGAACCAATTAATTGACGCTATTGGTGAGCAATACAAGAAAGCAGTCGGTATCTGTAAAAATCTATTGGAACGAAATGGTCTTACAGGAAAAGACCTATCTTCACTCATCCTTGTTGGTGGGCCAACCTATTCGCCTATCATTCGTGACATGTTGAGAAACGAGATTACGGCAAATGTAGACACCAGTATCAACCCAATGACAGCGGTTGCACGTGGAGCTGCTCTTTATGCATCTACTATTGACGCAAACATCAATGAGGCAGAAATCAAAAAGGAAGCAAAATCGGAGATGGTTTTTCTGCAAGTGGGTTATGAATCTACATCTGTAGAATCTTCCGAATGGGTCAGCATCAGTATCGATAAAGAAAAGTCCGGTAATAACTGCCCCAACGAACTATCTATTGAAATTCAGCGCGCTGATGGAGCATGGAGAAGCGACCGAACTTCTGTTGACACAAGTGGCAATGTCATTGAAGCATTCTTGCTTGAAGGTAAACCAAATACATTCAAAGTAAAGGCTTATAACCATCAGGGTAATGCCGTGGAAATTTTCCCATCAGAGTTTACCATTATCCAAGGTGTCAAAGTCGGTGCTGCACCTCTTCCTTACAATATCGGTATTGCTGTTTACAATGATGTCAAAAAACGCGGTGTATTCTTGCCTGCAAAAGGCTTGGAAAAAAATAAACCACTGCCAGCCGTCGGTGTCGTACCTGATAGAAAAACCACTCAAGCATTGCGTCCTGGAGTTTCTACAGATGTGTTATCTATTCCCGTTTATCAGGTGTCTGGATTAGAAGCCGAAGGAAAAACAGCAGCATTAAATACCCAAATATCCAATGTGGTTGTTACCGGCGATGACGTTGAACAACTTATACCTGAATATTCCAACGTGGAGATTACATTGCATGTTGATTCTTCCGAGATGATGACAATGGAGGTGTATTTCCCATCTGTTGACTTCACTGTAAAAAAAGAGCTCGACTTGAGCAAGCGTGAGTCTCGCGTGGATGCAATATCGTGGGTTAACAAAGAATTGGGTTCAGCTCAGCGAAGTCTAGAGGCTTTGCTTTCCTCAGGAATCTCTGTAGAGGAGTTAAACAAAGAACTTGACGCTGTAAAAGATTTGGCATCAAGCGAGAATGATCCTATGCGTACTCAGTCAAATTTAAAGGAACTTCTGCGTAAGATAGAGGAACTTGACGATAGTACCGAATGGCAACGTGTCGAAAAAGAACTCCGAGAAAAATTTGACAGATTAGAGAAAGCGCAAAATGATTTGGGCAACGACAAATCTGCTCAATTGGTAAATCAAATCCGTAATCAAGTAGATAATGTTATTCGGGTAAAGGATGCTAAACTTGGGCGAGAAGTTCTTGAACAAATTAGTAGCTTGTTCGTACATTTGACTCTGGTATATCAGTGTATGGGGCTTATCCGTGATTGCCATAATCGCTTTGGTGCGATTCGCTGGAAAGACTCATCACGTGCTCGACAACTTGTAAACAGAGGTTTGGAAGAAATCAATAATCAGCCTTCGGTTGACAAGCTTCATCCTATAGCATGTGGCCTTATTGACCTTATGCCAAATGAAGAAGCAGTTAATGCTGGTGGGTTGTTAAAATAGTCAAGTTTTATGCATTTCAAGAAGAACGATAAAATAGATTCATACACAGTAGCGTTTCCGCATAAGCAAGGGGCTTATGCGGAAACCTATCGTGTAAAAGATGCAAATGGCAAAACCCGCTTCTTGAAACTCATCAACTACTCAAAGCTCAATCGTAATCAGATTGATGACAATGGGCGAGTAATCGAAG
>CAVKJJ010000022.1:0-39139 GCA_963656685.1 bacterium | reverse complement strand
CGGCTGCGGCTCTTCAATGCTCAAGCAAGCATAGCTTTGCTTGGCATTGTGTTCGCCTTGCACGATTTTTCAGCCCGCTGAGCTGCAGAACCGAGGGACCCAGGCCGCGTCACTTCGTGCCGTGACCTAGGCTTACGAATGGTGGGCTTTCAGCCCGCTCCTTGCGCATTACTATGCGCAAGTAATTTTTTACACATTACTAAGCCTTTTCAATTATCCAACTGTCAATGTTTCCAGTTGAGCTGTTGAAGTTGATGGCAACTTTTGTGACAGGTTTGCCGCAGAGTGCAAAACGTTTGTGGTAGTTCTTGACGTCAATCTGCTTCATTGCCGCTTCGGCGCTTTTGTTGAGCTTCAGCTCGAAGAGGTAGAGGTCCGTTTGCGTCATCAGCACCATGTCCACACGTCCTCTTGGCGTGTGTACCTCTACGTCTACGACGAACGCTGTGAGAAGCGTGAAGATAATGTAGAGCATTTGCTGGTAATGTCCTTCATGGTTTGCCACGTTGCAATAAGGAATGGTGCCGAGGTAATCCTGAAGAAGTTGTAAGGCGCCGTCCATGTCTTGTCTCCGCAAGAGTGCGGCCATGCGGGCAATGGTCACACCGCCCTCTTGTGCTTCCTTACCGTCCACATAGTAGGGGAGGAGACTTTCGTAGAGGCCCACTTTAATTTCCTTGTTGGGAATGTCCAGCGTGTAGAGTTGAGTCTCTTTGTCGTAGTCCTTAATGGTGACGTAGCCGCTTTGGTAGAGCAGTGGCGTGATGGTCTTCATCTTTTCGGTTGGTGCGTCGAAGGCTGATGACAGCGCCATTGTCGGGGCAATGTTGGCGGGTAAGACGTCAAACTTGTTCAGCATTTTTATGAGGTACGTGGGTGTGCCAGAGCCGAACCAATAGGCGCCGAATTCACGTTTGGCAAAACTGTTCAGCAAGCTGTACGGATTGAATACATCCGGTGCTTCTTTTGCAAAATGATATCCGTCGTAGTGCTCTTTGAGTTTCTCAATGGTCTCAGCGTTCGTGAGTCCTTGCGCTTCTGCCAGAAGGGCAATGTCCTCTTGCATTTGAGTGGTCAGTTCCTCTTGCGAAATGCCGCAGATGTCTGCGTATTCGCTGTCCATCGAAACGTTTGTGATGTTGTTCAGTTCGCTGAAGATGCTCATTTGCGAGAAGCGCGTGATGCCGGTGATGAATACAAAACGCAGGTAGGGTTCGCGTGCTTTTAGCGGACTGAAGAAGTTGCGCATTGTGTTGCGGATGTCGTCCAGTTGCTCGTCTTCGTGAACTACATCGAGCATCGGCGCGTCGTACTCGTCGATGAGTACCACCACTTTCTTGCCGGTCTTTTCGTAGGCCGTCATGATGAGGTCTTTGAGGCGGATGTTGGCATCTATTTTCTCGCTCTTGTATCCGTACTTCTTTTCCTGTTCTTCCAGGATGTCGTCAAGATATCTTGCGAGTTGTTCTCGCCCCATGTGCTTGCCGCCGCTGAGGTCGAAGTGGAGTACGGGATATGCTGTCCACTCTTTTTCAAGGTGTTCTATGGCAAGTCCGCGAAAGAGTTCCTTTCTTCCCTCAAAATAGCTTTGGAGGGTAGACACGAAGAGCGACTTCCCGAAGCGGCGCGGCCGTCCCAGAAAGTAATGCTTGCCGTTGGTGTGAGCCATGCGGTAGATATACTCCGTTTTGTCGATGTAGAGATAATCGCCATTGCGGATTTCTTCAAATGTCTGTATTCCCAAAGGGTATTGTCTCCTTGCCATAGTATAGGGGGTATGTGTAACTCATCCGTTGCTATTTTCGCCCAAAGGTAGAAATAATCTGTAGGTGAAAGTCAAAAACTACGGACTAAAAGTCTTGGCCTTAATGTTTGCGGTGCTTGTGATGGCGCTTTGCGCGGACGTGCTTGATGGCTTTCTTGGGATGGGAAATGGCTTTCGGGATGGTGATGGAAGCTACGTAAACGTAGCGTGCCAGACCGAAGACGTAGCGACGGAAGCCGGGTCGGTAGGCGAGGAGGCGTTCGAACCACAGGAGGTGTTTGCCGATGAGTCGAACGACGTAGCCCACGTAGAACATGGCGAAGAGTGTGCCGATGCCCACGATGTACCACTGCCACTCGCCGAAGAAGGCGTAGCAGGCAATGATGCCGAGCACCACGAGCCCCGTGTCTACGCAGATTTTCACTTTCGGAAATTCTGCTCCCGTCATGCGGCTGATGGCCACGGGAAAACCTTCGCCGGGCATCGTGACGCTACCGCAGCGCACTTCCAGCGCAATGCCGAGACCGAGCACGGTGCATCCGCCTATCTGCGTGATGGCTTTGGTGAGGAGCGTGGTAGGCTCAATCCACGAGGTGAGGTACATGTTGAGGTCGATGAGCGAACCGAAAACGAAACCTACAACGAGCTGAAAGAGCTGAATCCACTCGAAGTTTCGCCTGAGCACTGCTATTTGTCCTGCCACGAGGATGGCGTTCATGATGTAGGTGAACTGTCCGATGGAGAGCGCGGGTGCCATGTTGGCCTCTCCGGCTTTCTGGAACACATAGGGCAACACGCTGATTACGCTGGAGCCCAACGCCGAGCGTACGCACATGGCCACACCGACAGTCATGATAAACAGTGAAATGAGCAGCAGTATGTGCTGCCAGACGAACGAGATGATTCTTTCTTTCATTAATGTGTGTTTAGTTTGTTATATATATAATCGGATTTGTCAAATCCGTACGATGTGTTTTTGGCCGTTGAGCCATTCGTCGAACTCCATGACGCTGCCTTTCAGCGGTTCGCGGCTTTCCCATTTCATTACCTTTGTTTGCGGGGCGTGTGTTTCGGCGCACGAGGCGAACAAGTCGCCGAAGGCGTTTGCCGAATCTTGGGGTGGGACGAACGTGTTCCATGCGACGATCCATGCCACCTTGTCCATTGCTGCCGCTTCGGGAAGTTTCTCTGTGTGCCATTTAGCACGGAAACATTCCAAGTAGGTAATGAAAAGTTCAAGGCGCAAGCGGCAAAGCTGTTCTTCGTCCGTGCTGCGGACGTAGATGCTTTGGTATATCTTGCAGACGTATCGGCGCCACTTGTGCATCAGTCCTTTGCGTGCTTGCCACGTGATGTCGTCGGAGTCGTCGGGGAGGGACGAGTTTACCGCCAGGAGCTTTTGTGCCATGCAGGCAGCGGGAGTCAGAAAGTGCGGCGAGGCAGCGTGGTTCCCGGTTGTGGCGAAGAGATAAGGCCTTCGTGCAAACTGTTTCAGCGTCAGTCCGTCGGGAAGGAGTTCTGCAGCATCGTCATGTGCGTTGGCAGTGAATGTATTGCGCACGTTGTTGCGCTTCAGCGCTGCAAAGTTCGCGTTGAGCCGTTTGGCGCGCAGATAATCGTCTGTGCAAAGTAACGCTTCGCTGAATGAAGTGAAACGACTGTCCGCATGGTTGCAGAAGAGAATGTCGGCGGTGTGTTGCAGTGTGTGCTGTTCTTCCTTGTTGGCGGCATAAGGGAGGAGTGCGGGAGGCATTTCGTTGCAGTCCATCGGGCGGCAACTGTTAGTCGAAGTCCACGCAAGCGCGTTCGCCAATGTGCTTCATGAGTTCCGAAGCCACTGCTTTGTGGGCGGGGTGTACGCTGTAGGCTTTCACGTCGTCGAGCGAGTCGAACGAAGAGTCGAGACAGATGTCCCACTTCTCTGCCGGGTTCGCGTTGAACCCTACGTGTACGCTGCGAATGAAGGGGATGACGGCGGGGAGGGCTTCAATGCCTTTCTTGAAGGCTTCACGGGCGGCGCAGCGCACGTCGTCGCTGACGTCGTCGCGGAATTTGAACATTACGATGTGTTTCATGTTCGTTGTGTTTTATGTGTTTCTTGATAAGTATAGTTCCTTATTCGTTCATGGCTCCGCAGTGTGGGCAGCGGCCTTTCTTGGGAATGGCGCGTCCGCAGATTCCGCAGACGAGGTGGGAGGGCTGGTGCACCACGTATTGGCGAATGGCGAAGAACCAGTATGCTGCGAGGAGCGGATAGCCGAAGTAGAGCGGAGTGGTGAGTGTGAACACGAGGTAGAGCACCATGCATACGCCCATGAGCGAGGCGAGAAAGGCGAGGTTGTCGCCGATGTCGCGTTGCCTGCGCAGTTCGTCTACCACTGCCACGGCGGCAATGAGGATGGCCCATACCGAGGCGATGAAGAGCGAGAGTATGAGCGGCAGTTCCGTGTTGAACGGGTTGAGCGTGGGGTGGTAGTAAAACTCTACCCACGTCACGGGCACGAACTTCTGCATGCTTCCGTAGATGGCTGCCGAACCGCTCACGCAGAGGCAGAGCAGGGTGGGGTAGAAACTCGGTAGGTCGCGGAAGTGGACCATGTGCATCGTCTTGCGTCGGAAGGCTTGGATGAGCCAGAAGAGCACAGCGGCACCGAAGATGGAGAGTATGTAGATGCTGCGGCTGTCGGAGAAGTAGTAGATGAAGCGCGATATGGGGTCGTCGGGCACTACGTTGTCGAGTAGTGTGCTTTCGTGTACCCATCCTTGTGTCAGTTGGTCTTGCGCCACTTTTACCCATACGGAGTCGACCGTATCGGTGGGCACGTACATCACTTTGGCCACCACCACTTGTCCGCGTCGTGCTATGGTGAGCGTGTCGTTCGCCATGGCGCCGTAGTCCGGCAGGTTTTGCAGTGGCGGTGCGGTCTGCACTTGCAGCGAGTCGGTGGTCTGGAAGTTATAGCCGGTCCAGTAGTGGTGGGCAATGTAGAAGTTCACCGAGTCGACCGCGTTGTCGTTGGCCGATGCCCAGTGGTCCACCTGGTTGGGGTGGGAATAGTAGCATCCCGTCAGCGCGAGCAGCGGGAGCAGCAGGAGGAGAATGTGTTTGATGGTTCTGGGCATGGGGTGTTCTGAATGTGCAAATGTGCAGATGTGCAAATGTGCAAATGTGGTGTGCTGATGCGCCGCATATGGGGGCGAGGTTTTCAAAACCTCGCGCTCTACACGGCGTGACAATTTGCGAATATCTGAATGTGCAAATGTAGAGTGCAGATGCGATGCTTATGTACGAGCAAGTGTGCCCTCATTTGCACATTTGCACATCTGCACATTTGCACATTCTTTCAAGACTTTATTACCTGCATTTCACAGCGTCGGCAGTCGAAGCGGAGCGGGAAGGTGCGTCCGTCGGGCAGTCGGAGCGCCAGTTGGCGCGGAGAGTCCTTTGTCTTTTTCAGACAAATGCCGAGGGCGTGGCGTATGCAGTGGCGGCAGGTCATGATGACCGTTTCGCCTTGTGGTTCTTTCGTCTCGAACGCTGGCTCCACGGTTTTCGCTCCGTGTTCGAGGTAGAAAGCGCGTGCTTTGGCATTTGCCACGTTTGCCGTGAACGGCACCGCTTCGGGAGTCAACGCTTTGAGACGTTCATGGTCCACGCTGCCGGCGCGGTCCGTAGTGTATGCCGTCTGGTGGTTCTGCTCAAGAGCCTGACACACTGTGCGTCGCCACTCCGTGAGCTGCGAAGCCGGAATGAAGCGTTCGCCCTCCGTTTCTATGTTTACGGACCGAAGGCGGAAGGGCGTGTCGCCGAGTTTGGCAAGTTGGCGTTCTATGGCCGCCTGTTGCGGTGAGCGTGCTGCGTCGTGGGCGCAGTCGAAACGCAACGTTACGTGCGCTCCCGTTTCGTCCGCCATGGTCAGAGCGTATCCGTCGCCCACTTCGCGCAATGTGAAGTCAGCAGCAAGCGTGCGTCGTGCTGTTGGTTTGGCGAGCGCCTTGGAGAGCGCGAAGTCCAGACTGCGGTGGAGCACTGTGCCGCGACGGAGCACCGGCATTGTGGCTGGAAACACGCGGTCGCCTTCCACGCGGTTCACGCGGAAGCCTTGCAGTGTGCCGTCGGCAGCGAGATAGCAGAGGCCGTCGCCGGCGGTAAGCGGTGCTGCGAGCGAGGGCAACGGAGCGAAGACGAAGTCGCGGCGTCCGGCACTCTTCACCGTACCCACTTCAGGTCCAACCGCTTTCGGCGTGGCAAAGGAGTGGATGGGCGCTTCTGTGCGTCCGTGTAGGAAATAGTCGGTGAACCCACGGTTGAACGAGCGTTCGGCTGCGGGCGTAAAGGTCAGTTCCGACGTGCCGTAGGATGCTCTTACGTAGTCGTCGCTGCGATGGGCGAGCACCTCGTCGATGCGTTGGCGGTACCATGCCGTCACGTTCTTCACGTAGTCGGTGTCTTTGAGTCGTCCTTCAATCTTGAACGAACGCACACCGGCGTCCATCATCTCTTCGAGCGCGGCGGTGCGGTTCATGTCGCGGAGCGAGAGCAGATGGCGGTCGTGAACGAGCGTGTGGCCTTCGCCGTCGATGAGGTCGAATGCCAAACGGCAGAACTGTGCGCAGCGTCCACGGTTGGCGGAGCGGCCGAAGCAGTGTTGCGAGGCGTAGCAGCGTCCACTGTAGCTCACGCAGAGAGCGCCGTGGACGAAAGCTTCGAGCGGCACTTTCACGGCTTGGCTGATGCGCTGCGTGTCTTCGAGCGACGTTTCGCGTGCGAGCACAATCTGTCGGAATCCTGCCGCTTCGAGCCACACGGCTTTCTCCGGTGTGCAGTTGTCCATCTGCGTGGAGGCGTGGAGGGCAATGGGCGGGAGGTCCATCTGCAGCAGACTGAGGTCCTGCACGATGAGGGCGTCCACTCCGGCACGGTAGAGTTTCCATACGAGACTCTCGGCTTCGGCGAGTTCGTCGTCCCAGAGAATGGTGTTGAGCGTCACGTAGATGCGCGCGCCGAATGTGTGGGCAAAGCGGCACAGTGCGGCGATGTCGTCCACGGAGTTTCCGGCAGCGGAACGTGCGCCGAAGCTGGGTCCGCCTATGTACACGGCGTCGGCGCCATGGAGTATGGCTTCGCGTCCGCACTCGGCGTTGCGTGCCGGTGCGAGGAGTTCTATTCGTTGTCTTTTCTTGATGGGGGGCATTGGCTTCAATAAAGTGGGCAAGCCTTTAGGGGCGTGGCGTGGTGCAACGTTTGGCGGAACAGGAAATGAGTATTTGTTTTTGCTGTCCGTACGTTTTGAAACAAAGTGATATGACTTGCCTTTCTTACCTACAAAATTACGCAAAATCTGCGAGTTGGCGAAACGGTGCTTTGCTGCGCCAATGCGGGAGCCAACTTGTAACGTAAATAGAAGTAAACGTAATGATGTGGAGGTGAAATATATGTCAAATTTCAAGCACTGCATTAACACGGAGAATCGCGTAGATTTTTTCGTCTTTGTATTGGCTGTAAATACGCCAGCCACGGCGAGTGCGTGAATTTAGTTTTTAGCTAAAACATTTATTATAATAAAACATTATAATTCGTTCGAGTCAAAATTTGCCCATTCTCGGTATTTCTGAGATCGTTTTCAGGGAAAACTCCAAGGCTTCTGGCGAAAAATCCAAGGCATGCCAAAAAAAAGAGCTGCTTTGAAATTTTTACGGTGTGCCTTGGAGTGAAGAAAAGCTACGGAGAATGTGCGAAAAAACCGTTTCTATTTTCTATTTCGAGGTGCGGAATGCTCAAAAAACACCTTCGGGATTTAACATTTCGGCAAAAGGCAGCTATTAGTCCCGTTGAGCAGTAAAATGTGTTGTTCAAACCGCAAAATAGGTAGGGAAACAGTGTTGCAAAACCCATAATTTTGCAACGTGACTTTGTGCTTCGCATTCGTGGGGCCGTGTAGAGCGTGACGTTTTGAAAACGTCACCCCCATAGAAGGCGCAGCCGCGCAAAGACCTCCGAGAACCAGTTATATTGCTCATAAAA
The DNA here is from genome assembly GCA_963656685.1 of bacterium. Lineage (GTDB taxonomy): Bacteria > Bacteroidota > Bacteroidia > Bacteroidales > Bacteroidaceae > Alloprevotella. The sequence goes on along the minus strand of CAVKJJ010000022.1, from coordinate 31,349 downwards.
TCTAACTCTGAAGCATCATATGAAAAAGGTGTTCCTCTACATCATTAAAAAGAAAGCCGCGCTGTGGAGCCTCTTTCTGCTCCTTCTCCCCGTGGTCGTTAATGCACAAAATACAATGAGTCAAACTCTAACTCCTCGCCAGCAGGCACTCGTCTGCGTGGCAGCCTTTGAAGCCAAAGGCCAACTCGATTCGCTCCAGTCCACCCTTGACAACGTCCTCGACGGTGCGCTCACTGTCAACGAGGCAAAAGAAGTACTTTCGCATCTCTATGCTTATACCGGTTTTCCTCGCAGCCTAAACGGTCTCTCTACGCTCCAAAACGTCCTTGCCGAACGCGAACGCGAGGGTAAATCCGTTACGCTGGGGCGCGACGCTTCGCCCCGTTCCGAAGGTTTCGACGCACTCAGCGAAGGAACGCGCGTGCAGACACAACTCTGTGGCGGAACACCTTACAACTACACCTTCGCCCCGGCTACCGACTACTACCTCAAAGCCCATCTCTTCGGCGACATCTTCTCGCGCGACGTGCTCAGTGCTACCGACCGCGAACTCGTCACCATTGCCGCACTTTCGTCTATCAAAGGACTTGACCCCCAACTCGCTTCCCACGTGAAAGGTTCGCGCTTCATGGGCGTCAGCGACGATGAGTTGCGTGCGTTGCCCGAGGTGCTCCGCAGCCACGTCGGTGAACTCGAAGCTTGGCGTGCCCGCAAAGCCGTTGCCACCGTTTTGGGAGAACCGTTCAGCGAAGGGCTACCCGTGGAGAACCAGCTTTTCCCGAAAGGAGAACCCAACACCGCTTATGCCCGCTATTTCGTGGGAAACAGTTATTTGGCCGACATCAATCCCGGTGGTTTCCCACTCTATAACGTCACCTTCGAACCCGGTTGCCGCAACAACTGGCACATCCACCATGGCGGCGGTCAGGTGCTCATCTGCGTGGGCGGCGAAGGGCTTTATCAAGCCTGGGGCGAGTCGGTCCGTCGCTTGCGTCCCGGCGACGTCGTGAACATTCCTGCCGAAGTAAAGCACTGGCATGGCGCCACACAAGGCAGCTGGTTTCAGCACATCGCCATCGAAGTGCCTGCCGAGAACCGTTCCAACGAATGGTGCGAAGCCGTCAGCGATGCGGACTATGCTGCCGCAAATGAATAGAAGGTGGTATTTTATAGAACCACCTTAGAACGTCTCATAACCAATCAAAATAACATTTCCTCCGAGCCGTCTCTGCCGTCTGTGCAGAGGCGGTTTGGCTTTTTCGTGCCGTGCGAGTAAGGCAATCCCGCCTTTTTGCGCTAACTTTGCGAACGTCCGCAAAAGAAATGCGGAAAATGTCAACCCTATATTTATATAAAGTCATGCGAAACTGGACTCCTATCAAGGAATATAACGAAATACTTTTCGATTTTTACGGCGGCATAGCCCGCATCACCATCAACCGTCCGCGTTACCGCAACGCCTTCACGCCCCTCACCGTGGCTGAGATGAGCGATGCCCTCCGCTATTGCCGTGAGGCACAGGACGTGTGCGTAGTCGTCCTCACCGGTGCCGGCGACAAGGCCTTCTGCTCCGGCGGCGACATGCACGTCAAAGGTCGCGGCGGATATGTCGGCGGCGACGGCGTGCCCCGTCTCAACGTGCTCGACGTGCAGAAGCAGATACGTTCGCTCCCCAAGCCCGTTATCGCCATGGTCAACGGCTTCGCCATTGGCGGCGGCCATGTGCTCCACCTCATGTGCGACCTCACCATAGCTTCCGAAAACGCCATCTTCGGTCAGACTGGTCCTAAGGTGGGTTCCTTCGACGCTGGCTTCGGCGCTTCGTACCTCGCCCGCATTGTAGGTCAGAAGAAAGCACGTGAGATATGGTTCCTCTGCCGTCAGTACTCTGCAGCAGAAGCAGAGCGCATGGGTATGGTCAACAAAGTCGTGCCCTTCGATCGCCTCGAAGACGAAGTGGTGGAGTGGGCCGAAACCATGATGGAACGTTCGCCTCTCGCCCTCCGCATGATTAAGGCCGGACTCAACGCCGAACTCGACGGACAGGCTGGCATTCAGGAACTTGCCGGCGATGCCACCATGCTATACTATATGCTCGACGAAGCACACGAAGGCGGACAAGCTTTCCTCGAAAAGCGTAAGCCCGACTTCTCCAAGTTCCCCAAACTGCCGTAAGGTGATATGGATAGGGCGCTTTGTAGAAAACAAAAACCACGCTTTGCAAATTTTCGTTTTATACGTTTCATAACGCGCATAATGCGCACCTCATTTGCACATTCGCACATTTGCATATTTGCACATTGGCGAAGCCACACATTCGCACATTTGCACATTGGCGAAGCCACACATTTGCATATTTGCACATTAATTTATCATGCATTTTCTCCCTTTTTCACTGCGCGTCGTTCCGCGCACGCTCAAGTTCAAACAACCCGCCGGCACGTCGCGCGGCGTCTACCTTGAACGGCGTGTGTGGTACATCGTTATGACGTCCACCGACCCGCAGATACGCTTCACCGGACTCGGCGAGTGCGCCCCCCTTCACGACCTCAGTTGCGACTACGACGAGCACTACGAAGAGCGCCTTCGTGAAGTCTGCGCCGAAGTGGAGCGCACACAAAATCTCGACTCGCGCAAACTCCGCCACCTCCCTTCCATGCTATTCGGTCTGGAAAGCGCTTTCCGTTCCGCCATAGGTTCGCTCGGCGGCGACTACTTGCGCCTTTATCCCTCCCCCTTTACGCAAGGAAAGAGAGGCATACCCATCAATGGCCTCGTGTGGATGGGCACGTACGAAGAGATGTGTCAACGGCTTGAGGAAAAACTCGAGAAGGGGTTCCGTTGCGTAAAACTCAAAATAGGCGCCATCGATTTCGAGAGCGAACTCAACCTTATCCGCCGCTTGCGAAGCCGTTACGGCAAGGACACCGTCGAACTGCGCGTCGATGCCAACGGCGGCTTCTCGCCCGCCGACGCCCCTCGTCGCCTTGAAGCCCTTGCCGCCTACGACATCCACAGCATTGAGCAGCCCATACGCCAAGGACAGTGGGACGCCATGGCACGCCTTTGTGCCTCGACACCGCTCCCCATTGCCCTCGACGAAGAACTCATCGGCGTGAACGACTACGAGCAGAAGATAACCCTCCTCGATACCATTCGTCCGCAGTACATTGTGCTCAAACCCTCGCTCCACGGTGCTTTCACGGGTGCCGCCGAGTGGATGGCGCTTGCCCGCGATCGCGGCATCGGTGCATGGACCACGTCGGCCCTAGAAAGCAACGTGGGACTCAACGCCATTGCCCAATGGTGCGCCGCCATAGATCCCGACACCACATTGCCGCAAGGCCTTGGCACAGGTCAGCTCTTTGTAGAAAACTTCGACAAAGCACCGCTACGCATTGAAGGCGATTGCCTTTGGTACGGTACGCCCGAGCAGCGCAACTTCCTCCGCGAGATTGACGACTTCAAAGCGCGTTGGCAAACGCCTTCGCCCACCATCACCGTGCATACGTCGGGCAGTACCGGCACGCCCAAAGAAATGGAGGTGGAGAAGGTGCGAATGTGGGACAGTGCACTCACCACGCTCTCAGCACTCGGGTTGCAGGAAGGAAACACCGCGCTGCTTTGCATGCCGCTCAAGTACATTGCCGGACAAATGATGCTCGTACGCACGTTTGCCGGTGGACTTCAGCTTATGCCCGTGTCGCCCACCTCGCGCCCCTTTGCCGCACTCCACATGGCGCCCGACTTTGCCGCCATCACCCCCATGCAGGCTTACGAGACACTGCGCCATCCCCACGACCGCTCCGTCATGCGACGCACGCTCTGCACCATCATTGGCGGCGGAGCCATCCATCCCGACCTCGAACGCGAACTGAGTCGTTTCCCCAATCCCATTTACAGCACTTATGGCATGACCGAAACGCTCTCTCACGTCGCTCTCCGTCGCATCAACGGGCCGCAAGCCACCGATGCCTACCAGCCTATGGAGGGTGTGGACGTTTCGCTCTCCGAAGAGGGCACACTTGTCATCTATGCTCCCAAGGTGTGCCCCGAACGGCTCGTGACGAACGACCTTGCCGAACTCCTTCCCGACGGATCGTTCCGCATTCTCGGCCGACGCGACAACGTGGTGTGCTCCGGCGGCATCAAACTCCATCTCGAAGCTCTCGAGGCGCAACTGTCCTCTGCGCTGAACGTGCCTTTCCAACTCACCGCTGTAGCCGACGAGAGCCTCGGTGAAGCCCTCACGCTTCTCTACGAGGCTGAGGCCAACATGGACAACGAGTTGAGGAGCGTTTGCCGCACAGCACTCAGCCGCTACGAAGTGCCGCGCCACTATCTCCGCACCCCGCAGTTGCCCCGTACCGAAACGGGCAAACCCGCTCGCGCCGAAGCACGGCGCATGGCGAAAGAACTACATAATACTAAGATAGAAAACCCCAAAGAAGACAGATAAATGGTATCAGCCGACGGACTCACCGTAGAATTCGGTGGAACAACGTTGTTCAGCGACGTTTCTTTTGTGATCAACGAGAAAGACCGCATTGCCCTCATGGGAAAGAACGGCGCAGGAAAGAGCACGCTGCTCAAAATTCTTGCCGGAGTGCGCACTCCCACACGCGGACAGGTTTCTGCACCGAAGGATACGGTCATCGCCTATCTCCCCCAGCACCTCATGACGGAAGACGGACGCACCGTCTTTGAAGAAGCCTCGCAGGCTTTCGCCCATCTCCACGAGATGGAAGCCCACATTGCCGAACTCAACAACCAACTCGCCGAACGCACCGACTACGAGAGCGACTCCTACATGGCGCTCATAGAAGAGGTGGCCACGCTGAGCGAAAAGTTCTATGCCATCGACATGACCCACTTCGAAGAAGACGTGGAGAAAACCCTTCTCGGTCTCGGCTTCGAACGCACGGACTTCGGCCGTCAGACGAGTGAGTTCTCCGGCGGATGGCGCATGCGTATAGAACTCGCCAAGATGCTTCTACAAAATCCCGATGTGCTTCTCCTCGACGAACCTACTAACCACCTCGACATTGAGAGTATCGGTTGGCTTGAGGATTTCCTCATCAACAACGGAAAGGCAGTAGTAGTCATCAGTCACGACCGCAAATTTGTGGACAACATCACCACACGCACCATTGAGGTGACAATGGGACGCATCTACGACTACAAAGTCAACTACTCCCAGTATCTGCAACTGCGCGCCGAACGCCGCGAACAGCAGATGAAGCAGTGGGAAGAGCAGCAGAAGATGATTCAGGAAACGAAGGACTTCATAGAGCGTTTCAAGGGTACATACTCCAAAACTTTCCAGGTGCAGAGTCGCGTGAAGATGCTGGAAAAGCTCGAACTTGTGGAGGTCGACGAAGAGGACACCTCACGTCTTCGCCTCAAGTTCCCGCCAGCTCCCCGTAGCGGACAGTATCCCGTCACGATGGACGGTGTGGGAAAGGCCTTCGGCGACAAGCGCATATTTTCCGGTGTGAGCCTCATGGTGGAACGCGGCGACAAAGTGGCTTTCGTAGGTCGCAACGGCGAGGGTAAGTCCACGCTCGTCAAGTGCATCATGCAGCAACTCGACCACGAAGGCACACTCACGCTTGGTCACAACGTGCAGATTGGTTACTTTGCGCAAAACCAGGCTTCGCTGCTCGACGGCGAACTCACCGTTTACCAAACCATCGACGACGTGGCAAAGGGCGAAGTGCGCAACAAGATTCGCGACCTCCTCGGCGCCTTCATGTTTGGCGGAGAAGCCTCCACGAAAAAAGTAAAGGTGCTCTCCGGTGGTGAACGCACGCGTCTTGCTTTACTCAAACTCCTGCTTGAACCTGTCAATTTGCTCATCCTCGACGAACCTACCAACCACCTCGACCTTCGCACGAAGGATGTGCTCAAACAGGCGCTTGCCGACTTCGACGGCACGCTCATCTGCGTAAGCCACGACCGTGACTTCCTCGACGGACTCGTTACGAAGGTTTACGAGTTTGGCCACGGGCGTGTTCGCGAGCATCTCTGCGGCATCTACGAATTCCTTCAGACCAAAAAGATGGAGGAACTCAGCGAACTCGAACGCAAGTAACCCTACGTCTATTGCAACAAAACAAAAAGAATCCCGCTCTCAACAATCTGCTGAGAGCGGGATTCTTTTGGATAACGGGCGGAGCGTCAGTTGAGTACCATTTCTAATAATTGTGCGTTTCCTTCTTCGTGTGCCGAAAGCCAGTTGGGAAGCATGGTGCGCAATTCGTCGAGCGAGGCGGCATAGTGGTAATCGAGATGGAAAGCATCGGCAATGCCATAGGCTCTGTATTGTTGTCCTCCAGCTGCAACAAATTCGCCGGCTGCAGGCGATGCTGAAAGGCCGGGCAGATGGTCGAAGATGGCACCGTGTCCGTCGTTGAGTAACAGGATGCGCAAGTTCGACGGAAGGTGTGTGTTCCACAGTGCATTCACGTCGTAGAAAAAGCTAAGGTCGCCGATTACTACAATGCTCAGTCCCCACATCTTCAAGGCATAGCCAACCGCCGTAGAGAGCGAGCCTTCAATGCCGTTTGTCCCGCGGTTGCAGAATATGGGCCATGTGCCAGAGGCGAACACCATGCCGGCTGCGCGTACCGAGCTACTGTTGGCGAGGTGGAGCGTATAGGGCACATCGTCTATCTGTTGCAGTTCGTGCCGCAACGCAGTAAGTACAGTGTATGGTGCCAACGTCTCGCGGTCCATAGTTTCTTGTTCCTTTTCCCACAAAGCGTCCAGACGTTCTGCCGCATGTTCCACAGCCGCATTGTGGTGGGGAAGCCTTGCTGCCAGTTGTGCCAATACGGGTTGCAACGGAGCGTCAACCCATGAGGTCAGATGGCAGAAAGTGTCGCACAGTTCGTAGTCCTCACCAATGCGCACCACGCGGCTGTTGCCTTTTCGCAGCAACGACTTGAAGCGTTTGTGCACGAAGTTGCCGCCACCTTGCACCACGAGGTCGGGCATGAGTTCTTCTTCCGTTTCACCGAACGCGTCGAAAGTATGGAGGCGATGGTTGCCGGGCACATCGGAGATTACTTCGGGGAGTACGAGCATTTGTCCGTGCTCTGCGAGCATTCTTACTTCGCTGCGGATGTCGCCCGCTTCGTATTGCCCAAGAAGTAGCACGGGAAGGCGCGCTTCGGCTACGTCGTTAAGTAAATCTTCGGGTAGGGGCGTTTGCGGTTTGCGGCAGACTTTCTCTATTTTTCTTTCGTTAGGCAGACTTTCCGTGCTAAAGCTGAACATAGGTTCTGCGATGCTCACGTTGATGTGGGCGGGGCGTCCGCCTTTGTCGTGGAGCGAAAGGAGAGCAGCGTTGATAAGGCGATTGTTTTCCCAAAGTCCTTCTTCGTCTTTGGCTGGATTGATTTGCGCTGTAAGGCAGTAGGGACGCAGCGCGCCGTTTTGCGGCAGCGTTTGTCCGTCCATCTGCCCAATCCAGGTTTGCGGGCGGTCGGCAGAGACGACGAGAAGGGGAATGTGGCGGTAGTAGGCTTCAGCCACTGCAGGTATGCAGCCCAACAGCGCAGAGCCCGACGTGACGCAAACCGCCGTAGGTTCTTGTGTGGCAAGTGCAATGCCGAGTGCCACGAATGCCGCACTGCGTTCGTCCGTAACGGGATGGAGCGTAAAGTGTTCCTCGCCGGCTTCGTGCAGGTTGTGTACAATGGTGGCATTGCGCGAACCCGGACAAACCACGACATCACGGATGCCGTGGGCAATGAGCAACGAGGTGAGTTGGTTTACTTGAGGAATATCGCAGAACATAGGGTTAATGTGCAAATGCTATTTCAATGTGCAAATATGCAAATGTGCAAATGTGAGAACACGAGAATGCAGAAATAGTATAATTTTAGTGCGAAACGTCTGCAGTCTCCATTTCCACATTTGCACAATTGCAAATTTCTAAGCGTTGCAGCAACGGAGCATTGGCTGCATTTTACGGCAAGTTTCTTCCCACTCTTCTTCTTCGCAACTTTCGGGCATAATGCCTCCACCGGCATAGAGCGTGGCGGTGTTGGAGGAGAATTCCATGCAGCGCAATGATACGTAAAGGCGCGTTTCGCCGTGCAAATTCAACGGACCGCTGAAGCCCGCATAGTAACGGCGCGGTTGGCTCTCGGCTTCTTCGATGACGCGCAGCGCGGCTTCGCGCGGCATGCCGCAAACTGCAGGGGTGGGGTGGAGGCGCTTGAGCAAGTTGAACATGGCCGACGGGGAAGAAAGCGTGAAACGGAAACGCGTGCAGATATGTTGCAATTTGCCCGTAACAAGTGAGAAGGTAGGCGACTGCTCAATGTGGTCGGCACAGGCTGCAAGCTGTTCGCGGATAAAGTCTGCCACGATGGCTTGCTCGGCAACGTTCTTTACGCTCCACTTGCTTTCCGAGTCTTCGCTGTGGGGCATAGTTCCTGCCAAAGCCACGCTGCCCCAAGTGTGGTTGCTCTTCTCCAACAAAGGTTCGGGACTCGCCACGAGCCAACAGCCCGTCTGCTCGGTTTTCCATAGGGTCACAAAGCAATTGGGATTGTCCTGGCAGGCTTTAAAGAAAAGATGCTTGGGCGAACGGAGCGCCTCGTCCTGCCACCGAAGGTTCAAACGGCGGGAGAGCACCACTTTTTCTACTTTTCCGCGCTGCAAACTCTCGTGCGCCTTACGGAAAGCTTCGGCGTAGCGTGTGCGCTGCATCTCGGCATCGTTGCTCACTTCGTGGGGAGCGGCGTTCGTTGCCACTTCAAGCGGCAGTACGTACGCTTCGTCTGGTTCTATAAGTACGATAGGGTTTTCTATCGTGGCGCAAAAGGGTACAATGAGGTAGCCGCTACATGCCGGAACCTCGTGCAGCGAAACAAATGTTCGCGGCTGTGCGTGCTGAACGAGGTGCGTGTATGTGGCGGAATGCGGAGCGCGGAACATAACTTCCGCGGCGTCTTCTTCAAAAAAGGAAGATGGGGATAGGGAGGACAGTGATGGACTTTCGGTCACTTCTCTTCCTCCGCCTTTTCTTCGGCCTTGGCCTGATTCCATATTTCGTCCATTTCGGCAAGCGTCATGTCAGTGAGCTGACGACCTTGCTTAAGGGTGTGCGCTTCGAGATAGTTGAAGCGGCGTATGAACTTCTGGTTCGTGTGCTCAAGCGCGTTGTCAGGATTAATTTTGAAGAGGCGGGCAGCGTTGATGAGGCTGAACATCACGTCGCCAAACTCTGCTTCGGCTTTTGCCTTGTCCATGTGTTCCACTTCGGCCTCGAACTCGCTGATTTCTTCTTTCACCTTTTCCCACACCTGCGAGCGGTCTTCCCAATCGAAGCCCACATTGCGCGCTTTGTCTTGTATGCGGTAGGCTTTGATGAGCGAAGGAAGCGCTGCCGGCACACCGGAAAGTACGGTCTTGTTGCCGTCCTTTTCTTTCTGCTTGATAAGTTCCCACTGCTGGCTCACTTGCTGTGCAGTTTCCACATGGCCGCCGTCTTCGCCCTTGGGCGGATAGACGTGGGGGTGACGGAAAATGAGTTTGTCGCAAAGCTGGTTGCATACGTCGGCAATGTCGAAGTCGTTTGTCTCAGAACCAATCTTTGCATAGAAGCAAACGTGGAGCAGCACGTCACCAAGTTCTTTGCAGATGTTCTTCGTGTCGCCGCGCATCAGTGCGTCGCAAAGTTCGTAAGTCTCTTCTATGGTGTTGGGGCGCAAACTTTCGTTGGTCTGCTTGCGGTCCCAAGGACATTTCACACGTAGCGTGTCGAGTACGTCAAGCAGGCGGCCGAAAGCGGCCATTTGTTCTTCGCGTGTATGCATATTCAAATAAACGATATTTTATATGTGCAAAAGTACGCCTTTCTCCCGAAAGCAGTACTTTTGCCGTATGGAAAAGTTTGAAGTACACATATTGGGATGCGGAAGCGCTCTGCCCACGCTGCGCCATTGGCCTTCGGCCCAGCTCGTCAACGTGCGCGAGAAGCTCTTTCTCATCGACTGCGGCGAAGGCACGCAGGTGCAGTTCCGCCGTTCGCGGCAAAAGTTTGCACGTCTGTCCCAAATCTTCATCTCGCACCTTCACGGTGACCACATCTTCGGTTTGATAGGACTGCTCTCAACTCTCTCGTTGGCTGGGCGCACGTCGCCCATGCACATCTATGCTCATGCCGAACTCGAAACATTGCTACGTTCGCAGCTCGATTTTTTCTGCAAGGGCATAGCCTACGACGTGGTGTTCCATCATCTTCCCACTGAGCCCGGTTCTCATCTCATTTTTGAAGACCGTTCTGTGGAGGTCTATACTGTTCCGCTCAAGCATCGCGTGCCTGCTTGCGGCTTTGTGTTTCGTGAGAAGCCCGTGCTGCCTCATATTCGCCGCGACATGATAGACTTTCTCCACATTCCCTATTATGCCATCAATTCTATTAAAGAAGGAGAAGGTTGGACCACGGAGGAGGGCGACTTCTATCCCAACGAGCGCCTCGTGTTTCCTGCCGACAAGCCGCGTGCTTACGCCTATCTTTCCGACACCGCCTACGTGCCCGAAAACGCTGAGTACATCCGCGGCGTAGATGTTCTCTACCACGAAGCTACTTTCGGCAAGGAATTCTTGGCGCGTGCCAACGAGACGCAACACTCTACGGCCGAGCAAGCCGCGCTTATGGCCCAAAAAGCAGAAGTAGGGCGGCTCGTAATAGGACATTTCTCGTCGCGCTACTTGAGCGAGGACGGGCTGCTGAACGAGGCGCGCCAAGTATTTCCTGCTACGGAATTGGCAAATGAAGGACTCGTCGTAAAACTTTGAAATCAAACGTAACTACAATCATATGGAACAATTGAATCTTCCCGAAGGCATCCGCTACATTGGTGCCGACGATACAGACCTCGACCTCTTTGAAGGCCAGTACACCATACCTCACGGCATTTCTTACAACTCCTACGTGATTCTTGACGAGAAAGTGGCTGTACTCGATACGATAGACGCCCGTCGCACGGACGAATGGCTCGCCAACTTGAAGCGCGAACTGGGCGACCGTAAGCCGGACTATCTCATTGTGAGCCACATGGAACCCGATCATTCGTCCAACGTGAAACGTTTGCTCGATATGGCTCCGCAGGCGAAGGTGGTATGTACGGCAAAAGCCAACCAACTCATCAGCCGCTTCTTTGGCGTGCAACTTCCTGCAGAGCGCACAGTCATTGTGAAGGACGGCGATACGCTCTCCTTGGGTCGCCATACGTTGCAGTTCTTTACCGCTCCCATGGTGCACTGGCCCGAGGTGATGATGGAGTACGAACAGACTGAGAAAATACTTTTCGCAGCCGATGCCTTTGGAAAATTCGGCGCGCTCTCCTATGACGATCCCGACGGATGGGCTTGCGAGGCCCGCCGCTACTATTTCAACATTGTGGGAAAGTATGGCGCACAAGTGCAGGCTGTGCTCAAAAAACTCTCAGGGCTCGAAATAAAAACGATATGCCCGCTCCACGGCCCAGTGCTCTCGGGCGACCTTACGCCCTACCTTTCGCTCTACGACACATGGAGCGCCTATCGTCCGGAAACGGAGGGCGTGTTCATAGCCTACTGTTCTCTGCACGGCAACACGGAAGAAGCCGCCCTTAAATTGGCCGAAATCCTAAAGAGCATGGGTAACGTGAAGGTAAGCGTGAGCGACCTGCGACGCGACGACATGGCTGAGGCTATAGAAGACGCTTTCCGTTACGACCGCCTTGTGCTTGCCGCTCCGACCTACGATGCCGGCGTGATGCCCGTGATGGACGATTTTCTGCAGCATCTCAAGATGAAGAACTTCCAAAACCGAAAAGTAGCGTTCATTGAGAACGGTTCGTGGGCGCCTATCGCCGCCAAGAAGATGCGCGAGGCTATGGAAAGTATGAAGGCCATCACCTTTGTGGAGCCCGTTGTGACCGTAGAGTCCACGGTGAAGCCTTCTACCGTAGACGCTCTTACGAAACTTGCCGAGGCGCTCGTCGGAAAGGCTGAGTAGGTTGCCTCGTGCTGCTACTATATTTAATGCCGGACAAGCATTGTACGCTGAAGCCATACGCTTTTTGGCTTGCCGCGTGCGATGCTTGTTCGGTTTTATGCACTTTTTGATTCTCCTTTTGTCGGACTTCTACCAAAAAGAAAGGGAAATATTGCCGTCGTAAACAAAACGGTTGTAATTTTGTCCCGCTTAGAATCTTTTATTCGCAACACGAAACTATAAATCCTCAGCACAATGTATACATTCATCATCAGTCTGTGTCTTCTTGTCATAGGCTACTTCGTCTACGGACGTTATCTTGAACACGTGTTCGGTCCTGACGACCGCTACACGCCAGCCATCGCCAAAGCCGATGGTGTGGACTATGTGAAGATGCCCTATTGGAAAATCTTCACCATTCAGTTTCTCAACATTGCTGGAACGGGGCCCATCTTTGGTGCTGTCATGGGTGCCAAGTTCGGTCCGGTGGCCTATTTGTGGATTGTGTTTGGCTGCATCTTTGCCGGTGCCATGCACGACTACCTTTCGGGTATGCTTTCCATGCGCAACAACGGCCTTGATCTTCCTTCGCTAATCCAAAAATTCTTGGGCAAGACTGCCGCCGCTGCGCTTTTGGTCTTTGCCGTCATACTGATGCTTATGGTCGGTGCGGTGTTTGTTTACAGCCCTGCTGAAATCCTAAGTCAGTTATGGGGGTCGAAGATGGTGTGGATGGTGATAATTTTCATTTACTATCTCATCGCCACCATGCTGCCTATCGACAAGGTGATTGGAAAGATTTATCCTTTGTTTTCCCTGTCGCTCCTGTTTATGACAGTGTCGCTGATTATAATGCTTTTCGTGAAATTCCCCAACATCCCTGAACTTTGGAACAGTTTCGGCAATGTGGGTAAGGAACTGCATCCCGAAAGTTTCACGGAGGACATATTTCCTGCACTCTGCATCACCATTGCTTGTGGCGCCATTAGCGGTTTTCATGCTACGCAAAGCCCGATGATGGCACGTTGCATCGCTTCGGAGCGCAAAGCACGCCCCATTTTCTACGGTGCTATGGTTACGGAGGGTCTCGTGGCTGTGGTCTGGGCCACCATTGGTATGTGGTTCTTCTACAACAGTCCGCAACCGGGTTATGAAACGCTGGCAGGCGCTGAAGCAACGGGTTATACCACTTCGGCTCCGCTTATTGTCAACTTGGTTTGCAAAGACTGGCTCGGAATATTTGGCGGAATTCTTGCTTTGCTCGGTGTGGCGGCTCTTCCCGTTACTACGGGCGACACTTCGCTGCGTTCAGCTCGTATGATCATTGCTCAAGCCATCCACTTGGACCAGCGTCCAAAGCTTAACCGCCTTTACATCTGCGTTCCCGTGTTTCTCATTACGTTTGGTATGCTGGTGTGGCAGATTACGAATCCTAACGGATTCAACACGTTGTGGTGTTACGTCGGTTGGGCTAATCAGGCGCTTTCGGTCTTTACGCTTTGGGCCATCACCATTTATCTAGCGCAGCGACACAAGCCATTTATCATTTCGCTGATACCGGCACTGTTTATGACCATGGTGTGCACCACCTTCCTCCTTGTGGCAGACATCACCTTTGGGCTTCCTGCTCCGGTAGGCTACGGTGTGGCTACGTTTGTGGTAGTTGTCAGCACGCTTTGGTTCGTGGTTAAATATCGCAATATCCGAAAGAACGAGCTTTTGACGGATTAAAGACGAGAGGCGTAATAGCTTACAAAAAATAACAGCGCGGCGAGCAACCTTACATCTACAGGTCGTTCGCCGCACTATTATTTTTGTGTTTGTGTAGCAATGGCAAGAGTAAAAAGAAAACCGCCGACTGTCAAAAAGACCGTCAGCGGTGTGTACTTTCTGTAGCGCCTACGGGAATCGAACCCGTATACCATGCGTGAGAGGCATGTATCCTAACCATTAGATGAAAGCGCCAAGTGCGGAAGCTGGGGGATTCGAACCCCCGGTACGGTTAAACCCGTACGTCAGTTTAGCAAACTGGTGGTTTCAGCCACTCACCCAAACTTCCTTACTTTTCAGTAGCGTTGTTTCTCAAACGCGGTGCAAAGGTACTGCTTTTTCTTATATCTCCAAGCGTTGACGCCACTTTTTTTGCTTTTTCTCTCGTTTTTCTTTTTGCTGCCCCGCTTGTGGAATGGCATTTTCGCTCGAAAACGCTCTTTCCTTTGGACGTTTCTTTTTAATTTTGCCCTACCATATTAAACAAACATGAAAAAGAATCTACTCCTATCTCTCTTTGCGCTCCTTCCCGCTTCGGCTATGCTTGCAGCAGAGCCAACGAACGACAACGACAAAGATTTGCTTACTGCAGCCGACTACGAAACGGAGGGTTACACCTTCACGGCAAAGCCCAAGTCTAAAATCATGGAACAGATGCAGCCCAGCATTAAGTTTGGCGGCTTCATCATTGGTAAGTATTCCATCAATGACCGCAGTGGTCAGGCCACCAATGGCGGTTTTGATTTGCGTTTCGTTCGTCTTTATGCCGACGGCCACGTCTATCGCGACTTCTACTACAAACTTCAAATGGAAGTGAACGACGCTCCTGGCGAAAACAAAGGTCCGCGTGTGCTCGACGCATTTGTGGAGTGGCAGAAATACACATTTTTCCGTGTGAAGTTGGGACAATTCAAGCGTTCCTTTGGTTTTGAAAATCCGATGAGCCCTTTGGCCATAGGCATGGGAAACTATTCGCAGGCTTCCTTGAAACTAGCTTCTATCAACGACCGTAACGGTGAAGGTTCGTACAACAAAAGTTCAGGTCGCGACCTCGGTGTTCAGATTCAGGGCGACTTCCTTCGCGCTGCCGACGGTCACAACTGGGTGCATTACCAAGTGGGCTTGTTCAACGGACAGGGCATTAACCATGCCGACAAGGATCACCACAAGGACCTTATAGGCGGCATGTGGTTTTCGCCCGTTAAAGACCTTTGCTTCGGTGGTTTCGGTTGGAACGGTAAGTACACCAACGAGAAATATACCGGTGCGGAAAACACCCTCAAGAGTGTGAAGCGCGTACGTTGGGGTGCGGGCTTGAAATACGAAAGCGACTGGACGGTGCGTGGAGAGTATATGAGTTCCGTGGGCGGCGTGGTGACTAATGCTTCAGCTCCCGACCGCTCCGATGCATGGTATGCCACGGTTGGCGTGCCGGTGGTGAAGGGGCTTAAGGTGTTTGGACGTTACGACTGCTACCGCAACGACCGCCATGCATGGAGTTCGCTTTGTACTAACTATGGAATCTCCGGAAACTACACGTTGGGCAAGAATCTCATTTTCCAACTCAACTATACCTTTACCGACGACCGCTCTGCGCGTCATGCCGCCGTACCGTCCGACTCTCGTTACAACACGGTCGATGTGCAAGTCACGGCGCGGTTCTGAGATGTTGTTTTCGCAACGTGTAAATGAAAAGACAACTTTCGCAGCTTTGAAAAAATAGGAATAATACGTCCAAAACATATAAAACGGCTTCGCATAGAATATCAATAGAGTCTGTTGCGAAGCCGTTTTATATGTTTTGAAAGTTTTGTTCCTTTTTCTTTTCTATAATCCTTTTTGCGTTCCGCCTCTTGCACTTTACCCTCCATGCGCTGCGCGCTCAAGGGCTGAAATTTTTTCATCGTTGACCACTGCTCACGTTTACTTTCACCGTTCTATGGGCTGTTTGTACGAGATATGTGCCGGCAGAGAGCTTTTGGTGGATGGGCAAAGCCTTTCCGTCGAGGGAGTAAAGGCGGTAAGGCAATGTGCATTTGATGTAACCGTTCTCCACATCTATGCGTTGTGTGTTTTGTGCTGAAACGGGAGCAATAGCCGTCGACTCCTTGATATGGTCCGTCAGGGTGAAGGCATACTGGCATCCCGTGTCCGTCGTGTTTGTTCCGTCGCCCCAATTGTAGATTTTCCAGCTCAGTCCAGCATTGGTTTGGTTGATTTGTGCTGTGCCGGAAGTGATGATGTAGTATCCGCTGGTGGCGGCGGGACTAAAGGTCCAACCCGCCGACGGCGATGTGCTGCTCGTCTTTAGCGCGGAGTTGCTTGCCGAGTTGGGAGAGATGTAACTGTGGTCTGCGCGGTTCACGATGTCAAGGCTTCCGTCTTCGCGTTGCACAAGTTTCCATTCCGAACTTTCAGTGGCTGTGGCATCGCCGTACATGACTGCTCCCGTGCCGTGGGACGTCAGGTAGCGGTTGCTGCGTAGCGGCGTTGTCAGTAGGTAATAGTACGTGTCGGTTGCGGTACTCGCTCGTGGCTTGTCGTCATCTACGATTTCGTCGAAGCTTTGGTCGGGCGAGTAGGTGATGCCCTCCAGCGCGTTGCGTCCTTCAGAGTCGGTGAGCACAAAGGTGAACTGCCACTTGTCGCGCTTCGTTCCGCCGCTACTCACATGCGGGAGTTTTAGGAACACCTTGTTCCATCCTTTCACCAGGTGGAGCGCCACGGGTTGACGTGCTGTCAGGTTCTCGTTGGTAAGCCCAAGCGTGGCATGGTCCTGCGGGATGTCGGTGTCGGTCTGTTGCCAGTCCGGTGCCGGAATTTCATTGCCGTTGAGCCAAATCTGCGAGCCGCGTCGGTCCCATTGCCCTTTTTTTGGCGCATACTCGTTGCCGGAACGCGAATAGGTGTAGAATTCTATCTGCGCTCCGCAGTCTTGTTCAATGGGCGAATAGACATAAGTCCAAGCATAAACCGTCTGGTTGTTGGCAGGCGACGGAAGGAACGACGGCACGGTGGGGTGCCAAATGTGGCGCAGATAGATGCCAGCGCCTGTGGCAAGCTTTGTGCGGTAGACCGTGCTGCTGTAGGTGAACTTGGTGGGTAATATGGCGTCGGCGCATTGTTCGGGAGGGAACACCGCCGAAGCATTGCCGTTGTTGGGGAACGGTTCGGTAATGCGCCAATGCACATTGCTTTGTCGAACATACGGAATGGCGACGTCGCTCAGCGAGTGAGCCTTGTGAAAAAGAAAACGGCGTTCGAAGTCGGCAAACTCCTCGTACTCCTCACCGCTGTTGGGAAGTGTCGTTCCGCCCGATTCGATGTACTGCTTGCCACCGCCCATCCAGGCGCGTTCGGCAGTGGCCAACACGTTGGCGTATTGGTTGTTCTGCGCAATGATGTCGGTCTCGGTAGGCACTTTAGTGTCGTTCCAAGCAGCAGAGATGGAACCAGCTATCTCAGACGAACCTTTGTCGGCATAGTAGATGTTGCTTTTGTAAATGCCCACGAGGTCGGCATAGACGTCAAAGTGGTTGATGTAATTGTATCGGCAATCAATGTTGGGCATCCCCGTGATTTTCTTTCCTGCAGTGCTCCACATCTGCGTCATGTCCGCCATGGTGGAAGTCACGCTTTTGTTTTGCAGTGGGTTCCATACCACCACTTTCCGCTTCAGCGTGGTGCGCACGTAGCTTGCCATTTCTTCGAGAAAGCCATTCTGCAAAGCCACCTCGTCGCCGCCTATATGGATGTAAGGGGCAAGGGGAAAGGTCGCGGCCACTTCGTCGAGAATGTCTTTCAATGCGGCGCGTCCCTGTGTGCTCTGCATGTCGAAGCCCATGGCCGTGGTAAACACGGTGCTGTGGCCCGGCATGTCTATTTCGGGGATGACCGTCACACCACGCTCTGCGGCGTAAGCTTCGAGTTCGGTGCACTGCGCTTGCGTGTAATACTGTCCGGGGTAACGCACCATGTTTTTACTTTCCGTCAAAGCCGGATATTTTTTCACCTCGAAGCGCCAGGCGAGCTTCTCCGTGAGGTGCCAGTGAAACACGTTCACCTTGAAGCGGGAATAAAGGTCTATTTCCTTTTTCAGTTCGTCGATAGAGAGGAAGGAACGGCCCACGTCCTGCATCCAGCCGCGGAGCTTAAAGGCGGGGTAGTCCGTCAGCGTCAGTGCTTCAATCTGCGGCGTCTCACCTTCCGCGTCGTAACCTTCAGCCAGTTGCATCAAGGTTTGTGCAGCGCGTGTAACGCCGGTGGGCGTGACGGCACATATTTTTATGACGTCGGCGGTGACAGACAGCGTGTAGCTTTCGTTGGGAAACGAAGCCAGTTCGTAGTCGTAAGTGTCGGGGATTTCCGAAACGAGCTCCACGCTGATGCGTGCTGTGGCATTGGCGCTTGTGGTGCAGTGCGTCTCGTTGAGAAAACGTTGTAGCGAAGCATTTCGCGTTTCGTCGTCCAGTGCTACGGTGCGACCTAAGGCAAAAGGTTTTTCGCCTTCTGCGATTTCTACTTTATGGGGTTTGGGCAAGAGGTCCTTGACTTTTGCCGTGGCGCAGAAAGGTGTGCAGCAAAGCATGAGGACCAACAGATGGCGTGTGCTAAAGAGTGGGAGGTTGTTCATAGGTCGTAAGGTTTAGGAGCGTTGAATTGTCGGAACGATGCCTATATGCTTATGGCTGGCGTGTTAAAACCAGAAGCAACAGCATAACAGTGTTTTCTGTTCAATAATGCAAAAATAGGGTACAACGGATGAATGTGCAAACTTTCCACAGTGAAAATTTTTTTGGCGCCTTCGTGGCCGTGCATTAAGGCACGGAGTGAGGATAATGTGCAATGATGCAAATGTGCAAATGTGGCCTCACGGAGGCTTTTGCGTGCTGCGCTTTGTAAAGCGTGATAGCCGTGTAGAGCGTGACGTTTTGAAAACGTCACCTCCATGCGCAACCCCGAAAAACTTTAGGGCAGCAAATTTAAATTATCTACAAGCTCAACACGTTGAGCTCGTAGAAAGTTTTTTGCAATCATTCACACACTCTCTTGCAATGCCTTGTCCTTACAACTTCATACCTATGCCGTAAAAAATCCAAGGCAGCAAATTTAAATTTGCTACTAGGCCAACGCGTTGGCCTAGTAGGCCAAAATTTGTTTCTTTTGACAATTTCGGCGGAATACACTCCTATATCCGCGTTTGTACCCATACACCAAAGTTTATGCAAACAACCTTCAGCCTTCAGCCAACGGTGCAGAGAGCGGCTGAAGGCTGAAGGTTGTTTGCACAAACTTCTGTGTACGCGTGTGCGCGTGTGTGCGTACTTTTCATAAGCATAATGCAAAATGCAATTCGCAGCAAGCGCCTCACGTCACTAAAAAAATGCGAAAGTAGCGATATGAGGTCCCTTTACGTCGTCCTTTCAAAAGGGATTACTTAACTTTGCGACCTAAAACGACATGAAAATTTACGCAACCACATATCTGCGCTCCGCGTTACTCGCATTGCTCATGCTTTGCGTGGCACCCGTGCATACCTATGCCGATACGTGTACGTGCACCGCAGCTCAAACCCAGACCGACTCCGTTGGAATGGGGGAGGAGACCGATACGCTTGCACTTACCGCGCAAAAAGAGAAACGCGGTGTGTGGAAAAAACTCGGCGACTATTTTCGCAACTCCAACAAGCAGAGTCCGAGCAAAAAGATTGACTTTGGCTTCATTCCCGGACCGAACTATTCCGGTACCACAGGCCTCGGCCTCGGACTGCTCGGCACAGCCACCTATTCGACCGACCGTTCCGACTCCACCCTTGCTCGTTCCAACGCAGCCGTCTACTCTAACATGACCACCGCAGGCTTCTTCCTCATCGGTCTGCGCGGTAACCACATCTTCCCCCACGACCGCTATCGCCTCGACTACAAGCTGAACCTCTCTACCTTCAGCACCCGTTTTTGGGGCTTGGGTTATAACATGGCCGACCACGACGCAAACGAGACCGACTACCGCCGCAATCGCATCAACGCAATGGCGCGCTTCATGTTTCGCCTTGCGCCGAACACTTACTTCGGTCCCTTCGTCAACTACCGACTCATCGCAGCACGCAGCGTGGACGAAAAGTCGCTCCATCTCTGGGAAGGACAGGACAAGACCATACGTGCCTACACCGCCGGTCTCTCCTTTACTTACGACACACGCGACTTCATGCTCAACGCCTCGCGCGGCATGTTCCTGCAGGTAGACCAGACGTTCACTCCCCGCTGCTTTGGCAACGGCAACTACAACTTCTCTTCCACCGAAGTCACCCTCTCCGCCTACCGCAAGGCATGGAAAGGCGCCATCATAGCCGGCGAACTCCACACCATGTTCAACTACGGACACACCCCTTGGTGCCTCCTTGCCGAAGTAGGCACCAACGACCGCATGCGCGGCTACTACGAGGGCCGTTATCGCGACAAAAACCTCATGGAAGGTCAGGTGGAACTCCGTCAGCACATCAAAGGCCGCAACGGCGTGGCAGCATGGGTGGGCATGGCCAACGTGTTCCCCGACTTCGACCACATAGCCTGGCGCCGCACACTCCCCAACGCCGGCGTAGGCTACAGATGGGAATTCAAGAAACGCATAAACATCCGCATCGACTACGGATTCACCCGCAACGGTGGCGGATTCATTTTCAACATCAACGAGGCATTCTAACCCTCAGGGATTTGTTCGCGACACAAGAAAATCGTCCTCAAGTCCACACCAACACGATTATGAACTTCAAGACCATATCACTCTCACTCATGGGAGCCATGCTCAGCCTGGCACCTATGAAAGCCATCCCCTATTCGCCCGAATATCTTCAGGCAGAAGACAACGACGGCGGTAGCACGCAGTACATCCGTTACGGCAACTTCGACCAGTGGCTCGTCCGCAAGGTTAAGGAAAGCGGCGTGATAGGCGGCGACACCAAAACACTCTACTGCATTGCCCCCAACGGCACTTGGAACAACAACAACGCCTACCACGGTTCCGGCGGTTCGCCCTGGGCCACTTCTAACGTCATGGCCAAAGTGTCCGGCATTACCAAGACCAACGTCAGCGTATACCGCGAAGCACGCGCTGGCCACGGCTACTGCGCCAAACTCGTCACCCACCTCGAAGAGTGTAAAGTGCTCGGCATCATCAATGTCAAAGTGCTTGCTGCTGGCTCCATCTACCTCGGACAGACCCAAGAACCTATCACCGACACGAAGAACCCCATGGCCAAGCTCAACGCTGGTATCCGATTCACCAAGCGTCCCAAAGCCATCATGTTCGACTATAAGGTACACCTCTCCGGCGAAGCCAACCGCATCAAGCAGACTGGCTTTGGCGGTGCGTCGACCGTAGCCGGAAAGGACTACCCCGACTGCATTCTCTACCTCCAGAAGCGTTGGGAAGACGCCAAGGGTAACATCTACGCCAAGCGCGTAGGTACCATGGTTCACCGCTTCGGTAGCAACACCGACTGGAAGAACAATCAAAGTTTCACTATCCAGTATGGCGACATCCGCAAGCAGTCGTACTATAGCTCAGCTTGGGCCCTCACCTCTGGCGACCTTACGAAGTACGCCAAGAACTCCAAGGGCCAGATGGTTCCCGTCAAGGAAGTAGGATGGGGCTCGGCCAGCGACGTTCCCACCCACCTCGTGCTACAGTTCGACTCCAGCCACGGCGGCGCATACATCGGTAGCGTGGGCAACACCCTCTGGCTCGACAACGTACGCCTCGTGTATTGATGCACGCTAGTGGGCGATTTCCTAAAAACCGCCTTCGCTATGTTTTTATGCATTACTAAATACTCTTTTATAAAAACGAGTTCAGAATTGTGGCGCTCTTGTATGGACAGGAGCGCCACAATTTGATATGTGTCCTCAAAATCCGAAAATGCCATGCTCTTAAAACTACAGCTGAAAACCCTTCCCTTTCCTTCCACGTGCAACCAAGTGGTCTATGTATCAGGAAAGCCCGATGAACGAATAGAGGCCTTCATTACCGCGCACCTCGGTTCGCTTCAGAACACCTTCTCCTGTTGTAATCTCACCTTCAATCATATCCCCTCACTTTGTAAGCAGATTGAAGACAACCGCGCCTTTTACGCACCCTATGCAAACGGCACGGCTGCTACTGCGATTCAAAGCGACTGGGCACTTTCGCACCTTGCCAATCCTCGTAACATGCAGGAAGTGCCCCCGACGCTGCTTTTCTTCATCGAAGAAAGCGTGGATGCTTGCTACGGCCTCACACTCGACGCTTGGAAAGCTCAGACGGACCAAGAACTCTTGCAGATATTCGCCGACTTGGCTGAAGACATAGCCCGGCTCACCACAAAAAGTATTGCAAAAAGTACTGATGTAGGCAAACGTTGCAGTCTTAGAAGGAATCAACACAACAACACTCAACCCGATGCCGACCAGCTATTCGACGCTGAGTCGCAAAAACTTATTGAAGAAGTTCAAGAGCGAATAGAGAAACTCCGCTACAACGGCCTTTCCGCAGCGCTCATCAATTCGCTATTTCATCAAGAAGAGGCGCTCAGTCAGCTACGCATCGATGGCGATTACCGACTGTGGCTCACAGACTACGGCAATGTTGAGATACGCATGACGCCGCTAGTAAAAGCCGTGTTCCTGCTCTTCGTGTCCCATCCCGAAGGAATCCTCTTCAAGCACCTTTCCGACTATCGCACCGAACTGCGTAACATCTATGCCGAACTCCGCCGTTCTGCCCTTTCCGCCGCCGAAGAAGAAAGCATCAGTAGACTTACCGACCCGTTCGACAACTCCATCAACGAAAAGTGCGCCCGAATTCGCGAAGCCTTCTGTCGCGAAATGCGTCCCTCCCTCGCCGAACACTACACCATCAACGGTCAGCGCGGCGAAGCCAAGAAAATAGCGCTTCCTCGCGAACTCATCCTTTGGGATTGAGCGGGTGCAAGGCATGAAGGTGCAACGCATGGGGGGTCACGTCTCTGACGTGACGCTCTACACGGCTACATACACTTGCCTCTATTGCCTTGCATAACCCTTGCTTACATTGACGTGTAGAACGTCACGTCAGAGACGTGACCTCCATACGCTACGCCCTCATATTACGCTCTGCAAGGCTTGCAGACGCACATAAAGATAACATGCAAAAGGTAATGCATAGTTTTGCAGAAATGTTTAACTAAATCAACTACGCTTATGGTACTCTTTCCTGCAAAACTCAACAAAAGAACTCAGAACCTCAACTCATTCCTATACATAGTTATGGTATTGGGAGTCATTTCTGTTGCAAGGGCCGTCTTTAAGGGGATTCTCATATCTCTGTATAATCCCACATACGGCTACCTTTCCATCTTGCTCGCAGTTTTAACGCTTGCGGCTCTTATCCTCGTAATAATAAAGCAACACAAAAGCGCAGTCTATTTCTTCTTTCTCATGCACATCGTGCAATGCGTTGCTAGCGCTCTGCTTTGTCCCGAAGCCGCAGCTCAAACTCTGACGGCAAGCGTTGGCGCATCCATCGTCTTTAGTCTCCTTCTTTGTTTGAGGAAAGACGGTAAGAGTGCATGGAGTGTAATCTTTTCCCAACCATATGTGGAAAGAACGCTTGCCTAAGTTGCGCTTTTGCTCAATCCATTTCTATGCCTTGCTTATGATGGTGACTATACTTATTACGAAGAAATACTCAACGGCATAACGCTCAAATAGACATGAAATACCTTTACTATAGCATCCTCGTGCTCGCATTTGTTGCAATCTGGTTCTTCTACGGATTTCTTGTGTCCGTAATCTTTGAGGACCTTAACGCTTTGGTTCTTTGTCTTTATCTTGTAGCAACAATCACTACTTTTCGTGGCGTGAAAGTCTTGTTGCAAATCGCTTTTTTCAAGGACAAATAAATAGCGTAGCAATCAACAGAACTTTATTATTCCTCCCTCCTCCGCAAAGTGTGCGAACCTGCACTTTGCGGAGGAAACTTTTTATTTCTAACCTCACATTCCCGCCTCAAAATCACGCAAGAAGCACTCGTCTCAAGACGCTGATTGTAATGTTCATCCAACAAAAGCTAACTTTCATCGAACTTTCATCCTAAAAATACATAATTAGGAGGAATAAGAATGAAAACTACAATACTGCGCAAAGTTTTTTGCCGTAACTTTGCACAGTCTTTTTGCACGTGTGCGCACATGTGTTCCGCAAGAGAACCGCTCGGCACACGTTCCACTTTTAGAATACAAACAACAAAATATACACTAATCCACATCACATGAAGAAAATCGCTTTATGGGTGCTGACCGGCTTGTTGCTTACAAGCTGCGGAAGCAAATCGAACAACATGGGCGAAGCCAGCTCCGACTTCGCAGTAGTAACCCTTCAACCCACAGAGACTGAGCTCCAGACTTCATACCCCGCCACCATCAAGGGTATGCAGGACATCGAAATCCGTCCGAAAGTTTCGGGCTACCTCGTAAAGCTCTTGGTTGACGAAGGCGCAACAGTGCGCAAAGGACAGCCCCTTTTCCTCATCGACTCCGAGCAGTACAGCGCAGCAGTAAAGGCGGCACAGGCACAAATCAAGGTTTGCCGCGCAAACATCGCCACGCAGAAGCTCACCGTTGAGAACAAGCGCATGCTCTTCAAGCAGAACATCATCTCTAGCTACGACCTTCAGATGGCCGAAAACACCCTCGCCTCCTACGAAGCACAGCTCGCTTCGGCACAGGCTAATCTCCAAAGCGCACAGGACAACCTCCGTTGGTGCACGGTGAGCAGCCCCGCCGACGGTGTGGTAGGTACCATCCCCTACCGTGTGGGTAGCCTCGTGAGCGCTTCCTCTGCAGAGCCCCTCACAACCGTTTCCAACATCCAGAAGATGTACGTCTACTTCTCCATGACCGAGAAGCAGCTCCTTGCCCTCACACGCGAAAGCGGTGATGTCAACGCAGCCATTAAGAATATGCCTTCTGTAAGCCTCGTCCTCGCCGACGGAAGCACCTACAGCCAGAACGGTACCATCAGCACCGTGAGCGGCGTGATTGACCAGACCACCGGTTCCGTACAGATGCGCGCCACCTTCGAAAACGCTAGCCACGTGCTCCGCTCCGGCGGTACGGGTTCCATTCTCATCCCCACTCACTCAACCGATGCTATTCTCGTTCCCCAGAAGGCTACCTTCGACGTGCAGGACAAGAAGTTCGTTTACGTAGTGAACGCTGACAAGACCGTTGCAACTCGCGAAATCGAAGTACTCACGCAGAACGACGGACAGACCTTCGTCGTTACGAGCGGACTTAAGGCCGGCGAACGCATCGTCGTTGACGGCGTCAACCAGCTCAAGAACGGTCAGAAGATCAACCCCATCACCCCCGCTCAGGCTGCTGCCAACCAGAAGAAAGAACAGCAGGCTCTCAAGGACGGCAAGATGCCCGGCGAGAAATAAGCACAACCCAAGCACAAGCAACGTAGACTACGCTCACAAGCCATGTCCCGTAGCATCACATAAGACAAAAACCACATAAAAGACTATGACATTAGATAGATTCATCAATAGACCGGTGCTCTCCACCGTGATTTCTATATTGATTGTCATCTTGGGTGTCTTGGGTTTGACCTCGCTGCCAATTGCCCAATACCCTGACATTGCACCGCCTACCGTACAGGTCAGCACGACCTATACGGGTGCAAACGCACAGACCGTGCTCAACTCCGTCATTGCTCCGCTCGAAGAGCAAATCAACGGTGTGGAAAACATGGACTACATGACCTCCACCGCCACCAATACAGGTTCTGCAACCGTCAGCATCACCTTTAAGATGGGTACCGACCCCGATATGGCTGCCGTGAACGTGCAGAACCGCGTGTCTAAGGCACAAGGTCTTCTTCCTTCCGAAGTTACCCAAGTCGGCGTCGTTACGCAGAAGCGTCAGAGCTCCATGCTCCTTATCTTCTCCATCTCCGACGAAAGCGGTAAGTACTCTCCCGCATTCATTGAAAACTACGCGAAGATCAACATCATCCCCCAGGTACAGCGTGTAAAGGGTGTGGGTGACGCCATGGTGATGGGTGCCGACTACTCCATGCGTATTTGGCTCAACCCCGAAAAGATGGCAGAGTACCACCTCATGCCTTCCGACATCAGCGCCGTCCTCGCAGAGCAGAACATCGAAGCTGCACCGGGTAACATCGGTGAACGCGAAAACCAGACCTTCCAGTACACCCTCCGCTACAAAGGCCGCCTCACGGAAGCTTCCGAATTTGAGGACATGGTCATCAAGGCCAACACAGATGGTACGCTCATTCGTCTCAAGGACGTGGCACGCGTAGAACTCGGTCGTACTTCCTACTCCTTCTCCGGTAAGGTGAACGGTAACAAGTCCGTGACCTGTATGGTGATGCAGATGGCTGGTACGAACGCTACGCAGATTGTGCAGGACGTAGAAAAACTCCTTAAGGACTCCGAAAGCGATCTTCCCACCGGACTTAAGATTACCGTAGCTCAGAACGTCAACGACTTCCTCTTCGCCTCCATCCACGAAGTAATCAAGACGCTTATCGAAGCGTTCATCCTCGTGTTCATCGTGGTGTACATCTTCCTTCAGGATATGCGAAGCACCATCATTCCGGCCATCGCCATCCCTGTGGCATTGATCGGTACGTTCTTCGTGCTCTACGTCATCGGATTCTCCATCAACCTCCTTACGCTCTCGGCTATGGTGCTAGCTATTGCCATTGTGGTCGACGACGCCATAGTGGTGGTGGAAGGTGTGCACGCAAAGCTTGACCAAGGTTACACCTCGGCACGCAAGGCTTCTATTGATGCCATGCGCGAACTCGGCGGCGCACTCGTTTCCATTACGCTCGTCATGATGGCCGTGTTCATCCCCGTAAGCTTCATGTCAGGTACGTCAGGTATCTTCTACCGCCAGTTCGGTCTCACCATGGCCATCGCCATCGGTTTCTCCGCACTGAACGCACTTACCCTTTCGCCCGCACTTTGCGCCATCTTGCTGAAGCCGCATAAGAAAGAAGGTGAAGAACATGAATCGCTCGGTCAGCGCATGGGCACTGCCTACAAAGCTGCCGGACAGACCATGTACCAGCGCTACGCAGAATCAATTGGTCGCATCCTCCACCCGTCCATCACGTTGATTCTTGTTGTCGTGGCAATTCTCGGACTTATCTTCGGAGCATTCAACTACTCCAACCTTTGGCTTTCCATCCCCATGACCGTCATTGCTGTATTAGCATTTATCGGTCTTACCACGAAGAAATTCCAGAATGCCTTTGAACGCTCCTTCGAACGCATGCTCAAGTCGTACAAGAAGAACGTGCTCCGCTTCATCCAGCATCCGTATCTCTCTCTCGGCCTCGTAGCAGCAAGTATCGCCCTTCTCGTTTGGCTCATGAACATCACCCCGACGGCCATGGTGCCCAGCGAAGATACGGGTACCATCATGGGTGTCGTAACCATGCCTCCTGGCACCTCGCAGGACCGCACCGAAGCATACCTCGACAAGGTCGACAGCCTCGTACGCTCTTGTCCTGCAGTAGAAACGAGTACCATCGTGTCCGGTTACTCCTTCATCGGTGGTCAAGGACCTTCTTACGGTTCGTTCATCATCAAGTTGAAGGACTGGGACGAACGTTCCATGAAGGAAAGTTCCACTGTGGTCTTCGCCAACCTCTACCTCCGCTCACGCGACGTCTTCAAGGACGCACAGGTGCTGTTCTTCCAGCCGCCTATGATTACCGGTTACGGTGCAACGAACGGCTTTACGCTCAACTTGCAGGACCGTACGGGTGGCGACCTCGACAAGTTCTACGATGTGGCCAAGTCCTTCATCGCCGAACTCGAGAAACGTCCTGAAATCGAGTCTGCACAGACTACCTTCAGCCCGACCTTCCCCGAATACATGATAGACATCGACGCTGCCAAGTGTAAGCGTGCCGGCATTTCGCCCAGCACCATCCTCTCTACACTGCAAGGTTACTATGGTGGTCTCTACGCCTCCAACTTCAACCGTTTCGGTAAGATCTATCGTGTGATGATTCAGGGCGAACAGGCTCAGCGCGCCAACTACGAAAGTCTTTACAAGATTAAGGTGCGCAACGGCAACGAAATGGCTCCCATCACAGAGTTCATGAGCATCAAGCCGGCCAAGGGTCCCGACAACATCAACCGCTTCAACATGTACACCTCTATGGCTGTCAACGGTAACCCTGCAAGCGGCTATACCTCAGGTCAGGCTATTAAGGCCATTGAAGAAGTGGCACA
This sequence comes from bacterium, assembly GCA_963656685.1. Classification (GTDB taxonomy): domain Bacteria; phylum Bacteroidota; class Bacteroidia; order Bacteroidales; family Bacteroidaceae; genus Alloprevotella. The sequence continues at coordinate 3,289 of CAVKJJ010000022.1, read as the reverse complement.
GAGCAACTTGCCCACTGGCTACTCCTACGAGTTCTCCGGACAGACGCGTGAAGAGCAGCAAAGCTCAGGCAGCACAACGGCCATCGTCTTCGTGCTCTGCTTCGTGTTTATCTACCTTCTCCTCTCCGCACAGTACGAAAGCTACCTCCTTCCCTTCGCCGTGTTGCTCTCCGTACCCTTCGGTCTTGCCGGCTCGTTCATCTTCATACAAGGCATCGGCGCCATCAACAACGTGCTGCCGATATTTAGCGAAGCGGCTAACAACATCTACGTGCAGATTGCACTCATCATGTTGATGGGTCTTCTCGCAAAGAACGCCATCCTTATCGTAGAGTTCGCCCTTGACCGTCGCAAGATGGGCATGAGCATCTCATGGGCCGCCGTGCTCGGTTCTGGTGCACGTCTCCGTCCTATCCTCATGACCTCCCTCGCTATGATCATCGGTCTGCTCCCCTTGATGTTCTCCTTCGGTGTTGGTGCAAACGCCAACCGCTCACTCGGTACGACTGCAATCGGTGGTATGCTCATCGGTATGATTTTCCAGTTGTTCGTCGTGCCCGTACTCTTCGTAGTGTTCCAGTATCTCCAGGAAAAGGTTAAGCCGCTCACTTGGGAAGATATCGAAGACAATAGCGAAGCTGCATCCGACATTGAACAGTACTCCAAATAATAGTGAATCGGTCCACATCCCAAAGTCATGACAAGTTCTACAACAGAACTTGCTCATGGCAAGGGAAGGCCATTTCCAAAACAGAAGACATGAAGAAATTTCTCATCATCATAGGTTGTTCCGCCATGCTCGCCAGTTGCTCGCTCTACAAGAACTACGAGCGTCCCGCCACGCTAACTAGCGGCATCGACAGTCTCTACCGCGACACAACCTCCACCTATTCTGTGGTAGCAGCCGACACTACGAACTACGGCAACACGCCTTGGGAAGAAGTGTTCACCGACCCGCAGCTGCAGACGCTCATCCGCAAGGCTTTGGCCAACAATACCAATCTGCGCAACGCTGACCTCAGCATCCAGCAGATTGAAGCAATGCTGAAGATTCAGCGTTTGGCCTATTTACCCAGCCTTTCCTTCTCTCCGCAGGGAACTCTCTCAAGCTGGGACTTCCAGAAGGCCAGCAAGACCTACGCTTTCCCCATCGCAGCAAGTTGGCAGCTCGGCAATATGGGTAGCATTCGCAACACGCGTAAGCAGTACGAAGCTAACCTCGAACTGACCAAAGCAAGCAAGCAGTCCATCCGCACCAGCATCATTGCCAACGTAGCAAACCTCTACTACACGCTACAGATGCTCGACGAGCAACTCAAGACAACGCAGGAAACCATCACGCTGTGGGCTGAGAACGTACGCGCCATGGAACTGATGAAGACGGGTGGCATGACTACTCAGGCTGCCGTTTCCCAGGCTAAGGCAAACTACTATAACTTGCAAGCTACCGTACCGACGTTGAAAAACAGCATCACACAGGCTGAGAACTCGCTTTGCTCTTTGCTCTGCGAAGCGCCTCATCCCATTAGCCGCGGTGCTTTCAACGCTGACGCTTTCCCCAGTACGTACTCAACGGGCGTGCCTGTTCAGCTCCTTGCCAACCGTCCCGACGTGCACGCAGCAGAAATGCAGATTGCCACAGCCTTCTACGGAGTGAACATCGCTAAGTCGAAGTTTTATCCCGCGCTCAACATTACGGCTCAGGGAAGTTGGACTAACAACGCAGGCGCCATTATCAATCCTGGAAAGATTCTTGCCACACTCGTGGGAAGCATCACTCAGCCGCTCTTTGCCAACGGAAGCCTGAGAGCTAATCTCAAAGTGTCACAGCTCCAGTATGAGGCTGCGCAGAACACCTTCCAGCAGACTCTTCTCGATGCCGGCAGGGAAGTAAGCAATGCCCTCGCACAGTACCAGGAAGCTGCGCAGCAGGAAGAAGCTTGCAAGAAGCAAGTGGCAGAACTTACCACCGCACTCGAAAGCACGCAGCAGCTCTTCCAGTACAGCACCGGAACGACTTATCTTGAGACCTTGACCGCGCAGCAGAGCCTTATCCAGGCACAGCTCACGCTCATCTCCGACAAGTTCGACAAGGTACAGGCTGCCATCACCCTCTACCAGGCTCTTGGTGGAGGACGTGAAACGCAAACCACATCACAAAACTAACCACAAGGGTTCGTCATTTGAGTTTTTGTTGGATGAAGATGCCAAATTAAAAATGATTTGTTTATCTTTACACCACATAAACCAAATGACGAACCTTTAAAATTCAAATCCATGATCAGTCCATTAGCATATGTAGATCCAGCTGCAAAGCTTGGTAAGAATGTAGAAGTAGGACCTTTTGCCTACATTGAAGGCGACGTAACCATTGGTGACGACTGTGTCATCAAGGCTCATGCAAGTATACTCAACGGCGTGACAATGGGCAGCGGAAACACCGTTTACCAGAATGCCGTAATAGGTGCAACACCTCAGGATTTTCACTACGTCGAAGGTACCCCGACAAAGGTTACCATTGGCAACAACAATCACATCCGTGAAAACGTTGTCATCGCAGGAAGTACCTATCCCGACAAGTCAACCGTGATCGGTGACGAGAACTTTATTATGGACCGTGTGCATATCTGCCACGATGTGCACGTCCACAATCGCTGTGTCGTCGGCATCGGCGTTTGCCTTGCTGGTGAAAGTGAAATTCATGACTGTTCCATTCAGAGCAACGGCGTAGTCGTACAGCAACACGTGCGTGTAGGCCGCTATTCTCTTGTACAAAGCGGATGCCGCGTACAGAAAGATGTGCCTCCCTTTGTTGTGCTCGGTGGAAATCCCGCTGCTTACCACGGTGTGAACACTGTAGTGCTTAAGCACGTAAACACCAGCGAGCGCATTCTTCGCCACATCGCCAACACCTATCGCATCATCTATACCGGTAACTTCAGCCTTGAAGATGCAGTAATAAAGATTCCCGAACAAATTCCTATGAGCGAGGAGATTCAGCAAATTCTCGACTTCATCAAAGAAGCAAAACACGGAATAGTTCGTCACTTGAAAGAAGATTAAGCAACTGTTGGTTGTTTATCAACACAGAAGCCGGACAAACCATCAAGGTTTGTCCGGCTTTTTTAATGCTGCTAAAAAGAGATTGATTTTGAACCTTAACCCAAGGTAACGTGTTTTGCTGGGTGATGACGACGAAGCACAAGAAGACTTGTTAAAGGTGGGTCCTTATTTCCTCAACCTTTCGCCCTGTATTCCCTTGGCGACATGCCAAGTTCGCGCTTCACAA
>CAVKJJ010000021.1:0-40596 GCA_963656685.1 bacterium | reverse complement strand
GCTATTTTTCGTCCCTTTTGTTTGTGAACGAAGGAGCATAGCGGGCTATGCGACTGAGCGAACAAGCAAAAGGGGCAAAAAAGAGCCCGAAAGATGACAAAACGCCATATGGTCGAATTTGTACATTATGCGGTGGTAATTTATAGAACCACCCTTATGTGTTTAGTGAACCGTGCTTAGCGCACGATGGTCTTCTGGCTACCTTTGATGAGCACGCCGCGAGCGTTGTCGTTCACGCGCTGACCTTTGAGGTTGTAGGTCTTTACGGCTGCAGAAGCATCGTCGTCGGCCACTTCGGTGATGGCGTCTACATTGCCCTCGGTCACCTTGATGTTTTCTACACCGAGGCGGAGCGTAGCGTTGTTGGCGCCGAGCCATTCAATGCCGAACTGAACGTCCTTGCCGGCATAAGCGCTGAGGTCGAAGCTTTCGGTGTGCCAGTCGTTCTCTGTTTCGTCGGCGGGCTGGTTGTCGGAAGTAATCTTCTTGAGTTCCACCTTCTGTCCGTCTACGTAGAGTACGAAACTGAGCACGTCGCCCTCGTCCCATTCTTCATAAACGGCAGCCGACTGCATCCAGGAGAAGCCACCCATCATGTGAATGTGCCAATCGAGGGAGATGGTGTTGGCCTTAGTGAGTTCGATGACGGGCGAAGTGAGCGTGTAAGTCGTCGAATTGTCGAGGTTCTGGCAGAAGATTACGCGGTTGCCTTCCGTCTGACTCGACATTTCGCGAGCATCAAGAGTGAGCACGTTGAAGCCCAGGTTGTACTCGCCGGGAGCGGCAATCCATCCACCGGGCATCTGGCGGTCAGGAGCACCGCTGAGGTTCATTTCGTAAGGAACGGTGATGTGGGTGGAAGTCCAAAGCTGCGTGGTGTCGTTGTCCTGTGAGAACTTGCCGCTCTTTTCGTTGTAGCTGTAAGCAATGAAGTAGTACGAACGTGAGGCGTCAAGGTCCTTGAGTTCAAAGTCGCCAGCCTTACCGAAGTAAGCCACGCGACCAGCCATGGTGTCGTGAACGTAGATGGTGTCGTTGTCGCCCTTCTCTTCGTTATATTCGTACTTCACAGCGTCGTAAGTGAGGTAGTCACCAGCCTTAAGGCTTGCGTCGGGCACACCGGCATAAGCACGGTTACCCCAGTTTTCGGGATTGAACACGGAGTCGTTGTAGACCACCATAATCTTGTCGTCTTCAGCGTTGCCGGCTACGGAGAGCTTAAGGGCGTCCTTTGTAGCGGAAAGCACCTTCATAGCACCCGGAGCTTTAGGAGCGGTGTAGAACTCGCCCTGCAGCGGATTGACGGTGTTGTACTTCGTGCCGCCCGTACCGAAGCTGTTGAAACCATAGACGGTGATGGTGTAGCTCGTGTTGTACTCGAAGAAGTCGCACGAATAGAATTTGGTTCCTTTATAAGCCTCGGCAGAGAGCACAATGGCATTGCCGATGCTGTCGTTCGTAGCGTAAGTCTTACCGTCGACGGGAGCTTCAGTAGGAGCACCCTTTGAAAGGGTTACGAGATACTTGTCAACGTTCTTGGCGGCGTCAAAGTCCACGTCGAGCGAGATGGAACCTTTGTAAGAGAACTTAGCCTGGAGATTGGTGGGCTGGGCTTCGGGCGTAACGGTTTCGTCCGGTGTGTTGAGCGTAATGGTGTGTCCGTCCACAACGGGAGAGAGCTTGAAGTCCTTGGTGTCGCTGTAGTAAGAATTCTCTGCGGCAAAACCGTCCCAAAGGAGATATTCACCGTCGCCACCGCGAATGCCAAGATAGACGCGACCGGCTTTGTTGGAGGTGAGGTCGCTCAGTCCGGCGTACTTATACTGGATGGTGCCGTCCTTGTGGAGATGAATCTGCAGCGTGTAGGTGCCAATGAGGGCCGACTTCCACGTAGAGGTGTTCACACCAAGGTTTTTCCATTCCACCACGAGTTCGTCGCCGTCGCTCTTGTAGCTGATGGAAGTGGGCTCGAAACCTTCTTCGTTGCCGGCAGCGTAGGAAGCTGCGCAACGGTCGTAGGAGAAGATGTCGTTGCTGCTGGCGTCTCCTTTGGCGGTGAGGAAGTTGTCGTCAATGGTCATCGTGGCGCTTTCCGTAGCGGAAAGTTTGATGAGACCCTGTGCCGACACGCCGAAATAGGAGAACGTCTGACCGTTGAAGGGAAATTCAAATCCGATGGGGAATGCTTTTCCTTCCACGGTTTTCGTGGCGGAAGCATCGCTCAAGTAGAGCTTGCCTTGCTCCACTTCGGAAGTGATGACGGTAGCACCCTTCAGCGAGATGTCTTGCTTGAAGGAGGCTTTGTAGCCGCCGATAACCTGTGCAGTGGCTGCCGTAGCTGTCAGGAGCAGCGCAACTGCGAGTGTAAAGAACTTCATAGGCTATATATTTATTGATGAGTTGTAGACTTTATTCCACAATGTGCTTCTTGCCGCCCTGGATGTAGATGTCGCCTTTCTTGAGGGTGGAAAGGATGCGGCCCGTGATGTCGTAACACGGAGCATTGTCGGCTTCGGTGCTAACGACGTTGTGGATGCCTGAGGCGTCCTTACCCACTTCCTTGCCGTCGGGGGTCATCTTGATGAAGACGTTGCAGTGGGTCTTGGAGTCGACGGCAGAACTTTCGGCGTCATCGTTCCAATAGAGAAGGATGGTGTTGTCGGCAGCACTGTAGGTCGATTCCAGTCCGTCGCGGTAATGTTCCGAGTTGCGGAAGTAAACCAGAGGATTTTCCTCGTCGACGGCCTTGCCGGTCTTCTCGTCGCGGATGGAGTAGATATTGTCGATGTGGTGGTAGTTGTAGAACTGCTGGAAGAAGCAGATGATCTTTCCGTCTTCGCCGAGCTGCACGCTACCGTTCGATACCGTGATCTGAGCCAACGACATGAGTTGTTCGCCGCCTTCGCCGTATGCGAGCTGTCCGCTGGCGTCAACCTTCTGGATGCTGATTTGCTGCCACTCCTGTGCGTTCTGTGCGAACTGGGGGAAGATGGCATAGATGCTCTGATTGTCCTTACTGAAAACAATGGTGGGAGGATAGGCGCTGAGTTCTTCGTAGGAGAGGCGCACATCGGGCTTGCCGTTCTCGTTGGTGAAGGCGGACGTACCATCGCTCTTAATATAAGCAAGATAGGGAGAGTAGTAGCCCTCGTTGTCGCGGTCGTCGTTCCACGTCACGAGCACGCCATTGTCAGCAGTGGGATAGACTTTCATGCGGCTCTGCAAAGCAACTACGCTTCCCCAACCACCGCCGTAGATCTTCACTTCGCTGGGCCAGGCTTTGGTGCCGTCGGCGTTGTACTTCATGGCACGAAGATAATACTGGCTGCTGTAAGCGTAGACCATGATGAAGCTACCATTGTCGGAAGGCACTATATAAGGATAGGTGTAGTAACCCTTGCTCTTGGTGAGGCGCGTGTCGCTGAGTTTGTACTGACACTTGCCGTCCTTCGAGAGCTTCTGCACTTCAATGGCAAATCCGCCGTCGCTCATGTCGTGACACCAGGCAAAGGCGGTACTGCCGTCGGAGAGTTCGCAGAAACTCATGCACATGTTGTCAAAGTAAGTCAGCGCTTCGTCGATGTTCACGCCATCTTCGTTCCACACATGGGTGCCGTCCTCACGGATGCGGTAGGCGGTGTAGGACTTCAACTGTTCGTCGGAGGTGGAGTTGCGGCAGTCGCGCACCACGAGGGTCACGGTGTTGTCGCTGTTGGCGTAGAGATACTGGTTAACCTGCGTGTAACTTGAGTTGAGGTAAGAGGAGATGACCTTTCCAGAGTCGCCGAAGAGGAGTTTTCCGTCTTTGCTGATGGCCTGGAGGCACATTTCGTAGACGGACTTCGTCACGCCGTTTTCCACGGTGCTGGCGGGATGGTAGTAGTAGTACCAAATGGTGCCGTCGGGACTGATGACATATTCTGTGCCATAGTCGGAAGTGCCCATGGGCTTGGGCTGAACTCCGTTTTCGCCACCCCACTGTGCGGATGCCGAGAGGCAGGCGAAGAGCAAAAGGAATGCGAGGTAAATCTTTTTCATAAGCTATAGGAGTTATTTTGTGTTGATGGTTTTCTTTCCGTTCACGATGTAGAGCTGGCCTTTGGCGGGTTTGTTGACGCGGCGACCGAAGAGGTCGTAGCAAGTGCTGTGGGCGTCGTCGACCACGGCGTTGTGGATGCCGTCTGTAGAGGAGTAGTGGAAGAATACTCTCCAGCCAAAGTCGAGGATGCCGTTGCTGGAAGCCACGATGTTCTCGTTTGCATCGTAGATTTTAATGTTTCCGCGGGGCGAGAGAATGCCGTTGCCCCAAGCGTCGGCCACTTCAAGGCAGTAAGTGCCGTCGGCAGGGAACGTGATGGTCACGGTGTTGGTGGTCACTTCGCCGTCGGTGAAGGGTCCGTATTCTGCCACAGCGTTGCCGTTGGCGTCAAGAAGGCGGAAAGTGTTGTCGGCAGCTTGGTTGTCAGTGGTGATGACGGCCTTCAGTGCTCCGCTAACGTTTATCATAGCGCCGAAAGAGCCTTTCACTGTGTTGCCCGCGTAGGCCTGACCGTTAAGAGCAATGAGGGAGAGGGTATAGTCGCAGCCACCGTTGACGACGGAGGCGGGCAGACTGACGGGGAACGACACGTAACCACGATCGCGGTAACTGATGGCATCGTCGGCAGTAGCGGTCCAGGTGTATTCCTGTTCGTCTTCTTCGTCGAAGGTCATCTTGAAGGTAGCGGAGGTGAGCGGCTCGGTGCCGTTGTTCACGAGGTAACACTCAAAGAAGTTGAAACCGTAGTTGCGACTGGGCTGGAGTTTGTACGACTCGAGAGTGGCTGCCAAGGGGAGCGTCATGCCGGGACAAGCTACCTTGCAACCGCCCACGTTCATCACCTCTTTCTCCGGATTGAGCACATAGGCTACGATGTCGAAGTTGAGCGGGTCGGTGGCGATATTTTCGATTTCCTCGGGTACGGTATATTCGTAGTGCTTCGTCACGAACGTCCCTTTTGCGCTACTGGCAATGGTGTCGCCCCAAACGGGGGTGAACATGGCACGCAACACGTGGTTGTGACTGTAGAGGTCTTCCTGGTCGCTACCGGCCTGCGGACCTTTGATGTTGCTTTGCAGCAGACTGACGCAAAGGGCAGAGGTAGCGTCTGCGACGTCGGCGGTGTAGTAGAGTTCCACATCGGCAGAGATGGTTTTGGTGTTCTGGTCGTAAGAGGCTTTTGCCCATACGTTAACTTCGGCGGTCTGCGTCACCTGTTCGCGGCTGCTGGTGGTCCAACGGCTACGACCCTGCACCTTCTCGCCAGCGCTGTTGTAGCGGCGGTTGACGAGACCCGAGGGATAACTGTTCACGTTGTAGTAGTCGTTGATTTCCGTTCCTTCAGCGATTCTGAAGTCGGGAGCGTCCACACCGGCGGGAGAGGCGAACATGCCTGCGTGGATGGATACGGGATATATCTGTGTGGGATGGGAGAGGGCTATCGTGTTGGCAATCTTGTGCCCGTCGGGGCAGTTGCCGCACTTATAACCGGTAAAGTCTTCAAGAAGAACGTTTCTCGCAGACGGCTCACGACTGACGTTTTGCGCATTTAAGCCAAAAATAGAAGACAAGGCTAATGCTGCCAAAACGGCAAAGTTTCTTTTTGCCATAGCTTTAGTTTTTATGTTTACAATTTGCAAAGTTAGAGAACTTCCAAGAACATGCCGTACATTTTGCAAGATATTTTACGAATTGCATGTCTTATGTATTAAACAGTAAATCCAAGCGTACCATATTTCTTGCCTGGAAGAGGAAATAAAAGCAAAAGTTTTTGAGAAACTAACGCGCTCAAAAGCCCCCATAACGCAAAGAAGCATGCCCGCCGTTGCGGCGGGCATGCTTCTTTGCGTTATGGGGGTATATGTCTGAAGGGTCTTACTTGATGACCTTCTTTCCGTTGATGATGTACACGCCCTTGGTGGCTTTGCTTACGCGGACGCCGCTGAGGGTGTAGATGGCATCGGTTGTAGAGGCGGGAGCCACGGTGGCAGAGTGGATGCCGGTGACGTCACCTTCATTGCCAACTACCACGTTGATGGTCTGTCCGAGCGATTCCTGCATATCGATGTCGATGTTCACATAGAGTTTCTTGTCGTTGAGCTTACCGGAAAGCTTCACGGGAATCTCTCCGAGGAACGGACCTATCCATGCAACGTCGGAGGGGTCAGTGCCGTCTTCGATGGTGATTTTCTGGTCGGTGGCGATGGTTTCGTAACCTTCGGCCTGCTCTACCGTCACGCCCTCGAGGGTAATGTTGCCCACATACATGGGTTCAGCATCTTCTTCGTCGGCGGGGAGGTAGAAGTTCTTGAGGGAGAAGTTGATGGTTCCGTCGCTCATGTGGTCTACCACAATCTTAGCGGGGATAGAGTCGGTGCTCTGTCCGTTGATGCTTACCACGAGTTTCTCGTCGTAGGTGTTGGTGCTAACGACGGTGGCGTCTTCAGCCTTCTTGAACTGGAGGGTGTAGTCCGTCACGCTGGTGTTGTCGGCGTCGTAGTTGTCGCCCTTCACGCTGATGGTGAGTTTGGCAGTTTCAACGTCGTAAGCCGTTTCCACCGAACCGCCTTTGGCCTTCTTTGTGTAGGCGAGCTTCTCGGGGTTGTACTCCTGAGCGCTGAGGTCGTAGTCGGTCGTGCCGTCGGCAAGGATGGAAGTGCCGTCGTAGGAGAGGGCGGAGAGGGTGTGGTAGTAAACGAGTTGCACGTCGTCCACTACGAGTTGGTCGCCAGCTACGTGGTTGCTGCGGTCGGCGAAGTAGTCGCAGGCAGCGAAGATAACGTTGATCTTTTCGGGAGCAGCGTCGGAAGTGTAGTTGAACTCTGCGGTGAACGGCGTCCAGTCGGCAGCGTCGCCCGTGATGGAGCTGTTGACCTTAGCGATGCACTGAGCACCTTCAGTGGCAGAAGTAGCGCCGCCCAAACAGTTGGTCATGTCTATGCCGAGCACCTGACGGTCACGGTCTTCCATCGTCACCTTCACGGGTTCTGTCGTAGAGCCAATAGCGTTGTTGGCAGGCACGTCTGCCTGCGTGTAGGTGCCTTTCCAGAGGTAAGCTACTACACTGGCGTTTTGCTGAGAGTTTTTACCGTGGCTACGCTTGTAGTAGAACGTGATGGCATCGGGACGGTAGTTGAAAGTCTTGCTACCCCAAGTGCCGCCGTCAGCATCTTCGGGATCCTTAAAAAGGTTTTTCGTCCAGGACGTGGCCCAAGGTGTGCCGAGGGTGAGGTAGGCGGGCACAATCTGACTTGCTTTGAAAGCATTGGCGGTGTTGGTGAGCTGCACGGCATAGCCTGTGCGGCCTTCAACTTGAGCGCCTACGCGTGTAGCGCCAGTGCCATTCATTCCGCTCACGTTGGAGATTTGCCATCCGGCGGGCTCCACGTATTCGCTGCCCAATTTTTGATAGCCGTCGAGATTTTGGCTGTCCCAAGGACAAGAGTGTACCCAGGCTTCGTCGAACGTTCCGTCAATCTGCTGCGCGTTGGCAGCGGCGGAAGCGAGAAGGCCTAAGGAGAACAAGAAGTAAATCTTTTTCATTCTTCTTTTTTTGTGGTTGTTGTTTTTACCCATAAAGGGACCCCGCACATGGGGTCCCGCATGGTTTTGTTCTATTATTATGCCGTTTCTATTCGTTTATTCTTCGTCGCCCTCGCTCCAGTTGGAGCTGTCCCACTGGTGGGTGTCGCTGCTGAACTCACCTGTATAGGGATCTTTTTTATCAATTTCTATGGTGCCGCTTGCGCAGATGATGCTGTCGGCAGCGAGGGTGATGCTCTTCAGCGTGGGGGTAGTATATGTTTTTTTGAACATCGGTATATGTACGTTTAGTTGTTTGTGTTTGTGTGCTAAAGTGAATGGCCGTGTAGAGCGCGACGTTTTGAAAACGTCGCCTCCATAGTTCGTTAGCGCACGATGGTCTTCTTTCCGTTCACGATGTAGAGGCCGGCGGGGAGACCTTGCGTGGTGCCGTTGCTGACCTTTACGCCCTGGAGGGTATAGACGCCGCAGATAGCGGGAGCGATCTTGCCGTCGGTGAGGGTGAGGGCGTTGTCGATGCCCGTCACGTCGCTACCTTCGAAGACTACGCTGAACGCCTTGGTGGAGGCGCCGCTCGTGTTGGCGGTGAAGTAGGCGCAGGTGGCGGGGAGCGTTGCGCCCGAAGCGGCGGGACGTATGGTGCTCTTGCCGTTCGCCGTGACGAGACCGTAGCCGAGGGATGCGCCGTCGGCATAGAGGGAACGTGCAGCGGTATAGTTACCCGTGAAAGTGAGGGCGGAACCGTCGGGCGTCACGCTCTTCACGTCGCTTGCGGCGGCGAGGGTGACAATCTTACTGACGGTAGCGTCTTTGGCTGCGTCGAAGTAGACAACGTAGGGTTCGTTGGCATTGATGGTGCCGTCTTCGCTCACGTGGAACACTGCGGTGTTGTCGTTACCGGCAGAGAGGGTTGCTACTTCCTTTGCACCGAGTTCGGTGGCGGTGGTAGAGAAGGGGAGCACGAGGGTGTTCCAACCCTGCTTGAAGGAACGGCTGAAGTTGACCTTTGCCTTACCGGCGGTGCAACTAAGCGTTTGGTTTGTGCCGATTGTTACGGTCTTGAGGAACTGAATGGTGTAGATGGTCACGCTGGTGTTGTCCACCTCGTAATTGTCGCCCTTCACGGTGATGGTGAGCAGGGCTGTGGCTTCGTCGTAGGACGTTTCGACCGTTCCACCCACGGCTTTCTTGGTGTAGTAGAGCTTGGAGGCGTTGTACTCCTGGTCGCTGAGGTCGTAGGCTGTGGTGCCATTGGCGAGAATGCTCTTTTCGTTGTAGGAGAGGGCGGAGAGGGTGTGGTAGTATACGTAGGAGAGGTCGTCAATGAGGAGGTAGTCGCTACCTGTACCCGTACCCGGCGTGGCGTTCGTGGAGAAGGACACGAGGGCGTAAGCGGGACGTGTGCCGTCTTTCAGCGAGTAGGTGAAAGGAACGGTGAGTTCGGTCCACGTGTCGTTGGGCTGGATGGTTTCGTCGGTGGCGGTGGCAACGGCCGTTACTATGTTGTTTTGTTTATAGTACGGGTCCTGATAGTAGCCGGCTGTGTGGAGAATGGTCGTTGCCTTGGCGCGGTAGTCGCTTTGGGTGGAGTGGTACTTCACCCACACGTTCATGGCGTCGGGAAGTCCGGTGAACTTTTGGTTGAAGTCGTCGTTGGAGGTGTCGGTGTAGTTGTAGTTGCCGGATGCGGAAGATGCCGACATGCTTCCCATATTGATGCAACCTGTAGTGAGGTTGCCGTTGGCATAAGCTACATGCGAACCCCAAAGCTTAACATCATTGTCGATAATCTGAGCTGAATAGGTACTTGAAGAGCCAGAGCGCACATCAGTAGACTGATTACACTGGTTCGCGGTAGCAGCACTACTTTTAAGCCCCCCCGTTCCTGTCAAAAAGGAGTTCCAGTATTTGGGTTCTTTGCCTGAAATCTTCTTATATGACACATCTTCCCACTCCTCGAATCCTGCGTTTTTGAGCTGGTAGGTGCCCTGCGCAAAGGCAGGAGCGGAGGAGAGGAGGGCGCAAGAAAAAAGGAAAAGAGAAGAGAGATACTTTTTCATGCTTGTTATTCTTTTAGTTTTTGTGTTGGTTTGCTTATGGAGGCGAGGTTTTCAAAACCTCGCGCTCTACATGATGTTTTTAAGGCGAAGCCATGCAGAACCATCCATGACGGTCGTGTAGAACGTGACGTTTTGAAAACGTCACCCCCATGGAGGGCGCATGCAAGGCGAAGCCACGCAAAAGCCTCTGTGAGGCCGTGTAGAGCGTCACGTCGGAGACGTGACCCCCATGCGCTAGCGCCTTCATGGATGGCGAAGCCGCGCAGAACCGTCCGTGACGGTTAGAACAGATAGTTGAAGCCGAGGCTGCCGTAGATGGGGTAGAGGGCGAAGGTGACGGCGTGGAAGTCGGAGGGGAAGATGCCGTTGAGACCCCAAGAGAGATTGGCAGAGACGCTGAGGTGCTTGTAAGCCTTGAATTCGCCGCCGAGCTGGATGCCCCACTGGAAGCGGCGCAGGTCGTCGGAGAAGTCGTAGGAGGCGGAGGTCACGTCGGTCTTGTTGCCCGTAGGGTCGAGGTCGCGGATGTAGCTGTCGCCCTCTTCGCAGTTGTTGCCGTGGGGGTCGTAGGCTTTTCCGGAGAACGAACCGTTGAGGAGGTAGGAGAAGTAGGGACCCGCCTTAATCATCCAACGGTCGTTGAAGGAATAGGTGGCGAGGACGGGGAAGGTGAGGTAACGGTTGTTGACCTCCGTCTTCACGCGACCCGTGTAAGCGCCTACCACCGTACCTGTACCGTCGTCGTTGACGGCTTCCATGTGGTAGTTCTTCACGCGGGCATCGGTCTTCATTCCCTTGTTTTCAAAGCGCACGCCGATCATCGTGCCCCAGTGGGGTGTGAACTGACGCTGCACGGCACCTTCGAGGTAGAAGCAGAGCGTGGGGTTGTAGCTCTCTATGCTGCGTATCTCGGCAGGGAGCGGAAGGGGCGAAGAGCCGCCCACTGAGAGTCCGGCGCCCACGCGCACGTGCCAACCGCGGAGTGCGGCTTTGATGAGGTTGTCCTTGGTCTCCTGCGCCGGCGCGATTTCGCGCTGGGCAGAAGCACCGAAGATTGACAAGAGAAAGAGTATAAGGAGTGATATTCGTTTCATTGTGATGTAATATAGGGTAAGTTTGCGGGCGTAGCGCCTTCAAAAGCGCACGACATTGCAACTAACGTTAAAGGGTTATTCTCCCTCCCAAACGATTCTGAGTTCGTCAATCCACAGAGTGGAACCTACGGCGCCTTCGAAGTAGGCACCCTGGCGGCTGGAGGTGGCAACCACAGTGATGGCGTAGCCGTTACGGTGGAGTCGGTCTTCGTCCCAAACCTTTCCGGGCTGGAGCACGAAGGGCTGAGAGAAGTGTGTCCAATCTGCGGGAGTACCGGGATTGTCGACGCGTGCCATGTAGACGATGCGGTCGGACGAGAGCACGTTGTCGCCATTGAGCGGATCGAGACGTGCCACAATCTGCTCGTCGCCATTCTCGCTCTTGATGGTATCGTAGGGGAGTTCGTAAACTACGGCATAGATGTCTGCTGTGTCGTGGCGTTCGGGACAAACTTTCTTGTTCTTGTCCGTAAAGGTCTCGCCCTCGGTGTATTTGTAGTAACCTTCCAAGCGGTTGGGACGGTCGCTTACGAGCTGAAGACCGAAGTGGGTGGCTTCGCGCGGACGTTTCATTGCCGTTGAAGAGTCGAACGTACCGATGAAGATGGAACCGGCAGCGATGGGCATACCCACGGTCGTACCGAAGGAGCCTGTGGCACAAGTGGTGAGTTTCACGCAGTTGCCCGTGACGCCGAGGGGGTCGCAGCAAGTGGGGAAACGGCTAGGTTCTTTTCCGCCCATACCGGTAAAGGCGAAACCCGGGTTGCCGGTAGCCCAATAGTCACGTCGAGGGTTGGTGACGTCGTTTTCGTCCACCTCGTACCACACGTGGTAGCGCTTGGTGGAGGCATCTATCTCGTAGTGCTCAAAGCTGAGCGTAGAGATGTCGGAAGGATAGTTGAACGACACGCGATATTCCTTTGACCAATTGCGATCCTGCGAATGGGCCGTGTAGATTTGGGGTGAGGAGAAATTGCGTACCATGCCGTTGGCGTCTTCCACGTTGTTGCCGTTGGCATCGATGGCAGTGAGCCAAGCGCCTTCGGTAAGCGCGAACTTAGGATCGAGTGCGGTTCGGTCTGCGTCCTTTTGAAGGAGTATGTTGACGGTAACGTTGTCCACAGTGGGAGTACCGTATAGAATGGCTCTATGGCTTTCCACCCATGAGGGGTCTACACTAAGAATGTCGCATTCGGCATTGAGCGGCTCGTCCTTAATACATGAATTAAAAGAGAGGAGAGCGGCGCAAAGGGGTAAGAGGTATGGGGAAAGTTTCATTTTCGGGAAAAAGGAAATGAGGAGTAAGGGGATACAAGGCTTCTCTGACCTTGGTTTTCAGGGTGCAAAGTTAAGAATTTTTTTTCGCGGTTCACAATTTTATATTGGTAGGGGAACCGGTAAAGACCGACGATTTCGGTATTACTTTTCGGTAAGTACCGAAAAAATAGGCCTCACGGAGGCTTCTGCGTGGCCTCGCCGAGGCTTTTGCGCGCTGCGCATTAAGATTTAATTGGTATTAGTGGGCTTGGTGGGCATCATGGGCATGATGGGCCTTATGGGCATGATGGGCTTGGGGGGCTTGGGGCTTACGCTATTTTTCTTTAAGGTAGCAGACCATGGGGAAGTGGTCGGAGAAGGGGACGGTTTGGAGCACTTCGCAGCCGTAGGGTTTCCAGTGGGAGGAACAGAAGATGTTGTCGATGCGTACGTAGATTCCGTCGCGGTTGAAGGAGCGGCCTATGCCGTTGGCGGTGGCGCGGTAGGCGTCGGTGAGGCGGTCGCAGACTACGTGGTGGGTGTAGGAAACGGGGGTGTCGTTGAAGTCGCCCATGAGGATGATGCGTTCGCCTGCATGGGCGTCGAGCCAAGCGGCAAGGGTGTCGGCCATGAGGGCGCGCTCTCGGGTGGCGTTAGCAATCTTTTTTACGATGGTGCGCTTGCCCTTGACTTCCTCCACCTCGTCGGGCTTCTGGAGCATCTGGTGGAAATTGCCACGGTCCTCGGGCGTGAGGCCCATGCTCTGCAGGTGGGCGCAGATGACGCGAATGGAGTCGCGCGCGGAAGTACGCACGGTGAATACTGCCACGGCGTTGGAGGCGGTGTGGCAGATGAGGCGGTTGTCGACGATAGGGAAACGCGAAGCGATGGCGAGGGGGGTGTGACCGTTGAAGGCTATTTGGTATTCATAGCCGCCACGGCGGAACATGCGTGTGATGTCGTCCTTCATTTCGTCGGACCCGCAGGTTGCTTCCTGCATGCACACGATGTCGGGGCGCGCGGTGATGAGATAACGGGGAATGACGTAGTCGTGACCGTCTTTCTTGGAACTGCCGAACGCCATGGTGTTGTAGGTCATCACCTTGAGGCAGCCTTTAGGCACGGGGGAGGTGAGATTGACGGGACAGTAGTCGCGGATGGTGCCTATGCAGCCCAGGAGTCCGACGACGCAGATCCATGCGGTGCGCTTCCAGCAGACTACGCTGAGGCAGAACATCACGAGAACGAAGGCTACGCAGAAGGGGAATCCGAGTCCGACCACACCGATGTAGCGCCCCCACTCGGCGGGGTTGACAAACACCGTGGCGGCGCAGCCCCAGAGGAGGAGCACAGCTATCCAGCAGAAGAAGCTGAGGATGCGGGCGAAGATGGAGGGCGATTTGGGATTGGACATGGATTAATGGAAAAATGGAGGGTGGCCTCTTTATGGGCATAATGGGCTTTTATGGGCATAATGGGCCTATTGGGCATGGTGGGCTGGGGGCATTCGCTTTGTCAGCGGTGGCTGATGCGGAAGAGTTCGTTCTTCTCTTCGGTAGTGAGGCTGCCGTAGCCGGACTTGCGGACTTTGTCGAGGATTTCGTCCATGCGGGCTTCTTCTTTGCGGCGGCGCTCGTTGTACTCATAATCCGTTTCGGGACGATGGGGTGCGTGGTGAGCGTTGCCGACGGAGGAGGGACGGCGCTTGAAGAGTGACTTGAGACGGTCGAGGAGCGAGGGACGTGCGGTGCGCGTGTTCCACTGCTGCCAGGGATTGGCTTGTGCACGGCGGGCATGGCGACGCCAATAGATGAAGAGGAACCAACAGAAGAGCATGCCGCCAAGGTGGGCGAAGTGGGCGACGTTATCGTTTGTGCCGAAGGCTGAGAAGGCTTCGATGACGATGTAGATGGCCACGAAGTACTTGGCCTTCATGGGGATGGGCGGGAAGAGCATCATGAGGCGCTCGTTGGGGTGGAGCATGCCGAAGGCGAGGAGTATGCCGTAGCAAGCGCCAGAAGCGCCGATGGTGGTCCAGAGGTCAAGGAAGGAACTCATGGGGATGAGCGAAGCGCCGGTGTTGACCATGTCGTAGGCGTACATGCCTTCGATGAAGTACTGTGCCGTTTGCCAGAGTTCCTGACAGACGCCGGCGCCGATGCCGCAGACCATATAAAGGAGTATGAAGCGCTGCTGCCCGAGGTTGGACTCTACGATGGAGCCGAACATGTAGAGGGAGAACATGTTCATGAAGAGGTGCCACACGCCGCCGTGGAGGAACATGTAGGTGACGAGCTGCCACACGCCGAAGTTGTCGGCGAGCACGAAGTGAAGGCCGAGCCAGTTGGTGAGGTCTATGTGGAAGAGGGTGCTGCACAGCCATTGCATTACGTAGCAGACTACGTTGGCAATGAGGAGGGTGTAGGTGACGGGGAGAATTCGTTGCATTTCTTGAGGAGGGTTACTTGGGGCTCTGCTTGGGCTTGATGGGGCCTCACTGAGGCTTTTGCGTGCTGCGCTTTGGATTTATGGACATTAATGGGCCTAATAGGCTTAAGGGGCATTAATGGGCATAATGGGCTCAAGGGGCCTAATAGGCATAGTGGGCCTATTGGGCATGATGGGCTTGGGCCTATTGCTTTGCTCCGCTAATCGTTGAGGTAGTGGAGGATGGTGGCGCCGAAGGCTGTTTCGGCGGTGAGGTGGATGCCGGCGGGCATGCGCGGCTCGGGCACTCCGCTGCCGAGCGCCACCGTGGAGAGTTCCACCCAGGCTTCGTTCCACAGTCCGCGGTCGATGAAACTTTGGAGCGTTTGCTGACCGCCTTCCACGAGGAGCGACTGCACGCCTTGACGGGGAAGGTCCTGGAGCATGGTGTCAATGTCGGCATAAGCCTGGTAGCCCGAAGGGAGTTCGCCCTCGCCTACTCTACCGAGCACAACGCGCAGCGGACTCTCGCCTGCCCAGTGGCGCACGTCGAGACGGGGACGGTCGAGTTTGAGCGTGGCATGTCCCACGAGGATGGCTTGATGCAGGGCGCGCAAATGGTGTACGCGCATGAGTGATTGGGGCGTGGAAAGGTGTGCCGGTGCTTCGTCGGCGGTCTCGCGCCAAGTGTCGAGAAATCCGTCGGCAGAGCGTGCCCACTTGAGTGTGACGAAGGGACGGCCGGTGGTCTGTGCCGTGATGAAGCGACGGTTGAGGCGGCGGCACTCGTCTTCGAGCACACCCACGGTGACTTCCACGCCGGCGTCGCGCAAAATCTGTATGCCACGTCCCTGCACCTTGGCAAAGGGGTCTACGCAGCCTACCACTACACGGGGTATGCCTGTGCGCACGATGAGCAGGGCGCAGGGCGGCGTGCGGCCGTAGTGGGCACAGGGTTCGAGACTGACGTAGAGGGTGGAGTCTTTGAGAAGCGGACGGTCCTCGGGACGGACGGAATTGATTGCGTTGACCTCAGCATGGGGTTTTCCGCAACAGGTGTGGAATCCTTCGCCGATGATGCGGTCGCCACTGACAATGACGGCTCCGACCATGGGATTGGGGGCGGCGTGCATCTGCCCTTGCTGGGCGAGCTGGATGCAACGGCGCATATAGTCTTCGTGAAGCATGGTTCTGCAAAAAGGAGAAAAGGGTGCGGCAAGACGTTTTTTCGTATCTTTGTACGCAACGGGTGGGGCATCGTCCTGTAAGCCCTTATAAGGTTTTAGTTTATGACAGAAGAATTCGTGCTGCTGCGCGACAGTCTCGTTCCGCTCTACGGCGAAGGTGAGGCGCGCGCCGTGGCTTTCCTTGTGATGGAAGAGTTGGCGGGTTTGTCGCGCACGGACATTTATGCGGGCAAAGGTAGCCAATTTTCAGAAGAAATGCGCACGCGCTTCGCCAATATATGTAAAGCGCTGGTGAGCGGTGTGCCGGTGCAGTATGCGCTGGGCACGGCATGGTTTTGCGGCGCGCGTTTCCGTGTGACGCCCGATGTGCTCATTCCGCGACCCGAGACGGAAGAGCTTGTGGCATGGGCGGTGGAGGTGTGCGGCAAGCGTACGGCACCGCTGCACGTCCTCGACGTGGGCACGGGTTCGGGTTGCATTGCGGTGAGCCTGAAACGGGCGCTGCCGGATGCCTACGTGGAGGCTTGGGACGTGAGCCGCGGTGCACTCTCGGTGGCACAAGACAATGCCGACGCGCTCGGCGCGGAGGTGCACTTCGTGGAACGCGATGCGTTGCAGCCTTGGTCGGAGGGCGAGGGTTTTGACTTAATTGTGAGCAATCCGCCTTATATCTGCGAACGCGAACGGGCTGAGATGGAGCACCACGTGCTGGACCACGAGCCTTCGTTGGCGCTCTTCGTGCCGAACGACGACCCGCTGCGCTTCTACCGCGCTTTGGCAGAAGGGGCGGTGCGCTGCCTGAAGCCGGGCGGCACGCTGCTGGTGGAAACGAACCGCGCCTATGCTGAAGATACGGCGGCGCTCTTTACTGCCACGGGGCTTAAAGGGGTGGAAGTGCGGGAGGATGCCTTCGGCAATTTGCGGATGTGCGGAGGAAGGCTGGGCTAGAAGAGCTTTGGCTTATTTATTGGGCATAATGGGCATAGTGGGCTCACTTGCCGCATGAAAAAGCGCGCATGGAAATGACTTTCCATGCGCGCTTTTTGCTTTGGTTTCGTTTAGAACCGGGCGCTTATTTCTTGGCTGCGTCGGCAGTTTTCACCTTAATAACTTCTACCTTGAAGATGAGGGTGGAGTTTCCGGGGATGTTCTGTCCGGCACCACGTTCGCCGTAACCGAGGTCGGAGGGGATGTAGAGGTTCCAAACGGAGCCTTCGGGCATCATGGTGAGGGCTTCCTTCCAACCCTTGATAACTTGGTTGGGACGGAACGTGGCGGGTGTGCCGCGTTTGTAGGAAGAGTCGAAGACGGTGCCGTCGATGAGCGAACCTTCGTAGTGTACTTCTACTTCGGTAGAGTCGCTGGCGATGGGGCCTTTGCCTTCAGTGAGCACGCGGTACTGAAGTCCGCTGGCGAGCGTCTTCACGCCTTTCTGCTTCTTGTTGTTGTCAAGCCACTGGGTGTTGAGGTTTTTGTAGACCGTCTGCTGGTACTGGAACTGCTGTTCTACGACCTTCATGGCGCTGTCGGCGGTGATGGTGGTTGACTTGCCGAGGGCAGCGGCTGCAAGGGCCTGCTGGAAGGTGGCGAGGTCGACATAGGCAGAGTCCTGCTTGCCTACGGCCTGCTTGTTGAACATAACGAGGTTGCGCTGGTTCATCTCGCCAATGCGGAGACCGGCGGCGTAGGCTACCTTCTGCTTGCGTTCGCTGTCGCTGATGGTGGCGTTCATGCCGTCCATGGCGTCTTTTACATAGGCGGAGTCAACGCCTTCGCGCTGAATGAGGTACTGCTTGAGGCTCTGTCCCTGTGCCACACCGAGAGCGTAGCTGAACGTTTTGCCGTCGACAGACTTGAGGGCGGGGGTGAGTGTAGCAGCTGCTACGGCCTTCTTGCCTTTGGCAGCTTTCTTGGCCTTCTTCTGGGCCATGGCAGGCACGCAGAGGAGTGCGGCCATTGCCACTACGAGAACTGATTTGAGTTGCATGATGGTTGTATGGTTATCATGTGCAGACGAGCCCGCTACGTGTGTGGTAGCCGGCCCGTCTGTACGTATGTGTGATGTTTTTACTTGCTGACGCTTACGAGCGTGATCTTGAAGATGAGGGCTGAGAAGGGAGGGATGGGACCTGTGCCGTTCTCGCCATAGGCTGCTGCGTAGGGTACGTAGATTTCCCAAGTTGCGCCAACGGGCATCTGGGGAATGGCAACCTGCCAACCCTTGATGACGTTCTTGAGGGAGAGCTTGGCAACGCCACCTTCCTGGCTTGCAGAGGAGTCGAAGACGGTGCCGTTGGCGAGTTTGCCTTCGTATTTTACTACTACTGCAGAGTCGTTAATGGAAGCGTGCTCAGTGCTGGTGCTCGGGGTGATGACCTTGTAGAGTACGCCGTCGGAGAGTTTCTGCACGCCGGCTTCCTTGGCTTTGGCTTCCATGAACTTCTCAGAATCTTCTTTCTGCTTGCTGAACATGTAGTCCATGATGTGCTTGTTGGCAGCCTGCTTGTCGACAATCTGTCCGTCGCGTTCGAGTGCGGTCTTGTTCTTGATGGAGGCTACGTAACCAGACACGAAGTTCTTGAGGCTTACCTTCTTGGTGGTATCGGAAGAGAATACCTGCTGCTCGAGCTGGGGCATCTGCATCTTGGTCTGGAGACCTTGCATCACACCCATGTAGTAGGCCATCTTCTTCTTGTCGTCGCCGGCTTTGACGCCTTCGGTGAAGCCTTTGATGTATTCGTCTACGTAGGAAGAGTCGCTACCAGCCTGTGCGAGGTAGCCGGCTACCTGGTCGCCCGGTGACATGAGCATACCCATTTCGTAGCTGACGGTGTCGACGTCGGTCTTCATGTTGGCCTTCGGCGCACCGTTGTTGCACGAGCTCAGAAGAGCCGTGAAGGCAACTGCTGTTGCCAAGAAAATCTTTTTCATATATGATGATTGTTTTGTTCCGAGAGATTAGTCCTCAATGCTGATGAGTTCTACGTCGAAGACGAGGGCGGCATAGGGAGGAATGGCCTGTCCGGCACCGCGCTCGCCGTAGGCAAGGTGGTAGGGGATGAAGAAGCGGTACTTAGCGCCTTCGCTCATGAGCTGCACACCTTCGGTCCATCCGGCAATGACGCCGTTGAGGGGGAACACGGCGGGTTCGCCACGGCGGTAGGAAGAGTCGAAGACGGTGCCGTTGGGGAGTGTGCCTTCGTAGTGACACTTCACGCGGTCGGTGGCTTTGGGCTTGCGGCCTTCGCCTTCCTTGATGACGGTGTACTGGAGTCCGCTGGGGAGCACGGTGACGCCTTCTTTCTGTGCGTTTTCGGCAAGGAACTTCTCGCCGTCTTCGCGAACGGCCTTTCCGGCTTCTTCCTGCTGCTTCTGGAGGAAGTTGCCAACGAGTTGCTGTGCTTCCTGGTCGGTCATCTTGGGTGTTTCGCCGTTGAGGACGTCGTTGACGGCCTGTGCAAATTCGGCTCCGAGCGTGTTGACGCCCATGCCCTTGAGGTTGTGGCCGATGACCATACCGAGAGCGTAGCTAAGCTTTTCCATAAGGTGTGTGAGTCTGAATGATGATTTGAGATGGTTCTATTTTTATTTTCAAGTGGCAAAAGTACAATTATTTTTTGCTTTGCAGCGTGTAGTGTCTGCAAAAGGTTCTAAAGTTACCCGCCTCACGCGCGCGCGTATACACCAAAGTTTGTGCAACCTGCCGTCACCCGTCACCCCCACAGGGGGCTTTGCGTGGCTACGCCTTTGTAAGTAGCGCTTTATGCGCAGCCTTACAAAAAGCCTCCGTGAGGCCGGTGACAGCAACAACATGCGCTCACAAATGTTTTGCTTTATTAAACCTTTGCTGTCACCGTGTGTGCGGCGCAGCACGCAAAAGCCTCTGTGGGACTGGTGACGAATTTTTAGCCCTGTGAAAAAGTTACCGTCAACCTTACCTGAACGTATTATGCACTTGATTATTAGCACATTCTCACGTCTGCACATTTACACATTCGCGAAGCGCCGGTGACGGGTGACAGTAACTTGTACAAACTTCGGTGGAATGCGCGCGTACGCGTGCGCGCGAAGTTAAAGTTGAGCGCATAAAGTCGCCGCCGCAAAGATGTGAATGTCTGCAAATTTTGGCCTACGAGGCCAACGTGTTGGCATAGGAGGAAATTTGAATTTACAACCTTAGAATTTGCGCCTTCTATGGGGGTGAGGTTTTCAAAACCTCACGCTCTACACGACCATCACGGACAACTTTCGTGCTTGTAATTTCAAATGCCGTGTAGAGCGCGACGTTTTGAAAACGTCGCCCCCATAGATTGTGAACGTTTCTGAATTTTGAGCTACGAGCCCAACACGTTGGGCTCGTAGAAAATTCAAATTTGCTCCTATATATTTTTATGCGCAGGCGCACGCAAAACCCTGCGCACGTCAGAAGTTCCAAAAAACTTCTTACCTTTGCACATTCGGGAGAATGTACACTGCCGCGACACGGCTTCCCACACTTTCCACACCCACACCAACCATCCTACCGGTAACGCCAAAGTCAATGGGCACCACACTCCGCACCACATTGCCACTACGCATCAGCACGGGACTCGTTCTCGCGCTGCTCCTTCTGTGTGCTCTGCCCTTCACAGCCGCCGCGCAGCAAGACCCTGCCTTCGCCCACTACTGGCAGTTGGAGACGCAGTTCAATCCCGCCGCCGCAGGACGCTCGCCGCAGCTCAACATCCGCGCTGCCATGCAGACCCATGCCGCCGGCTACGAGAACGGCGGAAGCACCATGTTTGCCGGAGCCGACATGGCATTTCAGATAGGCCGCACGCGCCACGGTGTGGGTGCCATATTCCAAAACGACGAATTCGGTCTCTTCTCCCACAAACGCTTCACCGTACAGTATGCCTACCACCTCAAACTCTGGGGCGGCACGCTCAGCATAGGCGCCGAAGCCGACATGCTCAACGAGAGCGTGAACGGTTCGAAAGCCGACCTCGGCGACGCCAACGACCCCGCTTTCCCCACCACCGACGTGAGCGGATCGAAGTTCGACGCCTCTGCCGGACTCTTCTACGCCCACCGCCGCTGGTACGTGGGCATAGGCGCGCAACACCTCACCTCGCCCACCGTACTGCTTGGCGAAACGAACGAATATCGCGTGAAAGCGCTCTATAATTTTACGGCCGGATACAATATACGCACAAAAAATCCGTTCTTCACTATAGTACCCTCCGCCATGGTGCGCTACAGCGGTGCCGACTTTCGGGCCGACATCACGGCACGCCTCGAATACGCCCACGGCAAGCGCCGCCTCTACGGTGGCCTCAGCTACAGTCCGCAAAACAGCGTGACAGGATTCGTCGGAGGCACCTTCCACGGCGTGAACCTCAGCTACTCCTACGAGGCGAACACCTCCGGCATAGGGCTCGGAGCGGGGCAACACGAGATAACGCTCGGCTACAGCCTCGACCTCAACCTCGGCAAGAAGGGCAAGAACATTCACCGCAGCGTGCGCTACCTCTAATTGCTCAACTTTCGAAATGAGCAGAGGTCGGGCTGAAAGCCCAACAAGCCTATAGCCCAGGGTAAGCGAAGCGGCACCCTGGGTATACCGCACAATTTGCGCGTTCGCTCTGAAAGAGCAAAAGCTTATAGCCTAGGGCAAGCGAAGCGACACCCTAGGTTCTTCAAGAGCGTATAGAATAGACATGCTTTTGCTCTTTCAGAGCGTATCACTGCAAAAACCTGTTATCCCAGGGTGTCGCATCGCTTGCCCTGGGCTATAAGCATCCTTGGGCCTTCAGCCCGCATTCGCTCAAATCCAAAAGAGGCATATTAATAACGCACACAAACGCAAACCGACAATACTCCTAAAATGAAATACCCACTACTGACAATCGTCGTCTTCCTCGCCTCCTGTGCCATGCTCCACTCGTGCATGGGCAGCAGCCGTGCCATGCAGAACGGCGGCGAAGTGACCGGATCGAGAGCCTCGGCCTTCAACGAACCCACCCCCTACGGCATGGTGGAAGTGAAGCGCGGATACCTCAAAGTAGGACTTGAGAACAACGACTCCCTCTGGGGCACCGTCACCCCCTCCAAAGACATCTCCGTGGACGGATTCTGGATGGACCAGACAGAAGTGACGAACTCCATGTACCGACAGTTCGTAGAGTGGGTGCGCGACTCCATCATCCGCGAACGACTCGCCGACCCTGCCTACGGCGGCGACGAGACCTACAAGATTGAAGTGGACCGCAACGGCGACCCCGTGAAGCCCCACCTCAACTGGAACAAAGCCATACCCTGGCGCAAACCTAACGAGGACCAAGAGCGCGCCATCAACAGCGTTTACTACACCCATCCCATCGACGGCACACGCATGCTCGACGCCCGTCAGCTCATCTACCGCTACGAGATTTTCGACTACGAGAAAGCCGCACTCCGCAAGTACCGCCTCGACCCCAAAGAGCGCTCCCTCGACACCGACCACCCCGCCGACCCCGACGAAGTGGTGATGATTTCGAAAGACACCGCCTACGTCGACGACGGTGGCAACATTGTGCGTCAAACCATCGAGCGCCCCCTAAGCAGTCTCTACGACTTCCTCAATACCTACATCGTGGCCGTCTACCCCGACACCACCTGCTGGGTGAACGACTTCCCCAACGCGCAGAACGAGCAGTACATGAAGCTCTACTTCTCCTCGCCCGCCTATAACGACTACCCCGTGGTGGGCGTCACTTGGGAACAGGCCGAAGCCTTCTGCGCATGGCGCACCAACTACCTCATGCGCGGTCTCGGCGCACAGGCACGCTACATTCAGCGCTACCGCCTCCCGACCGAGATTGAGTGGGAATATGCCGCACGTGGCAAAGAGGGCAATCCCTACCCCTGGGAGGGCATAGAGTCGAAGAGCAAGGACGGATGTTTCTACGCCAACTTCAAGCCCGACAAGGGTAACTACACCGACGACGGCAACCTCATCACCTCACGCGTGGGCATCTACGGAGCCAACTCCAACGGACTCTTCGACATGGCGGGCAACGCCGCAGAGTGGACCAGCACGGTCTACACCGAAGCCGGCGTAGACGCCATGGCGGACCTCAACCCCCAACTCTCCTACAACGCCGCAAAAGAAGACCCCTACCTCCTCAAGCGCAAAAGCGTGCGCGGAGGTTCGTGGAAAGACCCCCTCTCCTACATCCGCTCCGCATGGCGCACCTGGGAGTACGAAAACCAACCCCGATCCTACATAGGCTTCCGCTGCGTACGCTCCAAAGCAACCACTAGCAGCGCCACAAGCAGCGGTAAAAAGAAAAAGAAATAAGGGTGGTTCTATAAATTACCACCGTAATATGTACAAAATCGGGTGACTACCGTTTTAATAGCTCCGAAATCTAACAAAGCTAATTTATAGAACCACCCATAAGGCGTATAAACGCCAACGGACAATAAGCAAATTCGCCCCACAAGCCTACTTCAACCAACAGAGAAGAAACAAACATGGCCAGTAAAATAAACCTCGTGGTACGCCTGCAGCACTGGATGGACAGCGTGCCCGGACAAACCTTCCTCAACTACGCCTACTCCTGGGGCGCATCCATCGTCATTCTCGGTGCACTCTTCAAACTCACCCACCTACCGGGTGGTAACATCATGCTCTTCATCGGTATGGGCACCGAAACCGTCGTGTTCTTCCTCTCCGCCTTCGACCGCCCGTTCGACAAGGACGAAATTGGCAAAGAACTCCCCCGCGAAGTGGAGACCGACGAACAGATTGCCGCACGACTCGGACTCAACGACGACGAGGAAGAAGAAGACAACAACGCTGTCACTCCGGCTACAGCACCGGCATCAACTTCGGCCGCAGCCCCCGCTGCCGCCGCTGCCGGAACCATCGTGATTGGCGGATTCACTGCTCCCGCCGCACAGCAGACCGCAGCAGGAAGCACCGCACCCGCCACTGCCGCAGAGCAGACTGCCGAAGCGCCAAAGACCGACGCCGCAGCAGCCGCACAGGCCGCCATTGCCGCCCTCACCCCCGAAGGTGCTGCACCCTTCGAAGCCGAAGCGCAACGCCTGGCAGAGATTATACGCATGGCCAACGACGAACTCCTCCACCGCGCACAAGCCGCCCTCTCGCCCGAGATGGAAGAGGCCACGCAGCAGTACATCGCCAAACTCCAAACGCTCGCCGAGACCTTCCAGAAAGTCGACGAGCAGAGCGCACGACTCACACGCGACAGCGAAGAGATGGCAAACCTCAACCGCACGCTCACGGCCATCAACAAGACCTACGACCTCCACTTCAAGAGCATCAGCCAGCAGGTGGGCACCATCGAACAAATCAACGAGCAGACCCGCCGCCTCGCCCAGCAGATTGAAGAACTCAACGGCGTGTACGGTCGCATGATTCAGGCACTCACCGTGAACATGCGCATGCAGCAGCCCGCACCCGCCACACAACCCGCACAGCCGCAGCAAGGCTACGCCGCCCAGCCGCAACAGCCTTACGCTCCCGGTCAGCAAGGTTATGCCGCACCGCAGCAGCCCAACTATCCGCAGCAGTAAGTGCGCACTCAAAAGTCTCCCGAAAACTTTACGGTGGCACATTTCTGAATCCACCCTGAAACCCCACAACGGGCCGCCAACGCCCAACCCCACAAGTAACATATGTCCTCATCCATAAAGAAACGTCCGGTATCGCCACGCCAAAAGATGATCAACCTCATGTACATCGTCTTGATGGCTATGTTGGCACTCAACGTGTCGAGCGACGTGCTCAAAGGCTTCACCCTCATCGGCGACAGCCTCAACCGCACCATCGACAACGCCATGAAGGAAAACCAGGACCTCTACACCGACTTCGCCGAGCAGTACAAGAGCAACCCCGCCAAAGTGAAGCCCTGGTACGACAAAGCCATGAAGGTGAAGCAGATGAGCGACTCGCTCTACAACTACGCCGGACAGCTCCGCTGGGCCATTGCACGCGAGTGTGACGGAAGCGACGGAAACCCCGACAACCTCCGCGACAAGGAAAACCTCGAAGCCGCGAGCCACGTGATGCTCGCTCCCTCACGCGGACAAGGACAGAAGCTCTGCAACGCCATCGTCTCCTTCCGCAACCGCATTCTCGCCCTCGTGCCCGACGCCAAACAGCGCGCCATCATAGCCTCAAACCTCTCAACCGACGTGCCACGCACCGAGGACAACGTGGGAAAGAACTGGCAGCAGTACATGTTTGAGGAAATGCCCTCAGTGGCTGCCGTCACCATGCTCGCCAAACTCCAGAGCGACGTGCGAAAGGCGGAGAACGAAGTGCTCCACTCGCTCCGCGCCAACATCGACCTCAAGGACATCCGCGTGAACGAAATCAACGCCTACGTCTCCGCCGAAGCCACCACGCTCTATCCCGGCGAGACCTTCCGCTCACGCATCTTCATGGCTGCCGTCGACACCACACAGCGACCCGAAATCTACGTCAACGGACGACGCATCGCCGCCGACGGCAACTACAACTTCACCGTGGGCGCACCGGGCCAGTACTCCTTCTCGGGCTACATACTCATGCCCAACGCCGACGGCGACATCGTGCGCCGACAGTTCACACAGAAATACAACGTCATAGCTCCCCCGCAAGGCGCCACCGTGGCTGCCGACCTCATGAACGTGCTCTACGCCGGCTACAACAACCCCGTGAGCGTCACGGCTGCCGGCATTCCCGCCTCGCAGGTACACCTCACCATGAGCGGCGGCACACTCACCTCCACCGGTCCGGGCAAGTACACCGCACGTCCCTCACAGGTGGGACAGGACGTGACGTTCACCGTGAGCGGCACCGTCAACGGTAAGTCGCAAAACATGGGCACCTTCACCTTCCAGGTGCGCAAACTCCCCGACCCCACCGCCTACATCCAGGTGGGCACCAACCGCTTCCGCAGCGGCAAACTCGCCAAGGCTTCGCTCATAGCCACCACGAAACTCTGTGCCGCCATCGACGACGGACTCCTCAACATACCCTTCCGCGTGGTAAGTTTCGAAACGGTCTTCGCCGACCGCATGGGCAACCTACGTCCCGAACCCTCCAACGGTGACAACTTCACCGAAAACCAGCGCAACCTCATGCGCGAACTGCGACGCGGACAGCGCTTCTACATCTCCAACGTGCGAGCCATCGGTCCCGACGGAATAACACGCACCCTCAACGGAGCCATGGAAGTCATCGTAAACTAACCCCACACACTAGCAAACAAACAAAGTCACCCTCACATGACTACATTCCGCATAGCCCTACTTGCCCTGAGCCTCACGCTCTGCGGCACCATCGTGGCACAGCCCCCACGCCGCCGTGCCGAACAGCAGCAAAGCCAGACGCAAAACGCAGCAAAAGGTTCGGCCTACCGCGAATTTCCCACGGCACAAAACATGCCGCAGGACGCTGCCTGGCGACGTGACCTCTACCGCACGCTCGACCTCACAAAGAGCGCCAACGCCGTGCTCTACTACCCCACCACGCCACAGGACGGACGCATGAACCTCTTCACCTACCTCTTCCGCCTCATCCTACGCGGACAGGTGAAAGCCTACGACTACAAACTCGACGGAAACGAAAACTTCTCCGAGAAAAACCAAGTCAAGGCGAAGGAAATCATGGACCGTTACCACATCTTCTACGAGTCGAAGGACGGTAAGATGCGCGTGAACGACGCCGACCTCCCCTCCGACGAGGTGAAGGCCTACTTCATCAAGGAGAGCACCTACTACGACCAGCACACCGCCTCGTTCCGCACACAGGTCACCGCACTCTGCCCCGTGCTAAAGCGCGGCGACTCCGACTTCGGTGGCGACTTGGCACAGTACCCGATGTTCTGGGTGAAAATGTCGGACGTAGCTCCCTATCTCGGCAAACTCATGCTCATGGGTAGTTCGCTCAACAACGCAGCCACCATGTCGGCCGACGACTTCTTCACCATGAAGTGTTACGAAGGCGACATCTACAAGGCCGTGAACCTTCAGGACCGCTTGCTCTCCAACTACTGCGAAGACGACTCCGCCATGAAGCGCGAACAGAAACGCATAGAGAAGCAGCTCACCGACGTGCAGGAACACGTGTGGGGACGCGACAGCGCCTACTACGCAAAACTTCACGCCGACTCCGTGGCACAGGCGGAGGCCGACTCCATTGCCGCAGCCGGAAAGGCAGCACGAACCTCGCGCCGCACTTCCTCGCCCACGCGCCGCACAACCTCCGTTCGCAGCAGTTCGTCCACGAAGTCGACCAGCTCAAGCAGTTCGAAAACAAAGACTTCTGCACCCAAAAAGCAGAAAGCCACAAAGCCCAAGAGCAGTTCCAGCAAAGGCGGCGGCCTCAGCGTGCGCCGTCAACGTCACTAAAAAGCTCCACCCTTAAACCCAAACGTCTAAAACACATAAAACCATCCGCACTCCAAGCGCAGCGTTTTATTTGTTTTAGACGTTTTATTTACAACGTCGCCTATTAGGCCCATTAATCCCAAGCGAAGCACGCAAAAGCCTCCGTGAGGCCGCAGCACGCAAAAGCCTCCGTGAGGCCGCGCAAAAGCCTCCGTGAGGCCACATTTGCACATTTATTACTAGATCCATGCCCATCGCCATATCCCTTCTTCTCATCGTCCTCTCCCTCGCCGCCGGTTACGCCGTCGGCACACTACGC
This sequence comes from bacterium, assembly GCA_963656685.1. Lineage (GTDB taxonomy): Bacteria > Bacteroidota > Bacteroidia > Bacteroidales > Bacteroidaceae > Alloprevotella. Next base: position 13,303 of record CAVKJJ010000021.1, on the reverse strand, counting down.
GCACGCTCCGCCGCCCAAGCCGCCACCGAACGCGAACGCCAACGCGCCGCCCAAGCCGAAGCCGACGCACAAGCCGCCCGAGTGGCAACAGCCGAAGCACGTGCCCGCCTACAAGCCGAGACAAAACACACCGAAGACGCCATGCGCCAACAAGCGCAAGCCCTGCGCGCCGAATTTCGCGCCATGACAGCCGAGATGGTGCGCACACAAAGCGACTCGCTCCGCACCGAACACCTCCACTCCCTCGAAGCCCTCCTCAAACCCCTCGGGAAAGACATACAAGACTTCCGCACACAGTTCGTCACCGGCCACGCCTCACTCGACCAATACATCAAACAACTCGTAGAACAAACCACCTCGCTCGGACAAGAAGCAGAAGACCTCGCCAAAGCACTGAAAGGCAACAGCAAACTCCAAGGCAACTGGGGCGAAGCCGTCCTCGCCAATCTGCTCGAAGCCTCAGGGCTCACCGAAGGCCGCGACTTCACCCTCCAAGCCCGCACGAAGGACGACGAAGGCCGCGACCTCATACCCGACGTTGTGGTCCATCTCCCTGCCGGACGTAACATGGTCATCGACTCCAAGGTGTCGCTCACAGCCTTCACCGCCTACGTCGCTGCCGACGACGCCGTAGAACAGGAACGCCTACTCAAGGAACACGTGCGCAGCGTGCGTCAGCACGTCAAGGAACTCGCTGCGAAAAACTACGACAAGGTGGTGGAAGGAAACATCGGCTACGTGCTCATGTTCATCCCCGGCGAAGGAGCCTATGTGGCAGCCGTAACCGCCGACCCCACCCTGCCCACCGAAGCCTACGCCCAGCACGTCATCCTCATCAACCCCACCAATCTCCTCATGGCGCTACAGCTCGCCTACAACCTCTGGCAAAGCGAACTCCAAAGCCGCTCCGTTCACGAAATCTACGCTTCGGCCGAAAAACTCTATAAGAAATTCTCCACCTTCGCCCAAAACTTCGTGAAAATAGGCAACGGCATACAACAACTCCAGCGCACCTACGACGACGCTCAGAAGCAACTCTCCACAGGCCGCGGCAACATCGTCAGCCAACTCGAAGGATGGAAAAAGAAAGGCCTCAACGCACCCTCCGACCTTCCCCCCTCGCTCACCGAAGAAACGGAGTAATTCACAGCCGCAATAGTGCTTATATTTGCCCAAAAGTGGTTTTTATTTTGACTTTTGGGCGAATATAAGCATGTTTCGCTATCTTTGCAAGCAATAAAAAAGTAGACATCTATGTTGATAGGAAGAGCAAAAGAGCAAGGATGGCTTCGCGAAGCCTACAAGTCGGACGAGTCACAATTTGTCGCTGTTTATGGGCGAAGACGTGTGGGAAAAACATACCTTGTAAGAGAATGTTTCAATGACAAATTCGTCTTTCAACATTCGGGAGTTGCGAAAGCAAGCACCAAACTACAACTGCGATATTTCAAGGAATCACTTGTAAAAAGTGGTGCCTCCAATGTTCGTATACCAAAGGATTGGGTGGAAGCCTTTTCCTTTTTGGAGCAATTAATCGAGCAGTCGTCCGAAAAGAAGAAGGTTGTATTCATCGACGAGATTCCGTGGATGGATACTGCCCGGTCCAATTTTGTCACAGCTTTGGAGTTCTTTTGGAACACGTTCGCTTCTGCCAGAAAAGACGTACTGTTAATCATCTGCGGCTCTGCAACTTCTTGGATTATCAACAAGGTCCTTAAAAACCATGGAGGTCTGCACAATCGTGTAAACCTACGGATTTCGCTTCAGCCTTTTACCCTCCACGAGTGTGAGCTCTACGCCAAGACGAAGGGCATGCGCACCACTCGCTATGATTTGCTGGAATATTACATGGTGTTAGGCGGAGTGGCATTTTATTGGTCATTATTGGACAAGGGGAAGAGTGTGGCGCAAAACATCGACGACATCTTTTTTGCAAGAGCTGGACAGCTGCACAACGAATTTAACGAACTCTACGATTCGTTGTTCGGCAATCCTGAACCCTATCTGAAAATTATCAATATTTTGGGAAGCAAGAAAGTAGGCATGCACCGCACAGAACTGTTGGAGAGTCTGAAGTTATCAAGCGGCGCCAATGTCACTCGTATGCTAGAAGACCTTGAGGAATGTGGCTTCATCCGGAAATACAACGCATTTGGCAAGAAGCGAAATGACGCCATCTATCAGTTGATAGACAATTTCACCTTGTTCTACTTCAAATTTATGAAAGACAACAAGAGCAATGACGAGCATTTCTGGTCGCACAGCTATCTTTCTGCTGTAAGATACTCCTGGGCTGGTTTGGCCTTTGAGCGAGTATGCATGCAGCATGTTGAACAGATAAAGCATAAATTGGGCATTAGCGGTGTCCTAACCAGCGTATCTTCTTGGTCGGTAAAGTCTGACGCTGTATACGGAGCCGGCGCGCAGATTGACCTCCTCATCGAAAGGGCAGACAACGTAGTGAACGTCTGTGAAATGAAATTCTCTAAGGGAGAATATGTGATTGACCGGGAATATAGCTTGAATTTGGCACACAAAATAGACCGGCTACTGCAAACTACTCAAACCCGCAAAACCCTACACCTCACGATGATAACGGTAGATGGAGTGGCCCACAACGAATATTGGGGTGAAGTGCAGAGCGAAGTGGCGGCAGACGATTTGTTCAGAGAGTAATGGGGTGAAAAATGTACGAGATGTAGCTTCACCCTCTCAAAACACCCCACGCCAATCGTCTCTTCCTACGAAGATGCAACCCGAAAAGCCACCAACGCCCTTGCGCCATCTGCAAGAAGTTCGTACATTTGCCTTATCTTGCAGCAGTTAGCTACAAACCACTCACTAATCCACACTCATACACGCAAGAACATGACTCAGATCAAAGCAAGCTGGAAAGAAAAAGGCTACGCAGACGAACCCATCCCTGAAGGCATCGACCTCAAGGCCGAAATAAGAAAAATGTGCAAAGAGAAAAACGCCATCATCCTCGCACACTACTACACCGAAGGCGTACTTCAGGACATTGCCGACTTCGTGGGCGACAGCCTCGGACTTGCACAACAAGCCGCAAAGACCGATGCCGACATCATCGTCATGTGCGGCGTACACTTCATGGGCGAGACAAACAAAATTCTTTGTCCCGAAAAGAAAGTGCTCGTACCAGACCTTAACGCCACTTGCTCGCTCGCCGAAAGTTGTCCCGCCGACGACTTCAAAGCCTTCGTCGAAGCTCACCCCGGCTATCAAGTCGTGTCGTACGTCAACACCACCGCCGCCGTCAAAGCGCTCACCGACGTAGTGGTCACCTCAAGCAACGCACGCAAGATTGTTGACTCCTTCCCCAAAGACGCAAAACTCATCTTCGGTCCCGACTACAACCTCGGCAACTACATCAACTCGCAGACCGGACGCAACATGGTGCTCTGGAACGGCGGATGCCACGTTCACGAACGTTTTTCCGTGGAAAAGCTCGTAGAACTCAAGAAGGAATATCCCGAAGCTAAGGTCCTCGTCCATCCCGAATGCCGCGGCGCCGTGGTGAAGCTCGCCGACGTGGTAGGTTCCACAGCCGCCCTGCTCAAGTACTCCATCGAATCGCCCGCCGACACGTTCCTCGTTGTCACCGAGAGCGGCATCCTCCACGAAATGCAGAAACACTGTCCCGAGAAGCATTTCATCCCCGTTCCCCCCGACGACAGCACCTGCGGCTGCAACGAGTGTAACTACATGCGCCTCTGCACCCTCGAAAAAGTCTACAACGCGCTCCGCTACGAGTGGCCCACCATCGAAGTGCCCACAGACGTGGCACGAAAGGCCGTTCGTCCCATTGAACGCATGCTCGAACTGAGCAAATAAAAAGAATACACCGCATCTTGCCGATACCGCAACGGCAAGAATCCCAAAAGCGGACGGAGCCGCGCGGCCCCGTCCGCTTTTACCGAAAAACTCTCCCACCATGACAACAAACGAAAAAGTCCAGGCGTTGCGCCAGTGGATGAAAGAACATACCGAAAAAGCATCGGCTAACGACAAGGCATTTCCCGTCACCGCCTACCTCGTACCCACGGCCGACCCGCACAACGACGAATACATCCCCGACCACTGGAAATGCCGCGAATGGCTCACCGGTTTCACCGGTTCTGCCGGCACTGCCGTAGTCACCCCAAGCGAAGCCTTCCTTTGGACCGACTCACGCTACTGGCTACAGGCCGAAGAACAGCTCAAAGGTACGCCCTTCCGCCTCATGCGCGACGGACAGGAAGGTGTGCCCTCACCCGAAGAGTGGATTGCACAGAACGAAGAAGCTATGCAAGGACTCGTGGCTTGTCCCGCCGACATGCTCAGCGACGGACAGGCCAACACGCTCATGGAACAAGGTGCAGAACTCTTTGTGGAAGCCGACGCCTTTGACGACATCTGGGCTGAACGTCCCGCCTTGCCCCACAGCGAAGTGGTGGTATTCCCCGAAAAATATGCCGGCGAAAGCGCCGCCGACAAACTCGCCCGTTTGCGTACTGCCGTAACAAGCCACGTCGATGCCGGTCACTTCTCCATCTTCAACTCGCAACACGCAGCTCTTGACGAAGCGCAGACGCGTTTCCGCACCGCCGGATATCTCGTCAACGACCTCAGCGAGATTGCCTGGCTGCTGAATCTCCGTGGCAGCGATGTGGAATGCAACCCCGTATTCCTCTCCTACCTTTGGGTCAATCTTGCAAAAGAGGAAGCTTGTCTCTTCGCCCAAGAAGATAACTTCACGCCCGAAGCACGCCAGGCCCTTGCCGATGCACACGTGGAAATCCGTCCCTACGCCGAAGCCTCAGCCTACGTCTTCGCCCACGACACGCTCATGGACCACTCCGCACCTGTACTCTTCGACAACAGCGTCATGACGAGTCTCGGCATGAGCACCGCCATCAAGGACTACATCCCCTCCGTCGTACCCGAACTGCGCATGGCGAAAAACGCCAGCGAACTCTGCGGCATGCGCGAAGCGATGCTCCGCGACGGTGTGGCGCTCGTGAAGTTCCACCGCTGGTTGGACGAGAGCATGGAACGCGGCGACAAGCTCACAGAAATTTCCGTGGACGAAAAACTCACCGCCTTGCGCGCCGAACAGCTGGGCTTCAAGGAACGCAGTTTCGCCACCATAGCGGGATACGGGTCTCACGGCGCCGTGGTCCACTACGAAGCCACCCCCGAGACCGACATCGCCCTTGAGCCGAAAAGCCTCCTTCTCCTCGACAGTGGCGCACAGTACGACTGCGGCACAACAGACATCACACGCACCGTGGCGCTCGGTCCGCTCACCGACGAAGAGCGCCTCGTCTACACCCTCGTGCTCAAAGGACATCTCGCTCTGGCACGTCAGCAGTTCCCCGACGGAGCCACCGGTTTGCAGCTCGACCTTGCCGCGCGTCAGTACATGTGGAACGCAGGCTACGACTTCGGTCACGGCACAGGTCACGGCGTAGGCACCCACCTCTGCGTGCACGAAGGCCCGCAACAAATTCGCAAAGACGTGCGCCCCTGCACGGCAGTGCGTTTCCGCCCGGGCATGACCATCACGGACGAACCCGGACTCTACGTGGAAGGACGCTTCGGCGTGCGCATAGAGAACGTGCTAGTCTGCGAAGAAAGTCTCACGAACGCCTTCGGACGCTTTGACCGCTTCGAGACGCTCACACTCTGCCCCTACGACCTCCGCCCCGTGGACCGCACGATGCTCACCGCCACAGAAGTGGAGCAGATCAACGCTTACCACGCCACCGTGCGCGAACGCATCCTTCCCCTCCTCACCGACGAAGCGGACCGCAAGTGGCTCTGCAATGCCACAGAAAGCATCTGACTTCCTCATTTATCATCACCTTCATACTTTATATGGAAACTACAAGACAACAGAAAATCTCACGCCTCATCCAAAAGGAACTGAGCGACATATTCCAAAAACAAACACAGGCCACCCACGGCGTACTCGTCTCGGTAAGTGCCGTGCGCATAAGCCCCGACCTCAGCATTGCCCGCGGCTACCTCAGCATCTTCCCCTCCGAACGTGCCGAAGAAATCCTGGCCAACATCAACGGCAACACGCGCCAAATACGTTACGAACTCGGCACGCGTGTGCGCCACCAGTTGCGCATCATCCCCGAACTGAAATTCTTCATTGACGACTCGCTCGACTATCTCGACCACATCGACCAACTCCTCGGCCACGGACAAAACGACGAGGGCGAAGCGCCGCAAAAAACCGACGAAGAATAACGAAACATGGGCAGTTTGGCAAAATGGTGGCGCGGTATGCGCCTTCCGCTCTTCATGGCCGTGCGCTACCTCTTCTCACGCCGTCGCGTGGGAGCGGCAAACATCATCTCGGCCATCTCCGTGCTGGGCGTAGCCTTCGGCACGGCAGCGCTGCTCTGTACCCTCTCGGTCTTCAACGGATTTCACGACCTCATTGGCGGACTCTTCACCAACTTCGACCCGCAAATCATGGTGCAGCCCGCAAAAGGGAAGTTCGCCGCTGCCGACGACCCCGTGCTCACCCGCATCGCACACCTCCCGCAAGTGGAGTCGGCCTCAGCCTGCTTTGAAGACAACGCGCTGATTCTCTTCCGCGGACGCCCCGTAGTCATCGTGCTGAAAGGCGTGGACAGCAACTACGACCACGTCACCAACATACGCTCCATTCTCTACGGCACCGGTAGCTACCGCTTGGAGCAAGCCGGCATTTCGTACGGCATTCCCGGCATAGGACTGGCGAGCGCCATGGGCGGAATGGACTACGGCACGCTTCAGATTTGTGCACCGCGAAAAGGCGCGCAGGTCAATCTACTCAATCCGGCAGAGAGTTTCAACGCCGACGACCTCACCTCCGCAGGCATCTGCTTCGATGTGAGTCAGAAGAAATACAACGAGAACTACATGCTCTGTCCGCTGTCGTTCGCACAGAACCTCTTTGAACAGCCGGGGCTCGTCACTTCGCTGGAACTCAAACTCAAAGACGGGGCGGACGCTGACCGCGTGCAGCAAGAGATGCAGCAGATTGCCGGCAAAGACTTTTCGGTGAAAAACCGCATTGAGCAGCAGCCGGACGTCTTCAACGTGATGAAGATTGAAAAGCTCATGGCTTACCTCTTCCTCACGTTCATCCTTCTGGTAGCATGCTTCAACATCATCGGTTCCGTGTCGATGCTCATCATAGACAAACGCTCCGACATGCGCACCATGTATAACCTCGGTGCCACGCCGCGCCTCACGTTCCGCATCTTCCTCTACGAAAGCCGCGCCATCGCCGTGGTAGGTGCTGTGGCGGGCACGCTCCTCGGCCTCCTGCTCTGCTGGCTACAGCAGACCTTCGGCATCATAAGACTCGGCGGCTCCGCCGGCGACTTCATCGTCGATGCCTATCCCGTCAGCGTTCACGCTTCCGACGTGGCAATTGTCTTCTTCACCGTCATCGTCGTGGGCTTCGCTTCCGTCTGGCTCCCCGTCCGCTACCTCATGAAGCGACTCGGATAAAGACCATCGCCGCTATTTTCTCATTTCTCGAAAACAATTACTCTTACAAATGCGTAAACTTCTACTTACCCTTTTACTCGCAGTACCTGCCGCCATGCTCTCAGCCCAGACGGCCGAAGGCGGCATCACGACCGACATGCTGCAGCAAATCCGCAAGGCTAACCCCGCCACCGCAAGCGACCGCGCTCTCCGCAACGCACTTGCTGGAACAAGCATCAACCAACTCGCCACTACGGCCGACAATCCCGATGCCACCGACACCTACTTCTCCAACGAAGTGCCGTCGAAAGGCATTACCGACCAGAAAAGCTCCGGACGCTGCTGGCTCTTCACCGGACTCAACGTGATGCGTGCCGGCATGATTAAGAAATACAATCTCGGCGAATTCCAATTCTCGCAGAGCTACTGCTTCTTCTACGACCAACTTGAGAAGAGCAACCTCTTCCTCCAAGCTGTCATCGACAACGCAAAGAAGCCCATGGACGACAAACTCGTGGACTGGCTCTTCCAAAACCCGCTCTCCGACGGCGGTACGTTCTGCGGTGTCATCGATGCCGTGAGCAAATATGGTCTTGTACCCTCCGACGTGATGCCCGAAAGTTTCAACGCCAACAACACCTCCCGAATGGCAGGTATTCTCGCCCTCAAACTTCGCGAATACGGTCTCACGCTGCGCAAGGCTGTGGCCGACGGCGAGAAGAAAGCGCAACTCCAGAAGCGTAAGACGGAGATGCTCTCCACCATCTACCACATCCTCACCATCAGCCTTGGCGAACCTCCCACGGAGTTCACCTGGACCATGAAGGACGCTTCAGGCAAACCGCTCAGCACGAAGAAGTACACGCCGAAGTCGTTCTACGACGAGTATGTGGGCAAAGACCTCAAGACGTCGTACGTGATGCTTATGAACGACCCCTCACGTCCTTACCATAAGACGTACACCATCAACATGGACCGCCACTCCTACGACGGCATGCAGTGGACTTACATCAACCTTCCCATGGACGAAATCAAGCCGCTGGCCATCGCTTCCATCAAGGACTCTACCATGATGTACTTCAGCTGCGACGTGGGCAAGTTCTACGACTCCAAGACGGGCGTGCTCTCTCTCCGCAACTACGACTACGCTTCGCTCTTCAACACCACTTTCCCCATGACGAAGGCCGAACGCATCGCTTCGCACGCCTCCGCTTCGAGCCACGCCATGACGCTCATGGCCGTCGACCTCGACGAGAACGGCAATGCCAAGAAATGGATGGTTGAAAATTCCTGGGGTGCTGCTTCAGGCTACAAGGGACACCTCGTCATGACGGACGAATGGTTCAACGAGTATATGTTCCGCGTAGTAGTGGACAAGAAATACGTTCCCGCTTCCGTTCTTGACTATCTCAAGCAGAAGCCCACCGAACTCCCCGCCTGGGATCCCCTCTTCGCTCCCGAGCAGTAAAGCAAAGTACCATTTGGACACAAGCAAAAAGAGTGTGAACCGTTTTCAGCGGCTCACACTCTTTTTTGTGGTTGTAGGATGTCCTGTTCTTTCAAAAATTCCAGCGGCACGTAATGATGGCTTCTGCCGGACGTAGCGCATAGCAGCACGTCGTCACGTCGGTAGACGAAAAGCTGCGCGAGAGATAAGTGCGGGCATTGGTCAAGTTGGAAGCTTTGAGCGAAAGCTCCACACGCTTCGAAACGTTCCACGTGGCTCCGCCATCAAGATAGAACTGTGTGACTTCACTGCACGACGTGACTTTGGTAAACCGCATTTGACCAGACACGTAGAGCGAAAGGGCATTCACAGGCTGCGACGATATGCGCAGTTCTGCCGTATAATCGGTAAGCGCGTAGTCCATTGCTGCATAGCCTTTGGACGCTACAGCAAGGCGTTGCCACCCGCCAATCAGCGCTAAGGACAGGCGGCGGTCAAAATAGTGCTGTTCGGCCGAAGCGCTCAACTGTTGCGAAAGGGAATGGACGGAAAGGTCCAGTCCTTGACGATGGAGCGGTGAATGCGAAGAATTGATGCCGTACTGCATCACAAGATAAGCCTTGCAAGCATAGATGCTGCGCGCAAGACGTGCCCTTCCGTACCAAGTATGCGTCAGCGTGGTGCCGTCTGTGGCTGTGTTTACCATGCTGCCGTCGGCATTGACATACGAAGCCGAAGCCATGTTGTATTCATTGCGCGCATAGCCACCGCTTGCTGTCAGACTGCGGCCTTTCACGGGTTTGCTCCAAAATATCTGTCCCGAAACCTCAGCCGTGTTGGTCTGCTGGAGCGTTCCACAACCTGTTGTTGAAAGCGAGCGATAGGAAGTGTAGACGGGTTCGGACAACCACTCGTCGAGTTGCGCCAAACGTTCGGCGTAAGAGGCGTTGAACTGAAAACGCAGATTTCGCTGCACGAACACATTAAGTTCACACTCGGGCGAGACGTGTGGACGATGGTGATCGACGCGCTGCTGCATGGCATGGTCCGTATAGCGGATGTCGAACTGTCGCACAGGCACCGCCAAGCGTATGGCGAGATGAGGAATGGTAACCTCGTATTGCGGACCAACGGCAGTCTGTATGCGGTAAGCATCAGTCGAAGCGGCGGCAAGCGGTCGACTTTGCGCAGCACTACTGGCAGCACCGGAATTTTCCGCAAAGGTGAAATCCATGCTGTGGTAATCTGCGCCCAAAGCCATCGACAGTCCTAAACGTCCACCACGACTGTTTTTTCCCAGTCCCCAACTGAGGGAGGTGGAGTGGACGGAACGAAAGCTCAAACCTTCCACAGCCTGACGCATATTATATGCCCCAATATTTTCTTCAGAAACATCAGACGTGGTGTTCCAAGCGGCCGCCATCGTGTTGCGAGGCACAAAGGAAAGTTGCATTTTGCTGGAGAAGGAAAGCACACGGCGTCCGGCACGCATTTTCCAATCCAAGTCGTTGCGAAGTCCCCAAGTGTCCTGCACGTTGCGCTGTTCCACGCCATTTGCCGAAAAGGCATAGGCATTGCGTTTCCAACCACCTTGGAGAGAGAAACGGTCGGTGAGATAGCGCAGCGAATCGTTGCGTTCCAAACGCGCCGAGAGTTTTGCCTTATGTACCGTAAGGTCGGTGCGGTTATCGTCGACAGCCGAGATGGTTTCGCCCTGTGTACCTGCCGTGTAAACGGTTTGCGAAGCCAAGCGGTAGTCGTTGTCGGCCAACGTGTAGTCGGCATTGGCAGTAAGCGTAAGTCCCTCGCGGAGTTTTTTCAAACAACTCGCGGAAGCCATCACGGAACGGTTGTTCAGATAGCGATTTTCAGCCACAGAAGGTGAACCGAACGGACGGTCGGGAAAAGCATTGGCGGCAAGCGAAGTCTCGGACTCTGTTTGTCCTTCATAGAACGTCTGCGTTTCGCTGGTGTAGTTCTGTCCGCAGTCGTTCGCCTTGAGTGTGAAGAGGCTTTGACTATTCTTTCCTACCATCAACCCAAAAGCTTCTGCCGTCCATAACGCACGTTCGCCCCAACCGCCACCGAACAAAAGATAGCCTACAGGACGCGACAGGCGCGACTTTTTCAGTTTCAAGTTGAGCGCAGCACGGGAGGAGCTTTCCACTCCGCGCAACATGCTTATAGGCTGGTGGTTCTCGTAGACTTCAACGGAGGCCACGTCCGAAGGGCGCACATTACGTGTGACGAGCGAATAGCGCCCGTCGAGCATGTCAAGTCCTTCTATATAAAAGCGATTGATGTTCTCACCGTTGTACTTGATGGCACCAGAAGCCTCTATGCTCACGCCGGGAATGCGCCGTATGACGTCCTCCATGTTGCGGTCGGTCTTTGCGCTGAGATTGGATACACTGTAGGAAAGGGTATCGCCATGAGAGCGTACAACCGGAGCACGCACCGTTACCTCGCGCAAGCCTGTAGGGTCTTCAGCCAACGTCACGTCCTTCCGCCCTGAGCGGTTGGCAACCTCCAGCGTCTGACTTTTATAGCCGAAGGCGTTCACACGCAACCGCAGTTTTTCTCCCACGTCTGAACTTACAGAAAGCACATACTCTCCCTCCTCGTTACCTTTCGTAAAGGTGACGAGTTCCTCTTTCTCTACTTTATAAATCTTCACAATGGCATTTGCCACGCCTTTGCCCTGCATGTCTACGATGCGGCCCGTCAGACGGGTTTGTCCAAATGCAAGACTGGCAAGAAAGAAAAGGATAAAGAGTAGTAGGTTCTTTCTCAAAAAATAGGGTGTTATTCAAGTTCCAACGGGCTGTAGAAGCTTCGCGAGGAGTGGGTTTGTGAGGATTCAACACCTGCCTTCCGTGCTTCTCCAGTCATATCCATAGCTATAGAATATTCTTCCTCGCGAAAGACCTTTCGTTTCACCTTGCACCAACGTCTCTCACGTTTTATGACAGGAGACTTCGGCTTTCGGATGAATACGGCTTCAAAATCGTGCAACCCATTGTCATCCGTGGCCTTAAGCACAAGACCGGGCAAACCATGAAATTTCCAAGGGCCGGTGCTGAAAGGCAAATCCTCGGCATACCAAACCGTCCAGGTACGTCCCCTGAAATTCTGTACTGCTTTATGACAAAGGTAACCACAAATTCGCATTGTATCAGAGGCGAAAGTCCAATTTGGCCAAGTCACAACGTCTTCATATTCCATATTAGAAAACATCAACCATTGACGTTCATAACATGTATCGCCATGCTGAACGAAATATTTATTGTATGTTTGACGCAAGCTATCGGTTATTGCCAAAGCTCGACGCATAGAATACTCATCGTAATGGCCATAGAAAATCGAATCTTGCTTATATTTCTGATAATCCATAGTCAGGGAATAACTTTTTCCGATCAGTAGCATTAACTCATGATTGCGCCCTTGGTCCAACACTGAGTCAACTTCAGTAAAAGCATACACACATTCAGCCACCAACACGGAGTCCTGTACGTCATACTTGTCAAACCTTGCTTTTTGATCCATCCAAGAGTCATCAGCCAATTCCTGAGCACTTGAAACCAAAGACAACAAGAAAGAAATGATTAAGATTGCCGCCTTATTCATAACATATAATAAAAAAGAGACAAAGTAAAAAACCTCATCTCTTGTAGTTTCTAATTATGCTTTTCCTTTCACAGAAAGTAGCTGTCCATTTTCAGAATCCTTTACACGCTGCAAGAAAAAATCCCAACGAGAGATATCCTCTGCAGACAACGTAATCGTACCAGAAGATTTTAACTCTTCTACGCTCTTATAGCAATTGCCATGTAGCTTACACTCATTCTGTCCTATAAGCTTTTCGTATTCTTTTACTTCTTCCAAAGAAGCACCATTTTCATAATACGCCTTTAGGCTTATGCCCTGACAATAATGAACAGTACCGTCACAACATACGACCTTAAACTGAACAGCTTTAGCACTTGCAGCACAAAACAGAAGCACTACCGAAAAAAGGATCTTCTTCATAGCTACACTATTTTGGTTGAACATTAAAGTTATCACTGCAAATCTACAGATTATTTCCTTTGCGCCAAAACGAAACCGACGAGAAGTGTCATTACGAAAGCATACGCCTTGTTTTTTGCGACATAACGCTATCTTTCGTGCGACACACCAAACTTACTGTCTTTTTATAGGCTGCAATAATGACACAACAACGCCGCAATTGGGTTACAACCGAACAGCGCGCTTTACAACCCGCAGAAGTAGGTTATATCTTCAACTTTCGGATTTAGGTTTCACACTGAGTTTGAGCGGAAATCGTGCTGTAGGCACGACGCGTAAATAGCCCACGGT
>CAVKJJ010000020.1:0-41820 GCA_963656685.1 bacterium | reverse complement strand
CACTCAGTCACATAGCCCGCTATGCTCCTTCGTTCACAAACAAAATGGACGAAAAATAGCACCAAAATCTGACAAAGCTAATTTAAAGAACCACCCTTTAAAATATCAAATCTATGAAGAGCTTTAAGTTTTATACATTGCTGATGACGCTGGCCATGGGTATGGCCACTCTCTTCTCCTGTTCGTCCGACGATGACAGCGCAGAAAGTCATCCTGCGAGCGGCGACGTGACTTCGTATAACCAGGTGAGATACCTGCAAGACAATATTATAGAGACTGACTCCGTGGGCAATATCGTTCAGCGCGTTAGCGGTAAAAAATTGAACCCTGCCGATACCACGGAACTTACCATAGGCGTGTCCGACATCAATGCCGCTTCGGCTATGTTCAAAAGTTGGTTGTCGCCCGATACCAAGCCCCAACTCATTGCGCCCTCGACGGTAGACATGCAGGCCGATTTGGCGGACGCTCAAGGCGTGGTGAAGGAAACTGTCTACTTCAAGGCCGCTGATGGTACGGACAAGACCATTGCTGAAGTAACTTTCAAGAATGGTGGCGTGCTCAAACACTTCTCCAAAATCAAATTTACTCGCTCTTTGCCCTTCAAATCCTATTCGCAATATGCTGTGGGCGATTGTGTAAAGTTAGATACTTACGAAGACGGTCAGCAATATTGGGTTTGTGTCAGAGAAGCGAGCGATGGCGTTTCCGGACTCTTGGTTTACTTAAGCCAGAAAAAGAAACGACCGGGTACGGTAGAAATTTCCAACTTTGCTTCCCCCTCGTTGGCTAGAGCTGCGTCCGAATCGATAAGGTCCAACGACAACTGGAATTCATTCGTAGAGTTTTTCAAGGACGCTGGTATGAACCTCGATAGTGGAGAGTACTATTGGATAGACGATACGAAAATGTATGTCGTTGGCATTTATGCCATCAGACTCTCAGACGGAGACGTAGATTGGTTCGACGTAGTTACACTACAGCCCTTCAAATATAATATACAGGTCAAAACCTTCGGTTTGGTGGACGATTGACAACCGCTTCGAATGGACTTTTGTTGTACCATTATAAACCAGCGCGCATAGAAGGCTCATCGCCTACTATGCGCGCTGCATTTGTTCGTTTATTGGTTACGTGCATTCTTCGTGAAGATACGCTTTGCTATTCTTTGTTAGCCCACGAAATACTTTGCTTTACTCTTCAATATGCGGTGCACGAGGTCCACGAAGGCCCAAGCAATGACGAACGTCAGTACCGCTGCGAAGGGAATTTGCGCATAGAGCGTCACGCCAGCCTTACGCATGAGCCAGATGCTCGGCCCCGTGAGGAAGAAGTGGCACATGTAAATGCCGAAGCCGCAGAGCGTGAGGTTTGCGAGTAGCTTCTCCGTGTGTTCCGGCACGCGCTTCACTTTCTGACAGAGGGCGAAGACGGGAAGTGTCATGAGCACCACATTGGGCGAAAGGTAGTAGAAAAAGAGTTCGAGTTGTTCGGTGGTGCTTGCTGGGTTCGCCGACATATGGCGGTAGCCAAGGAACGTCACAGCGTAGCCCACGGCAAATGCCGGAATGCCTAAAAGCAGCACGCGCCACAAGGGTTGTTCGTGCCGACGCAACATGTGGCCGGCAAGTAGGTAACCATTGAAGCCGGCAAAGTAGTAGAGCGCGTAGAACTCGTTCCACGAACAACTGCCCCATATATAAGGAGAAACGAACTCCCGCAGATAGGGCACGAAGAGCGTCACGCCCCATCCGGCAAGGAACCAAAGTTTGGCGCATTCCGACGCGCGTTCCACCCATGCCGAGAAAATGGGCATGTAAAGGTAAAGGCCAATGAGGAAGTAGATGTACCACATGTGTCCGTCTATTTCTCCAAAGTTTACAAACGCTTGTCCAAGACTTTTCAGGCTCCAGCTGAATGTTTGCGCAAGGCATTCTTCGCTGGCATAGGGGAAACACATCTTTACCACCTCTGCCGGAAGTCCGACGAGGCCCGTGATCCACGGGAAGGCGCAGAAAAGAACTGTCCAAATGACGAACGGCCACAATACCCTCGGTATGCGCCGCCGGTAGAACGTGCCGGCATCGTGACGTACGGGGAGAAGCAGTGCGCCCGTAATCATCACGAAAAGTGGAACGCACGGACGCACGAGTGTGCCGTAGACTGCTCCGCAAAGTTTGAGGCTGTCGTCGGTGATGCCAGGCACACAGTTGAACGGGTCGCAGCAGTGGCACATGACTACGGTGAACATTGCAACGAGGCGCACCACGTCCAGCCACACGATTCTTTCTTTCATCGTTTTTTTGAAATGCTAGTAAAAACGGCCGCAAGGTCACCGCTTAAGGTGGCTTTACGGCCGTTTCTTTTTCGGTTTATGCCAAACTTAGAGATTACTTCTTGGGTACGCGCTCAAGTGTGGTCTTTACGAACTGCCAGTATTTCTCTACGCTGGGGATGTAGCAACGCTCGTTAGGCGTGTGCGGAGAACGCAGCGTGGGGCCGAAGCTCACGAGGTCCATGTGGGGACGGAGTGCACCGATTACACCGCATTCCAGACCGGCGTGGATTACCTGTACGCGGTTCTCTTCGCCGAAGAGGTCGCGGTAGACATCCTTCATGAGCGCTACAATCTCGCTCTTCGGGTTAGGCTGCCATGCGGGATACTGTCCGCTCAACTCTACCTTCATGCCTGCCATGGCGAAAGCGCTTTCCAAAGTTTCGGCGCAGCACTCGCGCATGGAGTCGCGGGAGGAACGGATGAGGATGAGGAACTCGGCCTTGCCTTCGGCGATGTTCACGATGGCAAGGTTGGAAGAAGTTTCCACGATGGAGGGCACTTCAGGGATGAAGCGCAACACGCCGTTGTGGGCAGCGCAGAGTGCGTTGACGAGGTTGTCCTGAATTTCTGCGGGAACGATGTGAGAGGGACGGGCCACGTCTTCTACGTCGAGCGCGAGGTCTTTCTCTATGGCTCCGAACTCGTCAGTGAACGTCTGTCGCCACTCGCCGACAACTTCCTTGAAAGCTTCGACGTTTTCCTTCGGCAACGTCAGAACTACTTCTGCTTCGCGAGGAATGGCATTGCGCATGTTGCCGCCTTTCCATTCAGCGAGGCAAGCTTCGAAGTTGGCAACGGCATCCTGCACGAGGCGTGCCATCGCCTTGTTGGCGTTGCAACGTCCTTCGTTGATTTCCAAGCCAGAGTGTCCGCCCAAGAGGTTGTGGAGCGTCACCTTTACGGCAGCGTCTTCACCGTCGGTTTCTTCGGGTTTGTACTCAAGTGTGGCGGTCATGTTCACACCGCCGGCAGAGCCTACGATCATTTCGCCCTCGGTCTCGTCGTCGAGGTTGAGGAGAATGTCGCCCTTGAGCGTTTCGGCCTTCATGTGGTTCACACCGTACATGGTTGTTTCTTCGTCGGCGGTGATGAAACCTTCTACGGGGCCGTGCTTCAGCGTGTTGTCCTCCATTACGGCCATGATGGTGGCAACGGCCATGCCGTCGTCCGAACCGAGCGTCGTGCCTTTGGCTTTTACCCAGTCGCCGTCAATGTAAGTTTCGATGGGGTCGGTCTCAAAGCAGTGGTTTGACTCCTTGACCTTCTGCGGCACCATGTCCATATGGCCCTGGAGCGTCACGTACTTGCGGTCTTCCATACCGGGGCTAGCGGGTTTGCGCATGATGATGTTTCCGGCTTCGTCCTGGAAAGCCTCCACGTGGTGTTCCTTTGCCCAGTCGAGCAGGAATTTCTGAACTTTTTCCAAATGGCCCGAAGGACGCGGCACTTGCGTCAGCAAGTCGAAGTTCTTCCAAATGGCCTGCGGCTGAAGATTTGCAATTTCACTCATATCACTGAAGTTTATAAAGTTGTTGTTTTGTTTTCAAGCGTTACACTCTCTGCTTCTCCTTCTAAGTTCTGCTTCTTTATGCGTGGCTGGATGTTTACGCGTATCCAACCGAAAATGCCGAGGGCAACCACGAGCGCAGTCTGTATGGTGTGTACGGCGAGCGCAAAAAGTATGGCTTCGCTCTCCGCTACGCCCCAAAGCACGAGCATCGTTTTTACGGCAAAGTGCCAAGGTCCGGCACCGTTGGGCGTGGGAACGAGTACGGCAAACGTGCCAATGCAAAATATAAGGAACGCGGCTTCGACGGAGAACGTGCTCGTGAAGTCGAAACAGAAGAAAGCGATGTAAAAGTGGAGGAAGTATCCGCCCCAGATGAGCAGACTGTAAAAAAGATAAAGCGGCAAATTGTGTACCTTTCGCAAAGAAACGATGCCAGCCCAGAGGTCGTTGAACATGTCGCGGCCTTTGCGAAATACGGCAAAGCGTCTGATGAGCACCACTGCGGCTACAGCGGCTGCCACAATGCAGAGTAGCGTGACGGCATAGCCTGTTGCCGTAAAGCGATGAAGGATGTCGCTAAGGTCCGTGCCCGTCTTTTCCATAAACGTGACGAGCATGGGGAGCTGCGTGAAGAAAGCAATGGCGGTGAAGAGCAGCATCATTACGGAGTCTACCACACGTTCCGTCACCACCGTACCGAGCGATTTGGTGAACGAAACGCCGTCGTATTTCTTCAGCGTGCCGCAACGCGTCACTTCGCCAATGCGCGGAATCACGAGGCTTGCGGCGTAGGAAATGAATATGGCGTCCACGCAAGTGGTGCGTCGAGGATGCTCACCGAGCGGTTGCAGCGCCATGCGCCATCGCCAAGCACGTGCCATCTGAGGCAAAATGCCGAAGGCTAGCGACAAGGCCATCCACCCCCACTTCATGTCGTTCATCACGCAGCCGAAAAAGTCGTCCCAGTTCGTGCCGCGGTACATCCACCACAATATGCCCAAACCGAGCACAAAGGGAAGAAGGATTTGCAATGTGACTTTAAGGAGGTGTTTCATTCTTTTTATTTATCTTTGCAAAGCAAATTAAGCGAGATTCCCATAAAATGGCAATGCTGCAATCGTAAGATCTTCGCATAGCAATGCTCCGCTTGCAATGCACCCCGCTTCGGGATAATCCCTCGCGGGGCGTAAAATGTAGTTCCCTACGAATAATATTGTTTGGGCACTTGCGTTATATACAAGCATAATGGCTTAAAAGCGGGCCGAGTGCCCCAATAGAGCAAAAGCAAAAGTAAACAAAATAGTTTAGATGAAGTCCGTACGCCCCAAAAAATTTCTCGGCCAACATTTCCTCACCGATTTGCCTACGGCGCAGGCCATAGCAGACACCGTTGACGCTTGTCCCGAACTGCCCGTTCTGGAAGTAGGCCCCGGCATGGGTGTGATGACGCAGTATATCATCCCCAAAGGTCGCGAGTTTAAGGTGGTGGAGATTGACTTTGAAAGCGTAAGCTACTTGCGTGAACATTTTCCGCAACTTGAAGACAATATCATTGAGGACGACTTCCTCAAAATGCACCTCGAGCATACGTTTGGCGGACGGCCTTTCGTGCTCACGGGCAACTATCCTTATAATATAAGCAGTCAGATATTCTTCAAGATGCTCGACTACCGTCACCTCATCCCTTGTTGCACGGGAATGATACAGAAAGAAGTGGCGGAGCGCTTGGCGGCAAAGCCTTGTTGCAAGGCTTACGGCATTCTCAGCGTGCTCGTGCAGCTTTACTACGATGTGGAATATCTCTTTACTGTTGAGCCAGGCGTTTTCAATCCGCCTCCCAAAGTGAGGAGCGCCGTCATCCGCATGACGCGCAACGCGGTGCAGCATCCTGGCTGCGACGAAAAACTTCTTCGCCGCGTGGTAAAGACAACTTTCAACCAGCGTCGCAAAATGATGCGCGGGTCCATCAAGCCTCTCCTTGCAGAACTCGACCAACGCTGCGCAGGAACTGCTCCCGACCATACGGCTTTCCTAGCAGACCCCATGCTGACGCGCCGTCCAGAGCAACTGTCCGTGGCAGAGTTTGTGGATTTGACAAATCGCGTAGCAGCCGAATACGGCGACAAGTTGCCGATGTAACATAGACCTTATATAGTAGATATAGTAAACAACAAATCATTCATCCCGAAAATGAAGACATATTTAGTGACCGGTGCAGCCGGATTTATTGGTGCAAATTATCTGAAGTATATCCTCAAGAAGTACGATGACGTACGTGTCGTAGTGCTTGACCTCTTGACCTATGCAGGTTATCTGGGCACTATTGCCGACGACATCGACAACGATCGTTGCTTCTTTGTGAAAGGCGACATTTGCGACCGCGCTCTTCTTGACCATCTCTTTGCCGAATATCGTTTCGACGTAGTTGTCAACTTCGCCGCAGAGAGCCATGTGGACCGCAGCATTGAAAATCCGCAGCTCTTCCTCAACACCAACATCCTCGGTACGCAGAATCTGCTCGACGCTTCTCGTGCTGCTTGGGTGATGGGTCGCGACGAACAGGGTTACCCCACTTGGCGCAAGGGCGTGCGCTTCCATCAGGTCAGCACCGACGAAGTTTACGGTTCGCTCGGAGCAGAGGGCTACTTCACCGAGGAAACTCCGCTTTGCCCCCACAGCCCTTACAGCGCATCCAAGACGAGTGCCGACCATTTCGTTTGCGCTTACCGCGACACCTATCATATGCCGGTGAGCATCACCCGTTGTTCTAACAACTACGGTCCTTATCAGTTCCCCGAAAAGCTTATTCCTCTCGTCATCAACAATATTCTCGAGGGCAAGAAGCTTCCTGTTTACGGCAAAGGCGAGAACATCCGCGACTGGCTTTTCGTTGAAGACCACTGCAAAGCCATTGACATGGTTATCAACCAAGGCAAGGACGGCAGCATTTACAATGTGGGCGGTCACAACGAACGTCAGAACATTCAGATTGTGCGCATCATCATTCGCACCATTCACGACCTTATGGAGCAGGAACCGCAGTTCCGCACGCTTCTTAAGAAGCAGCAGAAGGACGCTGACGGTCAAATTGACATTTCGTGGATTAACGAAGACCTCATCACCTTCGTCAAGGACCGTCTTGGCCACGACCAGCGCTACGGCATTGATCCTTCCAAAATCAAGGCCGATCTCGGTTGGTATCCCGAGACTACTTTCGAAGTGGGCATTGTGAAGACCATCCGTTGGAATCTTGAGCACCACGATTGGGTCGAAGCCGTCAGCGGCGACGACTATCAGCTTTATTACGAACGTATGTACAGCAAAAAATAAATCCGCTCTTGAACGGTTTTTCTAAAACATAGAATGTCCCCTCCCTGTTATATATATAATGGGGTGGGGACATTTGCACTTTTCAATCTATCTTTTGTCCATGCTATGAAGAAACATGTACTTTTTACTTCCGCACTTCTTTCAGTGGGCGCTGCTTTAGCTGCCACTTCGGGCACTTGGCTTGTGCAGCCCTTTTTCCAATCCACTCAAAATCATGTCGCTGCAGCAAGTCACGACGCCACAGTTCGTAAAAGTTCTTCCGTCTTGAACGCAAAGGCTGAGGCTACCAGCGAAGCCGAAAATGTGACTGCCCAGTATGTCAAGAACGCTTCTTTTGAGGCCGATGCCGTAAGTTCTCTCACTCCCGTCACGAATGCAAACGACGGACTGCGCGGCTATACGCCAAAGTCCCTTACCGGTTGGACGCTCAGCGGCACTTCCGTCACGAATCTTCTTGTGACGAAGGACTGCTTTGCCGACAACAACTTTGGTCTCATGACCACCATTCCCGACGGCTCGCAGGCTTACTATCTCCGTCAGGGATGGTCCACAGGAACCACTACGCTGCAGCAAACCCTTTCTGCGCTTCCTGCAGGAAAATATAAGTTGACGGCAGCTGTACGTACGGCTTACGCCAATTCTGCCGCATCCACTTTCTCTCTCTTCGCCACGAAGGCAGGTGCTACGACGCCGATGGAAAAAACTTCGGGCTCGTTCAGTCAAGGTTCTACGGGTTGTTTTACGACGATGGAGTGGGGCACACAAGAACTTACCTTCGAACTTGATGCCGCTGCCGACGTCAGCGTTGGACTTTCCGTTGACTGGCTTTCCGGCGGCAGTTGCATAGCTATTGACAACGTGCAACTTTACCGTTTGCCCGACAGTTATGTAAAACCCGAAGAGCCTACCGAAAAAGACGTTGACAGTCCGACAGAAGGCAAGGTCACTGCCAACTTCGTAGGCGAACAAGCCATGAAGGACGACCTCATGGCGATGCTTGGCAAGTTTGCACAGTACATGAAGAACGACTACCAGGACTGTCAGGCGCCTAATTCCATAGGCGAGACCTGTGGAGCTTTCAAGAGCAACAGCACCATGAGCGAGGGCGAGGACGGTGTGCGACCGAATGCCGACCTTTCCATGATTTGCGCCTTCCTCGTAAAATATGGTAAGCCCGTCGAAGCTAAGACCGGCAAGTCCATACTTCCTTCCGGCGTGACGTGGGAGGAAGTGGAGCAGATGGCTATGAAGAGCCTCGTCTACGCCTATTCCACCCACAAGGCTAACAAACTCAAGACTTGTGCCGGCGGAAAATATTGGGGTTCCGTTTCCACTTCCGACTACGTTTGGGAAAGTTCCCTTTGGGCCATGTCCGTAGCCTACTCAGCCTTCTTCCAGTGGGACAAACTTTCCGACACGCAGAAGGCATACATTGAAAAACTCCT
This sequence comes from bacterium, assembly GCA_963656685.1. Classification (GTDB taxonomy): domain Bacteria; phylum Bacteroidota; class Bacteroidia; order Bacteroidales; family Bacteroidaceae; genus Alloprevotella. The sequence goes on along the minus strand of CAVKJJ010000020.1, from coordinate 33,197 downwards.
TAAGGCAGAATGCAACTACGAACTTACACGCAGCATTCCCACTGGCTATAACGGCGACACCAAAGCCGAGGAGAACGGTTGGGAAGCCGACGTGCTTGCCGCTACCCTTGGACTCTTCCCCGACGATGCGCTTGCCGAAAAGTGGTTCGACCGTCTGCGCCTTTTTGCCGTAAACAGTTATTCCCACAGCTCCGATGCTTCTGACCGCACCGTGCTCGATCCGCACTACGACCAGAAGACCGTGGCGGATTTGTACAAAGGTCAGAATCTCTTTGACGACTACACGCTGCAGAACCACAACTTCTTCCACACGAGCTACCAGAACGTGGTGATGCAAGAACTTGGCGAGGCAGCACTTGCTCTTAAACTTTTCCAACTCGGTACGAAGGGAGAAGAAAAGTGGCAAACCAATGCACTTATGCACAACAACGACCGCGTGATGAAGCAGGTGCTCAATTGGCTCGCCCTTGCCGACGGTGAACTCGCCATGCCCAACGGCAACGACTGGAGTCTTTTCCTCTACGACCAAATCACGTCGTACACCACCGCAGCCTGTTTCCTTTCCGACCCCGATGCGCTCATGCTCGAGAACTTGGCATATAAAAACATCAAAGCACGGCAGACCACAACGTCCGACGGCTCGTGGCTTTTGCGTTCCGATGTCGGCGCGCGCCGCATGGGTGTAGAGGCTCACCGCGTGATGATGACGTGGCTCATGCATGAAGCTTTGTCTACCGAAAGTCTCACTCCGACCGCATGGGACGACTTTGCCAATGAATACGCTCAGGCAAAGATTTTCCCGTGTCAGAACGTGGTGCGTGCCTGCACACCGCAGCGTTTCACCACCTTCTCCTGGAGTACCGGCAAACAAAGTTATACGGGTTACATCGCTTCCAATTCGCCCGACAAGAACAAAGTTGTTGTTCCCTTCCGTGCCAACAATACCGGCAATTTCCTCGGTTGGTACAACGTGAGCGGCAAGTCCACCAACGCTACACCCGTGGTTAGCGGCATCTATGCCCTTCGCGGCAATTCCTACACCATGAACGGCGAACTCAACACCAACGACGCCGCACTCAACAACCGCTTTGCCATCTACTCTACGCCTGGCACCGCCGTAATCTACACCGATTATGTCAGAGCCAACGCAGCCGCCACCGTCACCTCGCGCCAAGGTGGACTTATGGCTATCAGCACCGACGAACTCACGAAGCTAAAGCGTACACTCTATTATGGCGACACCCATAGCCAGGCCGACGGCTCACAGACCGTGAAGATAGAGAGTCCTTGGATAAATGTCGACAACGTGTTTGGCGTAGTCAACGTAGGCGACAGCCTCATGGCTTTTGGCGACCGTGCCGAAAACAATTCGGTGATGACGTCGAAACTCTACGCTTCCTATTCCACCGGCAACGAGACCTATAAGACTGGCGATGTAGTAGACCGCCGCAACTTAGTTTACTACTATGCCGACACCCTCGCTGCTTCCGACACCCGACTCGCTTCGCAACTCTCCGTCAACTTGCGCGACAGTTTGGCCACAGGTTGGAATGGCGTCATCGCTCCCGATGTGAAAGACGGAAACGTAAGTGGACTTTACATGCTTCTTGCCAACTTCTGCGGCGACACCCACGCTACGCTCCGTCAGGTAGCGTGGAACGGAAAGGCTCCCGTGTTCTCCGTGCCCACTACGATAGCCGACAGTAAGTCGACCGCCACTTTCGCCATCGATCCCAACCATTCGCTCGGTGAGAGTCTCTGCTATTGCGTGGAAGGTACGGACGTCAAGGCACAGCAGGACGCTGCCGACTCCGCCACAGTCTATGTGCTGAACCTTGCCGGCAAAGCCAATGCCGTCACGGTACACTTCAATGGCGCGGGCAGCAATCTTTCCAAGAAAATTTCCCTCAAGAAAGGCCAGACTGTGCGCATAAGTCGTGTTGACGGCAACTTTGTGGTAGAAGAGACCGACGGTCTTCCCGCCGAGGCTGCCGATGCGTTGGAGGGCTACACCGACGTTACGGAGCATTACCTCAATAATTCGAGTTTTGAAGCCGACAAAACTTACGGCGACGCTACGGGCAACGTGACTTTAGGCAATGTGACCTACAATCCCTGCTATGTCAATAGCGTTGCAGCAGCCGACAAGAATTTCATCAATGTCCTTCCCGTAGAAGGTTGGACTTCGGCAGCGTCGCTCAACGGTTCGTCCAACTATTGCCGCATGTATTCCATGCCCTATAGTGCCACGATGTACTGCGTCAGTCCTTCGTCGCAGGGCAACTATGCCGCGCAATGCGCTGCCCCTGCGCTCGATGCCGATTGCGGCGCGCGTTGCCTCACGGTGCTCAACTCTTGGTCCGTGGGCCGCAATGCCGTGACGCAGAGCGTAGCACTTCCTGCCGGTGAGTATCGTTTGGTTTTGGACATGAAATATGAATGCCCCAACCAGTCTGCTAACGAAGGCACCCTCGTTCGCACTTCCGGCGGCAACGTCAACACGTCGCAGACCGGAGTGAAAACGACTACTGCCGCAGACTATCGCTATCCCTCTCAGCCCAACGAGTGGCAACAGATGGTTTACGACTTCAAACTCTCTACGGCCGAGAGCGTCACCTTCTCTTTAGGTTACACCACGTCGGCCTCGCAAGGAGCCGCCAACAACACGCTTCTTTATATAGACCACCTGCGTCTTGGCACGAAGACTTCGACCGGCATTGCCTCTACGGTCGAAAACGGTGCGGACACCACAACCGGCATCTACACCTTGGGCGGCGTTCGCGTGGCGCGTGCTGAAAAAGGCGTTTATGTAGTTGATGGCCGAAAGACCATCGTGAAATAAGGAAAAAGAAGCCCTGTAGCAATTCGGGTATTCATCAAACAAAAAGCAGCACGAAGCAGTGCGTAGGTTTCCTACCGCGCAGTTTCGTGCTGCTTGCGTTTTGTTGAGGTAGTGTCAATTGTTTGTAGTTTGTGCAGCGCGACTTCTGCAAAGCCAAAGCCCGGCAAAAGTAAGCGCGCCGTTGAGCATGAGCAGTTCGTAGCTGAACTTGTAGCCCCACCAGATGGGAGCGTAATGGTCGAGCACCGCGCAGAGCAGCGGCGCGCAGATGCAAACCACGGGAACGCAGCGGTCGTTGACGGCGTGCTTTGTGAAAAGTCCGAAAGCGTAGAGGCCGAGCAACGGTCCGTAGGTGTAGCCCGCCATGATGTAGACCGCGTTGATGATGCTGCCGCTACCAACCGCTTTGAACGTGACGATGCAGAGCAGAAACAGCACCGCCATTGCCACGTGTACGCGGCGGCGGATGTGTGAGGCTTCCTTTTCTGACAAATTGCGTTCTTCCATTCGCAGGATGTCTATACACACCGTGGTGGTAAGCGCCGTCAGAGCCGAGTCGGCGCTTGAGAACGCAGCCGCTACGATGCCGATGGTAAACGGAATGACCACCCACGCTCCCAAGTTGCCCGAACTTACCATCCACGGCAACAAATCGTCGCCGGCAGCGGGCGGAGTGAGTCCTTGCTGTGCGCAGAAAGTGTAGAGCAACACGCCGAGAGCGAGGAACAGCGCGTTGACCGGAAGGAAAGCCAAGCCGTAGGTGCACATGTTCTTCTGAGCGTCACGGAGCGAGCGGCAAGTGAGGTTTTTCTGCATCATGTCCTGGTCGAGTCCCGTCATAACCACAACGATGAACACGCCGCTGAGAAATTGCCGCCAGAACGCTTGCGGACTTGCCGCGTCCCATTCCCACAAACGGCACATCGGACTGTGAGCGATGGTTTGCAGTGTGCCGCTGAAGTTGAGTCCCATTTTCCCCGCTGTGATGCAGAGAATGCCACCGGCTGCTATGAGCAGACATGCCGTCTGCACGGCATCCGTCCGCACCACCGTTTGGATGCCGCTGCGGTGCGTGTAGAGCCAGATGAGGAGTAATACGGCGATGGCTGTCGCCACGAAAGCCGTCAACCCTTCACCGCCAAAGGGCGCTACCACAAAGCGTTGGAGTACCAGACAAACGAGATAGAGGCGGGCTGAAGCGCCAGTGAGTTTGCTCAACACGAAAAAGAGTGCGCCCGTTCGGTGCGCTTTGTTGCCGAAGCGAGTGGCGAGATAGGTGTAGATGCTTGTGAGCCGCAGTTTGTAGTAGAGCGGCAGCAGCACGAGGGCCACTACGATGTAGCCCACCACAAATCCCATGCACATCTGCAGATAGGTCAGTCCCGTAGCTTTTGCCCATCCCGGTACGGAGATAAACGTCACGCCCGAGATGCTCGTGCCAATCATGCCGAATGCCACCATCCACCAGGGAGATTGTCGGCCGGCGCGAAAGAAAGCGTCGTTGCCCTTTGCACCGTGGCGTGAAGTGCGGTACGAAATGAACATGAGAATAAGGAAGTAGGCCACGAGTGTCGCCAACATGAAGAGAGCGTTCATGAGAATATTGGGGAGAGAGGTTTAAATTTCACATGATGGGGGCGACGTTTCCTTCGTGGCAGCGTAAAAGCTGCTGATGCAAGAAACGTCGCCCCCAGCGGTGCTTATTGTTTTAATAGGACGATGCAGCAAATACCAATCCTATGATTACTACGTAAATGAAGATGTAGAGTATCCATCCAACTACTGAGATGATAGCGCCAATCTTTGCCCACTTGAGCGCCTTTTGAGAGTTTTCTACAGCTTCAGCGTAGCGTCCTGTAGTGTAGCAACCATCTACCTTCGAAGCGTAGACGATGGACACGATGCCAAGGGGCAGACAGCAGAGGACGGTGCAGAGAATGGCCCACACGAGATTGTTGTCGGGGCGGGGCATCGGTGCGTTGTTGTAGGGCGCTTGTTGATTATAGTTGGGCGCTTGCTGATTGTATTTGGGGTGGGGCGGCTCCTGGCTTTGTTGGGGCTGAGGAGGCTGCGGCGTTGCGGGCGGCATTTCGGAAGATTCCGGTCCGTAGGGATTTCTTTGTTCGTCCATAATATATAGAAATTAGAGGTTGAAGTTTGTTTGCTTATAGTTCGGCTCAAGTCCGTTTGTCGTTGTAATAGCAAGCCTTTATAGCATGGCCAAGAGGCTGAAGAATGGTGCGGCAAGCAGACCGCAGATGAGCGCAATGACGCTCCATTTTTGGGCGTCGGCCGATGCCAAGAGCGCTGCGTCGTATTTCCCTAATGCATAGTAGTTACTCACTTCGTTGGCCTTGATGATGGCCACAATGCCGAAGGGCAAGCAGCAACAGATGGTGGTTAATACCGCCAGTGCCATGTGGCTCGGCGGACAAGGAACGTAGGAACCGTTGTTCGGTGCGTTATAGTATTGCTGTTGTGTGCCGCCGTAATTTTGCTGCTGCGCACCGCTATAAGTTTGCTGCTGCGCACCGCCGTATGCTTGTCCGTAAGTTTGCTGCTGTCCGTAGTTCTGCTGTCCGTAGCTTTGCTGCTGCGGAGCTTCTGGCTGTTGGGCGGGGTGAGCGTTGAACCATTCGCGCAACTCGGGCTGCGAGTTGGCGGGCATCCAGTCGGGCATGTCCTTACACCACACGAGGGTGTTAGGCGTTATGCCATGGTCGGCAAACTTCTCGGGAGGAATGGGTCCGTGCTGGTTGTTTTGTGCGTCAAGGTAGAAATATGAATTCATGCAGGAGCGTTTACGATGTGTGAGAGGGCAAGCCGTGCGAAGGCTCTGCGTGCGAAATAGCCTTATGTAAAACTATTTTAGCACAAAAGTAAACAAAAGATGAATGTGAAAGGTTTGTTGCGTACGAAAAGCGTGAAAATCTTTTGTCTGTATGTGTTGTGGGTGGCTCAGCGAGGCCGTGTAGAGCGCGAGGTTTTGAAAACCTCGCCCCCATGAACGTCTCCGTGCGCTTTGCCTTTATATTCCCATCACGTTTCGTGCTATGCCCCACGCGAAGAAGAGCACGATGTAAAGCCACACAGCGTAACGGCTTTCGAAGATGAGGCGCAAGCGGTGGCGGAGTCGGCCCTGTGCAATCCATTCGGTGAACATGAGGCAAGCAAGGTAGGGCAAACTGTAAATGAGAAAGCGGTTGTAGGCCCACGCTTCGGCAAAGTGGCCGTGAAGGCAGGCATGCATTGCACGCTGTATGCCGCAGCCCGGACAACTGAAGCCCGTGAGCATACGAAACGTGCATTTCGGTGTCCATTGAGAGCCTATGGGATTGACCACGTAGAGCTAAGCGAGCACTGCGAGGCAGAGCGCTGCGACGAACCATTTGCGGTGCGAGCCGACATATCGGAAAAGGGAGCGTAGGACGTTCATACTGCAAAGTTGGCAATTTTGCCGTCATGGCAAGTGCGTGTTTGGAAAAAACGAGTAACTTTGTCGGTTGTTCAAGGTGCGCATGGTGCGCACCACCAGCAGTGATAATCACAATACAAACCAGATATTTCCATTTCTATCATGGCTAAAGGAAAAGTAGATGCCCTGCTTGGCATCGTTTTCGGCGATGAAGGCAAGGGCAAAGTGGTGGACTTCTTCACCCCCCGTTACGACGTGGTGGCACGCTTTGCAGGCGGCCCCAACGCCGGCCACACCATCATCTTCGACGGTAAGAAATTCGTGTTGCGTTCCATTCCCTCGGGAATTTTCGACGAGGGAAAGATAAACATCATCGGCAACGGTTGCGTCATTGCGCCCGACCTTTTCATGGCTGAGGCTCACGAGCTCGAAGCTGCCGGTTATCAGCTTACCGAACGCCTTCACATCAGCAAGCGCGCTCACCTGATTCTTCCTACCCACCGTGTGCTCGACCGCGCCTACGAAGCCGCCAAAGGCAAGAACAAGGTAGGCACGACGGGAAAGGGCATCGGTCCCACTTACAGCGACAAGGCAGCCCGTGTGGGCCTTCGTGTGGGCGACATCCTCAACGGTTTTGAAGCCAAATACGAAGCTTTGAAAGCTCGCCACGAACAGATTTTGCGCGACCTCCACTACACGGACTACGACATTACCGAAGAGGAGAAGAAGTGGCTCGAAGGTGTGGACTACATGCGTAAGTTCCACCTCACCGATACCGAAATAGAACTCAACCGTGCCCTCGCTGAAGGCAAGAACGTGCTTGCCGAAGGCGCACAAGGTTCGCTGCTCGACATCGACCACGGAACCTATCCTTATGTGTCGTCTTCTTCCACGACGAGTGGCGGCGTTTGCACCGGACTGGGCATTGCGCCGAACACCATCGGTCATGTCTTTGGTATCTTCAAGGCTTACAGCACGCGTGTGGGCGGTGGTCCGTTCCCCGTGGAGCTTTTCGACGAGACGGGCGACACCATTCGTCACATTGGTAACGAGTATGGCGCTGTGACGGGACGTAACCGCCGCTGCGGTTGGTTGGATCTCGTGGCACTCAAGTATGCCATCATGATTAATGGTGTGACGGACCTCGTGATGATGAAAGGCGACGTCCTTGACGGCTTTGAAACCATCAAGGTGTGCACGGCTTACACGAAGGACGGCGAAACCGTAACGGACATGCCTTACGACACAGAGGGTTGGCAAGCCGTCTACGAGGAACTCCCCGGTTGGCACACGCCGCTCACCGAAGTTCGCTCCGAGGAGCAGTTCCCGAAGGCTTTCAAGGACTACATTTCGTACATCGAAGCCGCTACGGGCACGCCCATCAAGATTGTTTCTGTCGGTCCCGACCGCGAGGCAACCATCATTCGTTGATTGACTCCTTATTTATATATATAGAAAACGCCACGACTCGCAAGAGCCGTGGCGTTTTGGTTTTATGTCTGTGCTTTATCGGATGTCGAGTTCGTCGATGGCGTATTTAGAGCCGCCGAGCTTGTCGATGATGAAGAGCACGTAGCGGATGTCCACGTTGATGCAGCGCTGGAGTGCGGGGTTGAACTTCAAGTCGCCGGAGAGACTCTCGATGTTGCCGTCGAAAGCGAGTCCGATGAGTTCGCCCTTGGCGTTGAGCACGCCCGAACCGGAGTTACCGCCCGTGATGTCGTTGTTGGAGAGGAAGCAAGCGGGGAGTTTGCCGTCTTTGCGGGCATAACGGCCGAAGTCCTTAGCCTCGTAGAGTTTGCGGAGACCTTCGTGAACGAAGTAGTCGCTTTCCGTTTTGCTCTCTTTCTCAAACATGCCGTCGAGCACCGTGCGCCAGTTGTAGTACACGCCATCGCGGGGATAGAGATCCTTCACGTGGCCGTATGTCATGCGGAGCGTGAAGTTGGCATCGGGAGCCTTCGCCCAGTTGTACATGTCGCAGAGTCCTGCCACGTAGATCTTGTCGAGTGCCTTACGCTGCTCGTTGTAGTTTTTGAGCGAAGCGCTGAGCTTGTCCATGTAGTCGAGCAGTGATTTGCGCTGTACGATGAACGGGTCGTTCTCGAGTGTGGCAATGTCGTCCTTTGCAAGCGCCTGTGCGAGCTTTGTGCTGTCGGCGAAGACGGACGAAGTGTAAATGCGTTCCAAGTCGGTTTTCCAGTTCTTGCCGTCGGCAAAGCAGTCCGGCACGAGAGCGAGTTTGCGTCCCTTGATGAAATAAGGAGTGAGGAGCTGCACCTTACCCTTCTCGATGTCCCAGTTGATGCCTTCGGTCACGCGCTTGTTGTAGGCCACGATGGCCTTCTTTGCAGCGTCGATGTCCTTCTGCTTTCCGCCCTTGAGCGCTTTGGCGTAAGCTTCCACGAGACTCGGGCGCATGAGGTACGTCTGGTTGTTGAGCGTGATGCGGTAGAGCGACATGTCGTGCACGCTGTCGGCGTAGGTGGAGCAGAGCGTGTCGATGCGGTCTATGATGTCGGCATATTCCTTCTTGCCGCTTTGCTTGGCAAAGGCGCGGAAGTTGGCTTCTTCAGCCTTCTTGTCGGCAATGAGGTGTTCCTTCTCTACGGCTTCGTTCATGCCGCCGAAGTTCTTCACCACGTTACCCCACTGTGCGTATTCGTCTTCGAGGAGCAGACGGTTCTCGTCGCTCTGGTCCATCAGTTCCTTGTAATATTTAAGGAGCGGGTTGCCGGCGGTGATGAAGGGTTCGTTGGTGCTGGTGCAGCGCAGTGCCACTTCCGAAGCCGTGAGGTAACGTGAGGTGGAACCGGGGAAGCCCATGATCATCGTGTAGTCGCCGAGGTCCATGCCTTTGAGCGAGATGGGCAGATATTTCTTGGCCTTGAGGGGCACGTTGGCTTTGGAGTAGGCTGCGGGCTGTCCGTCCTTGTCGGCATAGATGCGCACCATGCAGAAGTCCGCATTGTGGCGCGGCCACATCCAGTTGTCGGTGTTGCCACCGAACTGACCGATGCAGTAGGGAGGGTTTGCCACGAGACGGAGGTCGTTGTAGACCTGCTCGTAGAAGATGTAGAACTGGTTACCGCCAAAGTAGGGCACGATGCGAACGCTGATGCCTTTCTTCTTTGCCAAGTCGCTCTTCTTGAGCATCTTCTCGGCGAGGGGTTCGAGGAACGAGGCGCTCTGGCGTACGTATTCGTTGACCTTCGCCTTCTTTGCAGCCGCGTTGACGTCGGCAGTGACGTCGGCAATGCGCACTACGAAGGTGAATTCGAGTCCCGGCATGGGAAGTTCTTCCTCCATGCTGTGAGCGAAGTAGCCGTCTTTCATGTAGTCGTGGCCAATGGCGCTCATTTCGTGTACAAAGCTGAAACCGCAGTGGTGGTTGGTGAGCACGAGGCCGTTGGGACTAACCACTTCGCCCGTGCAACCGCCGCCGAAGATGCCGATGCAGTCGCGCAGCGACGACGAAGTTTCGCTGTAGAGGGCCGATGCCGGAAGCTGGAGTCCGGCTTTGCGGAGCGAGTCCTCGAGGTGTTGCTGCTCCATGAGTTTGAGCAGCCACATGCCCTCGTCGGCGCGTGCTCCCGTAAGGCTCAGAACGAGAGCCGAAACGAATAAGAGTATTTTCTTCATATTGTTAGAATTTTGTTTCAGAGAAAAAGCCCGATGGCGCCGCAGATGAAGAGCACCAGTATGGGGTTGACTTTAAACCGCTTGGTGGCGACAAACGCGGCAATGAAGATGGCCACGTTCAGGCCGAAGGTCCACGGCGCGTCGGTAGGCGAACCAAAGTTCTCCTTGTTCATGAGGAGCACGGCGGCAGCGGCAATGAGGCCGATGATGGCGGGTCGCAGTCCGCTGAACACGTTCTTCACCACCATCGAGTCGCGGTGGGTGAGGAGGTAGTGGCTCACCCAAATCATGATGATGAACGGTAGCCACATGATGGAGAGCGAAGCCAGCACTGCGCCGATAATGGCTGCCCACTGCGGGTAACCTTCGTGGAGCACGGAGGTGTAGCCTACGTAGGTGGCGGCATTGATGCCGATGGGGCCCGGCGTGGACTGGCTGATGGCCACGATGTCCGTAAACTCGGCGTTCGTCAGCCAGTGGTTCTTCACCACCGTTTCGTTGTGGATGAGCGACAGCATGGCATAGCCGCCGCCAAAGTTGAACGTACCGATTTTGGTGAATATAAGGAAGAGTCGGAGAAATATCATAGTGCTACCTTTTACTTTTCATGTTTTACGAAACGTCCCCAGGCATAACCGCCGAGTCCGGCAGCGAGGATGATGAGTATGGGCGACACGCCAAGGAGCGAGATGAGCACGCACGAAGCGACGGGAATCCACGCGTTGCGGAGGTTAATATTCGCCGTCTTGGCCATGTTGAAGCACGGCACGGCGATGAGCGCCACTACGGCGGGTCGCACCGTGTTGAAGAACTTCACCACGTATTCGTTGTCCTCAAAGCGCTGGAAGAACAAGGCAATGACGATGATGGCTATGATGGACGGTATGGCAATGCCGAGTGCCCCGACAATGCCGCCCCATGTGCCCTTTGCTTTATAGCCTATGTGGCTTGCCATGTCGATAGCGAAGATGCCGGGCGTGGCTTGTGCCACGATGAGGATGTCCATGAACTCTTCTTTCTCGAGCCAATGGTTCTTCGTGACGAATTCGTCCTCCATAATCTGAATCATGGCATAGCCGCCACCGAGGGTGAGCGCGCCTATCTTGCAGCAGGTGAGAAAAAATTTTGTCAGCATAATGGTTGTTTCTGTGTGGGTGCTTGCGAAATTCGGAAAATATCATCGCGTAGTCCGCATTTCGCATAGCGACTGCAAAATTACATATTTAATAAGGTACGAAAAACACCTACCGCAGGATTTCAAATGAAGTTATGGCCGAGGAGCGGGCTGTAAGCCCACCATTCGCAAGCCCGGGTCACGGCACGAAGTGACGCGGCCCGGGTTATCTCAATGTAGCGGTTGCGGGCTGAAAGTCCGCTACATCAGCCGATCAATTACGCTTACGCAATCATTGTGGTGGGCTTTCAGCCCGCTGAGCCGATAAACCGAGGGACCTAGGCCGCGTCACTTCGTGCCGTGACCTAGGCTTGCGAATGGTGGGCTTTCAGCCCGCTCCTCGTTCAAAATGTAAGTTTACAAGATTGCCAAACAGTTCTTCACGCTTCCAGAAAAGTCTTCCTCAATCCACGCTTCGCCCTCTCAATTTTAACTCACGAGAATCGCGCAGAAATCACCAACCGCTCCTTAGCCCGAAAATACGCGATTCTCAGCGCGTGGGAAATTGCGTTATAATAGACAGGCTTTTGTATTATTGTAAGAAATAGAGCGCATCTCCCCGAAATCTGCCCTTTTTGCCCCGAACCCGCCCCAATTCCCGCAAAAATTCCAAGGCATCTAGGAAAAATTTGCTGCCTTGGAATTTAAATTTGCTGCCTTGGAATTTTTACGAGCTGCCTTGGAGTTTTTGCCCAGCCTATTCGAGGCTCAAAAAAAGGGTTTCTATTTTCTATTTCAACAGTCCCGAATGTCTATAAATCGTCACGGATTTAACATTTGCCCCAGGTAGTGACAAGTTCGTGTGGAGCGTCTTCGCGCTTTGCACGTTCGTTTCTTTCCACGGCGCTATTCTACTGTACGTTTCGTCTTGTGAGAAAAAGCGTGTAGCTCTTCTCTAAATATTTGCTTATGTCAAACCAAAGCGAAACCTCACCAACTTTTGTTTTGGGATACCTTGCTTTTGTGGTTTCGTACACAAAAATAAACGCAAAAGCCAAAAATATTTCATTCAAGTGGACAAAAGACTTGCGAGTTAAAGAACAAAACGTTACTTTTGCAATAGAAACAAGGGAACATAAGTTTTGAACAATCACTTATCCGTTAGAAAACGCACCCAACGATTTTTGGGAAAATCTTATATACATACTTACAAATGGCCAAGAAGACTGATTTAAACCGTATTAAGGTAATGCTCGTGGAAAAGAACAAGACGAGCAAGTGGCTTTCTGAAAAGCTCGACAAGGCACCTGCCACCATCTCTAAATGGTGCACCAACTCCTCACAGCCCACGCTCGACGTGCTCTGCGAAATTGCCGAGCTCCTCGAAATCGACGTACGCGAACTCATCCGCGTGCCCGAACAGCGCCGCTAATCAAACTTTTGTTGCGCCGTGAAAGGTGCAAAAAGAACAAAGACGCATTCCGCCAAGTGGTGGAGTGCGTCTTTTTTGATTTATGGAGTGCGTGCTTTGAGTTATGTATTTTTCGAAAAAACGTCTTAGGCATTTATTACTTGCGAACAACTGCGACGTTTTGAAAACGTCGCCCCCATATGCTGCGCAAAGCGCCGCTGCCGTAGCGGAGCGCGTGCGTGTATCGCCTTTCATGGGGGTGACGTTTTCAAAACGTCACGGCTCTACACGGATTGCCCATTGACGGCTGCGTTGACACATTTCTCACCTCGCCTCACCAATCCACAGCGTGCCCACCGAGTCGGTGTTTTCGCAGAACGGTGTGGCGCGGCGCACGGTGCGCGGAGCAGCAGCGTCGGCAGGCGTGCCCTCGCTGCGGTAGAGCGGAACGCTCAGCACCGGCAGGCCGCCCGTCGTGATTTCGCCCGATGCCACCGGCATATCGTTCGCCGAAAAGTAGTAACCCTCCGTTTCGCCTTCCACCGCATAGACCAACGGGCCGCACTGGATGGCCACTTTGCCCCGTTTCACGGCACGTCCCTCCGTGTCCGATGCACGCAGCAGCTGCGGCGTGAGCGGAAGGTCGAAGTACACCTCGTCCAGTCGCTGCCACGTGCGGTCAATCACCACGTAGCCGTTAGCATCCATCGTCACCCCCTCAGCTTCGAAACCCGACACATAGATTTTCGGCAACTCCGTAGCAGTTTCCGCATACGTGTAGGGCGCACCTGAAGGTTTGCGGTGCACCAGCCAGTCCGGCATGCGGAGATGAAGGCGGAAGCGGGTGGGAGAGTGGAGTTTCGTGAAGCGAAGGCGCACACGTCCCGTGGCAGGCATGTCAGTAATCTGGTCTACCACGAACGACGCGCCCTCCAGCGTCACGTTCGCCGTAGCGTTCGTGTAGAGATTCACGTAAAGGTCGTTTCCCTCCGTAGCGTAGAGCATCCCCCCAAAGGCCAGGAGCGCTTCGAACGATCCGTGGCGGTCCGGTTGGCGAAACGGCAGCCACGTGCACTCTGACGTCTGCAACAGCGCGTTGTAGAAACTCCTTTCCACCAGGTCCATGTAGTCCGCACGGCCCGTGAGGAGAAAGAGGTAAGCATTCGTGCTCATGTTCATCATGGCAGGAATGCCCTGCGGCTCTTTGCGTGCATCCTCACCGCCACCCACGATGTTGAGGTTCGCCGCAATTTCGCGCCCCATCCGTTCCAGATTGTCGCGTTTCGCTTCCACCGTCTCCGTCACCGCAAAGCGTGGCGTGCGGAGCGTGGAGTCGCGCGAGAGGGCACGGATTGAAAAACTCGAACCCGAGTAGTCCCACGTCACCACGCTGTCTGGCGAGACGAACGTCAGCGCACGTTTTCGCCACGGACTGTCAGCCCATGCCGTGCACGTTGTAGCGAAACATATAATAAGCGATAAAATGGCTTTCGTCATCAGTCGATATCTTTTGAAAATGGTTTGCATGCGGTTGGTGTATGATATTTTTTCAAAGTCTTGCAAAGTTACAAGAAGTCGCGCCGCTTTTTGCTCCACAATAGGCACGAAAAGCACAGAATTTCCTTTCTGTGACCGTTTTTTATATCCTTTGACCGAATTTTGGTGCTTCTTTGCCCGATTCCTTGCGCACAAAAATCGTTTGGAACGATTAATTTTGCAAACGACAATTGGCAATATGGCCATATAACAGCAACAAAACCTCACACACATATGGTAAACTTCTCATTGGAAGGCAAGGTAGCCCTCGTTACGGGCGCCGCCTACGGAATTGGTTTCGCAATGGCTCAAGCACTCGCCGAAGCCGGTGCAAAGATAGCTTTCAACTGCCGCTCGCAGCATCACCTCGATGAAGCACTCGCCAACTACAAAAAACTCGGCATCGACGCCCGCGGCTACATTGCCGACGTCACCGACGAAGCACAGGTCAAGGATCTCGTGGCAAAAGTCGAAGCCGAACTCGGCGTCATCGACATCCTCGTCAACAACGCAGGAATCATCAAGCGCATCCCCATGACCGAAATGAGCGTAGAAGAGTTCCGCCAGGTTGTGGACATCGACCTCAACGCACCCTTCATCGTGGCAAAAGCCGTCATCCCCGGCATGATAAAGAAAGGTCACGGCAAAATCATCAACATCTGCTCCATGATGAGCGAACTCGGTCGCGAAACCGTCAGCGCTTACGCTGCTGCCAAGGGCGGACTCAAGATGCTCACGCGCAACATCGCTTCAGAGTATGGCGAGTATAACATCCAGTGCAACGGCATCGGTCCCGGCTACATCGCCACTCCCCAGACCGCTCCCCTCCGTGAGCGTCAGGCCGACGGCTCACGCCATCCGTTCGACTCCTTCATTGTGGCCAAGACCCCCGCAGCCCGTTGGGGTACGCCCGAGGACTTGATGGGTCCTGCCGTATTCCTCGCCTCCGACGCTTCAGACTTCGTCAACGGTCACATCCTCTACGTAGACGGCGGCATCCTCGCCTACATCGGCAAGCAACCCTAACGCCGTGCGCCATGAAAACATCCCTTTTTGCACCCTCACTCCTCCTCGCAGCTCTTTCGCTCGCCTCGTGCGGCAAGCAAGCCCTTTGCACCCTTGAGGTGACCAACCCCGCTGCCGTAGCACGCGAAGGCGAGATGGCCGAAGTGGACGCCGCCAGTCTCACTGCCCTCAAGGCCCAGCCCTTCCGTTTGCTCGACAGCAAAGGAAAAGAAGTGGCTACGCAGTGGACCCACGACGGACACCTCATCTTCCCCGTCACCCTCGGCGCCTCTTCGTCAGCCACCTATCGTGCTGTGAAAGGCACGCCCGCAAAGACCGACACCCTCGTCTACGGACGCCTCTTCAAGGAGCGCGACGACGACTTCGCTTGGGAAAACGACCGCGCCGGCTATCGTGCCTACGGCCCTGCCCTTCAGGCTCGCGGCGAACGCGGTTTCGGCTACGACATCTTCACCAAGTGCGTTGCCTATCCCGTGCTTGAGAAGTTCTACGCCAACGAGTGTGACCACGAAGCCTGGACAAAAATCAACGCCTGGCGTCGCAACGGACAGAAAGCCAAGGGCGACAGCCTCGAACGCGTCATCTCCTACCACGTGGACCACGGCGAAGGCATGGACGTCTTTAGTGTAGGTCCCACGCTCGGCGGCGGCACTGCCGCACTGCTCGATGCCGAAGGCCAGATAGTCTATCCCTGGTGTTACGACCAGTGCGAAGTTCTCGACCAAGGTCCGCTGCGCTTCACCGTACGCCTCAAGTTCAAACCCTCTCCCGTGGGCAACGACAAGAACGTGGTGGAAACGCGCACCATAAGCCTCGACCGCGGCTCGTTCCTCAACCGCACCGTAGAACACTACGACGGACTCTCCGCTGCGCACCCCATCGTGGCAGGCATCTCGCTGCGTGAGCAAAATCCCGACGGCTACTACATGAACACCTCCGCAGGTTATGTGGCCTATGCCGACTCCACAGACAACGCCCACGTGGGCAACGGCGTCATCTACGTCGCCGCCCTCTCCCCGCAGTTCAACGCCACCAAGGTAGTCCCCTACACCGCCGACGAACGCCGCAACCACGGCAACGCCCTCGGTCACGTCCTCGCCCAAGGCAACTACGCCCCCGGCGCCGACTTCGTCTATTACTGGGGCAGCGGTTGGAGCAAAGGCTTCATGCCCAGCATGGACGCATGGAAAGCCTACCTCGACCACTACAGCCGTTGCCTTGCAGCCCCGCTCAAGGTCAGCGTGAAGTGAAGGCGCAACCTTTTTTCTAACTAACCTCAAACCCAAAGGAACGTGCGGTTACAGAACCGCCATTCCCCATCCACTTATCCTTAATGGAACAGATATTCAGTTACATCATAGGCCTCGGCGCCGCCGTCATGATGCCCGTCATCTTCACAGTGCTCGGCGTGTGCGTCGGCGTGAAGTTCGGCAAAGCCCTCAAGAGCGGACTGCTCGTGGGCGTCGGCTTCATCGGCCTTTCCGTAGTCACCGCACTGCTCACCAGCAGTCTGGGCGACCCCCTCAAGCAGGTGACACAGATTTACGACCTTAAACTTGCCATCTTCGACATGGGATGGCCCGCTGCCGCCTCCGTGGCGTACAACACCTCCGTCGGCGCGTTCATCATCCCCGTCTGCTTGGCCGTGAACATCGTGATGCTCCTGCTCAAATGTACACGCACGGTCAACATTGACCTTTGGAACTACTGGCACTACGCCTTCATCGGCGCCGTTGTCTACTTCTCCTGCGACAACATTTGGTGGGGCTTCTTCGCCGCCGTCATCTGCTACATCGTGACGCTCGTCATGGCCGACCTCACCACCCGTCGTTTCCAGAAGTTCTACGACAAGATGGACGGCATCAGCATAGCCCAGCCCTTCTGCCAAGGCTTTGTGCCATTTGCTGTGGTCATCTGCAAAGTCCTTGACCGCATTCCCGGTTTCGACCGCCTCAAAATCGACGCGCAAGGCATGAAGGACAAGTTCGGCATACTCGGCGAACCCCTCTTCCTCGGTGTGCTCGTAGGTTGCGGCATCGGTCTTCTCTCTTGCAAGAGTTGGGCTGAAGTGGTGGACAACATCCCCTCCATTCTCGGCCTCGGCATAAAAATGGGAGCCGTCATGGAACTCATTCCCCGCATCACCTCCCTCTTTATAGAAGGTCTCCGCCCCATCTCCGACGCCACGCGCGAAATGGTGGCACGTAAGTTTAAGAATGCCACCGAACTCAACATCGGCATGAGTCCCGCCCTCGTCATCGGACACCCCACCACGCTCGTCGTGTCGCTCCTCCTTATCCCCGTAACCCTCTTCCTCTCCGTCGTCCTGCCCGGAAACCAGTTCCTGCCCCTTGCCTCGCTCGCCGGCATGTTCTACCTCTTCCCCGTGGTGCTACCCATCACCAAAGGCGACGTAGTGAAGACGTTCATCGTGGGACTCGTGGCCATCATCGTAGGTCTCTATTTCGTCACCGACCTCGCACCCTTCTTCACCCAAGCCGCAACGGACGTCTACGTCAAGACGCAGGACAAGGCCGTGGCCATTCCCGAAGGCTTCCAAGGCGGCGCCCTCGACTTCGCCTCAAGCATCTTCTCGTGGGTCATCTTCCGTCTGCTCCACAACTTCAAGTGGATTGGCGCCGGTGCCCTCGTCGTCATCGCCCTCGGCATGAGTTTCTACAACCGCGTACGCATCATCCGCGAAGCACAGAAAGCCACTGCGGAATCTTCTAAATAAGCAATACAATCCCTCCGAACAACATGAAAAAGATAGTCATCGCGGCAGCTTTAGCCTTCGCCGCCTTCCTCCCCGCTACGGCACAGACTGCAGTAAGCGTACAGACCGCTTGCCATCCTCAGGACGTGAAGCACTACGACACCGAGACGCTCCGCTCGCGCTTCATCATGCCCCGCGTCATGCAGGCCGACTCCATCCTTCTCACTTACTCGCTCTACGACCGCTTCATCTTCGGCGGAGCAGTGCCCGTGAAAGGTCCCCTCAAACTCGAAACAATCGACCAACTCAAGGCGCCCTATTTTCTCTATAACCGCGAACTCGGCGTGATCAACGTGGGCGGCGACGGCATCGTCACCGTCGACGGAAAAGACTACGAGCTCCACTTCAAAGACGCCCTCTACGTGGGTCGCGGCAACAAGGAAGTGACCTTCAAGAGCAAGGACGCCACAAAGCCCGCCAAGTTCTACATCAATTCCGCTACGGCTCACAAGACTTACGCCACGCAGCTCGTCACCATTGACGGACGTAAGGGTTCGCTCAAAGCCAACTCCTTCGCCGCTGGTAAGATGGAGGACAGCAACGACCGCGTCATCAATCAGCTCATTGTCAACAACGTCCTCAAGGAAGGCCCTTGCCAACTCCAGATGGGACTCACCGAGCTCAAGCCCGGTAGCGTTTGGAACACCATGCCCGCCCACACCCACGCCCGCCGCATCGAAGCCTACTTCTACTTCAATGTGAGCCAAGGCAACCGCATCTGCCACCTCATGGGCGAACCCAAGGAAGAACGTCTCCTCTGGCTCGACAACGAGCAGGCCGTCATGGCTCCCGAGTGGAGCATCCACGCCGCTGCCGGCACCAGCAACTACATGTTCATCTGGGGCATGGCTGGCGAAAACCTCGACTATGGCGACATGGACAAGATTCCCTACACCGAAATGCGCTAAAAACCACAACTTATAATACAACTCCTGACCGGAGAGCGGCATGGTGCGCTGCGCCTCGCCGCCCTTCGGTCAAACCCATCAAAGCCTTCTGCCTCAAATGAGCAAAATAGTAACCCTCGGCGAGATTATGCTCCGCCTCTCCCCCGCAGGAAACACACGTTTCATCCAGGCCGACACGTTCGACGTCATCTTCGGCGGCGGCGAAGCCAACGTAGCCGTCAGCCTCGCCAACTATGGCCACGACGCCTACTTCGTGTCTAAACTCCCCGCCCACGAAATAGGACAAGCTGCCGTCAACGCGCTCCGTCGCTACGGCGTCCACACCGACTTCATCAGTCGCGGCGGCGACCGCGTGGGCATCTACTACTGCGAGACCGGAGCCTCCGTTCGCCCCGGTAAAGTAATCTACGACCGCGCCCACTCAGCCATCAGCGAATCCCTTCCCGAGGACTTCGACTTCGACCGCATTATGGCCGGTGCCGATTGGTTCCACTGGTCTGGCATCACTCCCGCCATCTCCGACCGTGCAGCCGAAATCACGCGCCTCGCTTGCGAAGCCGCCAAGCGTCACGGCGTGACCGTCAGCGTAGACCTCAACTTCCGCAAGAAACTCTGGACCGCCGAAAAAGCTCAGAGCATCATGAAGCCCCTCATGCAGTACGTCGACGTGTGCATCGGCAACGAAGAAGATGCCGAACTCTGCCTCGGCTTCAAGCCCGAAGCCGACGTCACTGCCGGACAGACCGATGCCGAAGGCTACAAAGGCATATTCCGCGGCATGGCCGAAACCTTCGGCTTCAAAACCGTTGTCAGCACGCTGCGCGAAAGTTTCTCAGCCTCCCACAACGGCTGGAAAGCCCTCATCTACGACGGAAAAGACTTCTACACCTCACGTCGCTACGACCTTCTCCCCATCATCGACCGCGTAGGCGGCGGCGATTCCTTCTCAGGCGGCATCATCCACGGCCTTCTCACCAAACCCACACAGGCCGAAGCCCTCGAGTTTGCCGTAGCAGCTTCAGCACTCAAGCACACCATCACCGGCGACTTCAACCTCGTCAGCGCTGCCGAAGTGGAAGCGCTCGCAGGTGGCGACGGAAGCGGACGCGTGCAGCGTTAATGCCGCACGTCGTGCTCTATACACATTATATATATAGTAGTAACATCATCCTTTTCTCCACATCGTTTACTTAAAACCGACATGGCAAGATTCGATAAACTGCAAGTTCTCCAAAAAATAGGTGCCACGCGCATGGTACCCGTGTTTTACAGCGCCGATGCCGAAGTGGCAAAGAAGGTCGTCAAGGCCTGCTACGACGGTGGCGTACGCGCTTTTGAATTTACCAACCGCGGCGACTTCGCCCACGAAGTGTTTGCCGAAGTGGTCAAGTATGCCGCAAAGGAATGCCCCGAACTCGCCCTCGGCGTAGGTTCCGTCGTTGACGCTCCTACCGCCTCGCTCTACATTCAGCTCGGCGCCAACTTCGTGGTAGGTCCCCTCTTCAACCCCGACATCGCAAAAGTCTGCAACCGCCGTCTCGTGCCCTACACCCCCGGCTGCGGCAGCGTTAGCGAAGTAGGCTTTGCGCAGGAAGCCGGTTGCGACCTCTGCAAACTCTTCCCCGGCGACGTCCTCTCGCCCAAAATGGTGAAAGGTCTCCTCGCTCCCATGCCCTGGTCCAAGATCATGGTCACCGGCGGCGTAGAACCCACCGAGGAAAACCTCTCCGCATGGATGAAAGCCGGCGCTTTCTGCGTGGGCATGGGTTCCAAACTCTTCCCCAAGGACCGCGTAGCCGCAGAAGACTGGGCCTACGTCACCGACAAATGCCGCGAGGCGCTCGCTTACCTCCACGACAAATAACTCTAAACCTCATAATTCCAACATCATGAAAAGACTCTTTTCCGTGCTCCTCTCCTTCGCGTTGGGCATAGTGGCGTTTGCTGCCACCAACCCCGCCACCGAAGCCAAGGAAGTGAGAGCCATCATTGCCAAAGTCAACAACTACTGGCAAAAGAACAACAAACCCGAATCGTGGGCTTTCTGGGACTACGCCGCCTACCACACCGGCAACATGGAAGCTTATCGTCTCACGCAGAACGCCGACTACCTCAAGTACTCTACCGACTGGGCAGAACACAACGAGTGGAAAGGCGCTAAGAGCACCGACCGCAGCAAGTGGGAGTACCACTATGGCGAAACTGACAACCACGTGCTCTTCGGCGACTGGCAGATTTGCTTCCAGACCTACATCGATCTCTACAACATCCTTCCCGTTGACAACCGCGTGAAGCGCGCCAAGGAAGTGATGGACTACGAAATCAGCACCTCACGCAACGACTACTGGTGGTGGGCCGACGGACTTTACATGGTAATGCCCGTCATGACCAAACTCTACAAGCTCACCAGCGACCAGAAGTATCTCGACAAACTCTACGAGTACATCAAATACTCCGATAGCATCATGCTCGACGAGGAAACCGGACTCTATTTCCGCGACGCCAAGTACGTCTATCCCAAACACCAGACTCCTGGCGGTAAGAAGGACTTCTGGGCACGCGGCGACGGATGGGTGCTCGCCGGTTTGGCAAAAGTGCTTCAGGACATGCCCACTTCTTACAAACATCACGACTTCTTCGTGAAGAAGTACCAGAAGATGGCAGCCACCGTGGCTAGCATTCAGCAGCCTGAGGGCTACTGGACACGCTCGCTCCTCGAAGCTTCCTACGCTCCCGGTCCCGAAACGAGCGGTACCGCTTTCTTCACCTACGGTCTGCTTTGGGGTGTGAACAACGGCTATCTTGACGAAGTCACCTACCTTCCCACCATTCAGAAGGCATGGGCTTATCTCAAGAACACCGCCATGCAGAAGAACGGCAAAATCGGTTACGTGCAGCCCATCGGCGAAAAGGCCATCCCCGGACAGGTCGTGAACGCCAACTCTGAGACTCCCTTCGGCACAGGTGCTTTCCTCCTCGCAGCCTGTGAGTACACCCGCTACCTCGAAGCGCAGGCATCCGCCACTTCCAAGGGCGACCGCGCCTATTGGGTGAGCCTTCTCACGCAGATGGCAGAGCCCGTGCTCAGCAACATGGCTGAAGGCAACCTTCAGAAGAACATGCACCTCGAAGTAAGCCCCAACTGGGACGGTCGCGACAAGCGCGTGGCTTACATGGAATGCTTCGGCCGCCTCATGGCAGGTGTGGCTCCCTGGCTCAACCTTCCCGACGACAACACCGCCGAAGGTCAGAAGCGCAAGCAGATTCGCGAATGGGCGCTCAAGAGCTACAAGAACGCAGTTGACCCCTCAAGCCCCGACTATCTCCTTTGGCGTGGCCACGGTCAGGCACTCGTTGACGCCGCCTACATTGCTGAGAGCTTCCTCCGTGCTTACGACGTGCTCTGGAAGCCCCTCGACGAAACCACCAAGAAGCGCTACATCGAAGAGTTCACTCAGCTCCGCCGCGTTGACCCGCCCTACACCAACTGGCTCCTCTTTTCTTCCACCATCGAGAGCTTCCTCATGAAGAGTGGTGCCGACGGCGACGAATATCGCGTCAACTCCGCTTGCCGTAAGATGGAAGAGTGGTACACGGGCGATGGCTGGTACTCCGACGGTCCTAAGTTCGCTTTCGACTACTACAGCTCCTACGTGTTCCACCCCATGTACCTCGAAACCCTTCAGGCCATGCAGGACGCAAAGCGCTACACTCGCCTCGATTATAAGAAGTACTACGACCGCGAACTGCGCCGCGCACAGAAATACAGCATCGTCCTCGAGCGCTTCATCTCTCCCGAAGGTACATTCCCCGTGTTCGGACGTTCCATTCCCTACCGCATGGCAGCCATGCAGCCCCTCGCTCTCATGGCATGGTATCAGAAACTTCCCGAAGGCCTTTCAAACGGACAGGTTCGCCACGCACTCACGAAGGTGCTCCATAGAATGTTCGACGGTCACGAGAACTTCAAGAACGGATTCCTCACCATCGGTTTCTGCGGTCAGCAGAGCAACGTGGCCGACTGGTACACGAACAACGGTAGCCTTTACATGACCTCCCTTTCCTTCCTTCCCCTCGGTCTTCCCGCATCCCATCCTTTCTGGACCGATGCCGAGCAGCCCACCACACAGGAAAAGGCTTGGAACGGCGAAGCTTTCCCGAAGGACCACCAGTGGAAAGACAACATCACCACTTGGGATCTCTTCTAACAGAGTCCGCCTTTTCGTAACAATCTAAAATAGACTCCCCGCTTGCCTCCGATGACGGATGCGAGCGGGGAGTTTTGTGAACGTAAGTGCGTTAAAGGGTGGTTCTACAAATTACCACCGCATAATGTACAAATCCGCTCACGTGGCGTTTTGTCATCTTTCGGGCTCTTTTCCGCCCATTTTATTCGTTCGTTCAGTCGCATAGCCCGCTATGCTCCTTTACTCACAAACAAAATGGACGAAAAATAGCACCGAAATCTGACAAAGCTAATTTATAGAACCACCCTAAACTGTTTTTGAATGCGCAAGCGCATGGAGGTCACGTCTCTGACGTGACAGTTAAGCGCGAACAATCAAAGCGAAGCACGCAAAACCGTCTGTGACGGTGTGTAGAGCGTCACGTCAGAGACGTGACCTCCATGCGTTGCACCCCCATGCGCTACCGCACCCAAAAATCTCGATGAGAACTTGCCATACATATTCTTCAACACCACAAACCTCAAAAATGCAACCCGTTTGCAAAAGGCTTTCGCTATCTTTGCGGCATGAAGAATGCCATCCGCACATTCCGTGTGGCGTTTGCCGTGGTCATGGTACTGCTG
Organism: bacterium; assembly: GCA_963656685.1. Classification (GTDB taxonomy): domain Bacteria; phylum Bacteroidota; class Bacteroidia; order Bacteroidales; family Bacteroidaceae; genus Alloprevotella. The sequence goes on along the minus strand of CAVKJJ010000020.1, from coordinate 9,717 downwards.
CTGACGCTAGTTCCCCACCATCATCACAAGGGTGGGGCGGCTTGTTGGGTGGTTGAGGTTTGTCACGAGGACGGTCGGCACAACGACGAGCACACCGCCCATGGCGAGGCAAACCATTCCGCAGCACATTACAGTTTTTGGAAAGCACCGTCGGCCGACGGTGCTTCCTGGCGACAGCACGACGCGGCGAGTCCGCAGCCCGTGCTTTACTTCCTTCCGCACCTCCTCGCGGAGAATCTCTTGCCCGAGTGTCCGTGGCACGAGCTCCGTTCTTCTTATTATAATGTCTCTTACAGTTTGCGGCAACAACCCGCAAACCACGTCCTTCGGCGCGGTCCGCCGATGCAGATTAGCTAATAGCGTTTCTTTCTTCAAAGTTATTTCCGCTTTTCTCTAAAGGAAAAGTGCGAATGCCCTTTACGCATATTATTAAATGGAGTAAAGGGAAAAACGTGCTGCGCCCGAAAGGTGAAGTAGCCTTTGGCGTAGGCTAATCTGCAAACCAAAATGAAATCCATTCTATTGAAACTTATCATGGCCGCTTTTGCGGTCGTGCTCTTTGGCGCATGCCATTCGTCGCATGACGAACATGCCGACGCCCAACACGGCGAAGACGAAAACCACGAGGCCCACGAACACGGCGCCGACGTGATTGAAATGACCGATGCCCAACTCCGTGCCGCCCAAGTGGCGGTAGAGCGCGTCAGTCCTGCCGACTTTTCCGAGGTAGTCTGCGTGAGCGGCCGCGTGCTGCCCGCTAGCGGCAGCGAAGCCACCGTCACTGCCACCATGGCAGGCATTGTTAACTTTTCCGGCAAAGCCCTTACCGAAGGAATGCCCGTAACCGCCGGTCAAAGCCTCTTCACCGTCAACGCTCAACCCGTGGCCGACGGCAATCCCGCTGCTGCGGCGCAGAGCGAACTTCGCGCTGCCGAACACGACTACCAGCGGGCAAAGAAACTCGCCGAAGAGAAAATCATCTCCCAACGCGAACTAGAGGACGCCCAACGTCGTTACGAAACTGCTGCAGCCACGGCGCGCAGTCTGGGCAATGCTTCGCAAACGCGTGCCCTTTCCGCCCCCATCGGCGGTTATGTGAAAAACGTGCTCGTACGTCCCGGCGATTATGTAGCCGCTGGCCAGGCCCTTGCTACCGTCACGCAAAGCCGCCGCCTTCAACTTCGCGCCGATGTGCCCGAGCGCCACTACGCCATGCTCTCCCGCATCACTACCGCCAACTTCCGCATGGCCTACGATGCCCAGCGCGTCTACTCCGTCGCAGCCCTTGGCGGCCGCATCGTGTCGAAGGGAACGGCAGCCGCTGGCGACGAACAGTTCGTGCCCGTAATTTTTGAATTCAACAACGAGGGCAACATCGTCAGCGGCAGTTTTGCCGAAGTCTACCTTAAAGGCTCCGTCCGCCAAGGCGTCATCTCCGTGCCCAACAGCGCACTGACCGAAGCACAAGGCCTCTATTTCGTCTATGTCCAAGTCCACAAAGGCGAGTTCCGCCGCGTGGAAGTACAACTTGGTGCTACCGACGGCGAACGTACCGAAATAGTCGGCGGACTCAACGCCGGCGACGACGTAGTGACCCATGGAGCCACACAAGTGCGCCTTGCCGCCAGCGCAGGAGCCGTGCCCGAAGGTCATAGTCACGGATAACTTTTGTCTAACTCCTAAAGGGTGGTTCTATAAATTACCACCGTAATATGTACAAAATCGGGTGACTACCGTTTTGTCAGCTTTCGGGCTCTTTTTCGCCCCTTTTGCTTGTTCGCTCAGTCGCATAGCCCGCTATGCTCCTTTGCTCACAAACAAAATGGACGAAAAATAGCTCCGAAATCTAACAAAGCTAATTTATAGAACCACCCTAAACACATTGATTTCTATGTTAGACAAAATCATCTCCTTCTCCCTTCGCAATCGCGCCGTCATCCTCTTTTTCTCCGTGCTCCTTCTTGCCGTCGGCATATGGACCGCCCGCAAGATGGAAGTCGACGTCTTTCCCGATCTCAACGCACCAACCGTCGTGGTCATGACCGAAGCCAAAGGCATGGCCTCTGAAGAAGTGGAGCGCCTCGTCACCTTTCCCATAGAAACTGCCGTGAACGGTGCCACCGACGTACGCCGTGTGCGCTCGTCCTCCACTACGGGCTTCTCCGTGGTGTGGATAGAGTTCGACTGGGGTACCGACATCTACCGCGACCGCCAGATAGTTTCCGAAAAACTCGCTTCCGTCGGAGAGAGCCTGCCCGACGGGGTGGGGCAGCCCACCCTCGGTCCGCAGTCGAGCATCCTGGGCGAAGTTTTGTTCATCGGCCTTACCGCCGACAGCACCTCCCTCGGCACCCTTCGCACCCTCGCCGACTGGACTGTGCGCCCGCGCCTACTTTCTGCTGGCGGTGTGGCGCAGGTCACCGTGATGGGCGGCGACATCATGGAGTATCAAGTCAGAATTCACCCCGAACACATGCGCCACTACGGTGTGACGCTCTCTGAGGTTATGAACGCTACGCGCCAGATGGGGCGCAACACCTCCGGCGGCGTGCTCTATGAGTACGGCAACGAATACATCGTGCGCGGCGTGGTGGCTACAACTAGCACTGCCGAGATGGGGCAAGCCGTCGTCAAGCGCAGCGCCTCCGGTAAGCCCGTCCAGCTCGCCGACGTGGCCGACGTCGTCCTCGGCACCAAGCAACCGCAGACCGGTGTGGCTTCCGTGAGCGGTAAGCCCGGCGTGCTGCTCACTGTCACCAAGCAACCGTCCACCAGCACCCTTGAACTCACCGAGCAACTCGACTCTGCCGTGGCGCAGCTCCGTGCATCGCTCCCCGCAGACGTGGAAGTCAACACCCACCTCTACCGCCAGCAGGACTTCATAGACTCCTCCATTTCCAACATCCGCAAGTCGCTCGTCGAAGGCGGCATCTTCGTGGTACTCGTGCTCTTCATCTTCTTGATGAATGCCCGCACCACGCTCATCTCCCTTGTCACCATTCCCCTTTCGCTGCTCGTCACTCTCCTTGTGCTTCATGCCATGGGACTCACCGTGAACACCATGAGCATTGGCGGCATGGCCATCGCCATAGGCTCCCTTGTGGACGACGCCATTGTCGACGTGGAAAACGTCTTTAAGCGGTTGCGCCAAAATGCGAGCCTTCCCGTTGGCGAACGGCGCACGGTGCTCGACGTCGTGTTCCATGCTTCGCGCGAAGTGCGCATGCCCATTCTCAATTCCACGCTCATCATCGTCGTCAGCTTCGTTCCGCTCTTTTTCCTCAGCGGTCTGGAAGGCCGTATGCTCGCACCGCTCGGCGTGAGCTTCATCGTTTCCCTTTTTGCCTCCACCCTCGTGGCGCTCACGCTCACTCCCGTGCTCTGTTCCTACCTGTTGAGGCCGAGGACCCATGCAATGACCAACGACGGGAAGGCAGCAGACGCAGCCCACGACGAAACTCGTCTCGTGCGTTTCCTTAAGAAACACTACGAACGCCTTCTCCTTTGGGCCACGGGCCGTGCTTCGCGATGGATAGTGGGCGGCACGTGCGCTTTGTTCGTCGTTTCGCTCGTGCTCTTCTTTACCCTTGGCCGCAGTTTCCTTCCTCCTTTCAACGAAGGCTCGTTCACCATCAACGTCAGCACCCTTCCCGGCGTCTCGCTCGAGGAGAGCAACCGCATCGGGGCTGAAGCCGAACGCCTGCTGCTCGAAGTGCCCGAAGTGAAAGCCGTGGCGCGCAAGACCGGACGTGCCGAACTCGACGAGCATGCCCTTGGCGTGAACACGAGCGAGATGGAAGTGCCCTTTGTTCTGGACAAACGTACGAAAGACGAAGTCACTGCCGACATTCGCAGCCGCCTCCGTGCCCTTCCCGGCGTGAACGTAGAGATAGGCCAGCCCATCTCCCACCGCATCGACGCCATGCTCTCCGGCACCAAGGCCGGCATTGCCGTCAAAGTGTTCGGTCCCGACCTCGCCACGCTCCACACGCTCGGTCTTCAGATACGCCAGGCCGTGCAGAACGTCGAAGGCGTGACGGATCTCAACGTAGAACAACAAACGGAGCGTCCGCAGCTCGTCATTCGTCCGCGCCGTGCCCTCCTTGCCCGTTATGGCATCACGTTGCCCGAGTTTGCCGAGTTTGTCAATGCCGCTGTGGGTGGCGAAGTGGTCAGCCAAGTGCAGGACGGAGCCAAGACTTTGGATCTTACCGTGCGCATGGCCGACGAGGACATCAACTCTATTGACCACTTGCGCAACCTGCTCATTGATGCCGCCGACGGCACGAAAGTTCCCCTCTCCGACGTGGCGGAAATCGTTTCGTCTGCCGGTCCCAACACCATAAGCCGCGAAAACGCGCAGCGCAAACTCGTTGTCTCAGCCAATGCCTCGGGTCGCGACATGCGCAGCGTGGTCAACGACATGCGCCGCGCCATAGACACGCAGGTGAAATTCCCCGAAGGCTACCGTGTGGAGTACGGCGGACAGTTTGAGAGCGAAGCCTCTGCCTCGCGTTTGCTCATGGCGCTGAGCGTAGTGAGCATCGTGGTCATCCTCTTGCTCCTCTACTTGCAGTTCCGCTCCTGGCATCAGGCTGTCGTCGTGCTCGTGAACCTTCCCCTCGCCCTCATCGGCGGTGTGTTGGCACTTTACTTCACGGGCGGTGTGGTCAGCATACCCGCCATCATCGGTTTCATCTCCCTCTTCGGTATGGCCACGCGAGGCGGTATGCTCCTCGTGGACCGTTACAACGAACTCTCGCGCCAAGGTCTGCCCCACGCCGAAGTGGTGCGCCGAGGCTCGCTGGACCGTCTGCTCCCCATCCTCATGACTGCACTTTGCTCCGCTCTCGCCCTCATTCCCCTTGCCCTCGGCAGCGACCTACCGGGCAACGAGATACAAAGTCCTATGGCGCAGGTAATGCTCGGCGGACTGTTCACCAGCACGCTGCTCAACCTCGTCGTGGTGCCCATCATCGCACCCGCGAAGAAAGTGAAAGTTGAAGACTTAAAACTACAAACCCAAGAAGCATGATTCGCTACAAGATATTTCTCCTAACCCTAACCGCCTTTGCTGCCCTTTCCGCTTCGGCGCAGACTGACGCATCGCTTTCGGCAGAAGGGCGTTTTGCCGCTGTGCTCAACAGTGTGGCGGACCGCAACACCACGCTGCGTGCCGCCGGCGCTTCGCTTTCCGCCACAGAACTTGAGAATCGTGCCGCCAGTGCGCTTGCCGATCCTGAGGCGGAAGTGACCTATGCCAAAGGTTCGCCCAAGGGCGTTCCGGCACGTACGAACGTCAGTTTCACGCAGACGCTCGACTGGGGCACACTTACCGGACGTCGCTCTGCCGTGGCTTCTGCCTCCAATCGATCTGCTGCTGCCCGTTACGCCGTGGAGCGCAAAAAGGTGATGGCTGAGGCCGACGAACTACTCGTGCGCCTTGTCTACGACAACAAACGCTGCGCCGAACTCGCCCAACGCCTGCACACCGCCGAAGCCTTGCAAGCGCTCTTCGCCAAACGTCTTGAGCGCGGCGATGCCAATCAGATGGAAATCAACAAGGTGCAACTCAACACCGCTGTGGCACGTGCCGAAGTGCAGCGTGCCGAAGCCGAGCGTCGCGCCACGCAGCAGAGTCTTTGTCGCCTCGTTGGCGGCGAAACGGTAACGTTTGCCGACACTGTCTATCCGCACACCTTCGCAGCCCTCCCGCCTTTGTCGTCGTTGCAGTCCACGCTAGCCTCAAGCGCAGAGACGAAAGCCGCAGAGGCCGAAATAGGGGAGAACGAAGCCGTGGCGCGTCTTGCCCGTACGCAGACGTGGCCTGCGCTGACGGTGGGCTTTCAGGGTGAGTATGTGAAGGACAACAACTACAACGGGTTGAGTCTTGGACTGAGCGTCCCCCTTTGGGGCGGCACGCGCCGCGAACTCAAAGCCGCTCAGAGCCGCGTAGTGGCGAGTCAGTTGGAAGCCGCCGACGTGAAGTTGCAGCAGTCGGCGCTTCTTGCCGAACGCTACCGCACGGCATCGGAGCTTTCGGAAAGTGCCGACAGCCTTGCCCGTAACCTTTCCGCTGCGAGCAACAGTTCGCTGCTGCACCGTGCTTTGGAAGAAGGGCAGATTTCGCTCCTCGACTATCTCCTCGAGTCGTCGTTCTACTACAGTGCCCGCACCGCCCAACTCGAAGCTGAGCGCGACGCACAACTGGCACTCTCCGCCTTGCGGGGAATGTTTTATTGAGCCTCACGGAGAGCCTCTCGGAGGTTTTTGCGCGCTTCGGCCTCGCAGAGGCTTTTGCGTGCTGCGCCTTTTTACAAGACAAATCCGGGATTCAAGCCAAGTCTTTGGCTCGAATCCCGGATTTGTCTTTGGTTCAATGCGCCTTAGCGCAAGGTGTTATTTTGCGGTGTTGAAAGCAGGGCTCCATTTCCACAGGTCGGTCTGGTACCAGTTGTCGATGGCGTCGACAGGCACGCCGTTTTCGGCATTTTCTTTCAGTTCTTCGTCGGTGAAGCTCGTGGTGGTGAGGGTGCAGGCGGCATGACCGTCGAAGAGGTTCTTCACGTCGAGGGCCAGTTCGTAAGGCGTGGTCTTGTTGTTGTTGGCATGAACGAGATGGATGGGCGTCGAGGGCGTCCAACCAGAGGTCAGGTCATATTCCTTCAACTTGCTTACGAGCTCTTTGTACACCTCGGAGTTCTCGTTGAGAGCCTCTTTGCTCAAGATGGTGGCCGGAGTGAGTTCGCTTGTGCCGAGCATTTTCTTCACGCGCTCAATCTTTGTCTTGAGCGGAGCGTCCATTGAGGCCAATTCGTTGGCGATGTCCTCCTTCTTGGCTTCAAAGGCGTCGCTGAAGTACTTGCCATTGACGTCGTACAAATCCAGGTCAAGGAGGTATAAGGGAATCATCAGCGGGTTGTCAATCTCGTTCGTCTTCACCCAAGTTTCGAAAGCCTTGGCGGGGTTGTAGATGCCGTTGCTGCAAATAGAACCTGCGAAGTGGTATTGGGCTTTCTTATCGGGGTGGGTGTCGAAATATTTATGCTGAGCCAGGGCTACTGCAGCACCTTCGGAAAGACCGGAAACGTACATTTTATAGTCGTCCGCAAAGTGTAGACTGTCTATCAGCGAATAAGAGAAATCGCCGTTTTCGTCTGTCATTCTTTCGTTGTCGAGCATCATTCTTCCAATCGCATAGGTTAACTCAAGATGATCGATATACGAGCGTGAGAATTCAGCGTTTCTTTCAGCTTTCAAATGAAGTGCGTCGTATGAGTCTTCGTAGCCATAGCCTCTTCTGTCGGCGAACACCAACAAGTCGTCTTCAATGTATGGCGCAATGTAGCGTGTGGTGTTGATAGACGGTGCGTCGTTGTTGTCTGTAATGAATTCGTGTTCCATCAAGTATACGTTCTTGATGCGTGGCATCTCGATTGTGAACGTCTGTCCAGCTTTTTCTTTCAACTTGATACGACGGAATATCATAGAACCAGAGTGGTATCGGTTTTCATCGTCATTCCCTCCTATGAGGAATTCGAATTTGATGAAATCCGAAGTGACGTAGTCGTGATCTCCGTTTGCTCCGTTTGCATCTGCTATGGAGTCGTCGTAAGCCTGGGCTCTTCTGATAAACAATTGGCGGCGAGCAGCCGTTTCTTCGTCGCTGTTGGCACCGTCGGCACCATAAATCAAGTCGGCGAGTTGTTCAATGCTGTACGAGGCGGTGTCTTTGATGGTGAACAACACGTTGTCGCCAATCTTGAACGTGTTGTCGCCGAGGTACTGCGGAGTTGTGGTCTTCTTCACGTTGTCGTCGTCGGAACAGGCGGAGAACGTGAGCGTTCCTGTCATAGCCATGGCAAGAGCGAGGGTGGGGATGTGATGAAATATTTTCATGAAGAGAGAGAATTTAGTCGGGGGTGTTTGTGGCGCTATTCGCCAGCGTTGTCGTAAGCCTCATCCCATTTCCACAAGCTGTTTTCGTACCAGTCGAGTACGGCGCTTGCGGGCATGCCACATTCAGCCTTGTTGCTCAGCTGTTCGTCGGTGTAGTGGATGGTCTTGAGCGTGCAAGGCGCTTTGCCTTTAAACTGCTTTTGTGCCATGGTCGCATTGATGAGCGGCGAAACTCCGTCGTTGTCGGCATGGATGAGGCAGATGGGTGAAGAGGGCGTAAAGCCACTTCCTACGTCGAATTTGTTGAGGTTGGCGATGAAGTACTGGTAGGTCAGTCCCTTGCTGAGGAAATCTTCGCTGAGCATGTCGGAGGGCTTCACCACGTCAACGCCGAGGAGTACCTTCAGTATGCCGTTCTTTTCTTTTCGCGTAAGGTTGGTGTTGTTGATGAGCGCTTCGATTTCCGTCTTTTTGCTCAGGAACTTTTCGCTGTAGACTTTGTCTTCCGTCACTCTTTCGAGCGGATAGCGGGTGAGCGACTCTTTGACGAAAATGGGGATGAGGAGCGGGTCGTCCAGCGAGTCGGTTTTCAACCATTTGTCAAACGTGAGATGCGGATTGTAGATGCCGTTGTAGCAAACAGAGCCAGCAAAGTGGTACTTCGCCTTTTCGTCGGGGTTGCTGTCGAAATATTTGTGTTGTGCCATGGCTACGGCAGCACCTTCGTTGATGCCGGCTATGTAGACTTTGTAGTTTTCGTCGAACGAGAAATACTTTTCCAAAGGTATTACATATTGCATGCCTGGTTGTGCAACTTTGTCGTAATAAGACATGACCATAGTAGCTTTGTAGAGATTCTCGGCCATGCCGATGGCCTTTCTGGAATTGGTTGCATTGCGGTCGGCAGAAAGGTGCATGCGTTCTTGTCCCGCGGATTTTCCGTAACCTTTGCGGTCGGGGTAGATGAGCATTTCATTTTCCAGGTAAGTAAACATGTTTTTCTCGTTGAGCGTCACACGGTCGTTATCGTTGTTGACGTATTCCTGCTCTATGACGAAAACCTTGTCGAAATGAGGAAACAAACCATCAAGTTGCTTTTCTACATCTGCTGTATAATTCCCTCCAATATAGCCAATATCCGCCAGTCGTCGCCAAATGGCCACACCTGAGAGTGCGTTGCCTTTTACTTCAGCGTCGTAGTATTGAAAATTCACTTTGACGTACTCCGTAGAAATTTCGTCGTTGGCACCGACGAGATCTGCTAGGGAGTCTTCGTAAGCGTGAGCTCTGCGGAGAAAAGCCTCGCGTTGTCCCTCGTCGGCGTTAGCGCCGTCGGGACCATAAAGCATGTCGGCCACTTGGTCAATGCTGTAGACCGTAGTGTCGACAATGGTGAACAGAGAGTCGTAATTGGGGACGATGTAGTCTTTGTTGCTGTTTACGTGGTCATCATCGGAACAGGCCGAGAACGTAAACATTCCTGCGAAGGCTATGAACAGGGCGAGAAGTGAAATGTGACGAAATCTTTTCATAAGTTCTATATTCTTCTAATTATTACTGTGTTGCGAGTTTACTATTATTAAGTATCTATGCGCCCATAAGTTCCTAAAAGCAGAAAGCTGGTTAACGCATGAATATTTCTGCAAATATACTAAAAGCGTTTGGACATCAGAGGTTTTCTCTCGTTTTTTGTCGGTAGACGCACGATTATATAAAATCCAGTGTACTGCGGTGGAAAGTAGGAATGTGCGAATGTGTAAATGTGCGAATGTGCAAATGATTTATGCCTGTCAATGCTCATGTGTGCGCAAGGTGTTC
>CAVKJJ010000019.1:0-45082 GCA_963656685.1 bacterium | reverse complement strand
TTTTATCCGCCATTCTCAATCCGGCATTCCCGCAAAAAGTTGCATTTCTTAATTGAACCTACGAGGACATTTCAACTCCGTTCAGTAAATTTGCAGCATTAATAGAGTTATTGGAATAGCGGGGAGAGGTCATAGTAACGTCTCCATGTAGACCATCCAATAGCTCTATTTTTGTTGCTTCATAAGAATATGCATTTGTTGTTTCTCGCGTTTTTGAATTCTCTTTCAGAGTAATCTTTACGCGGTATAATTTTCCGTCTACATTTACAGCACCATAGCAACGATGCACAAGTACGTCTTTGTTAATACCATTCTCTGAACTGCGTTTTTCGTTTTCGCCTTTCAGAAAATCGGGGTGTGTTTCAACGTCAATGCTTGTCTTCAGCACTTCGGGAAGAACCTTCAGAACGGCCATATGTACATCCTTGCTCTCGCTTTTGTTTACAGCACTTTGCGACAAGAACTTTCCTATTGTATTATTGCTTATGCGTACATTACCCTTGCCACCAGTTTCTTCGTTGTCGTAGGTTCTTGATATGTTTTCTTTCGCCCAAGACTTGGCTTCATTGTAGTTCGCAAATCCATGCTGCAAAGTCGTAGGTACCACTTCTACATTTTTGTCTGCAAGGTTGGGTTCAACGCGTCCAAGAGGGTACTGTTCGTAATCGTAAGACTCACCAAAGGCCATTCGTCTTACGTCTCGCCCGTTCGCCATATCCATAATCCTCTGCCCGGCTTCATGGTCAAGGAATGCATATTTGTCGTTGGTGTTGATGCGGTCAACCACAACATCGCGAAGCGCACGCTCGGCGGGAGTCACGCCGCTGCGTAACGAAAGACGTTTGTTAACGGCGTTCTCAGCTTTCTCACGCTCCTTCTTGGCTTGGGTGTATTCGTCCTTCAGACGTGCGACTTCCTCTGCGGAAGTCCCCTTCTTGGCTTTCGCCTTTTCCCAGTTTTTCTTGGCGTTGTCCTCTATAAGAAAGCACGCCCCCACCGTATGCCAAACGGGCACATACGGTGGGGGCGGTAAATGGAAAGTAGGAGGCAAAAGCCTTTATGATTAGCAGTTGCCTCCTACCCGATTCCTCTTCAAGTCTTTTTTCTCTTTCTCACTGCATCAATGCACCGGCCTTCAAGAGTGCATGCCATATATTGCTACGATATTCGGGAGTCAGCGCCGCAAACTCGTTGACCACACGTGCCACGTTCGTACGGTTGCTCTTATCGTCGTGAGGACATACCTTGCGTACTGGCTCGTAGTGCTGAAGCAAAGCCCAAGTGCGCAAATCATCTTCACACATCTTGGCGAGCGGACGAATAATGGTTACGGGAAACTTGCGCATGGTGAGTTTGGCGGGCATCGTGCTGAAGGTGCCGTTGAAAGCTAAGTTCATAAGCGCTGTGCGAAGTATGTCGTCCTGATGATGACCGAGCGCAATCTTGTTGCAACCCAATTCTTGCGCCACGCGGAAAAGCACCTTGCGACGATGCCACGAACAGAGGAAGCAGGGCGTGCGTTTTTCGTTGCGGTCGGGTTCCATGTCTATTTGCTCCACTTGAAAAGGAATCTCCCACTTTTCGGCTTGACGGCGCAAGTATTCCATGTCGGACAGATAGTCAACTCCGCCAACACGCACATGAAGCGCCACCACACGAAAGGAGTGGTTCGTATGGTTCATCATTTCACCCAAAAAGTCGAGCAACGACAACGAATCCTTTCCACCCGATAAGCCTAAAAGAATGGAGTCGCCGCTTTCTATAAGGCCGAACTCCCGGACCGCTTCGCCCATCTGGCGCATGAGTTTCTTATGAAGACGATATTCCGGACTGAGTTTCTTTTGATTTCGTTCCATAAAATCTCCGTTATTTGAATACAAAATAGACAGCCGCTACGAGGCAAAGGAAAGCTGCCACATGGTTCCACGCAAAGTGTTCGCCCTTAAAAAAGAGGGTAACAATGATAGTGAACACAATGAGCGAGATGACTTCCTGAACCACCTTGAGCTGGATGAGGCTGAACGGACCGCCATTGTCCAGTAGCCCCATGCGGTTAGCAGGCACTTGACACATATATTCAAAGAGGGCAATGCCCCACGAGAAGAGTATGACCACGATGAGCGGCCAGTGGGTACTGACACCGTTCTGCTGTAGTTTCAGATGCCCGTACCATGCAAATGTCATGAAGATGTTGGAACAAATGAGAAGGAGTATGGTATAAAGTCCTTGCATAGAAATAGGAGGAATAAGATGTCCGACAAAAAATTCTCGGCAAAATTACGAAAAATCGGTCAAGAAGACACCCAACTTGCCGTCGGGCATCTCTTCGCGCGCGCGTACACCAGAGTTTGTGCAAACTACCTTCAGCCTTCAGCCGTAAAAATCGATGCATATTCAGTTGCACCTTTTATGAATGCGACGTTTATATTGTCGCATCCATTCTATATGGCTGAAGGCTGAAGGTAGTTTGCACAAACTTTGGTGTAAGGGAACGAGGTATGAGGATATGCTTGCCCTTACACCATGCCTTGGATTTTCCACAGCGTGCCTTGGTGTAGGTACATTGTGCCTCGGTTATGTACAAACGCAATGGCGCTACTCCGTGAGGCCATTACTAAATGCCATAGACTTTTATCCCTTGTTCTGACCCGAAAGGTACTCGTCCATACACTCGGCAGCACGCTTACCGTCGCCCATGGCGAGGATGACGGTTGCACCGCCACGAACGATGTCACCGCCGGCAAAAAGCATCGGCAACGAACTTTGCATCTGTTCGTTGACCGCAATGGTACCTTTCTTGCCAAGCTCCAATCCCGCTACGGATTGAGGAAGAATGGGATTGGGCGAAACGCCAATGCTTACAATCACAAGGTCCGTATTGAGTAGCACCGTATCGCCGGGAATGGGCTCAGGGCGGCGGCGTCCACTGGCATCAGGTTCGCCAAGCTGCATATGCTGCAGTTCCACTTGTGTCACATGGCCTTCAGCATCAGTCAGATAGCGCAACGGATTGTGAAGCGTCATGAAGTTCACGCCCTCGGCCTTTGCATGGCGCACTTCTTCCACACGTGCGGGCATCTCCGCCTCAGAACGGCGATAGACCACAGTTGCTGTCTCTGCACCAAGACGAAGGGCGGTACGCACAGAGTCCATGGCCGTGTTGCCACCTCCCACAACCACCACATGCTTTGCAAAAGGCACAGGTGTGTCGGCAGCATCGTTGGAAGCGTCCATAAGATTCACACGCGTGAGATATTCATTGCTCGACATGATGCCCGTAGCGTTCTCGCCGGGAATTCCCATAAAGTTAGGAAGTCCTGCACCACTCGCAACGAATACCGCGCGGAATCCATCGGCTTTCAAGTCGTCGATGCTTAATGTCTTGCCTACGATGCAGTTTTTGCGGAATTCTACACCTGCCGCACGCAAGGCATCAATCTCGTGGTCCACAACACGGTTGGGTAGACGAAATTCAGGGATGCCATATTTCAGCACTCCGCCTATCTCGTGCAAAGCTTCGAAGACGGTCACGCTGTAGCCCTTGCGACACATCGTTCCAGCAAAGGAAAGTCCGGCAGGACCACTGCCCACTACAGCCACACGACCTTTCGCTGAAGTGCGTACACATTGGTCTGGCTGAATGTTTGACGGATGTTCACGGCTATAGTCGGCAGCGAAACGCTCCAGATAGCCAATAGCCACTGGAGCTGAATTCATCTTATGGTGAATGCAACGGCTCTCGCACTGTTTTTCCTGTGGACATACACGGCCACAAACGGCAGGCAACGTACTAGTAAGCCGCAACACGCGATTGGCTTCAGCGAAGTCGCTGCGCTCTACATTCTTTACGAAGCTAGGAATGTCTATGCGCACGGGACAGCCCTCCACGCATCCAGGATTGGCACAATCAAGGCAACGCGATGCTTCGCGCTGTGCCTGTTCCACGCTCAGGCCTTGGTTGACCTCAGCCCTAAGCTGATGGGCACGTTCCATGGCATCGAGTTCCGGCATCTCCACACGCGGGACAGCCAAGCGATCTTTTGGCTTTGTCTGTTTTCGCAATGCAACACGCCACTCGGCATCGCGTCCCATGGCGGAATTGTCCGTTGGAACATTCTCCACTTTGGATATCACTTTGCACGCAGCTTCTTGAGTTGCTGACGGAGCGACACGTTCCTCTTCTTGTATATTTCCTTTACAATCGGACACATTTACCCGTTCCCAATGAGCCTGAAGCTCTTGCAGTGCCTTTGTTTCTTCGGGCTTAAAAGCGCGCATACGGCCCAACATTTCGTCGAAGTCCACTTCGTGACCGTCAAACTCAGGTCCGTCCACGCAGACAAAACGCGTTTTTCCACCTACGCTGATGCGACAAGCGCCGCACATGCCCGTGCCATCCACCATAATGGTATTGAGTGACACATCGGTGGGTATTTCGTATTTTTTTGTCAGCAGACATACAAATTTCATCATGATGGCGGGTCCTATGGCAAAGCATTTGTCAACGTGTTCACGTTTGAGGACATCCTCTATGCCTTCTGTAACGAGACCTTTATGGCCGTACGAGCCATCGTCGGTCATTACCACCACTTCGTCGCTGTAAGCGCGCATTTCGTCTTCCAATATAATAAGGGGCTTACTGCGTCCTGCAAGCACAGTGACAACGCGATTGCCAGCTTCTTTCAAAGCTTGTACGATGGGAAGCAACGGTGCTGTTCCTACACCACCGCCGGCGCAGACAACGGTGCCATAACGTTGGATGTCGGTGGCTTTTCCTAAAGGACCGACAAGGTCGGTAAGGTGGTCGCCCGGCTCAAGGTGGGTCAACTTGGTGGTCGACACGCCTACCGCTTGTACAACGAGTGTAACAGTTCCCTTGCCTTTATCGGCCTTTGCTATGGTCAGAGGAATGCGTTCACCGCTCTTGCCCACACGAACAATGACGAAGTGACCGGCTTTGCGCGATTTGGCCACCAAAGGGGCTTCCACTTCCAAACCAAATACGTTTTCCGAATACTGATGCTTGCTGACGATTTTATACATAAACGTGAGATTAGATGTTAGGTCTTGTCCGATGCGTTTTACATCGGCACTGACAAAGGTAACCATCTTTCGCTAAGATTCAAGAGCACAAACCGATAAAGAAGTCTTTCTTTGGAAAAATGCTGTGAAAATCATAGTACGCTTATGTCCAATAACGAAAGAATGGCAATGGGAACTTCACGTTTCCATTGCCATTCTTTTGCTTATGTCTATTGTATGAGGGAATGCTATGCTTATTTTACCCAACCACTGTAGTGGAATTCGCAATTGCGCCAATCGGGGTTGATCTTCACATACGTGGACTTCACTTTGTCCTGAATCCACTTCTCCACTTTTTCCTCGCGGCGTTTACCAACGACCACATCGCGAAGAGTTTGGAAGTCTTCCGTCATGCTGGCACGATGTCCTTCAATGCGGTTCTTCAATTTGACTACGGCACAAACGGTCTGTCCCTTGTCGTTCGTCATGCGGAAAGCACGCGACACTTCGCCCACCTTGAGCGTATCGACCACCTTTGCCACGTCCTGAGGAAGGTCTTTCATTTCAAAACGTGAGCTGATGGTACGTGTTTCTTGGTTTACGTTTGCCATCAAGCCACCATTTGCACGCGTGTCTTTGTCGTCAGAAAGATTGGCGGCAGCGGCTTCGAAGGTGAATTTGTTGGCACGGATGTCGTCTGCTATAGAGTCAAGGCGTGCTGTTTCGCGTTCAAACTCACTTTCCTCGATGTGGGGTTTAAGAAGGATGTGGCGCACGTTGACCTTGTCGCCTCGTTTGTCGATGAGCTGGATGATGTGGAAACCAAACTCTGAACGCACGATTTTCGATACTTTTTTAGGGTCGTTCAAGCTGAAAGCCACGTTGGCAAATTCGGGAACCCACTGGTTACGTCCCGTATAACCGAGTTCACCGCCGTTGCGCGCAGAACCGTCCTCTGAGTAGAACTTGGCTAGGGTAGAGAATTCGGCTTCGCCACTGTTTACACGGCGGGCAAATTCGCGAAGACGCGATTCGATACGCTCCACTTCGGCGCGTGAAACTTCGGGCACGCTAGTGACGATTTGTACTTCTACCTGGGTAGGAATGAAGGGAAGACTGTCGGTGGGAACGCTCTTGAAGTATTCGCGAACTTCTGCCGGTGTGGCTTTCACGTCGGACGTAAGTTTCTGCTGCACTTGCTGTACCATCTGGTCTTCGCGCACCTGCTTCTTGAACATATCGCGGAGTTGCGAAATCTTCATACGCGACACCTGTTCCACAGCTTCGCGTGAACCGTAGGTCTGAATGAACTCATTGATTCGCGCGTCTACGCTGCTGATAATGTCACTTTCGCTCACAGTGACGCTGTCCAGCTCGGCCTGATGGAGGAAGAGTTTCTGAACAGCCATTTGCTCCGGAATGATGCAATAGGGATTGTCTATGGTCATTCCGCGCATTTCGGCGCTGATGCGCTGCTCTTCGACATCGGAAAGCAGAATAGGTTCATCGCCGACGACCCATATTATCTCGTCGACAACGTTTTTCTGCGCTTGACCGGCAAAAGGCATAACGGCCATGATGGCCAGCAATATTTTCTTTACCATAAAAGGGGATGATTCGTTGGGTTATATTTTTACGGTGTCGATTATTCTATGGTGTCGAGCACACTGTCGTTGACAGAGAAGGCAAACTTTTGGCGAAGTTGTTCCACCCATTTCTTCTCCATGTCGGCCTGATAGTCGCTCAGCACTTGTGCTTTTACGTCGAGCCACGACTTGGGTTGTTTGAGGAGTTTGCCGCTGACGTTGCTTACGGCATATCCGTTCATGCTTTTCACCTTGTTTCCTACATTGAAAGCATAGGCGTCGATGTAAGGATTCTCGCCCTTTACGCAAAGATACGGACCGTTGACGTTGACCATCACAGAATCTTTGTTGAACATGGCTTTTACATCAGAGCGCCATGTGCCGTAGGCATTGTCGTTGATGTGTTTGGAAAGGTATTTGTTCAACTTCTTTGCTAACTTAGCGTCCTTACTGTGATAAACGAATCCCTTAAAACGGGGTTCCGTCCATGTGTATTGGTTCTTGTGGGCTTTGTACCACTTTTCCTGACCGAGGGAATCGGCTGCTGCCACATCCCAGACTTGACGTTTGCTGACTTCGTAGAGCAGCAGACCGTCGTGGTACTCTTGTATGAGGTAACGAAGGTTGGCATTGCCTTCAAGATTGGCATTCATCACGCTGTCGAGCACCGTTTCGCGGGTAAGTCGTCCGTGCGAAGCGTCAACCATCTTTTTGATGCGCTGCTCAGCAGAAATTTCTTCGATGTTCTGACGTTTGAGCGAGGTGATGATTTGCGGCTGAAGAGTTTCGAACGAATCGAGTGGCTTGCGCTCCGTCATGCGTATGATGTGGTAGCCATAGGGCGAAAGGACGGGTTGTGACGTCTCGCCTGTTTTGAGGGCATAAGCGGCTTCCTCAAATTCCTTCACCGTTGCTCCGGGACCGATAAGGGGCAATTGGCCGCCTTGCTTGGCGGAACCGGGATCGGCAGAGAACTTACGCGCCATTTCGGCAAAGTCGGCACCTTGCGAAAGGGCGTTGTAAATGGAGTCGGCCTTTGCTTTTGCGGCTGCCTTCTCTTGATCTGTGGCGTCCTGCTTAAGACCGATAAGGATGTGGGCGGGTCGCAGAAGGTCTTTTCCCTGGAGCTGTTGCGCCGTGCGGTCGTATATGGCGTGCGCCACGGAATCGATGAACTGCTGATCTACCATGTAAGGCGTCAACTGCATGTCGCGGTAGGTCAGGAATTCTTTCTTGAAACTGGTAAGCGTGTCAAGATGTGCAGCTTCTGCTGCAGCGACCTTGAGTTTGTAGTTTATGAACATTGGCACGTATTCCTTGACGGTCTTTTTCTCAACGGCACCTTCGACATTACCGTTTTTGTTGTAGGAATACTCGAATTCGGCTTTTGTAACAGGTTTTCCGTTGACTACCATCAGCACGGGGTCTGCAGCGGTCTGGGCTACGGACGATAGTGCTAGGGCTGCAAAAGAAAGTAGGACTACGGTCTTCTTCATTGGGGATTTATGTAGTTTGTATTACAACATAATGGGACTATTGGCGGCGGCACACCCCTTTAGGTGTGTCTGTGCATATGCACTTCCCCGCAAACAGTCCCATTAGTTATTCTGAATTATGTGTACAGCTTAATTATTCGCCAGGACGGCTATAATTGGGAGCCTCGCTTGTGATGGTGATGTCGTGCGGATGGCTTTCGAGTACACCAGCACCTGTGATGCGTGCGAACTTGGCGTTGTGAAGTTTTTCTATTGTCTCAGCACCGCAGTAGCCCATGCCTGAGCGCAGACCGCCAACGAGCTGATAGATAACTTCCTGAACGGAGCCTTTGTAAGGCACACGTCCGGCAATGCCCTCGGGCACGAGTTTCTTGACTTCTTTCACGCCACCTTGGAAGTAGCGGTCTTTTGAACCGTTTTCCATGGCTTCAAGTGAACCCATACCACGATAAGTCTTGAACTTACGTCCGTTGAAGATAACGGTTTCGCCGGGGCTTTCTTCCGTTCCTGCAACGAGCGAACCGATCATCACGCAGTAGCCACCGGCAGCAAGAGCCTTGACTACATCGCCTGAATAGCGGAGACCACCATCGGCAATCAAAGGTACGCCTGTTCCCTCAAGTGCGCAAGCCACATCGTAGACGGCTGAAAGCTGAGGAACGCCTACGCCAGCAACTACGCGTGTGGTGCAGATGGAACCCGGACCAATACCGACCTTGATAGCGTCGGCACCAGCGTCGACAAGCATACGAGCGGCGTCACCTGTGGCAACATTACCTACCAC
Source organism: bacterium (assembly GCA_963656685.1). Lineage (GTDB taxonomy): Bacteria > Bacteroidota > Bacteroidia > Bacteroidales > Bacteroidaceae > Alloprevotella. The sequence goes on along the minus strand of CAVKJJ010000019.1, from coordinate 36,194 downwards.
GATGTCTACGCCTGAGAAGTTTGCCTTAGCTTCCTTAAGCTTCTCAATCACGTATTTTGAGTGGCCGTGAGCCGTATCGATAACGATGGCATCGGCACCAGCCTGAATGAGGGCTTCCATGCGCTGGAGCGTATCGGCAGTGACACCTACGCCGGCAGCCACGCGGAGACGGCCTTTGGAGTCTTTGCAAGCCATGGGTTTGTCCTTGGCCTTGGTGATATCCTTATAGGTGATGAGACCTACAAGATGGTTTTCCTTGTCGACGACAGGGAGCTTTTCAATCTTATTTTCCTGGAGAATCTGTGCAGCGGCGAGGAGGTCGGTCTGTGTAGTGGTGGTCACGAGGTTCTCGCTAGTCATCACTTGGTCTATGCGCTTGTCGAGATCGCGCTCAAAGCGCAGGTCACGGTTGGTGACGATACCGACGAGGTGTTTCTCGTCGTCAACTACGGGAATGCCACCGATGTGGTACTCGCTCATAAGGTTGAGTGCATCGTGCACGGTCTTGTAACGCTTGATGGTGACGGGGTCGTAAATCATGCCGTTCTCAGCGCGCTTTACGATGGCCACTTGGCGTGCCTGTTCTTCGATGCTCATATTCTTGTGAATCACACCGATACCGCCCTCACGAGCAATGGCGATAGCCATCGGAGCTTCCGTCACGGTGTCCATTGCGGCAGTGACGAAGGGAATTTGGAGGTCGATGTTACGGGAGAATTTCGTTGCCAAAGAAACTGTGCGGGGCAACACTTCAGAATAAGCGGGAACCAAGAGGACGTCGTCAAACGTAAGTCCGTCCATGATGATTTTGTCTGCAATAAAATCAGATGTCATAAATGTCAGGATTTTAATTGCGCACAAAATTACGCTTTTTCCCTTTTTGTGCCAAATGCGCATTGCGTTTTCTCACAAAAACTTTGTTAACCGGCAAAACAAGGGCGCCGGGTTAAAGAAAAATGGCGCGGAAACCGAGCAAAACGCCCGACTTCCGCGCTATTTGGAAGATTGCATTGTTACATGCTACAATAAGGTCACAACACTCTGAACTTGGCAAATTTGACGAGGAGCTTCTTAGTTCCCGCCATATCGAAGGCTACACAGATTTTCATGTTTTCGCCTGTGCCTTCGCAGCCTGTCACCGTTCCTTTACCGAAACGTTCGTGTTCGATGCGGGTGCCTTCGGGATAAGATGTATTGCCTGTTACGGCAGATGCCCCATTTGTGCTTTGGTCAGAAGGAGTTTTCAACGTAACGGACGTACGCTTGAAGCCAGGGGGGACAGTCGGCGGAGCGACTCTGCGCGGTGTACGTACCGGCTGGTCGTCGCGAGAGCTACGATGTCCAGAGTAATCTGAAAATTCCTCATCGCGCATCGTACCCGAATTGCGCCCCTTTTGCCAAGAAGGCACGTAACTGCGCTTTTGAAACTTCCCTTCGGACGAAACGTATGAATCCTCTCCGAAAGTTGAATATGTGGGTTTCCTTTTGGGAAGTGCATTGAGGGTCTTGTCTACTTCACGTTCAATGCAGTCGGCGTCTACTTCGTCTATAAAAGGACTGGCATCGGACACGTCAAGCGAACCGAAGCGGAAGCGCGTTTGGGCATAGCTCAAGAAGCAATGACGCTTGGCACGCGTAACGGCCACATAAAACAAGCGACGCTCTTCCTCCATTTCGCGCGGATAGAGTTTGGCATTGGAGTTAGGAAAGAGTTCGTCTTCCATACCCGTTACGAAAACGGAGTCAAACTCAAGACCTTTAGAAGCGTGTATGGTCATCAGCGTCACGCGCGGCGTGTCGTCGCTGCGCTGGTCGGCATCGGTAAGAAGAGCAACCGTGGGAAGGAAGTCCGCGAGCGACACAGCAGGATTTTGCGCCTCGGTCTGTTCTTTGACAAAAGAGCTGACGGAACCAAGGAATTCGTTAACGTTCTCTTGACGACTTATATTCTCCGCAGAATGATCGGCCGTCAAGTCTGCGCCGATTCCGCTTTCACGTACTACACTCACGCTCAAGTCATAAGCATTTTCCGTTTGGAGTTTAGCACGAAAGCCTTCAATGAGCGAACAGAACTTAAAAAGTTTACTCTTTGTTCCGGCATTGACGTCGAGTCCCGCCTCGTCGGGATGGCTTGCCACCTGCCAAAGACTCACTGCATTGTGCGCTGCAGCAAGCTGAAGTTTCTTGATAGTTGTGGCACCAATGCCGCGTGCTGGATAGTTGATCACACGACGGAAGGCTTCTTCGTCGTGAGGATTACAGATAAGACGAAGATATGCCATGACGTCCTTTATTTCCTTGCGTTGATAGAAGGAAAGGCCGCCATATATGCGGTAGGGAATGGAAGCCGTGCGGAAGGTCTCCTCAAAGGAACGACTTTGAGCATTGGTTCTATAGAGCAATGCTATCTCATTATAGTCCACTCCGCTACGATGAAGCTTTATGACGCGTGCTGCAACCTTTGCAGCTTCTTCTTTATCGGTCATGGCTGAGAAGAGCTGAATCTTTTCGCCTTTCTCGCCTGCCGAATAAACCTTCTTCGGTATTTGCGAACGGTTATGGGCTATTATACTGTTTGCGGCATCGACAATATACTGCGTGGATCGATAGTTACACTCCAGCTTTACGACGCGTGCCGACGGGTAGCGTTCCTTGAACTGAAGAATGTTGCTAATGTCTGCACCACGGAATCCGTAAATACTTTGCGCATCGTCGCCGACGACACAGATTCTTGATTCGGGGGTGGTCAGAAGCGAGAGTATCTGGTGCTGCGCCTTGTTGGTGTCCTGATACTCGTCGACGAGGATATAGCGGAAACGATCCATGTACTTCTTACGAACCTCTTCGTGGTCGCGCAAAAGCAGGAATGTGTTGAGCAACAAGTCGTCGAAGTCCATTGCACCGGCTGCTCTGAGACGCTGCTGATAGGTTTCGTATATTTTGTGCACCATTTGGAGTCCGTCCACTTGGTCGCGACGCTTTATGCTAGAGTCTGCCCCATAAGCCACCGGCAACATAAGATGGTTCTTCGCTTCTGAAATGCGTCCGGCTACGACATTCGGTTTGTAGACCTTGTCGTCGAGCCCCATTTCCTTTACTATCGTCTTGACGAGGGACTTGCTGTCGGCTGCATCGTAGATTGTGAAGTCGGAAGGATAGCCGGTACTTTCGTGTTCGGCACGGAGTATGCGGGCGAAAAGGCTATGAAAAGTGCCGCTCCACAGGTAGCGCGTATACCCTTCACCGCACAATGCGCTGATGCGCTCGTTCATTTCCCGCGCAGCCTTGTTGGTGAAGGTCAGAGCGAGTATATTCCAAGGTTCAAGGCCGTTTTGGAGGAGATAGGCTATTTTATAGGTCAACACGCGCGTCTTTCCAGAACCGGCACCGGCTATGACGAGCGACGGACCGTCGCAATAGGTCACGGCTTCAAGCTGCGATTCGTTCAAATCACGTTCAAAGGATGAAATGTCTGACATACGGAAAATAGGTTATGGGTGCGACTACTGGGTAGTTCGGCAGACTGCTGCCATAATAAGATGATTTAACGAAGGACTTACTTCTGCTTGTCGTGACGCAGCTTCTGTTCATAGAACTGCACCTTGCGACATGCCTCGTCGAAGTCATCGGAAGAGACGCTGTCGGCATGTTGCCGAAGCAAGCTGTCCACACGAGCAAGATTTTGTTTGCTTTCGGCTATATCTACCGAATCCATCAAAAGGATTGATGCGGTACGAGCTGTAATGGCAAGATAACAGTCCTTGCGCATTTTTTCTATCGTTTGCTTTGCTTCCCCACTCTTCCCCTGCGAAAGGAGCAAACGCGCTTGGGCGAGGCGCTGCGAAGCGTCGGCTTCCATATTAACGCGTTTCTCACTATATCCGCTTTCCGCACTTTCTTTTCGCGAACCGGAAGAGTTGCAAGAAGTGAGACTTACTGCAACAGCCATCAGAACGAGTAGAAATTTGAAACTTAAGTCTTTCATTACATTAGAGTTATAATCTTCAACTTCGATTCGCAAAGGAGCGGAAAATCAGAATACGCGTCCTGTAAAAATCTTATAGAACGTAAGCCACAATATCTTGGCATTGAACAAAAGCGAACGGTGTTCGAGATAATACAAGTCGAGTTCCAAACGTCGCAGCATCTTCTCCATGGTGTCGGTATACCCGTTGTAGATGGTAGCAAAAGAAGTTACGCCGGGACGCACTGCGTAAAGACGTTCGTAACGGGGATCGTGCTCCATAATCTGACGAATATAGAATGCACGCTCGGGACGTGGACCCACAAAGGCCATGTCGCCTCGGACCACGTTCCAAAATTGTGGAAATTCATCCAAATGGTGCTTACGCAATATACGGCCTACACGGAGGAGCCTCGTGTCGGCATCGTCTGGCTGAGAGAGTTGTGGACCGTTCTCCTCGGCATCCACACGCATGGTGCGAAATTTAAAGATGTAGAACGGGCGTCCTTTATAACCGATGCGTTCTTGCTTATAGATGACAGGACCGCGGTCTTCACACCATATAAGAAGTGCACACACCACCAACACTGGCGAAAACACAACGAGACACACCAACGCTACGACACAATCCAACGCACGCGTTATCCCCGCATCAAGACGCGTGGATAAAGGAGTATCTTGAGGATTGTGATTGGAAGACGTTGACATGAATGGTTTTTGAATAACTAATGGAATAATGGCGAATAAAGCACGTATTCTGTTGGTATGACCTACAGCCTCGCTGCACGACTCGACGTCAATGCGAACACGCAATAATAAAAACGCTCAATTGGTGCAAATATTGCTTTCGTCCGCCATAATATCTACATTGAAAGGATACGCAAGGCGTGCAAAACTACCTTAAGGGTGGTTCTATAAATTACCACCGAACAATGAGCAAAAACGCTTAGGTGGCGTTTTGTCATCTTTCGGGCTCTTTTTCGTCCCTTTTGCTTGTTCGTTCAGTCGCATAGCCCGCTATGCTCCTTTACTTACAAACAAAATGGACGAAAAATAGCACCGAAATCTGACAAAGCTAATTTATAGAACCACCCTTAATGCATCTACACCACGACATTTGCGCAAGTGCAACAAAAAAGGGAACAACCCAAAGAGTCGTTCCCTCCTGTTTTTACATTGCATGAAAAGCAAACAATTAGGCTTCTGCGGGAGCTTCAGCGGCTTCGCCTTCTGCAGCTTCTTCAGTTTCGGCCTTTGCAGCAGCTTCGGCTTCTGCCTTGGCAGCAGCTTCAGCAGCCTTCTTCTCAGCTACCTTTTCTGCAATCTTTTCGTTTACTTTCTTCTCAGCCTCGAGACGTGCTTCGGCAGCAGCCTTCTTGGCAGCGGCGTTCTTGTCAGCGTCGGCAGAAGCCTTAGCGTCCTTCTGCTGCTTCCAAGCGTCGAATTTAGCCTTTGCTGCAGCTTCGTCGAAAGCACCCTTGCGTACACCACCGTTGAGGTGCTTCATAAGAAGTACGCCTTCATTAGAGAGGATGTTACGAACTGTGTCTGTGGGCTGTGCACCGTTTTCTACCCAATAGAGGGCACGGTCGAAATTCAAATCTACTGTGGCAGGATTGGTGTTGGGGTTGTAAGTACCAATCTTTTCAGTAAACTTACCATCACGTGGTGCTCTTACGTCAGCGATTACGATGCTGTAGAAGGCGTAGCCCTTACGGCCATGACGCTGCAATCTGATTTTTGTTGCCATTGATTTTTGAGTTTAAATAGGTTTGAATATGCCATCATCTCGTGACAGCGGCGCAAAAGTACGAAGAAAATTCCTTTCCACAAAGCATTGCCCCGATTTCATTACATTTTTGCTACGTTTCACGCTTCGCAGCTATTGAATTGTGCGAAATTCGGCCTATTACAGCGAGTGCAAGAATACATTTCAAATACATAAGACCGATGCGAACAAAAGCCATAGGAGGAGGCCGCTTTTTATTCATCACATTCAGGTTTTACCGTTACAGCCTTCTGCATATTAACACGCGAGAATCGCGTAGAAATCACCAACTGCCCAGTTTACCGCAAATACGCGAATCTCAGCGCACTGATAGATATAGTATTATAAAACACATTCCCCTATATTGATATATATTGCGTACATCTTCTTAAAATAGGGTCAAAACCAGGGTTTTGAGCACTGATTTCCGCAATAACAGTAAAGCTTCCAGAAAAAATTTGCTGCCTTGGAATTTAAATTTGCTGCCTTGGAATTTTTACGAGATGCCTTAGTGTTTCAAGGCGACACAGATTACGTCTCCAAAAACGGTTTCTTTTTTCTAGTTCGAGAAGTCTAAATGTCTATTTTTAGTCACGAATTTAACATTCAAACGACACCTTCACAATTATAGCCGTGCACAATATTCCACCACCAAAAGTTCTCAGATGTGCTCCTAACATTTCAAAAAGCAACGCTAAGAAAATACTTTCTGCAGAAAATGACGGATTAGGAGAACCGGGTCGAGAGAGAAATAGTAATTTTACCATCAAATAACAATACCCAACAAAGTTCACATATCATATCATCGCAAAGCACGCAAAACCATCCGTGACGGCGAAGCACGCAAAACCGTCCGTGACAGCGAAGCACGCAAAACCGTCCGTGACGGCCGTTTTGAAAACGTCACCCCATGGAGGGAAGCAATACGCAAAAGCCTCCGTGAGACCACATTTGAACATTAATACCCACCTTATCATGAACACAAAAAAACTATTGGCAGCCACGGCTCTGCTCGCCTTGCCCACCTGCATGGCGGCACAGTGGAGACTGGGAGTCACGGCAGGATCCGCACACAACACACTCGGTATTGACACACAATATCAGTACGACTGGCGCTACGACAGCCGCTGGGGCGCACAAGTCGGCGTGACCGGACAATACAACTTCAAGGACTGGTTTGGTCTTCGTGCCGAACTTGGGTTCCAGCAACGCGGCTACACCATGCGACGCACCGAAAAACACGTCCGCGCCACCAATCTCGATTACCGCGACAACTACCTCACTCTGCCCATCATGGCTTCCTTCTCCTTCGGTGGAGAAAAAGTTAGAGGATTCCTCAATGCCGGCGTCTATGGAGGCTACTGGCTCGGCAGCCACTGCAAGGGACTCTATCAAGACATCGAGAACGACATTCCCGACCCCGTTGACACCAAAGTTGAATTCAATTCCACACGCGACCAGCGACTCGACTTCGGATACGTTGGCGGTGTAGGTGTAGAGTATTACTTCGCCACACATTGGGCAGCACAAGCCGAAGCACGCTACTACTACAGCGTGGTAAGCAAGAAAAAGCAGTATCAAGCCACGAAGGACTACCAGTACAACTCTACCCTCACCTTCACCCTGGGCATGGCATACATCTTCTAAAGAACCCAAAAGGAATACACTACAATGAAACACCTTTACACCCTTATATTCCTTGCCGCAGCGACGCTCACCACGCTCACGGCATGCCGCGAAACGAGCGACGAACTGCTCGACACGAAAGGTACGTCGGCTGCAGAACTCGAAGCAGAGACCTACACCGAAATATGGGACGTACTCTGGAACGGCTACAACCAAAACTACGTAGGCTGGGCCGAAGAGACCGTCAACTGGGACGAACGGAACGCCACATACCGTCCGCAGTTCGAAAAACTCGACAAAGAAGTGCAAGCCATCGGCACAGCCGACAGCGCCGAAGCCCGCAAGACCATTGCCGCACAAGCCGACAGCCTTTTCGGTAAAGCCTTCGAAGGACTCCACGACGGCCACTCCTACTACGAATACGTGGACTACGCCACCAACAAGCGAAACTTAAAACGCCTCTACAACGGTTACCGCGATAGAGAAGACATCTACGACGATCCTGCCGTCTACGACGCAAACCATTTCAACTACTACGTCACTTCAACCAACGACATCGTCTCCGACAGCATCCGATACCTTTCAGCTGGCTGCATCGTTTGCAACAAACTCGTGAAAGACGTACTCCCCGTACTACAGGCTGAACAACAGGAGATTGCGCAAGGCACAGCCAATCCGGCAATCTACACCGAAGCTTACAAGCAGGAACTCAATGCTCTGACGGAAAGCATTCTCGAAATGAAAACCGCAATGGCCGACAACCTCTATCATGCCGACGAACTCTTCAAGACCTACAAAGAAGAACTCAGTGCCGGCAAATATGACCGCGTCATGACTCAGCACGAACTCCCCAATCCCACCTGCGACTACGACTCCTGGGGCACCATACAAATGTTCACCACCAAGGACAACATTGCCTACTACTACCTCAGCAGTTTCCTTCTCCCAGGCAAACAGCTCTTCCACGAAATGTTCGGTACTACGGAAAACGCCACCGATAAACTCATTGAAGACACCTACAACGAAGTTATCACCGCTTGGCACGACAACGTGTACCGCATGCACCGCGACGGACAACTCCGCGGCGTAATCCTCGACGTACGCGACAATACCGGCGGCTACACACGCGACCTTGCCAAGCTTGCCGGCACACTCTACAAAGGCGACCGCTACTGCGTAGCCATGAAAAAGATGAAGAACGGCACTGGACGACTCGACTACACCGTGCCCACTCCCGTCTATATGGACTGCTGGGGAACCAACACGGAAGACATCACAGAACCTATTGCCATCCTCACCAATGCATTCTCCGCCTCTTGCGCTGAAGTGACCACAGCCTCTGTCAAGCAACACGCCAACGGCATTTCAATAGGCATGTGCACCATCGGAGCCGGAAACATGCTCATGCTCGACCCCAGCACAAACTCATCCACAGGCTATGCCGGATGCATCGGCACAAGTGGCGTCACGCCCGTCTTCGCCTACATCCCCTTCATCCTTGCCACCTACAACGGCGGCATAGGCGTCATTGAAGGACGCGGCATACAGCCCGACATCGAAGTACGCTTCGACCAAGACCTATATGACGCCACCGGACGCGACAACCAGTTTGAACGCGCCCTCACTTACATACGGCAAGGACAATAAATGTCCCACACACCACTTGCGCAGCCTCTAGTCTATATGCTTATACAAAGCAAACAGACCAAAGGCTGCGCAAACCTTATTATATATATAGGGGAAGGCTCAAAGAGTACAGCGTTCATAGCTCATTCTTCACCATAACGCTTCAGAACCTTACAAAAAGAGAGCAAAAGCAAAGCACACCTCGCAAAATGTCAGAATAAACACCGCGCAATTACTTTCTGCAGAAAATCCGGCACAGGGAGCGTTAATATGAAAGAAAAATCGTATTTTTGCAACCAAATAACAAAAACCGACCAGGCGCGCGTTCTTTTATATTGTAGCCAGGTGAGAAACCGCTACACGCGCCCCGACGAACTATCCTATTCAATACAAGGACATTATGCAACCAGGACAAAGGCTTAACCAAGGACTCTACAATGCGGACAACGAGCACGACGCATGCGGCGTGGGTATGATTGTCAACATACACGGCACGAAAAACCACGAGCTCGTAGATGCCGCCCTCAAGGTTCTTGAAAACATGAAACACCGCGGAGCTGAAGGCGCCGACAATAAAACCGGCGACGGCGCGGGCATCATGTTGCAAATTCCCCACGAATTCATTCTTCTTCAAGGCATACCCGTACCCGAAAAAGGACGCTACGGCACAGGCCTCGTGTTCCTTCCCAAAAACGAAAAGACGCAGCAGGACATCCTGCGCATCATGCTCGAAGAAGTAGAACGCGAAGGACTGCAGCTCATGCACGTACGTAGCGTGCCCGTCAATTCCGCCATTCTCGGAAAAGACGCACAAGCCGCAGAGCCCGACATCAAGCAAGTGTTCATCACAGGAGGCATTCCCGAAGAGTTGGAGCGTAAGCTCTATATAATAAGGAAGAAAGTGGAGAACCTCGTTCACGACAAGGATTTCTACATCTGCTCCCTCTCTTCCAAAAACATCGTCTACAAGGGTATGCTCACCTCTACCCAGGTGCGCGAATATTTCCCCGACCTCACACAGCCTTATTTCACAAGCGGACTGGCTGTGGTCCACTCACGCTTCTCCACCAACACGTTCCCCACATGGGGACTTGCACAACCCTTCCGCCTCCTCGCCCACAACGGCGAGATTAACACCATCAGAGGCAACCGTGCGTGGATGGAAGCACGCGAAGCCGTACTCTCAAACGAGAAGCTCGGCGACATCCGCGAAATTCGTCCCATCATACAGCCCAACATGAGCGACTCCGCATCGCTCGACAACGTATTGGAATTCATGGTAATGAGCGGCATGTCGCTGCCCCACGCCATGGCTATGCTCGTACCCGAAAGCTTCAACGACAAAAACCCCATCAGCGAAGATCTCAAGGCGTTCTACGAATACCACTCCATACTCATGGAACCTTGGGACGGTCCTGCCGCACTCCTTTTCAGCGACGGCCGCTATGCCGGCGGTATGCTCGACCGCAACGGTCTGCGCCCAGCACGCTACCTCATCACCAAGAACGACATGATGGTAGTTGCCTCCGAAGCTGGCGTCATCAAGTTTGAAGCTTCAGACATCAAAGAGAAAGGACGTCTCCAGCCCGGAAAGATCCTGCTCGTCGACACACAAGAAGGAAAAATCTTCTACGACGGAGAACTCAAAGAACAACTTGCACAAGCACACCCCTACCGCCAGTGGCTCTCCACAAACCGCATTGAACTCGACACACTCAAAAGCGGACGTAAGGTGGAAAACAGCGTAGAAGATTTCCAGAAGAAACTTCTCGTGTTCGGATACACTCGCGAAGACATAGAGCGCACCGTCACTCCCATGTGCAACAACGGAAGCGAGCCCATCGCCTCCATGGGTAACGACACCCCGCTTGCAGTACTTTCAGGAAAGCCCCAAATCCTTTTCAACTATTTCCGCCAACAGTTTGCACAGGTAACGAACCCTGCCATCGACCCCATACGTGAGGAACTCGTCATGTCGCTCACCGAATACATCGGCGCAGTAGGCATGAACATTCTCACTCCCAGCGAAACCCACTGTAAGATGGTGCGTCTGCCCCATCCCGTGCTCAACAACCGTCAGCTTGACATCCTCTGCAACATCCGTTACAAAGGATTCAACACCGTAAAGCTCCCCATGCTTTTCGAAGTGAAGAAAGGACGAGCAGGTATGCAGGAAGCCCTCACGAACCTCTGCAAACAAGCCGAGCAAAGCGTCACCGACGGCGTGAACTACATCATCCTCTCCGACCGTGGCGTGGACGATGAGCACGCACCCATTCCTTCACTGCTCGCAGTCAGTGCCGTACACCACCACTTGATTGCCGTACAGAAACGTGTGGAAACAGCACTCATCGTGGAAAGCGGTGAAATTAGAGAAGTGATGCACGCTGCCCTCCTGCTCGGTTACGGAGCCAGCGCCATCAACCCCTACATGGCCTTTGCCATCCTCGACGACCTCGTAAAGCACGGCGAAATACAGATGAACTACGAGACGGCTGAGAAGAACTACATCAAAGCCATCCGCAAGGGACTCTACAAGGTGATGTCCAAGATGGGCATCAGCACCATACGTTCTTACCGCGGTGCCAAGATATTTGAAAGCATCGGACTCGGCGACGAAATACTCCAGAACAATTTCGGCACTGCCCAAAGCACCATCGGCGGCATCGGACTTGAAGAAATAGCACGCGACTATACCGAATTCCACCGTCGCGGATTCCACCCGACGGAATACGAACTCGACCAACACAAGTTACTGCCTTACGAAGGACTCTTCTCCTACCGAAAGGACGGAGAGAAACACGCATGGAACCCTGAGACTATCTCTACGCTCCAACTCGCAACACGTCTTGGCAGTTACAAGAAATTCAAAGAGTTCACCCATCTCGTTGACGAGAAAGACAGTCCCATCTTCATCCGCGACTTCTTCTCGTTCAAGAAGAACCCCATACCTCTCGACGAAGTAGAACCGGTGGAAGACATCGTGAAACACTTCGTCACTGGAGCCATGTCGTTCGGCGCCATCAGCAAAGAAGCGCACGAAGCACTTGCACTCGCAATGAACAAACTCGGCGCGCGCTCCAACACCGGTGAAGGCGGAGAAGACAGCGACCGTTTCCACGAAACGTTCGACGGCATTTCACTCTCCAGCAAGACCAAGCAGATTGCTTCCGGTCGCTTCGGCGTAACCACCGAATACCTTGTCAATGCTGAAGAAATTCAGATTAAGGTTTCGCAGGGTGCCAAGCCGGGCGAAGGCGGTCAGCTCCCAGGTTACAAGGTGAACGAAATCATTGCCAAGACACGCCACTCCATTCCTGGCATTTCACTCATCTCTCCCCCGCCCCACCACGACATCTACTCCATTGAGGACCTCGCACAGCTCATCTTCGACCTCAAGAACGTCAACCCGCGTGCCGCTGTCAGTGTGAAACTCGTGGCCGAAAGCGGTGTGGGAACGATTGCTGCAGGTGTAGCAAAGGCAAAAGCCGACCTCATCGTCATCTCGGGCGCTGAAGGCGGTACGGGTGCTTCGCCCGCATCCTCCATGCGCTACGCTGGTATCTCACCCGAAATAGGACTCTCCGAAACACAGCAGACACTCGTCCTCAACGGACTTCGCGGACAAGTGCGCTTACAGACCGACGGACAACTAAAGACCGGACGCGACATCATTTCACTCGCACTCCTCGGCGCTGAAGAGTTTGCCTTCGGAACCACCGTGCTCATCGTGCTCGGATGCGTCATGATGCGCAAATGCCACACCAACACCTGCCCCGTGGGTGTAGCCACGCAAAACCCCGAACTGCGCGAACATTTCCGCGGCCACTACGAATACGTGGTCAACTACTTCCGCTTCCTTGCAGAAGAAGTGCGCGAATACCTCGCCGAAATGGGTTACCGCCACCTCTCCGACATCGTAGGCCACACAGAGCTCATCGAACTGAAGAAAGCGCCCGAAGGCAGCAAAGCCGCGGAACTCGATTTCAACCGACTGCTCCACCGCGTGGACAACGAAGCCGCCATCCACAACGTATGCCTCCAGCACCACGACATACAGCACGTCATGGACGTCATGATGATTGAAGGCGCAAAGGATGCATTGGAACACCAGAAAGAAGTATCACTCGAATATGCCATCGCCAACACCGACCGTTCCGTCGGTGCCATGCTCTCAGGAGCCGTAGCAACCAAATACGGTCAAGCAGGACTCCCCGAAGAAACCATCAACGTGAAGTTCAAAGGTTCCGCAGGCCAAAGTTTCGGTGCCTTCCTCACGCACGGCATCAACTTCAAGCTCGAAGGCGAAGCTAACGATTACTTAGGAAAGGCTCTCAGCGGTGGACGTATTTCCGTAATGCCTCCCGTACGCTCCAACTTCAACGCTGAAGACAACACCATTGCGGGCAACACGTTGCTCTATGGTGCCACTAGCGGTGAGGTTTACATCAACGGAACTGTTGGCGAACGCTTCGCCGTGCGCAACTCCGGCGCCATCGCCGTGGTAGAAGGCGTGGGCGACCACTGCTGCGAATACATGACAGGTGGACGCGTTGTTGTACTCGGCACCACCGGCCGCAACTTTGCAGCAGGTATGAGTGGCGGTGTAGCTTACGTGTGGGACAAGAACCACAACTTCGACTACTTCTGCAACATGGAGATGGTGGAACTCACTCTCCTTGAGGACTCCGCCTCGCGCAAAGAGCTTCACGAACTCATCCGCCAGCACTACCTCTACACAGGTTCGCAACTTGCACGCACCATGCTCGACAACTGGAGCCGCTACCTGGAAGAATTCATCCAGGTAACGCCTATCGAATACAAGCGCGTGCTCGCCGAAGAGCAGATGCGCAAACTCCAGCAAAAGATTGCCGAAGTGCAGCGCGACTACTAAGAGAGAGCTCACTCACAACAAGGACTTAACACCACACAAAAGAAGAATCATGGGAGATCCCAAAGCATTTCTTACCATACCACGTCAGGAAGCCGGCTATCGTCCGGTTCACGAACGTATAGCCGACTTCGGCGAAGTGGAACAGACGCTCAACGTCAGCGACCGCCGCAAGCAGGCATCGCGCTGCATGGACTGCGGCGTGCCTTTCTGCCACTGGGCTTGCCCGCTCGGCAACAGACAACCCGAATTTCAAGATGCTATATACAGAGGAAAATGGCGCGAGGCCTACGAAATCCTTGCCGCCACCAACGACTTTCCCGAATTCACGGGACGCATCTGTCCCGCCCTCTGCGAAAAGAGTTGCACCCTCAAGCTCACGCTCGACCAACCCGTAACAATACGTGAAGACGAGTGTTCCGTCATTGAAATGGCATTCCAAGAAGGTTACGTTCAGCCGCAGACTTTCACCCGTAACGGCAAGAATGTGGCAGTGATTGGCTCCGGCCCCGCCGGCCTCGCTGCAGCAAACCAGCTCAACCACCGCGGCTACGACGTGACCGTGTTTGAGAAGAACGAATATGTCGGTGGCCTGCTCCGTTTCGGCATCCCTAACTTCAAACTCCAGAAGTCAGTCATTGACCGCCGCGTGAAGGTAATGGAAGCCGAAGGCGTGAAGTTCAAGGTGAACAGCGAAATAGACCCGCAAGCCCTTCCCGAAGGTTTCGACGCCTACTGCATCTGCACCGGAACGCCCACAGCACGCGACCTCAACATTCCCGGACGCGAAGCCAAAGGCATCCACTTTGCACTGGAACTTCTCAGTCAGCAAAACCGCGTGCTTGCCGGACAGACTTTTGACGACAAGGAACGCATCACTGCTAAAGGTAAGAAAGTACTCGTTATCGGAGGCGGTGATACGGGAAGCGACTGCATAGGCACGAGCAACCGTCAAGGTGCCGAAAGCGTTACGCAAATCGAAATCATGCCTAAACCGCCCGTAGGCCATAACCCCAACACACCGTGGCCGCAGTGGCCCATCGTGCTTAAGACAAGTTCCAGCCACGAAGAAGGATGCGAGCGCCGTTGGTGTCTGACGTCCAACAAGTTCATCGTCAACAAAGCAGGACACGTAACAGGCGTGGAAGTAGAAGAAGTTGAATGGAAGCCAAATCCCGAAGGAGGTCGACCCATCATGTGTCTCACAGGAAAGAAAGAAGTCATCAAAGCTGACCTCGTGCTTCTTGCCATGGGCTTCCTCCGTCCCGAACACCCGAAGTTCGACAAAAACGTGTTCCTCGCGGGCGATGCCGCCACTGGAGCAAGCCTCGTGGTACGTTGCATTGCATCAGGACGCAAAGCCGCAGCAGACATCGACAAATACTTCACCACAACCGAAGCATAGAACAATACTTTTTTACGTTCATACACAGCACGCAAAGGTTCCTCAAAAGGACACCTTTGCGTGCTATTTTGTTATAAAGTCCCAACTTCACAAATAAAACGATTCTTCGATTTGTCCGATTTGGGTATTTTTGTAGCATAACCACACTAACACACATTCCTATGAACATAAAAAACATCTTACCGCTTTTCATTTCACTGTGTTTCGTCTTTACGGCAAGCGCCCAAACTGCACAGAACTTCCCGAAAGCAGAATGGGACAAAGCAACCGTCATTCTCATGCACACACCAGGCGAAGAACTCTTCAACGGCGTCAATCACCCTAGGGCGGGACTTTTTGAATATTACTTCGACGTCGATGCCGCAGCCAAGGAGCATCATAACTATATCAGCATGCTGCAACACAACGGCATCAAAGTGTACAATGTAGCATACATACTTGAAAGCATATCTATCGACACACTTCGCAGCTTAGCCGGACAGTCGCTCACATACGATATCCATGCTTTGTGGGACAAGAACGACACGACAGCTTTCGGTCAGAACTATAAGCACGCCGTGGTGCAACATATGAGCAAAAAGGACCTAATACGCTGAATTCTTTTGCAACCTATCGTAATGCTTAAAGACGTAGACAACAACACGGGCGAAGAGGCCGACTATGTGCAACACTCACTCATGAACCTCTATTTCACGCGCGACCAAAGCATTACAACCCCTTGCGGACATATTATATGCAAAATGAATTCGTCGCAAAGAAGTGCAGAGTCACGCATCATAGAATTGTGCTATGCCCATCTCGGACAGAAACCGATCCTTAAGATTACCGGCGACGGACGGCTTGAAGGGGGTGACTACATCCCCGCAGGAACGTTCTCCTTCATCGGTTGCGGCATGCGGACGAACATGGAAGCGATTGACCAAATTCTGAAAGCTGATGCTTTTGGGCACGATACCATAGTAGTGGTTCGCGACCATAAATTTTGGCAAATGCAGATGCACCTTGACACGTATTTCAACATCATCGACAAAGACTTGTGTACCATGGTCGCAAGCCGCTTTAATGCCGAACCTGGCCGACCTGAATATGTTACGGCAGACATCTACGCTCGCCGCCCCGGAACCAAGAAATACCATTTACAGTCAAGCAACGTGTCTTTCAAGGACTTTCTCATTAAGCATGGTTTCAATATTATTCCAATCAACGAAGCCGACGAAATGCATTACGCCAACAACTATCTGACCATAGCGCCTCGCCACATCATGATGGTTGGCGGACAGTCCGAACAATTGGCAGAAGAACTGAATAAGCACGGTGTAAAAGTTGAATGGGTGCCGCTCGACAATCTTATCAAGGGATATGGCGCTGCCCACTGCATGACACAAGTTCTGCAACGAACAGCAAATAAATAACGCAAGTTTCCCACTCCTTATCCAAGGGGTGGGAAACTTGCGTTTATAAGCTTTTTCTGTCAAGCTTTACACGTCAGCTTGGATTAGAACTCTAGACTTATACGTGCATTGAGTTGGCGACCGGTAAGATAGTTTGGCACGGCATACTGCGTGTTTGTGATGTCGGTAATCCAATAATAGGAATTGACATTGCTGATACCAAGAAGGTTGAAGCAGTCCACGCCGAGCCACGCATTTTTAAAGAAACGGCCGAAACCGTGCGTAATGTGACAGTCTGAATTCTTGATAAGGCGGTAGCTCATACCCACGTCTACACGTTTGTAGGCCGGAGCGCGGTAGGTTTGTCCCGTCAGCGAACTGCGGGGAGCGCGGAACGGCAGTCCGTCGGCAAATGCAGCCTTAAGCGTAAACATCCATCGCGTCGTACCGGGGAAATAATCGGTAAAGTAGAGCGACACATTATAGAGTTGATCCGTGGGTCGCGGAATCCACACGCCGTCAATCTTTTCTTTCGTACTCATGAGCGAGAACGTCAGCCAAGAATCCGTTCCCGGTACGAATTCGCCGAAGAGTTTGAAATCAAGCCCGGCGGCATAGCCCGAGGCTGCATTCTTACCATAATAAACCACTCGCACATTGTCGACCGTATATGGAATAAGACGTGAAAGGGCTTTGTAGTAAGCCTCAGCCGTAAAACGGAAAGGACGGTCTGCCATACGGAACGAATAGTCCGCACCAAGCACGAAATGAATGGACCGCTGCGACTTGATGTTCTTGTTCAGCGTCACCGTAGAAAGACCGTTCACAAGGGTCGTATCTTTCAGTTCCTTGTAGAAAGGTGCCTGATAGTAGAAACCCGTAGCAAAGCGGAACGTCCAATGATCTGAGAACGAAGGAAGCAATCCCACGGAAGCACGCGGCGAGACGATTGTTTCGCCATTCCAGCTCCAATGGCTTAGACGCAGACCGTACGTTACATTGAAGAGGCCGGCTCCCGTCTTTATGCGCCACTGGTCTTGGGCATAAAAGCTCAAGCGGGTTGTGGCAAGTTCGGCAATTGAGCGCTGACTGTAGATGAGTTGCAGCAAGTTAGGATTGTAAGGCAACGAATAGCCCATAGAATCGCGCATTTCCCACTCACGAGAATTTTCGTCAATCTTTTCGCGCTGGAAGTTAAATCCTGCTTGAAGCGTGTGCGCCGTGATTTTGCTGCGGAACGAGAGTCCTACGTTGTAGACATTCGCTTTCAAGCGGTTGCGGGCATGTTCCATGTAAGTTCCCACGCCTAGTTCTTCCTGCGAAGTAGCTTCGTTGAGCCAATACTCACCCTGAATGTCGTAGGTTTCGTGTTCCTTGGTGGAGAAGGTGGAGAATTGCAAAGCCAAATAAGTGTTTGGGGTAAAGTGGCGCGTCAGTGTAGCAGAGCCAAAGAGTGTGCGGAAATAGTCCTTTTCCTGTCCGTCAAAATACACTTTGAAAGTGCGCGGATCGTCCATCGTTCCAAATTTAGTTTCGCGGTCTGCCGGCCGGAACGTATAGTGGTTGTCAGAAATGTTGGCTAACACATCGAAACTCCAGCGCTGCGAAGGATGCCAAGAAAAGAACGCTTGATAGTCAAGGAAATGAGGCTGGTATTCGCCACCAGTATCCATCGTCCCCAACAAATGACGCGTGGTCTTATAACGTACAGAGGTCATAAGGCTGACCTTTTTGTTACCCCAGCCCACATAAGCGCCGCCTCCCAAGAGAGAGCCTTGCACTGTGGCTTCAAAAGCTTCGGGGCGCTTGTAAGTAATGTCGAGCACCGACGACATCTTGTCACCATAGCGTGCTTCAAAGCCACCGCTCGAAAAGGCTATGTTCTCCACCATGTCTGGGTTGATGACGGAAAGGCCCTCCTGTTGACCAGAGCGCACAAGCATGGGGCGGTAGAGTTCCACTCCATTCAGATACACGCAGTTCTCATCAAACGAACCGCCACGCACATTGTACTGCGAAGAAAGTTCGCTATGGGTTGACACACCGGCCTGGGTGGCAATAATCTCCTCAACGGCATTGCCTGTGGTTGAGGGCGTAAGTTTTGTGTCAGGTTTCGTAATGCGCTGCATGCTTCCCGTCTGCACGCCGTGGCCAGTTACGACAGCTTCGCCGAGTGTTCCTTTTTCATAGACGGGAAGCACCACATCAAGACGAATGGAGTCGGACGGCGAACGCAAAAGACGTTTGCGCGTTTCGTAACCTATCATGGAGTAGACCACGCGCACGGAGTCGGTGCTGGTGCACCAAAGGCTGTATTGCCCCTTTAGGTTACTCAAACAGAACGCGCTTTGACCATTGACACGTACGGAAGCCATCTCAACGGGATTGCCTTGGTCGTCACGAATGGTTCCGAATATGCGGCAAAGGCGTTGTGCCAAGCCCGAAGCGGGAAGTAACGCTAGGGCAAGAACAACAAAAATATGTAACTGGGAGAAACGTGAATGGGGCTTTGTCATGAACGAATGCATGAATAGGGATACGTAGAAGGCAATATTAGTCGAACTGAATGGCCTTTGCAGGTTGTACTTTTGATACGAGGAAACTGGGAACGATGAGGGCAAGCATCGTAAGGGCAAGCGTAAGGAGGTTGATGCCTACAAGCCACAGCGCATTTATTTCTACGGGAACCGTATCAACATAATAAGAGGCTGGATCGAGATGGAACACATGGAACTTAGCTTGCAAGCCGATTACGGCGAAACCTAACACATTACCCCATATTAGTCCTTTACCCACGATGAAGAAGGCATACCAAAGGAATGTGCGGCGGATGCGACGGTTCGTTGCACCGAGAGCTTTAAGAAGTCCGATGGTCGTGGTTCGTTCCAAAATGAGGATAAGCAATCCGCTTATCATGCCGATTCCCGCCACGCAAAGCATGATGACGAGTATGACGAGAATGTTGAAGTCTAAAAGCTTGAGCCAAGAAAGCACGCTTCCCGTACGCGGATTCTCATAGATGTTCAGCAAACTGTATTCTCCTCCATAGCTATCTGTCTTATTTGTAAAGGCACGCTTCAGCAGGATGTGTGTAGGAGTAACGCTTTCCATGTCCTTCACTCGAATCTCTAATCCGCTACTTTGGTTTGTTGCCCAATTGTTCAGGCGGTTCACGGTATAAAGATCCGTAAGAATAAATGTCTTGTCAAATTGGTGCATCTGCGTGTCGTAGATGGCAGCCACGCGAAACACACGCTGCTTGATGCTGTTGGAAAAGAAGTAGCTGTTGACCTTGTCGCCAAGTTTCAAATGGAGTTTCTCTGCTTGTAAACGCGATATGGCTATCTGGTTAGACGAAGACGTATCAGTCCATTGCGGTAATTTTCCTTCCACCACGCACTGCTTAAGGAACGTCAAGTCGTAGTCGCTTTCGGCAACGCCTTTCAAGCATACACCCATAAAGTCCTCATCTGTTTTGAGGATGCCCATTTTCTCTGAGAAACGTTGCACATGGGTTACACCTTCTGTACGTTTCACCGTGTTGACCACACTTTGGTCCGTGACGATAGGGTATGACTCGGGTGAACCGAAAGCACGTTGGTCAAGGAGTTCTATATGGGAAGCGAAACCGATGATTTTATTGCTCACTTCGCGCTGAAATCCTTTCACCACGCAAAGTGTGACAATCATTACGGCCAGTCCTACGGCAATACCTGCAATGGCTATGCGTATGGCTGGCACGGAAGCTCCGCTATGAGCCTTTGCCTCTTCCTTGGAAAGGCGCGGATGCATAAATCGTTTGGCTAAAAAGAGTGAGAGCACAGTTCGTTGTTGATGTTTGAAGGGTGGTTCTATAAATTAGCTTTGCCATAAGTCAGTACTACTTTATAGAATCACCCTTTTATCTTATATCGTATTATTCCAAATTTTATTGTGTAGCGGGCAGACATTTCTCATTCATGTCCGGGATAGGCTTCGAGCGCTTTCTGGAGCACGAAGAGGGCACGTTGCAAATCTTCCTTTTTCAACACGTAGGCTATACGCACCTGATTGCGGCCGGCGCCGGGAGTCGTGTAGAAACCCGCGGCGGGTGCCATCATAACAGTTTGTCCTTCGTATTCAAAGTCTGTCAAACACCAAGCGCAAAACTTCTCCGAATCGTCAACAGGAAGTTTTGCCACGGTATAGAAAGCTCCCATAGGTATTGGAGAATAAACGCCGGGTATGCGGTTGAGTCCATCTATGAGACATTTGCGTCGTTCCACGTATTCGTCATACACGTCGCGGCTGTAATCTTCGGGAGCATCGAGCGATGCTTCAGCCACCAATTGTCCAATGAGGGGAGGACTGAGTCGAGCTTGGCAAAACTTCATGACGGCCTTGCGCACCTCTGCGTTTTTGGTGATGAGGGCACCAATTCGTATGCCGCACTCACTATAACGCTTCGACACAGAGTCGATGAGCACGACGTTTTGTTCTATGCCGTCAAGATGGCAGGCTGAAATATACGGAGAACCAGTATAGATGAATTCGCGATAGACTTCGTCAGAAAAGAGATAGAGGTCGTATTTCTTCACTAAATCGCGAATTTGGTTCATCTCTCTCCGCGTATAGAGATAGCCCGTAGGATTGTTGGGATTGCAAATGAGTATGGCACGCGTATGTTCGTTGATGAGTTCTTCGAACTTTTCGACCTTTGGCAGCGAGAAGCCCTCCTCTATAGTGGTGGCTATGGTACGGATACGTGCGCCGGCAGAAATGGCGAAAGCCATATAGTTGGCATATGCGGGCTCGGGAACAATTATCTCATCACCGGGGTTAAGACAAGAAAGGAAGGCAAAGAGCACCGCCTCCGAACCACCAGAAGTGATGATTATGTCGTCCGCATTGAGATGAATGCGGTACTTTTCATAATAATGGGTGAGTTTCTCACGATATTGGCGAAAGCCTTGACTAGGACTGTACTCCAGCACTTTGCGATCAATGTGGCGAAGCACATCAAGTCCGGCCTCAGGCGTAGGGAGGTCGGGCTGGCCAATGTTGAGATGGAACACATGTATGCCACGGTCGGCAGCAGCTGTTGCCAAAGGGGCAAGTTTGCGTATAGGTGACTCGGGCATAATCACAGCCCGTTCGGATATCTTAGGCATTTTCTGAAAGTTTGTGGTGCGTCCATGTATTGTAAGAAGAGGCTCATAGGGAGTCCGCCCAGACGCTTGTCAAGCAAAAGTACTATAAAATCCCTATGTGCATCTATATATAGGCTTATTTTTTTATGTTGACGACAGTCGCTGAGACTTCTTCTATCTACCAATCGTCGCTTCGCTTTTATACAAGCCGAGTTGGCAATAGCGCCAAAAGTCAAGGTTTTTCAGTGTAAGGCTTAACAAAAATGAAATGTGAAGAACGTAAGTAAAGCAAATGTCGTAAATTTGCCGAATATTAAGCAAGACAATCATGAAACTAATTCTAATGACTACTCCGTATTTCTTCGTTGAGGAGCATCAGATACTGACGGCGCTGTTTGATGAAGGATTGGAAATTTTGCACTTGCGAAAGCCAGGCACGGAGCCTGTCTATTCTGAGCGTTTGCTTTCTCTGCTCAATGAGGACCACCGCAAACGCATAGTGGTTCACGACCATTTCTACCTGAAAAACGAATACAACCTCAAAGGCATTCACTTAAACCACCGCAATCCCGACCTGCCAGCCAAATATAAAGGCCACGTCTCTTGTTCATGCCATACGGCAGAAGAAGTGGCAGCACACAAAAAGGCTTGCAACTACGTTTTCCTCTCTCCCATATTCAACAGCATTTCAAAAGAAGGTTACTCAACCCCCTTCACCCCTACCCTCTTGCACGACTTACAACGAAAAAAGATTATCGACAAGAAGGTGATGGCCTTGGGCGGCATTGACCTCGACCACATCAAAGAAGCCAAAGACTTAGGATTCGGTGGTGCTGTTATCCTTGGCGACATTTGGAACCGCTTCAACATACACTCCACAGAGGACTTCAAAGGGCTGATAAACCATTTCCGCCAATTGCGGCGCGCTGCGGAATAAAGCATCCTGTGCCACACCATTCAATAAGCATCTACTTAATAACTACCCATACAAAATTCAACACAACACAATGGACAACAATTCATTCATGGTCTTCTCGGGAACAGCTTCCCGATACTTGGCTGAAAAGATTTGTGAAGAGCTCAAGTGTCCGCTCGGCAACCTCACCGTTACGAAGTTTGCCGACGGCGAATTTGAGGTATGCTACGAAGAGAGCATCCGCGGACGCGATGTGTTCCTCGTGCAGAGCACCTTCCCCAACTCAGACAACCTCATGGAGCTGCTTCTCATGATCGACGCTGCCAAGCGTGCTTCTGCGCGCCACATCTGCGCCGTAGTGCCCTATTTCGGTTGGGCACGTCAGGACCGCAAGAGCAAACCCCGTGTCAGCATCGGTGCCAAACTCGTGGCCGACTTGCTCAGCGTAGCAGGCATTGACCGCCTGATGACTATGGATTTGCATGCCGACCAGGAGCAAGGTTTCTTCGACGTTCCCGTCGACCACCTTTATGCTTCAACTGTAATGTTGCCCTACATCAAGGGACTCAATTTGCCGAACCTTTGCATTGCCACTCCCGACGTAGGTGGTTCTAAGCGCGCTGCTTCCTATGCAAAGTATCTCGACTGCCCCATGGTCCTCTGCAACAAGAGCCGCAAGAAAGCCAACGAAGTGGCCGACATGCAAATTATCGGTGATGTGAAAGGCATGGACGTGGTTCTCGTTGACGACATTGTCGACACTGCAGGTACCATCACAAAGGCTGCTGACCTCATCATGAGCAACGGAGCCAAGAGTGTCCGTGCAATTGCCAGCCACTGCATCATGTCAGGTCCTGCCGACGAACGCGTGCAGAACTCTGCCCTTGAAGAGATGGTCTTCACCGACAGTATCCCCTACCGTGGCACTTGCGACAAGGTGAAGGAACTCAGTGTTAGCGGAATGCTTGCCGAAACCATCCGCCGCGTGATGGAGAACGAAAGCATCTCTTCACAGTACCTCATTAAATAATATAGCCGTACTCTTTTCTCGGCTCATAGAATTATAATAAAGCCTGCGCATCAGTTGATGATGCGCAGGCTTTTTATTGTTTGTGTGCAATATGATTCTACATAAGCCAAGAGGCTATTAGGTAAGTAGCATAGGAAGCCACATAAGCAAACACTGTGGTATA
Organism: bacterium; assembly: GCA_963656685.1. Lineage (GTDB taxonomy): Bacteria > Bacteroidota > Bacteroidia > Bacteroidales > Bacteroidaceae > Alloprevotella. Next base: position 12,285 of record CAVKJJ010000019.1, on the reverse strand, counting down.
ACCGGCTGCAAACAAAGCCCATTTCCAACCACCGCTTTCGTTTTTGATGGCGGCTATCGTGGCAAAGCACGGGAAATAGAACAAAATGAAGACGAGGTAAGCCAAGGCCGACTGGGATGTCATATTCTCACGCAATGCTTGGATGAGATGATTGTCTGATGAGGCAGCATCCGTGTCAACCTCTTCACCAGCATACATCACAGCCAACGTACTTACAACCAATTCTTTTGCACCGACGCCGGACAAAATGCCGACACTCATTTTCCAATCGAAGTCCATCGGACTAAGCACGGGCTGAATAAACTTACCGAGTTGTGCCAAATAGCTTTCGGGTTGGTCGGCTGTTTCTGTAGAAACGGGATCTGTGCGATTTGCTTCGCTATTGTTCACAACTTGTTGTTCCGTTTGTGCTACTTCTGTTGCTGAGTCGTCGTGATGGGGGAAATAGTTAAGTCCCCATATTATTATAGAGAACACAAGAATAATGCCACCCATCTTTTGCAGATACTGGCGACCTTTCTCCCACGTGTGGCGCACAACGCTCTTCGCCGTAGGGAAGCGATAAGGCGGGAGTTCCATAACGAAGGGAAGGTCTTCTCCATGAACAAGGAAGCGACTAAACACCCGCGCCATTACGATGGACGCCACAATGCCGAGGGCATAAAGTGCAATGAGCACCCAAGCGCCATAGCGGGGGAAGAAAGCGCCCACGAGCACCACATAGATAGGGATACGTGCCGAACACGACATAAAGGGAGTGATGAGCATGGTGATAAGACGACTCTTCGGATTCTCAATAGTTCGTGTAGCCATAATGGCCGGCACATTGCAACCGAAGCCCATAACCATAGGTATAAAGCTCTTGCCGTGCAGTCCCATCTTGTGCATGAGTTTGTCGGTGATGAATGCAGCGCGTGCCATGTAGCCGGTGTCTTCCAAGAACGAAAGGAAGAGATAAAGGATGAGAATATTTGGCAAGAACACGATGACGCTGCCCACACCGCTTATCACGCCGTCGCAGATCAAATCCTTAAGCATCCCGTCGGGCATGCAGTATTGCACGAACTCGGAGAGCTTTCCTACGGTCCAGTCTATCCAGTCCTGAGGATAGGCGCCTAGGACAAACGTTCCGTCAAAGACGAGGAACAAAAGAAGGAAGAAGATGGGAAATCCTCCCCATTTGCTGGTCACCACGCGGTCGAGCTTTTCCGTGAACGAACGTACGCTACGCTCAGCATGAGGTTCGTAGGTCTCTTTCAACGCACCTTGCACGAAAGCGTATTTTGCATCGGTCATGGCATTGTCGAGCGTGTCGCCGAGCACCTCCTCTATGCGTTTTCGCTCTTCGTAACGTGCAGTGATGAGTTCGTCGTGTTCCGGAAGAGTCTCCACGAGTTTATTGGCTTCGCTGTCGCCTTCAAGAAACTTGATGGCAAGGTAGCGCGTAGAATATTTGGAGCGCAGACTGCTATGCTTTTGGAAGATGTATTTCACACGGTCTATGCTCTTCTCGAGTTCTGCACCGTGGTTCACATGAATGTGGCGATGGACGAACGAGTCTTCGGGATGTTCATAAACGGTGACAACCGTTTCAAAGAGTTTGCGCAAACCCTCTCCTGAACGCGACACGGTGGGAACCATTGGAATGCCCATCAAATGACCGAGCTGCTCATAGTCGAGTTTATCACCGCTCTTGCGCAATTCGTCGTACATGTTCAACGCCGTTACCACGCGCAAGTTCAAATCGATGAGTTGCGTGGTAAGGTATAGGTTGCGTTCCAAGTTGCTGCTGTCCACCACATTGACGACCACGTCGGGTGTTTTGTCTATGAGTTGACGGCGCACATAAAGCTCTTCTGGCGAATAGGCTGTAAGCGAATAGGTTCCTGGTAAATCCACGATGCGGAACGTATATTCACGCCACTCCATTTGCGAGCAATTCGCTTCGGAATGCGATTCGGCACAGTTGCCGTCGCTGCATCCGGCACACTTTGAAGAGGACGTTCCATCAAAAGGAGCTACAGTATTGTCGTTCTTCTTGATGCGTACTTTCATTTTGAACACGCCTTCCTTAGCGTCTACTGTCACGCCGCTATAGTTGCCCACATGCTCGTGGCTGCCGGAGGCGATATTAAAGAGGGAAGTCTTTCCGCAATTGGGATTGCCCACAAGTGCCACGTTGATTACGCGATGCTTACCTTCGGCCATATCCTCCATATGCTTCTCCAAGGCGGCAGCCTCGCCTTCGTTGCGGCATTCGTCGTCGCAGCGCAGTGGTTGGAGTGCTTCGCCTTGTGTAAGGCGTTCATCGTTTTCCGCTTCGTTTTCGCCAACGACTTCAACGAGCGAAGCCTCTTCGCGACGCAGCGAAATCTTGTAACCCATGATTTCATATTCTATGGGGTCGCGCAAGGGAGCGTTGAGAATTACCTTTACGCGTTTGCCTTTGATGAACCCCATCTCAACGATGCGTTTGCGGAAACCTCCGTGGCCCGCCACTTTCACGATGATACCTATTTCGCCTGTGTGAAGGTCTGATAATTTCATTGTTTCTGTTTTTTTATAAAAGTTCGAACCTTGCCATTGGAATGGCTGTCGGCCCTCTACTTTAATGTGCAACTCATCAACACTGAGCGAATGGAGTTATTGTCTAACCCCTTTTGGAGCACAATGCTTAATGTATGAGTTTCGTAGAACAGAAGATTGTATGTATCTTGTCTGAGTATAGAGATGCGTATCTCTACGCATTTAAGTTTGTCTTGTCACTTCTCCTTGTCCTTATAGAGAGGAGTGAGTTGAGCCGTGTGGTAGTAATGGGAAAGTATACGTTCGTAACCGTATCCTTCATTGCTCATTACGGCTGCACCTATCTGGCACATGCCGACGCCATGTCCCCATCCTGCACCAAAAAGTTCAAACTTCTCTGGAACGGACTCCGTGCTACCCTCAACAACGAGGTTTCCGGAGGGACGTACGATAAAAGCAGAGCTGTAGAGATGCGTGGGGGAAAGCGAGCGGCGTATTTCAAGTTCTTTTCCGATGGTCATCGTATGAAGTGTGCCTTCTATGCGAAGTTTTTCAAGACGACCACTGACAGAACGCTTCACTGGCACCATGCGCAACACACAGCCAAAGTCGATGCCCAATTTTTCTTTGAGCAAAGTTTGTACCTCATTCTGCTTTAGCGTAACGTGCCAACGGTAGAAGTCGCTCGTTTCTTGGTCGTAGGTGTTGAGCACCTGACGCAGGAGGCTTCCGTCGTGTGAATTACAGAACGAAGCGGGGGCTGACATAATCCAACGCTCAGCTTCGTCTTCACTCGTAAGGTCTGGAAGCAGTTCTTCTGGCCAAGTGTCGCGAGCCGGCTGTAGATACGGCAAGTCTTTGTCTTCCCAGCAAGCACCATAGCGTTCGGTCACACCACCGCAGCATTTCGAGAAGCGGGCATCGCATATCTCGTTGCCGTCCATAAGAACCTGTCCGCGTGTGGAGAGCACGGCCTCTTTCACATTGTCGAGAAGCGAAGAGGTGATGCCTTGATAGCGTTGGCAATGGTCGTCGGCACACACGTCGAAAAGCGTGTGGTCATTGCGGTCGTACCAACGGATAAGCTCGTTTGGTTTGTGCACAAAGCTGAAAAATCCTTTTCCTTGCTTCTGCTCCGCATTGTGGCGGTTAACCATCTGACTAAAGAGCCAACTACGCGAAACTACGGCGTGGGCCTTGAGAAGTTCTAGCGACGAGGAGGCACTCATTTCGGACGAGATGACACTTTGCAAATAGCTTTCGGCTGGAACTTCGTTAATGACAACGAGTTTATTCTCGTCTACAATCAAACGGAGGCGACCGCAGAACGTCTGTTTCTGCTTGCGTTGCCAATGGAAGTTCACGCCTATTGTCACGTCTTCGAGCGTAAAGGAAGCATCGTCAGCTTCGGGTGCAAAGAGCAGCTCACTGTAGATATTGCCGTTCCAGCTTATACCACCGTCTTCGTAGTGGACGTGCTGCAGACCTTCAACTTGCTGTCCTTTAGCAAGGAAATGCCCGTTGAGGGTAAAAGTTGCCGCTTCGGCTTCCATGATACCCACACTGACGTTGGGTTCTGAAGAGAAGCGTTGGTCGAAGATATTGACTGAAGAACGTTTCTTTGTTCTAGCAGTATGGAGTTTGCGCACGATGGCAGCTTGTTCTGTTTCCGTGATAGTCACTTCGCGGAGAATGCATTGCGCCGTGCGGGCTGTGAGTCGTTCAAAGTCCTCGTGGCGTGGCGTGATGAGAAGTCCACCCATATCCACGGCTCCCGGACTGATGAGATAATGATTCTTTCCCTCGGCCGCATAGCAGTCGGGGCGATGTTTCCTACGGGCGAAGACGACGTTTACGATGTAGTCACCGCTCGTTCCGTTTCCTTTCTGTCTCCAAGCAATGAGATTGAAGTCGGGTTCGGTCTTTGAGTCTGCAGGCTTCATGACCTGAAGCAGTTTTGAAAGAAGGAACGGATTAGACTCGGAAAGATTGCCGCGAACAACGAACGCCGGACAGGCATAACCTTTCAGTACGAATATGCCTGCATTTTGCAGCGAATTGCCGTGTGCTTCGAGTTCCGCTTCTTCGTCGCCGGTGGAAGGATAGATACGCTCGAGTTTTGCTTCAAAGTTTTTCCAGTCGCGTTCAATAGGTATCACACCTCTTTCGCCAGCCTGCAAGTGGGCATGATCGGGTGCCGAAGCTCCGCAGCGTGGCCCATTGTAGAAAACCACGTGGTGAGGCATATCCCAAACAAGACGGTCTGTAAGATGGGCGAAGCAAGAATAGTCCTGCTGTGTATGGCGACGTGTGGGTATGGTGAGATGGCCGGGGAGTATGGGGAACGGATTGACCAACACATGCAGCTTTTCAAGCAAGGGAAGATCGTGTTGCGCTGCTGGGCGATTGATGTCGCAAAGGAAGCAAGGACGTTGCTTCACGGTGTTTTTGTCCATTTTTGCTCCCGTACTTACAATGCGTATGGGATTATGTTGCACTTCAAGCGTACAAGTCTCGAGCGGAAGACTGCGGTTCAATACTTGTTTGGTCAGGTCGTCAAAGCGTTGCTTCACTTCGGGCCACGCAGCAAGTTCTTTCTGAAAGAAGCCGTCCACTTCTTCTTCGTTGACCGGACGTTTCCATTTGGCCGTCATAGCCATTCGGGCATGAAGTTCTATGGTGCGCAACTCGTCCTTGTAGGCATTGTTTCGGTTTTGCTTGTCTATGTTGAGGGCGGCATCAGAGTTTCCATTCCATCGGCGACACAGATAGAGTTCGTCGAATATTCGGGCTATGCGATAACGTCGTGATATGCGCAAGCCGAGGGCGTAGTCTTCGCCGTAGCTGGTGTTGGGAAATCCGTACTCTCTGAGCACGTCTGTGCGGAAGGCGCGAGGTGCGCCAAGCCCATTGATGCGCAATGCATTGTTACGTCCGTTTTCGGCGGTCCATTCCGTATGGGCAATGAGACCAGGAGGCAATGTCTGCAAATCGAAGTCTACCATACGATAAGAACCTATCACCATGGCTGCGCGCGACTTGCGGAACGTTTCTACTATACGTTCCAACACGTCGCTGGCCGAATAGAGATCATCGCTATCAAGCTGCACGGCATAACGGCCACATGCTTCGTGACGAATGGCAGCATCCCAACAACCACCTATTCCCAAGTCGTTGCGCTCGGGACATACCACTACCACTCTTTTGTCTTCCTTGTAGTGAGCAAGTATGTCGGATGTGCCATCGTCGGAATGGTTGTCCACAACGATTACATTGTAGTCGAACGACGTTTCTTGCTGGAGCACGCTATTTACGGCATCGGCTATGGTACGCGCACGATTCTTCACGGGAATAATAACGCTTGCTTCTACCGGATATGTAGTGGAGCAGTGGGGCAAATCGTCGTATTCATCAGGAGCGAGCCAGGCTCCGATGGCTTGCAGATGTTCAGTGCATGCACGCTCCATCTCGAGCTGTACGGAGCGATTGGAAGGATTGACGTAGTCGAACTGCTTCTCTCCGCTCTTGCGGTTGTCGCTTTCGTGTTGGGTATAGAGATATTCCCGCAAATGTACAATACGACTTGTGCGCGACACGAAGAGACGCAAGGCGTACATTGCCGCAAAGCGCCAGCGAGGTGATGTTTCTTCCAGAAAACGCACCACGCTGTTACGGGAGAAGAGTTGCAAAGCACCGAAGTCGAAGTCATCGCGAAGCGAACCTTCTTGATAGTCTATGGCGGGATGCGCACCTTCGGCATCGTAGCGGTCGGCATAGAGCATACCAGCCTCTTGGTCGGTGGCAACTTGTACCATACGCTCCAAACTACGGTAGCCCAATGCAAGGTGTTGCGAAGAAAGGAAGAATGCCACATATTGCGCTGTCAGCAACGGGTGAAGCGAGCGAAGGAGTTTGGAACTGTTCAACTCATCGCTATATACAACTTTCACCTTTCCGAACGATGAAAAGTCGGAAGAGGAAACAGTCTTCGGTGCGACCAATACAACGGTTTGAACAATGGGCAAATCCTGGAGTTGCTCCAACAGGTGCTGCCTTTCTGCTATATCTTGGCTATATGCCAGTACGAAATCTATTTTGGATTCCATTTTAGGGATGTTTTATGGTAGGAGAACCACCCGAAGGTGAAGTTTTTGCAAAGTTAGCCAAAAATGAAACGCCTACCATTCATTGCGGTGCTTTATTACCTCCTAAAAGTGCGCTTTCTGCCATCCGTCACCTCTGCGTACGTCCCAGTGCTCTCATGGCATTGAGAACGGCAAGCACGGTGACACCGACATCTGCAAAGACTGCCATCCACATGTTCCCCATGCCAAAGGCGGCGAGTAGGAGTACAGCAACTTTCACTCCAATGGCAAAAACCACATTCTGGCGGGCTATACCTATCGTACGGCGCGCTATGCGGATGGCCAAAGGGATCTTCGCCAAGTCGTCGTCCATCAGTACCACATCGGCAGCCTCGATGGCCGCATCACTCCCGAGTCCGCCCATGGCAATGCCCACGTCGGCGCGCTTCAACACAGGAGCATCGTTAATTCCGTCGCCCACGTAGGCCAACGTCTTCTGCGCATTCTTTTCTTTCAGCAAATGTTCCAATTCGCTCACTTTACCCGTAGGCAGAAGCTCAGACAAACACTCGTCTATACCGACTTTCCGTGCCACATCCTCGCCCACTTCACGGCGGTCGCCTGTGAGCATCACGGTTCTCTCCACACCTAGTTTGTGCAGTTCTACTACAACGTCCTTGCACCCTTCTTTCACAACATCGTTGACCACAATATGACCGGCATACTGCCCGTCTATCGCCACATGAACGACGGTGCCCACATGGGAACAATCGTGTGCTGTCGCCCCCACGGACTCCATCATTTTGCGGTTTCCCACACATATTACGGAACCATTGACGCGGGCACGAATGCCATGTCCTGCTATCTCTTCCACGTTCTCAACCTTGCAACCGTCCGTTGCTTCAGTGGGGAATGCCTGACGAAGAGCGGCACCGATGGGATGGGTCGTAAAGTGTTCCACATGTGCTGCCATATGAAGCAGCATCTTTTCTTTGTCGGAATACTCGCCCTCATGTGTGCGGCACGTTGCTTCGTTACATTCGCCTTGCGGATGAACGGCCTCCACGGCAAACTCGCCATGGGTCAGCGTACCGGTTTTATCGAAGACGAAGGTTCCTACCTTTGCCAATGCGTCTATGTAGTTACTTCCCTTTATGAGAATGCCACAACGTGAAGCACCGCCAATACCGCCAAAGAACGTGAGCGGCACACTGATAACCAATGCACAAGGACAAGACACAACGAGGAATATCAGTGCACGGTTAAGCCATAAAGGAAGATTTGCCCATAGACTTCCGCCGCCGAACCAAGCAGAGGCTATACCCAAGCTGCCCAGCAAAGGCGGAATGAACGCCAACGCTAAAGCGGCATAAACCACGATGGGAGTATAGACGCGCGCAAAACGGGTGATGAACGCCTCGCTCTTCGATTTGTTCTCGTCAGCCTTTTCCACGAGGGCTATGATTTTCGTCACGGTGCTGTCGCCAAAAGTCTTTGTGATGCGTACACGAATGACGCCCGTAAGATTGATGCATCCCGACACTACATCGTCGTTCTCTACCAATTCTCTGGGCACGCTCTCTCCCGTAAGCGCCAAGGTGTTCAGCGCTGAACGGCCTTCTATGACCTTGCCGTCGAGCGGAACTTTCTCGCCCGGTCGCACCACGACAATATCGCCAACTTTTACTTCTTCCGGTGAAATGGTCTCCACCCTACCCTCGCGCTCCACATGAGCCACGTCGGGACGTATGTCCATCAAGTGCGATATGCTCTTACGGCTCTTGCCTTCAGCATACCCTTCAAACATTTCGCCGACCTGAAAGAAGAGCATAACGAACACGGCTTCGGGGAACTCCGTTTCAGCGCCTGGAAAGAATCCGATGCAAAGCGCTCCAAGCGTGGCGATGGACATGAGGAAGTTTTCGTTGAACACATCTCCTCCCACAATGCCTTCCCAAGCTTCTTTAAGCGTTTCGTGACCTACAACGAGGTAAGGAACTAAATACAAAAGCAAAAGTTGCCAAACGGTCCAATCACATGTCCGTTCTACAGCAACGGCAGCTACCAGCAAGACTACTGCTACTATGATCTGGATTAATTTCGCTTTCAAACTGCCCTCTCCATGTTCGTGATGATGTCCATGACAATGAGAGTGTTCACCGTCATGAGAATGGGTATGTCTACAATTACAGCCACAACAATCTTTGTTATGCTTTTCGTGTGTCATAATATCTAAGTTTTTGTTCTTTGTCATGTATTTCTGCATGCAAAGGTAGGTACGGGGTGTTGCAACCGGGTTGCAATGTATGCCTCTACGTACAACAAAAAAGCGGAAATCGGATTAATTACCGATTTCCGCAGATTTATTTGATTGTCAATAATGATTATTTCAGCCGAAGAGTTAGCGCATAAGTAGAGAACCACGATGAGAAAGCATAAAAAGCCAAAGCCACCGCATTCACTATAAAGCACGAGATTTCAACTCCCATCGGGATGAAACTGTCGTCACCGATGAGCCGGGAGTCGGCTGCTGCAAACGAAGCCAAGAGATAGATGGCTGCGGGCAACAAAAGGAGCAAACAAACGAAGCAAGTGGGGATGGCACAAAGCAAGAGTGCGCTAAAAGCGCGACCCCAATGCTTGACGAACGCCATAAGCAACGATTCTCCATACGTAAACTCGTAAACCACGCGATAGACGCCTGCCGCACGCACTCCACAAAACGCATAGCACCACACAGGCACCCACGCGAGTAATATCCACCAAGAATATTTCGAAGCCAACCAAGCGATGAGGCCGGTCAAAAGTGCGGTCAATACATACACAGGCAATTGAACGAAGAACAAGCGCAAAGCCAAAACTCTGTCGTCCTTTGAACACAAACGGTTTTGCGACATCGGCATCCACGCCCGACCATGACGGAAAGAAAGAAGAAAGTTTGCACAACGGCCTTTTAACCAATAGAGGCCCATAAGCAGAACTATCAGTACGACGATTCCTGCCACAGCATCCATCCAATCAGGTACAAGAAAATAGTGAGCCACATCGCGTCCCTGACCACTCTGCCAAAGACGGAGCGCAGGAAGTGCATGGTTCATTACATAACCTCGCAATGACTCTACGACGAAAGCGCCAGAAAGTCCCACGAAGGCGAGCAACGGCCATACCTGGCGCAACTCCTTCATTATATAGAGCGAAAACATGTACCACGCCGCTGCAATGCTGCCCTTCAGTCCACGTTCCTTATTGAAATGTCCTATTTGTTTCATTTACAATGAGCGATTAAAAAGAGGAGGATATAAAACGTATGCAAAAGTAGCATTTTCACTACGAACACTTTCGCCGCACAATGTAAAATATGTCAACCCACGTTACACAATTGCTGCCGGCACATACTTTGACCATTGACACTCAGCGTTCTAACGAAGACTAAAGTCACAAATCAATCCCTACATGTTTACATTTTGTCAAAAACAAAACGAATAAAAAATCAAATCGTCAGAAAAATAATCGCCACAAAAGCTTTGTGGTAAAAAGAATATACTTACCTTTGCATTGCGTTACGAAAGAAGCATGCACAAAAACGTTTTGAAACCTTACAACGAATGAAACGCAACACATTGCTCACTTTAAGTAACCATCAACCGACATTTTATCAAAACCAAAATAACTCCAACCCACAACACCGAAACATACCATGTGCGGAATAGTAGCCATATTCAACATTAAGAAGCAGACAGCAGAACTTCGTCAGAAAGCACTCAGCATGAGCAAGAAGATTCGTCACCGCGGACCCGATTGGAACGGAATTTACTGCGGAAAGTCTGCCATACTTTGCCACGAACGTCTTTCCATCGTGGATCCGCAAAGCGGAAAACAGCCGCTCTTCTCCCCCGACAACAAGCAAGTACTCGCCGTCAACGGCGAAATATATAACCACCAAGACATCCGCGACGAATACGCCGGAAAATACCCCTTCCAGACGGGCTCCGACTGCGAAGTGCTACTTGCACTCTACCGCGACAAAGGCATCAATTTCCTTGAGGACCTCAACGGCATTTTCGCCTTTGCGCTCTACGACGAAGAAGCCGATGACTTCCTCATTGCACGCGACCCCATAGGCGTCATTCCGCTCTATATCGGTCACGATGCCGACGGCACCGTATACTGCGCCAGTGAGCTCAAAGCTCTTGAAGGCTACTGCGACAGCTACGAACCTTTCCTCCCCGGACACTACTATAGAGGAAGTGAAGGTAAGATGACACGCTGGTACAAACGCGATTGGGAAACGTACGACAACGTGAAGGACAACGGTGCTTCTGTGGCTGAACTCCACGACGCTCTTGAAGCGGCAGTGAAGCGACAGTTGATGTGCGACGTTCCCTACGGCGTGCTTCTTTCTGGTGGTCTTGACAGTTCCATAATCTCTGCTGTGGCAAAGAAATTTGCCGCAAAACGTGTAGAATCGGGCAGTACGCAAGCCGCCTGGTGGCCTCAGCTCCACTCCTTTGCCGTAGGCTTAAAGGGTGCCCCCGACCTTGCAAAAGCAAAAGAGGTGGCAGACCATATCGGCACTGTTCATCACGAAATCAACTACACCATACAGGAAGGTCTTGATGCCGTGCGCGACGTGATTTACTACATCGAGACCTACGATGTGACCACAGTGCGCGCCTCTACCCCTATGTATCTCTTGGCACGCGTCATCAAGTCGATGGGCATCAAGATGGTGCTCTCGGGCGAAGGTGCCGACGAAATATTCGGTGGATACCTCTATTTCCACAAAGCGCCCAACGCAAAAGCCTTCCACGAAGAAACCGTGCGAAAGCTCTCGAAGCTCTACCTCTACGACTGCTTGCGCGCAAACAAGAGCTTGTCGGCATGGGGCGTTGAAGGACGCGTCCCCTTCCTGGACAAGGAATTCCTCGATGTTGCCATGCGCCTCAACCCCGAGGCCAAGATGTGTCCGGGCAACACCATCGAAAAGAAAATCGTACGCGAAGCCTTTGCCAATATGTTGCCGGAAGATGTGGCTTGGCGTCAGAAGGAACAGTTCTCCGACGGTGTGGGTTACTCATGGATTGACACCCTCAAGAAAGTCACATCCGAAGCTGTAAGCGACGAACAGATGGCACACGCTGCTGAGCGTTTCCCCATCAACACACCGATGAACAAAGAGGAATATTACTACCGTAGCATCTTCGAAGAATACTTCCCAAGCAAAAGCGCTGCACTGAGCGTTCCGAGCGTTCCGAGCGTGGCATGTTCCACGGCCGAGGCTCTTGCATGGGACGCCGCCTTCCAAAACCTCAACGACCCAAGTGGCCGTGCCGTTTCGGGAGTTCACAACGAGGCTTACTAAACTATATAAATGTTATTTTGGTTGATCTGTCCGCTGCACGCGTTGAAAAGCGTTTGTGTGGCGGACTTTTCTATGCGTTGGTTATTGCACTAAAAGCATAGGGCCTTGTGTAAAAAGCAAGGCACGCTGTCGAAAAACCAAAGCACGGTTTTGAAAGTGCGAGTATGAAAATGAGCAGAAGAGTTGCGCCTTACACAAGAGCGACGTTTTCCAAAGGTCGTATACACCCCAAACCCTCTTTTTACACTGAAAACTATATACACCAAAGTTTGTGCAAACAACCTTCAGCCTTCAGCCCATCCTTCAGCCATC
>CAVKJJ010000018.1:0-48493 GCA_963656685.1 bacterium | reverse complement strand
GGTGCGTTAGTTCAGCTGGTTAGAATACATGCCTGTCACGCATGGGGTCACGGGTTCGAGTCCCGTACGCACCGCTTTTTGGTAATAGTGTTTTTTCAGAAGCTCCGCAATTATATGATAATTGCGGGGCTTTTGGGTTATATGGCAGTGTAGACAATCCTTTTGTTTGCCGACTTATAATTTGTACATTTCGTCTTATAAAATGTCCGTATTTTCTGTTGGCTATTGCTGAACTAACAGCAAGTCCTTATTTTTGCAAAATAAAGTCTTTCCTAAAAGAACTTAGAACAGCACATTCCAGTACCTACAAATCGTCAGCCTATGAAGATCAACGTTTATGCAGCCAATCTTCTTCGCCGTACGGACCGAAGAGCGTCTTTGCAAGAGCAGTTCGCCGGGCGAACTGAGTTTGCACTCCACGTTGTGTCCGCCGTTGAAATGGACAAAGGCGCATGGGGGCTTTGGCAGACGTTCCGTCAGATTGTGGCCAAGGAAGCTGCAAAGGAAGACAGTCGCTACTTTGTGTTTTGTGAGGACGACCATGCGTTTACTTCGGCTTATGGCGAGCAAAGGCTCGTTTCGTGTATAGAAGAAGCCGAAAGTCTGGGAGCTGACGTGCTCTCTGGCGGCATGAGTTGGTTGAAGAATCCTGTTCAAGTCTCTGCCGACCTTTTTCATGTCGATGCGTTCAACGGCATGCAGTTTACAGTTGTGTTCCGTTCTTTCTATTCCAAACTTCTTTCTTACGAAACGGACCGTGACTTTGTGCTGGATCGCTTTATCTGTTCGCTGACCTCCCACATTTTTGTCGTTTCGCCTTTCATTAGCGTTCAAAAGGAATTTGGCTATTCCGATGTCACTTCCCGCAACAATCAACCAGGGCGTGTGAGCGCACTTTTTGAACGGACGGAACGTTTGCTCGGCACGTTACGCAAAGTCAAGTCGTTCTATGCCTCTTTCCCTGCGCTGGAGAACGAACCGATGGCCGATGGCTGCAACGAAGGGGTTTATCTGCCTACGTATGTTGTGAACCTTCCGGCTCGTACGGACCGCCGTGAACATATAGAACGTGAATTCTCAGGCCGAAAAGAGTTTCAGGTCCATATTGTAGATGCTTGTGTGAGCCGCGACGGAGCAAGAGGACTGTGGGAGAGCCTTTGCAAGGTGGTGCGTTTGGCAAAAAGCAACGATGACGATGTGATGCTTTTCTGCGAAGACGACCACTCCTTTCAGTCTTATTATCATTCATTGCTTTTCTTCCGTCAAGTGGCCGATGCCGGAGCTATGGGCGCAGAATTGCTGTTGGGAGGAATTGGTCACTTCGGCCACCTCGTCGCTGTACGCAATGGACTTTATTGGTGCGACAACTTTTGGTGCACGCAGTTTACGGTGATATACCGCAAGGCGTATGATGCCTACTTTCTTACCATTTCGACGAGGGCGACGTGGCCGATGATGTCCTCTCGCGCTTGTTTACCAATAAAATGGTAGTGTTCCCCTTCGTTTCGGAACAAAAGGACTTCGGATATTCTGACGTTACGCCATCCAATAATATAAATGGGCAAATCAGCGCTCACTTTGAACGTTCCAGAAAAGCCGCGTTTAAGATACACGAAACCGTTCTGCGTTACTATGCTGCAGATGGCATGCTCGTGGATGAGCAAGCCGAAGCATTCCGTAGCTACTTGATGACGCCCTCTTCTTTTAAGGGGCTCCATCTCGGTTGTGGGAGTAACATTTTGCCCGGCTGGCTCAACACCGACAAGTCCCGCATTCCCGGTACGGAACAGCTTGACGCTACGCAGCGCTTCCCTGTGGACGACGAGACGTTCCACTTCGTATTCGCTGAGCATTTGTTTGAACATCTTTCTTACGAAGAAGGTTAACACATGCTTTCCGAATGTTTCCGCGTTTTGAAGAAAGGAGGAATCCTGCGTCTTTCGCTTCCGCTGCTCGACTTTCTTGTAAAACTTTACGAAGTTCCCCTTTCTCCATCGTCGCAACGCTATGCTTTGTGGAGTTTGCAGCACTATGCACCGCAGCAGTATGCGGACTTTGCCAATCAAGGCAAGCCTGTGCCCGTGTCGCTCGTGGTGAACAACTTCATGCATTCGTGGGGTCACCGTATGCTTTACGATCGGGCTACGCTCTGCGCCATGTTGCAGAAGGCCGGATTTGCAGAAGTGCGCGAATGCGCCATAGGGAAAAGTCTAAACACAAATCTTTGCGGCCTGGAGCACCACGGCAACGTAATACCCGACTGGGCAAACGCGATGGAAACGAGTTGCTTTGAAGCCGTAAAGAATCTCTAAAAACAAAATGCCATGGGAAAATTGAAAATACCTCCTCGCCCGAATACCAGTAAGCCACTTTCGCACGAAGAGATGCGTAACATTAATATGGCGTCCTCCGCCGGTGGTAAATGCGGTTGCACATTGTATCTCACGGACGGGCGAACTTACGAAACCGCCGTGGTGGAGAGCTATCACGAGAGCTCTTGCCCCGACTATTGTCACGACCAGTGCGACTCCATGCTTAATTGCTATAAGTTCGCGTCTCATTGGACCGACACTCCCGAGGGCGGTTCGTCTTCGGGTTCCGATGACGGAAGTGGTTCGAGTGAGGGCTCCGGCTCCGATACCGACGGCAAGCCGCTTTATTTCTGCTTGTGTACAAAGGACTGCACGTTCATCAAAGACTGTCGCCATCGGCTGCAACTCTACGCGTGCAAAAGTTGCTATTGTATAGGTCGCTGCAACTATTTCAAAAGCAAGCTTCAAGGCTGACGCAGTTTTTAGCCCGCCAGTTCTGTCAATTAACTCATTATCTATACCCCAAAACTCTTTTTACAATGAAAAAGTTCAAGCTTTCAGACCGGTCAAGCTCGCTTTCTCCGCTAACGCAAGAAGAAATGCAAAGCATTACAGACAAGTCCACGGAACTTGTTGGAATGTGCAAGTGTGACGTATATATCGTAGGCCAAGATAGACCGATTGTATTTATTGAGGAATGTTATAAAGAATCGCTGTGCTCGTACCACTGCGATGCAATGACTGCACATTATAACAACTCTACAAAACATAAAGTCTACTTCTTAGCCTATTCAGAATGTCCCGGAAGTCCTTTTTGCAGATGTGGTTCAGATTGTAAGTGTCCGCATAAAGGTTCCGGATCTGATTCAGGAAGCGGTTCTGAGGATAATGAAAGTGTCGAACTCTGATTTACCTAAAAACTCGTCGTATATGAAACACATAAAAGTATTTACCCTCCTCATTCTCTTCTTGCTCTTACCCTTGTGGGCCTTCGGCCAAGAACTAATGCTGACTATAAAGGTGAAGGATTCCTTTTCGGGTCAGGATATGCACTATGCCCATATAGAACTGTTTGAAGCCGACAGTGTGACAACAGTCTTTAATGGGAAATGGGGATGGCACCAAGAATTCTTGATAGATCGTGCAGTGCAACTTGGTTTCCGTGCTAGCGTTCCCAAGCGCGAGGTTTATGTGGCCCGTGTGTCGGCAAAGAACTACGAAACGCGTTACGTCCGCATTGAAATACCCCGCAAGTCGCTTTCGGAATACAGAGCAAAGGACATAAACCTTGACCGTGCCGACTCCTTCTACGAAACCACATTGGGCGAAGCCACCGTGCAAGCTTCGCGCATTGCTATGGTCGTCAAAGGCGACACTATAGAGTACGATGCGCGCGCTTTCCGCCTTGCTGAAGGCTCCATGCTCGACAAACTCCTTGCCATGCTGCCCGGCATGAAACTCGACGAATACGGACAAATAACCCTCAACGGCGAACACGTAAGCCGCCTCCTCGTTAACGGCCGCAACTTCTTCAATGGCGACGCCCAAGCCGCCTTGCGCAACCTCCCCGCCTATATCGTGAGCCGCGTACAGGCTTACCATCAAGGCCCCCAATGGGATTACCTCTTGAGCGAAGAAGAGCGAAAAGCACGCCGCAATCCTTTGGTCGTTGACGTCAAACTTAAGCGCGAATACAAGCAAGGCTGGCTCGCCAATTTCGAAGCCGGCGACGGCACACGCACCCGCAACGCCTGGGACAACGTATACCTTGCGCGCCTATTTGCCATGAACTACAACGACCACACCGACCTCACCGTTTATGCCAACACCAACAACGTGGGCTACGACAAGTCGCCCACCCAACGCGGACGCTGGCAGAAGCCCGACGTGACCGAGGGCAACAAACGCACACGCACGGCAGGCATCAACTACAATCTTCAGGTGCCAAAAAAACAACCTCAATTTTTCCACATCCTTCAAGGTCGACAATGAGCGCACCGACCTCGAGTCGACCACCAACCTCGTGCGTTACATCAACCAGTCCACTTCCGCCTACTCCGAACGCGCGGCCGAAACTACCCGCCGCACCCAACTCGACTACGAAGGACAATTCAGCGCAGCATTCCCCAAAACCTACTTTGAAATCAGACCAGAAATAAATTACGTCCACAACAACCGCCGCAGCAGCTTCTCCGGCTTTGAAACTTACATAGCCGATTTACAGCCGGCCGCTGTCGACACCGTGCGCGAAATCCTCTCGGAGAACACCAGGAGAGGTAGTGAATTTACTGCCCGACTTAATGTCAGCGCGAAAGTACGTGGTCCTTGGAGCAACAAAAACTACTCCATCGATGCCGGCGCGCAATACAAGCACAAAACTGACGATGGCATGCAAAATCTGCTTACCCGCTATCCGCAGACCGCTGAAACGCGCCTTACCCCCTATGCAGACAACACCCCCTTTACATCTTATTTGTACAATGCCGGCATCTCGCGTCAATTGCTCAATCTGAAGCTGAAGAAAACCTCATTCCTCATAGATGCACGCTATTCCTTCTATCAAACCTTCAGTTCCGACAGTCGTCTGCGTCGGGATGCTTTGGAAGAAATGCATTCCGACGAGTCCGCACTCCTCCCTTCGGCCCGTGTGGAAGAGTTGCTCGTGCATAATCTGCAGGACTCCTACCACACCACTCAGCTCGACCGCAACCACAAAATCGGCGCCACTTTCTCCTATCAGACAAACCCCGTATATGTAAGCCTTGATTTGGTGTACACAAGACAGCGTCGTTCCTATTTTGACCTCCGCGCATGCACGGCTGTAAACAATACACCTACTTACAACTTTTTCGACTACAACCTCAAGTTCACTTTCAAACACGGCTATAAACTCTCCATCAACAGCATGACTACCGCACCGTTTGTCTATCAAATGTTGAACTCTTCCAACAATTCCGACCCCACAACCACATACATCGGCAATCCAGACCTTAAGCCAACGAACGACTACCGCTTTGAATTTCAGAAAAGCCAATTCACCCGTAGCAGCAACTATTCCGTCATCGCTGCCTACACCCTGCACCGCAACTCCGTAGGCAATGAGGTGACCTACGACCCGCAAACCGCCCACTGGACCTATCAGTACCGCAACCTCAACGGCAGCAGATACTTCTCTCTCTACGCCAACTACGGTCGGACTTTGGACAAAAAAGAGCGTTTCAGTATAAACCTAACCACCAATTTTCGCACAGCCCGCAGCGTAGACTTTCGTCGCGTTACGCTAGAGACCAGCAACCAGCGCTCCGTGGTCAACAACTACGTAGCAGGATTCAAGACCGAGTTTTCCTACAACAATCAGAGCGTCATCTGCAAGTTTAAGGCCGGCGTCACCTACCAATCCTACCGTTCCCATCCCTACAGCGAAGGCCGCAAAGGCTCATCCTTCGACCACAACTACGGCCTTGTCTTCATCGCCCCCGTCTGCAAGAACCTCGACGTCGACACAGACATTATGCTCGTCTGTCGTTCCGGCTACAAATACGCCGGCTTCAACGGCGCCGACCTCCTCTGGAACGCCTCGTTGGCCTACAGCATGGGGCGTCGCAAGCAGTTCGTCCTTCGTGCCACCGCCGTCGACCTCCTACGCCAGGCCTCCACCGTCAAGCGCTTCGTCAATCTCCAGGGCTACTCCGAGAACCGTTACAGCACCTCCCCCTCCTACGCCATGCTCTCCCTCCTCTATCGCTTCGACGTCAAGCCAAAGAACAGATGAGCCAGGCGAAAGCACGCAAAATACTCCATGGAGCCACCATTCCGCCAAAGAGTATGTGCAAATAAATGCAAACAACTTTCTACTAGCCCAACGATTTGGGCTAGTAGAAAATTTAAATTTGCTGCCTTAGCGTTTTCGCAAGGTGTCCATGGCGTGCGCCAGTAAGGCAGACTCTATCTATAATATAATGTACCTATTACTCGCTACGACCACTAGCAAATCCGACCCCTCGCGAAAAAAAAACGCCCAAAAAGCAAAAAAACTTGCACCAAAGTTTGGAGTGAAAAGAAAAAGCCCTAACTTTGCAGCCGTTTAGAAGACGACACTACTACCGAGCACTGCTCAAGAGCGTCATCACGCTAAGCAAGGGCAAATACCAGAGTGGCCAAATGGGGCAGACTGTAAATCTGCTGGCTTACGCCTTCGGTGGTTCGAATCCATCTTTGCCCACAACCTTATTTTGGTATGCGGAAATAGCTCAGTTGATAGAGCACTAGCCTTCCAAGCTGGGGGTCGCGGGTTTGAGCCCCGTTTTCCGCTCTCGTTTTTATGCTGTTATAGCTCAGCGGTAGAGCACTTCCTTGGTAAGGAAGAGGTCGTGAGTTCAAGTCTCACTAACAGCTCTCTTTTTCAAGTAGATTGAAGAACAGAAATTCATTCAAAACAAAATAAAACAAATCAGCTATGGCTAAAGAGAAATTTGAACGTACCAAGCCGCATGTTAACATCGGTACTATTGGTCACGTCGATCACGGTAAGACTACTTTGACCGCTGCTATCTCTAAGGTTCTCCACGAGAGACTCGGCACTGGTGAAGATGTTAAGTCTTTCGATCAGATTGATAATGCTCCCGAAGAAAAGGAGCGTGGTATTACTATCAATACCGCCCACATCGAATACGAAACAGAAAAGCGTCACTATGCTCACGTAGACTGCCCGGGTCACGCCGACTACGTAAAGAACATGGTAACTGGTGCTGCTCAGATGGACGGTGCTATCATCGTAGTTGCTGCTACCGATGGTCCTATGCCCCAGACTCGTGAGCACATCCTCCTCGCTCGTCAGGTAAACGTTCCCCGCCTCGTCGTGTTCCTCAACAAGTGCGACATGGTTGAAGACGAAGAAATGCTCGAGCTCGTTGAGATGGAAATGCACGAACTCCTCGAATCTTACGACTTCGAAGCCGATACGCCCATCATCCGCGGTTCTGCACTCGGTGCACTCAACGGCGTTGCTAAGTGGGAAGACAGCGTAATGGAACTTATGAACGCTGTTGACGAATGGATTCAGGAACCCGTTCGCGACAAGGATAAGCCCTTCCTTATGCCTGTTGAAGACGTATTCTCAATCACTGGTCGTGGTACTGTTGCAACCGGTCGTGTTGAAACTGGTATCGTAAAGGTTGGTGACGAAGTTCAGATCCTCGGTCTCGGTGAAGACAAGAAGTCAGTCGTAACTGGCGTCGAAATGTTCCGCAAGATCCTCGACGAAGGTGAAGCTGGTGACAACGTAGGTCTCCTCCTCCGTGGTATCGACAAGGCTGAAATCAAGCGTGGTATGGTCATCACCCACCCGGGCGTAATCACTCCGCACAAGAAGTTCAAGGCATCCATCTACGTCCTCAAGAAGGAAGAAGGTGGTCGTCACACTCCCTTCGGCAACAAGTATCGTCCCCAGTTCTACCTCCGCACCATGGACTGCACCGGTGAAATCCACCTCCCCGAGGGCACCGAAATGGTAATGCCTGGTGACAACGTAGAAATCACCGTTGAACTCATCTACGCTGTAGCAATCAACGTAGGTCTCCGCTTCGCTATCCGCGAAGGTGGTCGTACGGTAGGTTCTGGTCAGATCACTGAAATCCTCGACTAATACTTGCAACCCTTGCCCATGCGGCAAGAAGCAAAGTTGAAGATAAAAAAATAGGACCTTGCTCCTCAATTAGAGCAAGGCCTATTTCTACGGGAATAGCTCAGTTGGTAGAGCACTGGTCTCCAAAACCAGGTGTCGGGAGTTCGAGCCTCTCTTCCCGTGCTAAAAGATACATATATGTTCAAGAAAGTAGTTGCATATTGCAAGGATTCATACGAAGAATTATCTCATAAGACTGAATGGCCCTCGCGACAGGAACTTACGCACAGTGCAATAGTTGTGCTCACAGCTTCCATCGTCATAGCTATTGTAGTGTTCCTTATGGATACGGTATTCGAGTCAATCATGAACCTGATTTACCCTCAAATTTAATCACACAATGGCACAGGCAGAAATGGCTTGGTACGTTTTGCGCGCTGTGAGCGGAAAGGAAGGGAAAGTCAAGGAGTACATCGATGCAGAAATAAAGAATGGCCGCCTCGGCGGTCATGTTTCGCAAGTACTCATCCCTACCGAAAAAGTCGTTCAAATTCGCGGTACAAAGCGTGTCATCAAAGAACGCAATTACCTGCCAGGCTACGTGCTGGTAGAGGCGCGTCTGGTTGGTGAAACCGTCCACGAGCTCCGAAACACACCCAACGTGTTAGGATTCCTCGGTGGTATGGACAATCCCACTCCACTTCGTGAAAGCGAAGTAAACCGTATCTTGGGTAAGGCCGACGAGATGGAAGACGAACCCATCGAACTCGAAATTCCCTACATGGTCGGCGAGAGCGTCAAAGTAACCGACGGACCCTTCAGTGGGTTCACCGGAACCATCGAAAAGGTGGACAACGACAAGAAGAAAGTGACCGTCAACGTCAAAGTTTTCGGCCGTGTCACTGGTCTCGACCTCGGTTTTATGCAGATAGAGAAGGAATAAGGTAGTGTTACGTACCGAAAGCCTTCAGATAATTTCAATTTTCAATAAACAACAATGGCTAAAGAAGTTGCTGGATTAATCAAATTACAGATTAAGGGCGGCGCTGCAAATCCATCTCCTCCCGTAGGTCCCGCTCTCGGTTCCAAGGGTATCAACATCATGGATTTCTGCAAGCAGTTCAACGCCAGAACTCAGGAGAAGGCAGGTAAAGTACTTCCCGTTGTGATCACCTATTACAACGACAAGTCTTTCACCTTCGTCGTAAAGACTCCTCCTGTAGCAATTCAATTGCTGGAAGCAGCCAAAAAGAAGAGCGGATCAGCTCAGCCCAACCGTACCAAGATTGCTGAACTCACTTGGGATCAGGTAAAGGCTATCGCTGAAGACAAAATGCCCGACTTGAACTGCTTCACAGTTGAAAGTGCAATGCGTCTGGTCGCAGGTACAGCCCGCAGCATGGGTATCACAATCAAGGGTGACTTCCCCGCAAACAACTAAATCTTCATCAACAATGAGCAAACTCACAAAGAATCAAAAGTTGGTCGCTGAAAAGGTTGAAGCAGGAAAGGCATACACTCTTAAGGAAGCATCCGAACTCGTAAAGGAAATCACCACTACGAAGTTCGACGCATCCGTAGATATCGACGTACGTCTCGGCGTAGATCCCCGTAAGGCAAACCAGATGGTTCGTGGCGTAGTATCGCTCCCGAACGGAACTGGTAAGACCGTACGCGTGCTCTGCCTCTGTACGCCCGATGCCGAAGCTGCTGCAAAAGAAGCTGGCGCTGACTATGTAGGTCTCGATGAATATATCGAGAAGATAAAAGGTGGTTGGACTGACGTTGACGTCATCATCACCATGCCCGCAATCATGGGTAAAATCGGTGCTCTCGGTCGTGTGCTCGGTCCCCGCGGACTCATGCCTAACCCCAAGAGCGGTACCGTCACTATGGACGTTGCCAAGGCCGTGCGCGAAGTTAAGCAAGGTAAGATCGACTTCAAGGTTGACAAGAGCGGTATCGTTCACACGTCAATCGGTAAAGTATCCTTCACTCCCGAGCAAATCCTCGGCAATGCAAAGGAATTCATCGCTACCATCATCAAGCTTAAGCCGACCGCAGCTAAGGGTACGTATATCAAGAGCATCTATCTTTCCTCTACCATGAGCAAGGGTATCAAGATCGATCCTAAGTCTGTAGAAGAAATCTAAATCCGAATTGAATCATGAGAAAGGAAGATAAAGCTATCATCATCGAGCAGCTCGGTGAGAAACTCAACGAATATGCACACTTCTACCTCGTAGACGTTACCGGCATGAACGCAGAGCAGACTTCAAGCCTGCGCCGCAAGTGCTTCGGCAGCGAAATCAAGATGGTAGTAGTGAAGAATACACTTCTCCACAAGGCTTTCGAAGCCTCCGAAATTGACTACACTCCCCTCTACGATTGCCTCAAAGGTACCACCGCAGTGTTCTTCTGCAACACAGCCAACGTACCCGCTAAGCTCATCAAGGAAGTAGGCAAGGACGGTGTTCCCGCACTCAAGGCCGCTTACGCTGAAGAAGGTTTCTACGTTGGAGCCGACCAGCTCGACGCACTCTGTGCAATCAAGAGCAAGAACGAGGTTATCGCCGAAATCGTTGCTCTCCTCCAGTCGCCCGCCAAGAACGTCATCTCCGCTCTTCAGAGTGGCGGTCAGACCATCCACGGCGTGCTCAAAACTCTTGGCGAACGCCCCGAGTAATCATAGGCTTGCCAGCCTAACACAACTAAATCAGAAAACAAACAAAAAAATACATTTAGAACAATGGCAGATATCAAAGCTATCGCAGAAGAATTGGTAAATTTGACTGTGAAAGAAGTAAACGAATTGGCAACTGTCCTGAAGGACGAGTACGGAATTGAACCCGCTGCTGCAGCTGTTGCTGTTGCTGCCGGTCCCGCAGCTGGTGCTGCTGCCGCTGAAGAGAAGACTGCTTTCGACGTAGTCCTCAAGAGCGCAGGTGCTGCTAAGCTCCAGGTCGTTAAGGCCGTTAAGGAAGCTTGTGGCCTCGGCTTGAAGGAAGCTAAGGATCTCGTAGACGGCGCTCCCAGCAAGCTCAAGGAAGGCGTTGCCAAGGAAGAAGCTGAAGCACTCAAGAAGGCTCTCGAAGAAGCCGGTGCTGAAGTGGAAATCGCTTAATACAACCCCCTTACATCCGGGTAACGGTTATGAATCCTCTGGTAGAGGGTTCATAACCTTTTTGTGTCTATAAACAAGCCCAAAAGAGCAAGCAGCCTTCGGGCGCCGCTTATGTCTTGGCTTACAATTTTTGCTTTTTGCATTCTCGTTACTCCTCTGAGTCGGCAAAGAGCACTTTTTCAGCATCAACAGTTATAAGTTCCTGTTCGCGTCGAGCCTAGCTCCGCAATAGCGCTTTCCTGCTGCAAATGTAATTGTAAGACAGCGCGAACAAGCATTTAGCTTCGTTCCGTTTCGCTGACTTCTTGCAGCAGCATTCCTCTCGCCAAGGCCGAACCCCGGGCTACTTCTCCCTTTAATCTCCCTTTTAATTTCCGAATGTCTTCCAGAGTCATCAACCAACGTGTAAACTTTGCGTCCGTCAAGAACCCGATGCCCTATCCCGACTTTCTTGACGTACAGCTAAAGTCCTTCAAGGATTTCCTCCAGCTCGACACTCCTAGCGAATTGCGCAAGAACGACGGCTTGTACAAAGTCTTTGCCGAGAACTTCCCCATCGCGGACACTCGCAATAACTTCGTACTGGAGTTCATCGACTATTATATAGACGAGCCCCGCTATTCCATCCAGGAATGTCTTGAGCGCGGTCTGACCTACAGCGTGCCCCTCAAGGCCAAACTCAAGCTCTACTGTACAGACCCCGATCATGAGGATTTCGACACCGTCGTACAGGACGTGTTCCTCGGCCCCATTCCTTACATGACCGAAAACGGCACCTTCGTCATCAATGGTGCCGAACGTGTTGTGGTCAGCCAGTTGCACCGTTCGCCCGGTGTATTCTTCGGTTCGAGTGTCCACGCCAACGGCACGCAGCTCTACTCCGCACGTATCATTCCCTTCAAGGGATCGTGGATAGAGTTTGCCACGGACATCAACAACGTGATGTACGCTTACATCGACCGTAAGAAGAAGTTGCCCGTGACTACGCTTCTCCGCGCCATCGGCTTCGAGAGCGACAAAGACATTCTCCAGATATTCAACCTCGCTGAAGAAGTAAAGGTCAACAAGACCAACCTCAAGAAGTACAACGGTCGCAAACTCGCTGCACGTGTGCTCAAGAGCTGGATTGAAGACTTTACCGATGAAGACACCGGCGAAGTAGTAACCGTGGAGCGCAACCAAATCATCTGCGAGCGCGAAACCGTCATTGATGAAGATGTAGCTACTCTCATCCTCGATTCCGGCGCACAGACCATCCTCATCCACAATCAGGAAGCAGGTGCCACTGACTACTCCATCATCTTCAACACCCTTCAGAAGGACCCCTCCAACTCCGAGAAGGAAGCCATCCTCTACATCTACCGTCAGCTCCGAAATGCCGACCCTGCCGACGACGCTTCCGCTCGCGAAGTTATCAACAACCTTTTCTTCTCCGAAAAGCGTTACGACCTTGGTGAAGTAGGCCGCTACCGCATCAACCGCAAGCTCAACCTCACCACCGACATGGACGTACGCGTCCTTACTCGTGAGGACATCATCGAGATTATCAAGTATCTCGTTGAGCTCATCAACTCCAAGGCCACTGTCGACGATATCGACCACCTCAGCAACCGCCGCGTACGTACCGTAGGCGAGCAGCTGAGCAACCAGTTCGCCATCGGTCTCGCCCGTATGAGCCGCACCATTCGTGAGCGCATGAATGTACGCGACAACGAAGTGTTCACTCCGACGGACCTCATCAACGCCAAGACCATCTCGAGCGTTATCAACTCCTTCTTCGGAACGAACGCTCTCTCCCAGTTCATGGACCAGACCAATCCGTTGGCCGAAGTGACGCACAAGCGCCGTCTCTCCGCCCTCGGTCCTGGCGGTCTCTCCCGCGAGCGTGCAGGTTTCGAAGTGCGCGACGTGCACTACACCCACTACGGACGTCTCTGTCCGATCGAGTCGCCTGAAGGTCCTAACATCGGTCTTATCTCCTCTCTTTGCGTCTTCGCCAAGATTGACGAACTCGGTTTCATTGAAACTCCGTACCGCAAGGTAGAGAATTCCGTGGCCGACCTTAACAACGACCACATCGTATATCTCTCCGCTGAGGAAGAAGAAGGCAAAATCATCGGTCAGGGTAATGCTCCCCTCAACGACGACGGTACCTTTATCCGCGACAAAGTAAAGTGCCGCCAGGATGCCGACTACCCCGTTGTTCCGCCCTCAGAAGTAGAACTCCTCGACGTTGCCCCGCAGCAGATTGCCTCTATCGCCGCATCGCTCATTCCCTTCCTCGAGCACGACGATGCCCACCGTGCACTCATGGGATCCAACATGATGCGCCAGGCAGTTCCCCTCATCCGCAGCGAAGCTCCTATTGTAGGTACCGGCATTGAAAAGCAGGTGTGCGAAGACTCTCGCACCATGATTACTGCCGAAGGCGAAGGTGTCATTGAATACGTCGACGCCACTACAATTCGCATTGCCTACGACCGCACTCCCGACGAAGAGTTCGTAAGTTTCGAATCGAACGTCAAGGAGTACACCATACCTAAGTTCCGCCGCACCAACCAGAACATGACCATCGACCTCCGTCCCATCTGCGAGAAGGGACAGCGTGTCAAGAAGGGCGACATCCTTACTGAAGGTTATGCTACTGAGAACGGCGAACTCGCCCTTGGTCGCAACCTCCTCGTGGCTTACATGCCTTGGAAGGGTTACAACTACGAGGACGCCATCGTGCTCAACGAACGCATGGTGCGTGAGGACATCCTCACCTCCGTTCACGTCGATGAATTCTCCCTTGAAGTGCGCGAGACGAAGCGCGGTATGGAAGAGTTTACCAACGACATCCCCAACGTCAGCGAAGACGCTACGAAGGACCTCGACGAAAACGGTGTTGTTCGCATCGGTGCACGCATCGTTCCGGGCGACATCCTCATCGGTAAGATTACGCCTAAGGGCGAAAGCGACCCCACGCCTGAAGAGAAACTTCTCCGCGCCATCTTCGGCGACAAGGCCGGCGATGTAAAGGACGCTTCCCTCAAGGCCAATCCTTCACTCTCTGGTGTGGTCATCAACAAGCGCATGTTTGCCCGCCAGCAGAAGACCCGCAGCTCCAAGGCTGCCGACAAGGTGACGCTTCAGAAGCTCGACGACGAGTTTGCCAAGGAAGCTGCCGCCCTGAAGGATCTCATGATTGACAAGCTCGTGGCACTTACTGCCGACAAGGTTTCTCAAGGTGTGACGGACAATATTGGTTCCGAAGTCATCGCCAAGGGCGCCAAGTTTGCCAAGAGCCTCCTCAATACGCTCGACTTCACCTCCGTGGAACTCCGCGGTTGGACCGACGACGAGCACACCAACACCCTCATCCGTCAGCTTGTGGTCAACTACCTCAAGAAGCACAACAAGCTCGACGCTGTCCTCAAGCGTAAGAAGTTCGCCATCACCATCGGCGATGAACTTCCCTCCGGCATCATCCAGCAGGCCAAGGTTTACGTGGCCAAGAAGCGTAAGATTGGTGTCGGCGACAAGATGGCAGGTCGTCACGGTAACAAGGGTATCGTATCCAAGATTGTGCGTCAGGAAGACATGCCGTTCCTTGCCGACGGACGTCCCGTCGACATCGTGCTCAACCCGCTGGGTGTGCCTTCGCGTATGAACATCGGACAGATTTTCGAAGCTGTCCTCGGCGCTGCAGGCCGCAAGCTCGGCGTGAAGTTCGCCACCCCCATCTTTGACGGTGCCAAGCTTGAAGATCTTTGCGAGTGGACCGACAAGGCCGGACTTCCCCGCTACTGTTCCGAGCAGCTCTACGATGGCGGCACGGGCGAACCCTTCGACCAGAAGGCCACCGTGGGTGTCACCTACATGCTCAAGCTCGGTCATATGGTTGAGGACAAGATGCACGCCCGTTCCATCGGTCCGTACTCCCTCATCACGCAGCAGCCCCTCGGCGGTAAGGCCCAGTTCGGTGGTCAGCGTTTCGGTGAAATGGAAGTCTGGGCAATCGAAGCCTTCGGTGCTTCGCACGTGCTCCAGGAAATCCTTACCATCAAGTCCGACGACGTCACTGGCCGTGCCAAGGCCTACGAAGCCATCGTCAAGGGCGACCCCATGCCCACGCCGGGCATTCCCGAATCGCTCAACGTGTTGCTCCACGAGCTCCGCGGTTTGGGTCTCAGCATCACGCTGGACTAACAGTCTGGCATTCCGCTCCTGCGCCATCTACGCACGCTCTCCGTTCCAAGCCCGTTGCCTTCACGGCAGCGTGGCAGTGAGAGGCGGCGAACTAGCGCGCCGATAAGAGGGCGGAACCCCGACTAAAGAAGTCTAAACCTTCCCACTCTCAATCATTCCTTCAGAAAATGGCATTTAAAAGAGACAATAAGATAAAGACCAACTTTACGAAGATTACCATCGGTCTCGCCTCCCCCGAGGAAATCATGGCAAATTCGTACGGTGAGGTGCTGAAACCCGAAACCATCAACTACCGCACGTACAAGCCCGAGCGCGACGGTCTTTTCTGCGAACGCATTTTCGGTCCGACCAAGGACTATGAGTGCCACTGCGGAAAGTACAAGCGCATCCGTTACAAAGGCATCGTCTGCGACCGTTGCGGTGTGGAAGTGACCGAAAAGAAAGTGCGCCGCGAACGTGCCGGCCACATCCAGCTTGTAGTCCCCGTGGCTCACATCTGGTATTTCCGTTCCCTTCCTAACAAGATTGGTTATCTCCTTGGCATTCCTACCAAGAAGCTCGACTCCATCATTTACTACGAGCGTTACGTGGTCATCCAGCCTGGTGTCCTCGCCGATGATGTAGCCACCAACGACCTTCTCACTGAGGACGAATATCTCGACCTCCTCAAGAAGCTCCCCACGGACAACCAGTATCTCGAGGATCAGGACCCCAACAAGTTCATTGCCAAGATGGGCGCAGAAGCAATCTACGACCTTCTTACTCGCATTGACCTCGATAGCCTTTCCTACGAGCTCCGCGACCGTGCCAACTCCGACTCCTCCGTACAGCGCAAGAACGAAGCCCTCAAGCGCTTGCAGGTAGTGGAAAGTTTCCGCACCAGCCGCGACCGTAACCATCCCGAGTGGATGATTATGAAGGTCATCCCCGTCACTCCCCCTGACCTTCGTCCCCTTGTGCCCCTCGACGGTGGCCGTTTTGCCACCTCCGACCTCAACGACCTCTATCGTCGTGTGCTCATTCGTAACAACCGCCTCAAGCGTTTGCTCGAAATCAAAGCCCCCGACGTCATTCTTCGCAACGAGAAGCGTATGCTTCAGGAATCTGTCGACAGCCTTTTCGACAACTCTCGCAAGAGTTCTGCCGTAAAGAGCGATAGCAACCGTCCGCTCAAGTCGCTCTCCGACTCCCTCAAGGGTAAGGCCGGACGTTTCCGTCAGAACCTCCTCGGTAAGCGTGTTGACTACTCCGCACGTTCCGTAATCGTTGTCGGTCCCGAACTCCGCATGGGCGAATGCGGTCTGCCCAAGCTCATGGCAGCAGAACTCTACAAGCCGTTCATCATCCGCAAGCTCATTGAGCGCGGCATTGTGAAGACGGTGAAGAGCGCCAAGAAGATAGTAGACCGTCGCGAGCCCGTCATCTGGGACATCCTCGAACATGTAATGAAGGGTCACCCCGTGCTCCTCAACCGTGCACCGACCCTCCACCGTCTCGGTATCCAGGCCTTCCAGCCTAAGATGATTGAAGGCAAAGCCATCCAGCTCCACCCGCTCGCTTGTACGGCGTTCAACGCCGACTTCGACGGTGACCAGATGGCCGTTCACCTCCCCTTGAGCAACGAGGCCGTGCTCGAAGCACAAATCCTCATGCTCCAGAGCCACAACATCCTCAACCCTGCCAATGGTGCTCCTATCACCGTGCCTTCGCAGGATATGGTGCTCGGTCTCTACTACATCACCAAGCTCCGTCCCGGCGCAAAGGGTAGCGGCCTCACGTTCTACGGTCCCGAAGAAGCCATCATCGCCTTCAACGAGCGTCGCGTAGACGTCCATGCTCCTGTGAAAGTGATGGTCGACGACGTAGATGAGCGCGGTCAGCGCATCCGTCACCTCGTGGAAACTTCCGTAGGCCGTGTCATCGTCAACGAAGTAATCCCCGACGAGTGTGGCTTTGTCAACACCGTCATCGCCAAGAAGTCACTCCGCAGCATCATTACCCTCGTCATCAAGACTGTGGGTATGGCCCGTGCCTGCGACTTCCTCGACGGCATCAAGAACCTTGGTTACCGCAAGGCTTACGAAGGTGGACTTTCGTTCAACCTTGACGATATCATCATCCCGAAGGAAAAGGTAGACATCGTTCAGCGCGGTCACGACGAAGTGGACCAGATCACGATGAACTACAACATGGGTTTCAT
Organism: bacterium; assembly: GCA_963656685.1. Classification (GTDB taxonomy): domain Bacteria; phylum Bacteroidota; class Bacteroidia; order Bacteroidales; family Bacteroidaceae; genus Alloprevotella. Next base: position 31,043 of record CAVKJJ010000018.1, on the reverse strand, counting down.
CACCGACAAGGAACGTTACAACCAGGTTATCGATGCTTGGACGCACGTCAACACCGACTTGAAGAAGACCCTCATGAAGCAGATGACCGAAGCCGACCAAGGTTTCAACGCTGTGTTCATGATGCTCGACTCCGGAGCCCGTGGTTCTGCCGACCAGATTGCCCAGCTTGCTGGTATGCGTGGTCTTATGGCCAAGCCCCAGAAGGCAGGTGCCGAAGGTGCACAGATTATTGAAAACCCGATTCTTTCTAACTTTAAGGAAGGTATGTCCGTGTTGGAGTACTTCATCTCCACCCACGGTGCCCGTAAGGGTCTTGCCGATACCGCCTTGAAGACAGCCGACGCCGGTTACCTCACCCGCCGTCTCGTTGACGTTTCGCACGACGTCATCATCAACGAGGAAGACTGCGGCACCCTCCGCGGCCTCGTCTGCACTGCCCTCAAGGACGGCGACGAAGTGATCTCTTCCCTCGGCGAGCGCATTTTGGGCCGTGTGTCTGTTCACGATATTATCCATCCCACCACGGGCAAGCTCATTGTCGCTTCGGGCGAAGAGATTACCGAGCCCATCGTGGAAGAGATTGAAAACTCGCCCATCGAGAGCGTGGAAATCCGTTCCGTGCTCACCTGCGAGAGCAAGCACGGCGTCTGCATGAAGTGCTACGGCCGCAACCTTGCCACTAGCCGCATGGTTCAGAAGGGCGAAGCTGTCGGCGTTATCGCAGCACAGTCCATCGGTGAACCGGGTACGCAGCTTACCCTCCGTACGTTCCACGCCGGTGGTATCGCCTCCAACGCCGCAGCCAATGCCACCATCGTGGCCAAGAACGACTGCCGCGTAGAATTTGAAGAACTCAAGACCGTCGACTCCTTCACCGACGAGAACAAGCCCTGCCGCGTAGTAGTAGGCCGTTTGGCTGAAGTACGTTTCATCGACGAGAACACCGGCATCATCCTCTCCAACCAGAACGTGCCCTACGGTTCACGTCTCTTCGTAGAAGAAGGCCAGCACGTGGAGAAAGGCACCGTCATCGCCAACTGGGATCCGTTCAACGCCGTCATCGTCACCGACCATGCCGGTACCATTCAGTTCGAGAACGTCACCGAAGGTGTCACCTACCGTATTGAAGAAGACGAAGCCACAGGTCTTCGTGAACGCATCGTCATCGAGTCGAAGGACAAGAGCATGGCTCCTACCGCCCATGTGCTCGATGCCGACGGCAATGCCCTCTGCAACTACTCCTTCCCCATCAACGGTCACATCGTTGTGGAAGACGGTCAGCAGCTCAAGGCTGGTGAAGTGCTCGTGAAGATTCCGCGTGCCGTAGGTAAGGCAGGCGATATCACCGGTGGTCTCCCCCGTGTGACCGAGCTCTTCGAAGCCCGCAACCCGAGCAACCCTGCCGTAGTGAGCGAAATCGACGGTGAAATCAGCATGGGTGCCATCAAGCGTGGTAACCGCGAAGTCATCGTCACCTCCAAGCTTGGCGAAGTCAAGAAGTACCTCGTGCCCCTGTCAAAGCAGATTCTTGTTCAGGAGAACGACTACGTACGTGCCGGAACGCCCCTCTCCGACGGTTCCATCACTCCGGGCGACATCCTTGCCATCCAAGGTCCTACCGCTGTGCAGGAATACATCGTCAACGAGATTCAGGACGTTTACCGTCTGCAGGGTGTGAAGATCAACGACAAGCACTTCGAAGTCATCGTACGTCAGATGATGCGCAAGGTGCAGATCAACGAGCCCGGCGACACTCGCTTCCTCGAGCAGCAGATTGTGGACAAACTCGACTTTGCAGAAGAGAACGACCGCATCTGGGGCAAGAAGGTTGTCATCGACGCTGGCGACAGCGAGACGATGAAGAAGGGTATGATTGTCACGGCTCGCAAGCTTCGCGACGAGAACTCCCAGCTCAAGCGCCGCGACCTCAAACTCGTGAAGGTTCGCGATGCTGAAGCCGCTACCTCTACGCAGATTCTTCAGGGTATCACGCGTGCAGCCCTTCAGACGAAGAGCTTCATGTCTGCCGCTTCCTTCCAGGAAACGACGAAGGTGCTCAACGAAGCTGCTATCAGCGGCAAGACCGACTACCTCGAAGGTATGAAGGAGAACGTGATTTGCGGTCACCTCATCCCCGCCGGTACAGGTCTGCGCGAGTTCAGCCGCCTTGTTGTGGCCGACCGCGAAGAGTACGAACAGGCTCAGGCTGCCAAAGCCGCCGAAGCTGCTGAGGCAGTAGAAGCTGGCGCTTCACAGTTCTAAGCCGTTCGCTTCCCCAAGGATTTTTCTATCCATTATATTTGAATTCCGTCCAGTACGGGCAGTCATATAATGAACTGCACCGTGCGGGCGGAATTTTTTTTGTGCGTGTAGTAGGATGTTTCGAATCAGAATTTTATTTGAAGCAAAAACAAAAACAAGAAAAACACCCTGTGGTGGGCAAACTCTTCGAGTTTTTGATGGCGCTTGTTTGTGCCGTGCTTACGTAAGCGAGCTTACGGTGCACTGCACAACCAACCGCCATCAGTGCCGTTCCGGCACTTGCCCACCACAGGGCAAAAACCACGCCTTCGGCTAAAAAACCGCTGCGCTTTACAACGTTTAATGCCTTGAAATATTAAAAACGACGAACCCTAACTAATATATAGAAATAACTTGCGCAGATTTGTAATCCGCAAGGAGCGGGCTGAAAAATTCTTTTGAAAATATGCGCAAGTTATTTTTTTGGGGACGTTACTTAGTTGCGAAGTCTTGTCCGTGTATTTGTTCAACGCGCAACCCCACCGCATTTTAACACGCGAGAATCGCACAGAAGTCACCAATCGTAAACACGACCGCAAATACGCGATTCTCAGCGGAAGTGCTATTGCATTTAAATGTAATAATACCTAAACTGCTGATATATATTAATCCGTTCTCCCCTTTATTTGCCCAAATCACCCCTAAATCGACCCGTTCGCAGCAAAAATTCCAAGGCATCTAGGAAAAATTTGCTGCCTTGGAATTTAAATTTGCTGCCTTGGAATTTTTACGAGCTGCCTTGGAGTTGTAGGTAGGCTCTTTTGTGGCCGAAAAAATAGGTTTCTTTTTTCTATTTCGAGAAGGCTGTTTGTCTATATTTCGTCACGGATTTAACATTTGGCGTTTGTTTTGTCATTATATTGTCATGTAACAAATAACTCGCGCTTCAAATTTTGCTCTAATTGTTTTTTGAACGTCGCTAAAGCGTAAAAATAACTATTGCCTTTTGTCTTTGTTTAGGAAAATTCGTGTACATTTGCCGTATACTGACAAATGTTTGGTGATGCTTTGCAAATTGTGGCAAGGCGTTACGTATAATAGTAAAGACTATGGACACTACAGGAAATAGCTTCGCCCAAGCCTTTGGCGGCGCAAATCCTTTTTCGGGAAACGACCTTTTTCCTCCCAACAACGAGGAGCTCCTCATGTTCAAGACCCTCGCCGGCAAGATTATTGACGGCGCCGTCGTTCCCGTCATCGGTTCCGGCGTGCTCAGCGACGGGAAAGACCTTCACAAGGAACTGCTCAGTTTTATAGCCAATGGATTCTGCGTTCCGTCGGCTCCTCAGTCGTTTTCCGAACTCGTCTTCGACTCCACTTATCTTGGTCGCAACGGTCAGAATCGCGACAGCATATACACTTGGATCAATCAGCTCTTCGCTCCTACGGCTTCGAAGCAGAAGCCTTCCGAAGTGCTTGTCAAGTTGCTCAGCAGCAAGCTCTTTCCTTTCGTCATCACCACGTCGTTCACGCCCGTGGTGGAGGACGTCATGCGCGAAGTGTGGGGCGACGACCTGCGCGTCATGAAGTTTAACAACAATCCGTCCGAGAATCAGGACGTGGGCGGCGAGACCGACATGCTTCGGCCCACCGTCTACTATATGTTCGGGCGCGTGGGCGACCCTCGTGCCCACCGTTACGTGGTGACCGACGAGGACATGCTCGACTTCTGCTCCTCGTGGCTCGACGAGAACAAGCGGCCCAACAAACTTGTCAATCTGCTCAAGAACAAATTCCTGCTCATGCTCGGAACAGACTATACCGACTGGCTGTTCCGCTTCATTTGGTTCTCGTTCCGCAAGGAGCGCGAGGCGAAGGGCGAGAAGAACGACATGATAGCCAAGCGCGAGTTTGAGGATTCGTTCGTCCACTTCATGGTGAGCCACGAAGCCTACATCATGAAGAAAGACGCAGGCGACGTGGTGGAGAAACTCCTTGCTGAGATGGAGCGCCAGTATGCCGCCAATCCCGAACTGAGGAAAAAGTTGGAAAACCGCGCCTTCACCAAGTTCTCCGCTCCGATGGACAACGTGGACATCTTTATCAGCTATTCGCGCACCGACTCCGAGTTTGTCGGCGCTCTCTACGACGAACTCACGCGTCGCGGGCTGAAAGTGTGGTACGACAAGAAGAACCTGTCGAAGGGCGGCAAGTTCATGGACGAAATAAAACGCGCCATCCAGACTGCGCGCTATTTCCTCCCCGTGCTTTCGCTCAGCGTGGAACGTGAGAAGGACGAGCCTCACGTCTACCGCACCGAATGGGACATAGCTTGCCAGCAGGCCACATCGTTGGGCCGCGACTACATCCTCCCCGTATCGGAAGCCGACTTCGACTTCTACAATGCACAGATACCGGAAAAGATTCAGGCACACAATGCCCTGACTTTCCAATCCGCTCTCGACGCTCCGCGTTTGGCAGACGAATTGGTCAGCAAAATAGGACTTAACCGATGAACGCTATGGCAGAGAACAAGAACAATCCGTGGCTCGGCCTTGAGTCGTACCAGGAGAATCAGATAATATACGGTCGCAACGAAGAGATTGCCGACCTCTCGCAGCGTGTGCTCAACGATGTCGACACGGTGCTTTACGGCAAGTCCGGCATTGGCAAAACGTCCATCGTCAATGCCGGTGTGCTCCCCATAGCGCGTCAGCACGGTTATGTGCCCGTTGTCATCCGTCTGGACCATTCGAACAAAACGCCCTACGTCCGCCAGATACGTGCAGCCATTGCGCGCGTGGTGGAGATAAAGGAGGTTGTCCCGGTCAAGAATCCCGCCCAACCCCTCCTTTGGGAACTCCTCCACTGCAACGAGTTCGTCAGTGGCGGACGAAGGAGCCGCGTGCTGCTCATCTTCGACCAGTTTGAGGAAATCTTCACGCTCCAGAGCGACCTGGCCGCCGCCTCCGCCTTCTTTGCCGAACTTGGCGACGTGCTCAACGACATCATGCCGAAGGGACTTGCCGACGAGCCTTCCGAACCAACCGCCGCCGCTCCCGTTGCCGACAGCGCCGCGCCGCAGACCGTGGAGGGCTTCGCCTCCATGAGCTACATCTTTGCCGATGCCGCAGCAAAGGCCCAAAGCGCCGCTCCTGTGCGTTACGTGGACGACAACGACATCCACTTCATCTTTGCCCTCCGCGAGGACTTCCTCTCGGACTTCGAATATTTCACCGCAAAGATACCTTCGCTGCGCCACCACCGCTTCGGTCTGCGTCCGCTCAACGAGGAACAGGCCGCCGACATCATCGTCAAGCCCCGTCCCGGCCTCGTCACGCTCGAGGTGGCAAAGCTCATCATCGAAACCGTCACGGGCCGCACCGATTTCTCTCTCGGCGACGAGCCCGAGATTGAAGTCGACGCCGCCGTCCTTTCGCTCTTTCTGAGCCGCATTTACGAAAAGATGCCGCAGGGCGCCACCGTCATCACTTGGCAGTTGGTCAAGGAGTTCGGCGTGGACATCATCAAGGACTTCTACACCGAAGCCGTGGGCGACCTCACGGCGCACGAGGTGGAAATACTCGAGGACCAGCTCCTCACATCGTCCGGGCGGCGCAACAACGTGTCGCGTTCCGACTTGCGGAAACTCATTCCCGAGGAAAAGATTGACAACCTCGTGTGGAACCGCAAGTTGCTCCGCACGTTCAACTACGGCAACGACCTCCGCCTGGAGTTCATCCACGACATTCTTTGCCCCATCGTCAAGGAGCGTCGCGAACAGCGCGAGCAGCTGCGCCTTCAGGAAGAAGAGCGGCGCCGCCAGGAAGAAGAGAAGCAGCGCGCCGTAGCCGCCGAGCAGCGCAAGCGCGAAGAGGTGGAGCGCAAGGCAGCCCAGGAAAAGGCCCGCCTTGAGGCCGAAGCCCGCACCACCCGCGAGCGCAACCGCCGGCGCACCGCCGCCATTGTTTTCTCAGCAGCCGTCCTTCTGCTCCTCGTGGGCGGATATTTCGGCTTTGACTATGTCTACAACGAGAAAGTCTACGACGACTACTTCGCCTCGTACGAAACCGTGAAGGGCTGGCCCGTGGGCGTGGGCGAGGAACTCACGTCCGACGAGCGCGCCACAGCGCCCATTTACTACAAACTCAGTTACAAGGGCCGCCGCCACCGCGGTCACTACACCGACGTGGAAGTCATGTCGTCCAACCGCTATCTGCCCGACGTCTGCCGCATCCCCTCCACGGAGTGGGCCGACGATGACACCGCCGACGAGCGCGCCAAGGACTTCAACGCCACATTGCGGAGCGTGAAGCGCATCCACTTCTCCGCATCGGAAAACGACAGTCTGCTCTCCCTTGAGGAATACTTTGGCGAAGACAACGCCTCGCTGATGACCATCTCCTATTTCTACATCTCTGCCCAAAGCGCCATAGCCCAATACTTCACGCCTAAGGGCGGAAACATGAAAATCCGTGCCAACGGCCTCGACCGCGTGCGCATCGGTTGGGACGCCTCGGGCCGCACCGTTTCGCGAACGTACTACGACGCCCACGAGGTGCAGCAGGAACTCATAGCCCAGAAGGACGTGACGGGCTATCTTTGGGACTACATCGGCGCCGACACCGTGGTGCGCTACGCCGTCAACCAATTCGGTATGCCCACCGCCAAGATGTGCAACACGCAGACCACCGTTCGCGGCACGGACAGCACCGTGGTGCGTTATGCCATGTCCACCACTACCTATCAGAAGGATGCCCCCTCAGCCAACTGCGCCGACGGCTACGCCCTTGAGGTTCGCTCGGGCAACACCGTGAGCCTCACCGACGAGAGCGGCACGAAGCGCGCCGTGCGCACCTATCAGAAGGACGCCCACGGCAACGTGGTCTGCATAGAAACCTCCGGCAATGCCCTCTTTGCCTTTGCACGCCGCGAGGAGATGCGTTACGACGACGGACACCTCGTGCTTCGCGAACTCCTCAGCAGTCCCGGCGTGCCTTTCGAACAAGGTTCGGCCAAGATCTACAAGTGGCAGTATGCCTACGACGCCAAGGGAACAATGTGTGAGGAAACGCGCGTCGACTGTCGCAAGCAAACCGTTTATCACCACAAACTCTCCACGAAAGCCGTTGCCGGCGGTTACCTCCTGAGCGAACTGCTGGAGGAGAAGGTGGAAGCCGACTCGCTCGCCGACGCAAACTCTCTGAGCTATGTGCTGCGAGAGGACTCGTGCCTCGCCCATCGCAAAGTGTCGCAGTACTTCGGCAAGGGTCGTCAGCCCATTAATCATCAGTACGTCCTCGGCACGGACACCATTTGCCTGCACCGCATCGTCGTCGACTCGCTCCAGGGCGGCAAGCAGCTCGTGCAGCGCCTCTATGTCTACTCCGACGGAAAGGTCAGCGCCAATCCGTTGGGCACATTCCGTCGCGAGGAAACGTACGGCGACGACGCCAACCTCCTTTCCTACACCACGACCGACAGCCGGGGAAACGTCCTCAAGAGCATGGTCTACTTCTACCAGGGCGGTAAGATAATGGGCCGCGCCGCCCGTGGCATTGACGGCAACGCCGTACGTTGCGACCGTTGGGAAGAAGAGGGACTGCTCTACTACAAACTCTACTACAACAAAGACGAAGAAGCCAACTACTCCGGCTTGCTTCCCATCGACGAGTGGGGCCACAAGAGCGTGCTGCGTCTGACCGATGGTTACTACAGCGCCCGCAGGATGAACTTCAAGTCGCTCAAGGCCGAGGTCTACACGCCAAGCAGGAAGCATCTCTTCGATACGGAGATTTTCAACACCTACAATCAACTCGTTTTTGAAGAAGACCGCAACCTCTCGGCCCACGAGATGGCCTTTGTGCACGTCCTCTCGCCCGCAAGCCGCTTGTACAACGGCGGCAAGGGTTTGACCGACGGCGACCGCATCGTGGAGTTCGGCTCCTGGCGCGACGGTTCGCCGCTCAGCGCCTTCGACGCGCTATGGCAACAAGCGCTCTCGCGCGAAGGCACGGTGAAAGTCAGCGTGTTGCGCCCCGAGGTGGGAGGCTTCCGCCGCCTCTCCTTCACGCTCGCCGTCGACGCCAAAGAGTACCACCGCATAGAGTGCCACCGCGTCCCCTTGAGTCTTGAAGAACAGGCGTTCTTGAAGAAGGCTGCCGTTTGAGGGCGGCGCTGAAGGCATTGCATTCTCGTTCGCTTACATCTCTCATGTATGCGCGAGGAGCGGGCTGAAAGCCCACCATTCGTAAGCCCGGGTCACGGAACGAAGTGACGCGGCCCGGGTAATTTGATGGTAGCGGTTGCGGGCTGAAAGTCCGCTACATCAACCGCCCCTAAACACTTACGCAATCATTGTGGTGGGCTTTCAGCCCGCTGAGTTGCTAAACCGAGGGACCTAGGCCGCGTCACTTCGTGCCGTGACCTAGGCTTACGAATGGTGGGCTTTCAGCCCGCTCCTCGCGCTTTACAAAAAGGGCACAAGGCATAATACCCTAATAAGTTGTAAATCCCAAAACACGAAACGAATATGAAACGTTTAGTCCTAAGTCTCCTTACGGCCGCTTGCGCTGTGGGCGGCTATGCACAAGGAAAAATAGTCGACATTGCCGTCATACACGACAGCGACATTGGCGGCAACACGCCGAGTGCGCCCGTTCCAGCGCCGAAGAAAACGCGCGCCTTGGTAGGTACTGCCCAGCGCGGCACAGTGCTGGTGAAGAACACCACGTACGAAACCAGCGACGCCGTGCTCTATGCCGACGTCGTGCGCCGCTACACGTGGCTCGAAGGCGTGGGAAAACCCATCACGCAGGAGGTGGCCAACAAACTTCCCTACTACTATCGCCTCTCGCTGCGCAACGCTGCCGGCCACTACCAGCAGGTGGAAGCCATGCACGGCACGTCGCTCACCGCCGCCCATCCTTTGAGCACGTATATCATCGATAAGAACGACGACAAGGCCGAAACGAACCGCGCATGGTGCGAACGCCTCCAGCGCGTGGGCAAATGGGTGCTCTACTCCGACGCCTCGGGCGAGCGCGTCGTGGAGGAACGTGCCTTCGAAGCCAAGAAGACCAATGCCGAACTCGTCTATTCCATGATTCCCGTGCGCAACGACTCCAACCACGTCACCATCTCTTACCTCGACGCTTGGGGCTATCCTGCCGACATGAACGAAACGGTGGAGAACACCTACGGTAGCGTGGTCTACATCACCTACGACGCCAACGGTTACGACTCCGTCATCGACTATCTCGACGGCGAGGGTTACCGCAAGACCAACACCGACGGCGTGGACCAAAAACGTTACAAGCACGACAAGAGCGGCCGCGTGGTCCTCGCCACGTCCAACAACTGCGTGGGCGACAACGTCATTGACAACTGGGGCAACTGCGGCGTGCGTTACAGTTACGACGACGCCCGCAACGCGTACACCGTGACCTACGTCGACTCCGACTTGCGCCCCATGCAGATGCCCGCCCTCCGTGCCGACGGTGAACAGACCTTCGTGAGCTGCACCTACACCAAGGACCGCTGGGGCCGCAAGGCCGAGGCCGTCATGACCGATGCCGACGGCAAGCCCTCCGTCACCCTCTCCGGCATACACCGCATCACGTACACGTACGGCACCGACGGCAAAGTGACCAAGACGTACTATCGACTCAATGGTGAAACCCTCGAACTCTAAGTTTTATGAAAAAGACATTCCTCATATTCGCTCTCCTCGTTACGCTTGTAGTCACGGCTTCGGCGCAGTCGAGCCTGGGGATGGTGCACGCTGTAAAGATTAAGGAACAGACCGCACCCACTGTTAAAAAGGAAAGTGCCGGTGCACAAAATCAGCGTCGCCCTTCCGCCGCCAAGCAGACGTCGAAGGCTACCGCACGCATTGCCAAGCGCGCAACCGCTTTGAAGACCTACACCAACGACACCCTCTACTGCACACGCACCAAGAAGCAGCACGGATGGTTCGCGCCGATGGACACCGTCAGTGCCGACGTAGCAGCGCACCGTGGCAACACTTACCGCTTCACTCGGAAAAACAGTGCCGGCCATTGGGAAAAGCTGGAGTGCGTTGATGCCTACGGTAATAATGTCAAGGGCTTATGGTCCCCTTATATTCTCAAAACAAATAGTGCCGACACCGACCATAATGCCAAGAAGGAATGGATAGACCGACTCAAAAACACGTGTACCTGCGAGTTCATTTCCGACCCTACGGGCAAGGAAATTGTGCAGGAAGTGGTCTACGACGAGCAGCATCAGATTGTCTACACTTATTCGCGCATTCCCGTAGGTAATAATCAATATATCGGTTCCTACCGCGACCACACGGGGCTTCCCGTGGAGATGCGTAGCGACGAAAACTCCACTTACGGCACGCTCATCCGCCTCACTGAAGACCGCTGGGGCAACGATTCCGTGCTGCAGTACGTTGACGCGGCGGGCAATGCCAAACTCAATTCCGACAGCGTTGCGCTAGAAGTATCCATCTGTGACCGCTATGGCCATTTGCTGAAGCAACAGTCGCGCGATGCCGAGGGGAATTTGACAAAAGACAACTGGGGTAATTGTGGCGTAGAATATGTGTGGAGCGACAATCACCAGATTCTGTCGACCACTTACGTGGACGAGGCCTGGCAACCCATGCGTATGCCGGCCGGAAGAGCCAATACGCGAGAAAGCGTCGTACGCACTAATTACAAGTACGACGAATATTTAAGACAAGTCGAAGAGCATTTCTCCGACGAGCATGACACTCCAGACGTGAACGCCTTGGGGACTCATTCGGTATGTAGCATCTATGATGAGAAAGGAAACGAAATCTGTCGAAAGGGCTACAATCTGAAGGGTGAGCTTTCTCCCCTCAATGCAGTGCTTACGGCAGAATATCATTTTGAGTATGACGACAAAGGACGGCTGCGTTCTGCCGTATATCTTGACAGCAAAGGGTGGCCTTGCTCAACAGATAGATACTTGTCTCGTACGCGGAACGAATACGATGCTGACGGCAACACAGTATGCTACGAGGCATATTCCGCCAACGGTGGCAAGGAATATCTTTCCTACAAAGAAGTAACCGGCAAGGACCACGTCTATACGCTCTTTAACGATGGTACCTCGCGCGTAGACTCCCTTGATCAAAAGGGCAGACAAATCCTTTCCGCATGCTATGGTGCCGACGGCAAGTTGCTGAATTTTGATGAAGGATATGCCCGTGAGGTGACCACCTATACAGACAATGGCGCCACAACGCTCAGCAGAATAGTGCATTACGATGCCTACGGTCGACGTGTGGATATGGAGAATGAGGGTATATGCGAAACCATAGCGCTGACCGATTCGGTAAAGCGCACTGTCAAGAAATGGTATTATGGCGCCGACGGAACGCTGAAGGTAGCTTTCGTTCACCATTTAGACAACGATTTCAGCAAAATTCTTGGAGAGGGCGATATGAACGCTTTCGGAACCATTGCCCGCAGTGGAGGTACAAACGAGGTGAGACATTACAAAGCTGGTGTCATGTATACACAAAAAGGCGAGGTTGCGTCACTCTATGGTAGAGATGAGTTTGGCGAACCTGACTACATCGTGACAGACGACCAAATCTACTACTATCAGAAGGCCTTTCCTAACAGTGCGAGAAAAAACTACGATGTCAACAATAAAGAAATAGAAGACTATAAAGCTTTAAAGGACAGCCTACGCAAGTTGATGTCTATAGAAGTGACGGACAGCGCAGCCTATCGGCTAGGTTTGAAAGACAACGACGTGATACTTCTCTACGGCGATTACGCTGCCGACCTTTACGATGACGTTACCGACCTTTCCTTCCGTCAGAAGTGGACGCTCCGTTCCGTGCTCGACGCACAGAAGAGCAAGCGTATGGTAGTGTTTCGCGTTACTGATGCCGCGAACAACGAGTACGGCATCTACGAGATAAAAGGCCTTTCCGGGACACCTTCCCAAATAGGCTTCATCCCCCATATCCGCTATCTGACCGAGCGCCAGCTTGCTCGCATCCAAGAGTCTGTCGAAAACGAAACGCGCAAATCTTCACCTCTGCTTACACGCGCTGACCTGAGCGGTGCGAAGGAGGAAGAAGGCGAGAACTACGTGCTGTTGGCTTATCCTCCAACCTTCCGTACATATCGCGATAAACCCTATTTTTGCCAAGTAAAAGACGGAGCCGTACTTCTCGCTTCGTGTGTGAAGGACCGCAAGCAAATTTGGAGTACCTTCCACGACAAGGACGATTTTGGACCGTTTGAAGAAATGCTTTCTGCAAGAACAGAAAGTGCGGCTGAATATCCCCGTCAAGACTTTTTCTTGACAACAGATGGGAAATCCATGGTTCATATGAATACAGAAGAACGCGTAGTGGGGACCAAATGGTTTAACGCCTACATCTCCGATGCCGACTACGAGCAGCTCACGCAACTTTTCCGCTCTGCAGCCGACAGCGTGGCGCACATCGTCCAGGATAACGGTGCTTCGCCCAAGCCGAAGGACTACATAGGCAATTGGAAGGCAAAAGTGTTCAATTCTGACGATTCGGCCTATCTTCCCGAAGCGCACTACACCTTCCGGAAAGACATGACGTACAGCGCTTTGTTAACAAACTATGGAACAGTACCTTACAACGGCATGACCTTTGTGTTCCGCACCGTGCTGCGTGAGGACGGGAGTTGGGACGCTGGCGGCAAATGGCTCTTTACCACTCCTGACATTGACTCGTTGGAGATTTCGTGCGTGGATATCTTGAACTGCGACCCGTCCATCAAGCAGCAGGCCGTGAAAGTTTTGAACGAAGCCTGCAAGGCGGACCCCAGAAGCTGTCTGCAGGAAACGACGTTCGACGGCGATTTCACCGACAATCTTTGCCAGATTGATTTCGGTTCGAAGAACATCTTCTCAGCCTGGTACGACAATCTCGCTTGGCGCCCCCTCTATTTTCAACGCACAAAAGAAGAGGTCCAATCTCTGATTTCAATCATGGCGAAGAAGAAAGAATAACTTTGATGGCGCAGCGCATCGGGGGCATGTCTCCATGCGTTGCGCCATCAAAGTTATTCTTGCTTCTTTCCAATAATCTCCTCTGCCAGATATTGGTCGCTACGGCAATGGAGGTCTGCAATGCCTTGGTCAATGAGTTCAAACATAGGCGAGTTGTAGAAGCGGTCCATGGCTTCTTCGCGGCTTATGCCCAGGCGTTGGGCAATAATTTCTATGATGCGCGCATATTTCATGTCAAGTATGATGCGGTTGGCTTCCATGGCGTTGCGGTTTTAGAGCTTCACTCCTTTCTCTTCCATCAGTTCCAACAGGTCGTTTGTGAGATATTGCCGCCCGAAGGTGTGCAGCACGTCGTATGCTGGTACGAGATATCCGTTTATGACGTCCGTCTGCTTGAACAGCTTGTATATTTCGGCCGGGCTTTTTCCTAATCTTTCTGCAACGCTGCCGATGGCGAACGTTACGAACTCTACAATGCTTTTATCCATGTTATAGTTCTAAAATACAACACCGCAAAGATAACTGAATTATTCAAAGACGAGCAATGTTTAATCCCCAAAAAAACGGCGGGGCCGCACATCATAACGGTGTGCGGCCCCGCTTGGGGTTATGTGGACTGTGTCAAACGAAAGTCCCGATGAGGGGTAGGGGATTACTTGCTTTCGTTGATGGTGCAGATGCTGACGCGGTTCCAGTCGGCTTCGGAGAACATATTGCCAACGCCCTGGCCTTCGGCAGAGATGCGGCTAGCGGCAATCTTGTACTTGTTCACGAGGATGGTCTTCACGGCTTCGGCACGTGCAGCGGCAATCTTGGCGTTAACCTCTGCGCTGCCCTCGGGCGAAGCGTAACCCTTGATGCTAACGGTAGCGTCCTTGTGGTTCTTGAGGAAGGTAGCGATGCGCTCTACGTTGGGGAGCTGGCTGGCTTCGACAGTGGTCTTGCCCTGACGGAAGGTCACGGTCTGCTCCATAGAGTTGGTGCTGTTCGTTACGGTCTCTACGACGGGCTTCTTGTTGCGCTCGTCGTTGAGCTTCTGCTGGAGGTCGCGAATTTCGCTCTGCTGCTTGGCGATGGTAGCGTCCTTGTCGTTGGCAGCGGCGCGGAGATCGTTGATCTTAGCGTTGAGGCCGTCCACTTCAGCCTGGTCGTAGGCCTTGAGGAGGGTCATGTAGTGCTTGCCGTTGTTGTGGTTCTTGAAGTGGTAAGTCACACCGGCGAGGAGCTGGATGGCGCTGTTGTTTACGTTGTAGGTGGGGTTCTCCTCGTAGTCCTGCATGTTGTAAACGATGGAGGGCTTGATGCTGATGGTCCATGCCTTAGCTTCGCCAACGTTGAAGTTGAAGTTGAGGCCGTACTGAGTGGTGAAGTAGTTGCCGTCTTCGCGCTGGTTCTTGGTGTAGTAGTCGTGACCCCATCCGGCACCTGCCACAGCTTCTACTTCGAAGAGGCGGGGCTGTCCGTTGTAGCCGCAGAAGAGGTTGGAGAGGTTGAACTTACCGAGGAGGCTGAGGTTCGACTGGTCGAAGACAGTCTTGCTCGTAGTGGTGTTGTTGTTAGCGAGGAACTGAACGCCGAGGCCGAACACCGGAGTGATCTGCTTGGTGAGTTCAACGCCGTAGGTGGCACGCATGTTCTTCCAGAAAGCGTTGTGGGTGGTCTTGGTGATGCCGCCGCCTTCGAGGCCTACGGACCAGTTGTCGAAAAAGCCAGAACCCTGAACGGTCTTCTGTGCGTTTGCCGTGAGCACCGCTGCGCCCAGAGCAAGAATGGTAAAGAATTTACGCATTGTTGTTTAAGATATGAATGATTAATTAGTTTGATTCGCATCAAATCGCGCGGAGGCTATGCTCCGCTTTGAGCGGCAAAGTTACGAAGTTCTTTGCGCTGTTTCACAAAAACGTACACGCATTTCCAAATTTATGGAATTTTTGAGGATAAACGTGCGAGTTTGTTTTGTCAATCCAACAAATCGTCCTACTTTTGTGCTTGTAAGCCGCCGGCGAGCGGGGCTTTTGCCCTTGGTCTGAGGTAGCTTACGGCGTAGGTTTGCCGCTTTTTGCCTTATAAACAGCGGTGCGTGCACATTCTTGCATGCGCTGTTGGGAAAAAGTGGAATTCTTGCCTGTGCAGATACAACGAAAATTTATTATACAACAACAAAAACGATTACTCCCATGGAAAATCAGGAAAATGACGGACAGTTGAAGATTGAACTCACTCCCGAAGTAGCAGAAGGCACTTATGCCAACCTTGCCATCATCACTCACTCCAGCGCTGAAGTTGTGCTCGACTTCATCCGCGTGCTCCCCGGTGTGCCCAAGGCCAACGTGAAGAGCCGCATCATCCTTGCTCCCGAGCACGCTAAGCGTCTTCTCTTTGCCCTTCAGGACAACGTGGTGAAATACGAGAAGCAGTTTGGTCCTATCAATATACCGACCCCCGAAGCGCCCGCCGAAGAAGGTGGTCGCACAGCCACTCCCTTCGGTGTTCCCGAAGGAAAGGCTTAAGTTTAAATTACAGTTTTTAGAATTGTACATTCACGGCAAGCTCTTCGGAGTTTGCCGTGTTTTTTTGTGCTTGGCCGTCACGGACGGTCTTGCGTGCTGCGCCTTGAAGGCGCTAGCGTATGGGGGTCACGTCTCTGACGTGACAGTTGAGCGCGAAGAATCAAGGCGAAGCACGCAAAAGCCTCTGTGAGGCCGTGTAGAGCGTGACGTTTTGAAAACGTCACCCCCATAAGCTATTGAAGACGTCGCCCCATGCCTATAAAAAGAGCCCCGCACACTTTTGCTGTGCGGGGCTCTCGTTATGAAAAAGGTTGGGATTTTCTTATTTCACAAATTTGTGGGTGCGCTGTCCGTTGGGGGCAGCAATGCGGAGGAGGTACGAACCGTGGGGCAGCGTGCTGATGTCCATTGTCTTGGCCGTGGTGGCAGAGGTGGCAGTGGTGCGGGCAATGATGCTGCCGCCGAGGTCTACGATGTCGAATGTTGTGCCGGCTTCGATCTGTCCCTTCACGCTGAGGCTTTCCGTTGTGTGGCTCACGGCGAAGGCTGCGGGAGCCGTGGTGGCGTGGTCAATGGCATCGGGTTTGCCGTTGAGGTCCACAGCCGAGAAGCGGAGCGTGTGGCTGTAGGTGCCTGAAGAGGGGAGGAGATACTGGCTGAGCGTTCCGGCAGGGCCGCAGGAGCCGTTGCCGATGCCGCGCTGGCGGTAGTCGAAGTGGGTGTAGATGGTGCGGTCCTCGGGCGAGTCGGCGAGGGTGAGTTCCCAGTTGTGCCAACCGGTGCGGTAGTTCTTGAGTTCGGAGTCGCTCCAGTAGAGTGTGGAGAATGCCACTTCGCCTTCGGTGTCGACAGCGATGCCCTTACCCGTTTCGGGGTTGGTGAGCTGTAGGTGGCGGAGGTCCTGACGGTTACCCATGGTCTGGGGCTGGAGGTAGAGTTCGTTCATGTCCCACACGGTGGTTGTGTAGGTGCCGAGGAGCGAACCTGTCTGACGGTCGATGTAGTTGGCCCACGGACCGCGTGCGTAGTAGCTCACGTCGGAGAGGCGGCCGTCGAGTTTGACGAGCATACCGATGCGTCGGAGGTTGGAGATGTTGGCGGTGTAGTCGGCCTTGATGTCGACCGTTCCGGCAGCGCGGATGGTGTAGGTGTACACGTAGTCGCAGTTGCGTCCGGTGGCGGTGACCTTCACGGTAGCCGTCTTCTTGTCTGAAGAGAGGGAGAAGGTGGCCTTGTGAGAGTTGATGCCGTTGGCGTCGGAGTAGGTCGGGTCGGTGCCGTAGGGCGCGTCGTTCTCAATCCAGCGGAAGTTGTCGTATTCCGGTCCGCCGGCGCTCTTGATGACCGGAGTGTCGCCAAGCGTCCAGCTTTGGAGCGTGCCGTCGGAGGCGAAGGTCATGGAGATTTTGTCCGAGGCGTAGGTGCGTCGAGTGCCGCTTTGCGTGTAGGTGAGCACGTCGTCGGTGGTGGCGGGCTCTTCGAGGGCGGGACGTTCGTTGAGGGTGTACTGAGCTATGGCCACGGGGTAGAGCGCGTCGGCGTAGGGAGTGGCTTCGTTCTGTACGGCTTCGATGGTGAGGAGCACTTCGGCCTTGTCACTGTAGTTGTCCTTGAGGGGGAGCACAGCGGTGCCCGTCTTGCCTGGCTTGATGGCGCTGAGGGCAACGGTGCCGCTGTCGACGGGCGTGCCGTCTTCAAGCACGGTGTAGCGGATGGAGTAGGCGTTGAGGTTGGTGAAGTTGTAGGCGTTCTTGAGGCTGAGCGTCTTGGTCTCGGCGTCGTAGCCTGTGAACTTGATGTACTGATAGACCTTCTTCACTTCGGTGAGCTTGGCGCTCCAGGAGCGGTCGGCGGTGAGGATGCCGTTGTTCACGAAGTTGCCCTGGTGGGGAGCTTTGGGCCAGTCGTAGCCGTTGCGGTACTTGTTGAATCCGTTCTGCGTGAGGTTGCCTGCCTTGATGTCGGCGGGGGAGACGATGGCTTGGTCCACCCAGTCCCAGATGCAACCGCCAATGCCGTAGTTGGAGTCTTCGATGGCGTCCCAGTATTCCTGGAGATAACCCACGGCGTTGCCCATGGCGTGGGCGTATTCGCAGAGGAAGACGGGCTGCTTGGCCCAGTTGTAGTTGGTGTAGTTCTGAACGTAGGAGAGTTCGGGGTACATCTTGCTCCAAATGTCGGTGGTGTTGTTGGCGCCGGCATTGGTAGCACCTTCGTAGTGGATGGGTCGGGGGTCGAGTTCGCGTGTGCGCTTGTAGGTGGCTTCGAAGTTCACGCCGTTGTTGCTCTCGTTGCCGAGGCTCCAGAACACGATGGAGGGGTGGTTGCGGTCGCGGAGCACCATGCGTTCGGTGCGGTCAATCCACTGGGGCTGCCATGAAGTCTGGAAGGTGATGCCGCTCTTGCCGGATGCCGACCAGTTGTAGTGGCATTCCACGTCGGCTTCGTCCATGACGTAGAGTCCGTAGTGGTCGAACATGGCGTTCATCTTGGCCTGACGGGGGTAGTGGCTGGTGCGCACGGTGTTGACGTTGGCCTGCTTCATGAGGAAGATGTCGCGGAGCATGGTGGGCACGTCGATGGAGCGTCCGCGCGTGGGGTGGGTGTCTTGTGTGTTGACGCCCTTGAAGTAGACGCGCTGTCCGTTGATGTAGACGAGTCCGTCGGTGATTCTCACGTCGCGGAAACCGAACTTCGTGGAGAAGGCTTCTTCTTCAGTGCCGTCGGCGTTGAGTTGTGAGAACTCTACGGTGTAGAGGTTGGGCGTTTCGGCGCTCCAACGCTTAATCTGTGTGAGGCCCTTGAAGGCGAGGCTCACGGTCTTTACGGAGTCGGTGTCGCCTTCGGCAAAGGTGGCGTCGGCGGTGAGTTCCTTAAGGAGCGTGCCGTCGGGGTTGAGCAGACGCACTTTCACGGTGCGTGAGGTGGCGGTGGTGGTGTCGGTGCGTGCCACGCTGACGTCCACGTTCATGCTTCCGCTGGAGTAGTTGGAGGCGTATGAGAGGGAGGAAGTGATGTAGTGGTCGGCGATGTAGACCTTGGGCGTTGCCACGAGGTATACGTCGCGGAATATGCCGCTCATGTGGAAGATGTCCTGTCCTTCGAGGTAGGAACCGTCGGTCCAGCGGATTACTTGTACGCTGACGTTGTTTGTGCCTTTGCGCACCACGTCGGTGATGTCAAATTCCGACTCGTTGTTGGAGCCTTCGGTGTAGCCGAGTTTCTTGCCGTTCACCCAGACGTAGGCGCCGCCGTAGATGCCGTCGAAGTGGAGCACGATGCGCTGTCCGTCCCATGCGTCGGGGAGGGTGAAGTCGCGGCGGTAGGAGCCGCAGGAGTTGTAGAGTCCGCTCTTCATGGTGATGTAGGGCGGGTTGTTCTCGAAGGCATACTCTACGTTAATGTAGAGCGGGTCGCCGTAGCCTTTCATTTCAAGGCAGGAGGGCACGCTGATGGTGTCCCATGCTGAGGCGTCGACGTTGTCGCCGTAGAAGTCGGCTTCGCCCGGACGGTCCTTCACGTCCTGTACCCACTTGAGTTGCCAAATGCCGTTGAGGCTTTGTATGCGCGAGCTGGCGGGGTTCACCCAGGGGGTGTCGTAGAATGCCTTGTCGGCCTGCATCTCTGCTGTGGTGGCGTAGGGCATGTAGGTGGCGTGAGCGGGGAGTTTGCCCACGGCGAATACCGTCTCGTCCTCCCAGTCGTGCTTTTCGGGCTCGGGAGCGGCTTCGGTTTCTTCGAGGGTGAACTTGGTGTCGTCGCCGGTGGCGTCGGTGGTCATGGTGGTGATGCCGTAGTCGCCGTTCTTGATGTACCACGTCGTACCTTGATAAGTATAAGCGAGGCGGAATGCGCCTTCCACGTCGGTCTCGACGAAGGTGCACTGCTGGTTGACGTTTGTGGCGTCGAAGTTCCACTGGAGGGGATACTTCTTGTTGTTGAGCGCAGCGTCGAGGCCCTTGCCCGAGCCTTCGTTCTTGAGGGCGAAGGTGTTGCCCGAGGTTCCTACGCTGACGAAGCTCCAACGCTGTCCGTAGCTCGACTCGTCGCGCGTCACGCAGTAGATGCGTGCGTCGTTGTTGTTGTTGTCGGCGTTGCTGAGCACGTCGCCTGTTGAGACGCTGACGAGGTAGTAGGTCTTGCCGGCCACGGGAAGTGTACTGGCCAGTGCCGCCCCAGCAGCGAGAACGAAGACGAGAAGTGCTGCGAGAGCGCGCCTTGCTTTTTGTAAGTGTATGGTTCTCATAGTGTGGTTATGGATGTATATTGTTTTCAATTTGTTAGTCGGCCACAAAGGTACGTATAGTTTTGTTTAGTGGCAAAGCCGTTGGTCTACAAAATGTTTTGCAAATGTGCAGATGTGCGATGCTTATTTGCTTATGGGGCGAAGCGCATGGGGGTCACGTCTCTGACGTGACTGATGAGCGCGAAGAAGTATTTTGCAGTGTGTGGATGTTGCAGCGATGCATCGGTAAATGCTGAATTTAGGCCAGTCTGTATCTCCTTATTCTGCCAAATCGGGTAGTTTTTAGGCCGATTTGGCAAAATAAGCGGTCGCTATTCTGCCAAATCGGGCTGTTTTTGGGCTGATTTGGCAAAATAAGCGCTCCTTATTCTGCCAAATCGGATGTTTTTTACACCTTTGTGGCAGAATTAAATCCATTGTGTCTATGCAAAAGATAATAGGACGAAGCGCCGAAAAGGCTGAGTTTCAAGATATATATCAATCTGGTAAGCCAGAATTGGTAGTAGTCTATGGTCGTCGTCGCGTGGGGAAGACATTTTTGATAAGAGAACTATTCGCGGATCAATTCGCTTTTTCTCATACAGGCTTGTCTCTTCAGGAGATTGATGCGTCGAACCAAAAGAGTGTACAACTTCAGAATTTTGCGTCGTCTCTTCGCCGCTATGGCAGAAAGGTTCAAAAGACTCCCACCGATTGGTTGGAAGCCTTTGATGATTTGCGTACGCTTTTGGAAGAAAAGATGCACGACAATCCCGCTCAACGCCAAGTAGTCTTCATTGATGAGCTACCTTGGATGGATACACCCCGTTCGGGTTTCCTTCCGGCATTGGAACATTTCTGGAATGGTTGGGGGGCTGGTCAGACCTCGCTTATGCTCATTGTGTGCGGCTCTGCCACGGCATGGATTTCGGACCATTTGCTACATAATAAAGGCGGACTCTATGACCGGAAGACGCGAGAAATAAAACTCCATCCCTTCACTTTGCACGAAGCGGAACTGTATTACCAAGAGCAGGGCATAGCGTTGGACAGATATGCCCAGATGCAACTCTACATGATGTTAGGGGGAATACCTTATTATATGTCGTACATACGCAAGGGCGACAGTGTGGAACAGACCGTTGACCGTTTGTTCGTTCAGCGCGATGCCAAGCTGAGCGATGAGTTGGAGCAACTGTTCATGTCTTTGTTTACCAACCACCAGGATTGTCTAAAAATAGTCCGTTATCTTGCCTCGCGCAAGAGTGGTTACACGCGCAAGGAAATAGCTGAGAAAACGGGAGTGCCCTATGGAGGAGGCCTCACCAAGACCTTGAAGGCATTGGCCGAAAGTGACTTTATACAAAAGTACGTCTACTATGGTCTTCCAGCAAAGGAAGAACGTTATAGGCTCACAGATTTCTATTCCTTGTTCGCATTGACTGTGGTGGGAAAGAAAGCCACGCCCGACAAGGATGTTTGGAAAGGGCAGTTTGACAAGCGAACTATGGAAATATGGTACGGATTTGCTTTCGAGTCGTTGTGTTGGAACCATATACCCCAAATTAAGCAAGCCTTAGGAATTCCTTCCGTTCACACGATGGAATACTCTTGGCGGGCAGAAAAGAACGATGAGCATCCCGGTGCCCAAATAGACTTGTTGATTCGTCGCGCCGACAGAATTATAAATCTTTGCGAGATGAAATTCTGTGTAGGCGAATACGTCTTGGACAACGATGAGGCTAAAAGCATACGTAACAAAGCTGCTATCTATCAGCAACTCACGCATTGCAAAGAAGCTATACATCCTACAATCGTCACCACCTATGGACTGGCAGCAAACAAATACAGCTCTTCCATACAGAGGGTGGTTACTATGGACGATTTGTTTAGGGTGGTTCTGTAAAGGGTGGTAATTTATAGAACAACCCTTACATAGAACCATCCTAACATCTTCTCCATAACCAGTCCTCGTTTTTAACACTGAGAATCGCGCAGAAGTCAGCATCCACACATTCGTGCAAAAATACGCCAGCCACGGAGTGCATAATTATACAGCTTAAGCTTCGCTCCCTGCATAAAGTGGTGTATTATTGTATAAACAGTGCATAAACAGCTTGTTCGGACCGAAAAAGTCACGCTTCGTGGCCACAACTCCAAGGCATCTAGTAAAAATTCCAAGGCAGCAAATTTTTACGAGATGCCTTGGAATTTTTCTTTTGGGCCTTGCCGTGAAAAATAATGGCTTGCGAGCACGAAAAAAGGGTTTCTATTTTTCTATTTCGACATTGGCGATTGTCTATATAAAGTCACGAATTTAACATTTGAATGGCTCAAGGGTGGTTCTATAAATTAGCTTTGTCAGATTTGGCGTAAAAAAGCCGAACGAACATATTGGCACATTGCGCAAGTCCGCTTAACTTTGTAACCTCAAGCGCACCAACGCCAACGCGCAGTGTGCGCTTATTGTGGTACAAAAATGGTGGTATTGTCAAATGCCACTCTATTAATAAAACACCGCCGCAT
Organism: bacterium; assembly: GCA_963656685.1. Classification (GTDB taxonomy): domain Bacteria; phylum Bacteroidota; class Bacteroidia; order Bacteroidales; family Bacteroidaceae; genus Alloprevotella. The sequence continues at coordinate 8,518 of CAVKJJ010000018.1, read as the reverse complement.
GGACAACTATATCGTTTCGGCACGCAAGTACCGCCCCGCCACGTTTGCCAGCGTAGTGGGGCAGAGCGCGCTCACCACCACGCTGAAGAATGCCGTCAGCTCTGGCAAACTCGCCCACGCCTACCTATTCTGCGGTCCCCGCGGAGTGGGCAAGACGACGTGTGCCCGCATCTTTGCCAAAACCATCAACTGCCTTGCACCCACGCCCGAGGGCGAGGCGTGCAACGAGTGCGAGAGCTGCCGCGCCTTCAACGAGCAGCGCTCCTACAACGTGAGCGAACTCGACGCCGCGTCGAACAACTCCGTGGAGGACATCCGCTCGCTCATTGACCAGGTGCAGGTGCCGCCGCAGATAGGGCGTTACAAGGTGTTCATCATCGACGAGGTACACATGCTCTCGCAAGCCGCCTTCAACGCGTTTCTCAAAACCCTCGAGGAACCGCCCGCCCATGCCGTGTTCATCCTCGCCACCACCGAGAAACAGAAAATCCTTCCCACCATCCTCAGCCGTTGCCAGACGTACGACTTTCAGCGCATGACGGTGGCCGACACCGTGCGCCACCTCGAATACGTGGCAGGCAAGGAAGGCATCACCTACGAGCCCGAAGCGCTCCACGTCATTGCCGAGAAGGCCGACGGCGGCATGCGCGACGCGCTCTCCATCTTTGACCAAGTGGCTTCGTACTGCGAGGGTCACGTCACCTACAAAAAGGTGATTGAAGACCTCAACGTGCTCGACAGCGACGAGTATTTCGCCATGACCGACCTCTTGCTCAAGACCGACATACCCCACGCCATGCTCCGCCTCAACGATGTGCTCTCGCGCGGCTTTGGCGGAAACTACTTCACGGTGGGCCTCGCCGCTCACTTCCGCAACCTCCTCCTTGCGCGCGACGAGGGTACGGTCCAACTGCTCGACGTGAGCGACAGCGTGCGCGCACGTTACGTGGAACAGGCCAAGGCGTGCACGCCCAAGTGGCTATACCGCTCGCTCAAGCTCTGTTCCGACTGCGACCTCAACTACCGCGCCTCCAACAACAAGCGGCTCCTCGTGGAACTCACCCTCATTGAAGTGGCACAGGCCGCTGCGGGCGACGACGAAGCCTGTGGGCGTGGCCCTATACGCAGACTCCACCCCATATTCCGCCACACGGCACCTGCCGCCATGGCGCCCAAAGCCGCGCCGCAACGTCCGGCAGCAGCTTCCGCTTCGCTTTCGGCACAGCCCACCGCCGCACCGCGCACCGCAGCTCCGGCAGCCGCTACATCTCCCGTACCGCAACCCGCCACAGCCACCCGCGTGGCAGGTCCCGTGCTCTCGCTCACCAAGCTCCGCAAGGACTACGAGGAGAGCCTCAAGGCTCCCGCCGCCACCAACTCCACCACGCTCGTGCAAGGCACGGCAGCTCAGGAGGGACAGGGCGAGTGTGAACCCTTCAGCATGGACGACCTCCTCTATTGCTGGTTCTCCTACGCACAACTCCTGCCCCAGGAACACAAGGCCACGGCGGCGCGCATGAAGAACATGAAGCCCACCGTCGACACGAACTGGCAGGTGGACGTGCCGGTCGAAAACGATATGGTGGCAGACTACATGCGCGCCATCCTCCCCGGTCTTCTCGGCTACCTCCGCAGCCACCTCCACAACAACCGCATCGGCGTGAACATCCGCGTGCAGCAGTCCGCACCGAGCACACAGCTCTATCGCCGCTCCGACCAGTTCGCTGACATGCTCAAGCGCAGCTCCGCGCTCTGCATGATCAAAGACGCCCTGGGGCTGGAACTTGCATAGCCAGCCGTCACGGACGGTTCTGCGTGCTGCGGCCTCACGGAGGCTTCTGCGTGCTGCGGCCTCACGGAGGCTTCTGCGTGCTGCGGCCTCACGGAGGCTTCTGCGTGCTGCGGCCTCACGGAGGCTTCTGCGTGCTGCGCCTAAATCAAACATACATTATATATAATACTATAAATGGAACAGACTCCCCACAAGTATGTCACCGTGGCATACGAACTCTACGCAGACAACGCGCAGGGCATTCACGAACTCATGGAAAAGGCTACGGCCGAACATCCCTTCCAGTTTATCACCGGCATGGGCGCAGCGCTCGACGCTTTCGAAGAGAAAGTAGGCTCGCTCGCCGAAGGAGAGAAATTCGACTTCACCCTCTCCGTGGACGAAGCCTACGGTCCCTACGTGCAGGAGCACGTGCTGGAACTCCCCAAGCAGACGTTTGCCATCGACGGTAAGTTCGATTCGCAGGCTGTCTATCCCGGTGCCGTTCTTCCCCTCGTCAACGCCGACGGCGTGCGCTTTGACGGCCTCGTGCTCGAAGTGAAAGCCGACACCGTGGTCATCGACCTCAACCACCCCCTCGCCGGCAAGGCCCTCCACTTCTGCGGCGAAGTGACCACCATGCGCGACGCCACCGATGCCGAAATACAGGAAATGGTTCACGCCATGAGCGGCTGCGGCGGAAACTGCGGCGGCTGCGGCGGCGACTGCGGCGGCGACGGCCATTGCGGCGACGGAAACTGCGGTTGCAAGGAAAAATAACCGCGTATTAAACGCTTATTGGGGCGACGTTTTGAAAACCGCCTCACAGAGGCTTTTGCGTGGCTAGCGCCTACATTCGCCGTGTAGAGCGCGACGTTTTGAAAACGTCGCCCCCCATAAGCATCACACATTCTCACATTTGCACATTCGCACATTAAATCCATGAACACCTTCGGTCATCTTTTCCGTCTCACCACCTTTGGTGAGAGCCACGGCGCAGCAGTGGGCGGCGTAGTGGACGGCATGCCCGCCGGCATAGCCGTAGACCTCGACTTCATACAAGCAGAGCTCGACCGCCGACGCCCCGGACAGAGCGAACTCACCACAGCACGCAACGAGCGCGACCGCGTGGAAATCCTCTCAGGCATCTTTGAAGGACACACCACGGGGTGCCCCATCGGATTCATCGTGCGCAACGAGAACCAACACTCTGCCGACTACGAAAACATGCGCCACGTATTCCGTCCCTCCCATGCCGACTATACGTGGCAAACAAAATACGGCACGCGCGACTTTCGCGGCGGCGGACGCACCTCGGCACGCGAGACCATCTCGCGCGTAGTGGGCGGCGCCTTCGCCAAACTCGTGCTGCGACAGCTCGGCATCAGCGTAGAAGCTTTCACCGAACAGGTAGGTCCCCTCACCCTTCACGGCAACTATACCGGCTACGACCTCGCCGTGCGCGAAACGAACCCCGTGCGCTGTCCCGATCCCGACACGGCCGACCTCATGGCGCAGCTCATCCGCTATGTGAAGGCCAAGGGCGACACCATTGGCGGCGTCATAGGTTGCGTGGTGAAAGGTTGTCCCGTAGGTCTGGGCGAACCTGTGTTCAACAAGCTCCACGCCGAACTCGGCGCAGCCATGCTCTCCATCAACGCCGTGAAAGGCTTTGAATACGGCAGCGGATTCCGTGGTGTCGAAAAGTTCGGAAGCGACCAAAACGATGTGTTCGCCCCCGACGGCCACGGCGGCATCCACACCCTCACCAATCGCAGCGGCGGCATACAGGGCGGCTTGAGCAACGGCGAGGACATCTACTTCCGCGTGGCCTTCAAACCCGTTGCCACACTCCTGCAAGAGCAGCAAACCGTCACCGACCAAGGCGAACCCACAACGCTCAAAGCACGCGGACGCCACGACCCCTGCGTGCTTCCGCGTGCTGTGCCCATCGTCGAAGCAATGGCAGCGATGGTTATTTTGGACAATTACATGCTTAACAACACACGCGACTGTTAAAACTGTTGGTTTTGCAAAGTTTTCTTTGCAAAAGCTTGGCTTATCGCGTGAAAGAATCTATATTTGCATCAGTTAGTTGTCGCGAGATAACGCCCAATAATAGTTTAGTTAAGTCTAGTTTAGTTTTTGTGTTGGTTAATGGAGGCCTGTAGTGACAGTGTCTCCATTAATTTTTTTTGTGGCCGTGCGTCACTCCTTCCCCGTGAGCCATTCCAGTGCGTAGAGTTGCTTAATGCCGTTGTGGAACGTGGCAGGGTCGTTGTCGAGCGTAAGGAGGTATTTCGGAAAACTGTCTGCCACGGCAAGCAGCGGTGCCAGTTCGCGCTTCATCGTAGCTTCGTCGCGCACGCTAAGCGCCACTTGGTAGTAAGCCTTCTCGCCCCCTTTCACCACCACGAAGTCAATCTCCGCATCGCCCGCTTTCCCCACATAAACCTCTCCGCCACGGCGCGCCAGCTCGAGAAACACCACGTTCTCCAGCACGTGTCCCCAGTCGCCGCCTTTCGTGCCGTTGATGGCTGTGCGCAACCCAATGTCGGCAATGTAGAGCTTCTGGCCCGTTTTCAGCAGTTGCTTTCCTTTCACGTCAAAACGCTGAGCGGGATAGAATATGTAGCTGTCAGTAAGTGCGGCAAGGTAGCTCTCCACCGTGTGCGACGTGATTTTCCTTCCGGCAGAGGTCAGCGCATCGCTTATGCGTTTCACCACGGAAAGGTTGCCCACGTTGTCGGCTAGGAAGCGCACGACGCTCTGAAGGACCACCACGTCGGTGATTTTCTTTCTCGCCACCACGTCTTTCAACACAATGGTGTTGTAAAGCCCCGAGAGATATTCGCGTACCATTTCGTGGTCCGTGCGTATTTGCGACACGTAGGGAAACGACCCCTCCTCGACGTAAAGCCTGTAAGCCTTTTCCAAACTTGTATCTTCGGGCAATGTGGCGAGGTGTTCCCTGAAAGAAAAGGGATAGACTTTTATTTCCACGTAGCGTCCGGTGAGCAGCGTGGCTATTTCGCCCGAGAGCAAGTAGGCGTTCGACCCCGTGACGTAAATGTCCACGTTGTCCAAGAGGAATAGGCTGTCTATAACTTTCTGGAAATTGGGCACGAGTTGTATTTCGTCGAAGAACAGGTAGTTCGTCTTTCCTTCCTGCAGACGGTCTTTCACGTAAGCGTAGAGCGCTTTGTAGTCGAGCAGCGGTTCGTTGCTCAAGTCCTCAAAGTTGAGTTCCGTCAGTTGGTTTTCCTCTACGCCTTCTTGAAGGAGCTGGTCGCGGAAGGCTCTCAACAAGCACGACTTTCCGCAGCGGCGTATGCCCGTGATCACCTTTATCACCTTCTTGTCTCTCCACTTCTCCAAAAGTTGTATGTAGTCTGTACGTGCTATCATGAGTCTTAGAAAATTAAAAATGCAATGCACTGCAAATTTACTGTTTGTGTTCGATAAAAATGCAATGCACTGCAAATTTTGCCCGCTTAAAGCCGAAATTTGCAATGCGTTGCAAATATTTCCGGCCTTGCGGACCGAAGAGTGTGCGGTGGATGGCGGAAAAGAGGCGTGCGAGGAGGAGGAAAATGTGTGGAAAAGTGAATGAAAGAGTAGTTCGTGGTGGAAATTTGAACTTTTCTTTTTCAAATATCGCTGAATCCGTGTTCCAAAATTCCGTTTCGTTTTTTGATTTTTGTCTTATTACCTACTTTTGCCCCAAACAAATCTTAACAACACCGCACTTTGCGGCAGAATAAAGAAAGAAAACGCAATTATGAAAGCAAAAAGTTTAATGGTAATGGCATTGCTCGCTTGTGGTGCCATGACAGCCCAGGCTCAGAAGGCTGGCTCTTTCCGCGTAGGCGTTGAAGGCGGCATGAACGTAGCCAAGATCACTAACATGAACTCCGACTGGCGCCTTGGTTTCACCTTGGGTCTTCGCGGTGAGTACAACTTCACCAACAACTTCTACATGAACGCTGGTCTCCTCTGGTCACAGAAGGGTAGCAAGTACGAAACTTCACAGAGCGCACTCGGCTACACCATCACTGGTACGACGAAGAGCAACCCCGGTTACATCCAGATCCCCATCGACTTCGGTTACCGCTTTAACGTAGGTGACGGCGTGAGCATCTTCGGCCAGACCGGTCCTTACTTCGCTTTCGGCTGCGCCGGTAAGCAGAAGTTCGAAGTGACCAACAACTTCGACAGCAGCTACAACAAGAGTTCCGAGACCGACTTCTTCGGCGACAACGGCGCTCAGACCTTCGACGGAGGCTGGGGCGTTCGCATCGGTGTTGAGGCCAGCGGCTTCCAGGTACACATGGGTTACGAGTACGGCTTCTCCAGCCTCGGTGAAACTGCCGACGGACAGGACGGCCACCACAACTCCAACTTCAACATCGGCGTAAGCTACATGTTCTAAGTAAACGCTCAAAAAAAATGAACCCGCCGTGCATTGCTTCTCGCAAATGCACGGCGGGTTTCTTTATTGGACTTGTTTTTTATTTCAGTGCTTCAATGTCGGCTTCAGTAAGTCCTGTAAACACAATGATTTGGGCAGAAGGTATTCCTGCTTTTAGCATCTTTAGTGCAATGTCGCGGCTCTTCTTTTGTTCGCCTTGCGCCATGCCTTGCGTTTTACCCTCTTCAAGCCCGTTGATATAGGAACCATAAAGGCCGGAATAGTAGTCGTCTGCCACCTTGCGGCTTTCATCGTATTTCTCCTGGTCTTCTTGACTCAGGCACTTGATGTCAGCAAGATCGGCAAGGCGCTTAAATATCTTTTTCTGTGCCGTGAATGGCATTCTTTCCAATGCTTCCATATGCTTGAGAATATAAATCCATTTTTCAAAGTCGGTCGTACAGTCCTTTTCCTCCTTCTTGTCGAAGAATGGAAGAGATAGGTAGACAAAACGTAGTTTGTCGGAAAAGACAGTTTCGCTTCCTTTCTCTCGTAATGCGACATCAGTGCGGAACTTCGTTACTTCGCCTTCTCTTGGCATGAAGTTCATAATGCACACCACGTAGACGGGTAGCAACTTGTACAATGCGCCTTCGGGATCGCCATCTGTTCTTCTCCTTTGTGAGGCGATGGCACGGCTTGCGTAGAATACGGACCGGTTGATGAAGAAAGGTACCCAACGGTTCTGCATCTCTACGATGAAGTGCTTGCCGGAGTCTGTTTCGCAATAGATGTCGAAGATGCAACCTCGAAGGTCTTTTGTCTCAGCAAGTTGCTCTTTGTCTTTGAACGTAACGTCTTTGATGCAGAACTCTCCTTCAAAAAGGTCGTTCAAGAAACTGATGAGCAAATCTTTGCTGAACTCCTGTCCGAAAATGCGTTTGAACCCCCAGTCGGTAAAAGGGTTGATGTATCTAGCCATGCGTTCGTTGATGCGGTTTTGAGTACTCTTTGGGCAAAAGTACAAATATTTTTTCGTTGAAACTCATTCTGTTACTATTTTGCCCAAAACGTAGACTCGTAAAACGAGAAACGAATGCCGAAAACACAAAATAGTGTCTTTGGCATTCGCATTCACTTGACGTCTGTAGGTCGTATATTACACGAGGTGGCGAATGTTTTCCTCGCGGTCGCCGGGGAGGAGGTCAATGACGGGCACTTCGACCATGGTGTAGCAACCGGGCTTCTGGAGCATGGAGGCACGCGCCACGCACACGAGCACCTGGCCGGTGAGGGCGGGGTTGTTGATGCGCATGTTGAACTCGAAGAGCTGGTTTTGCGTCGTTCCGCTCACGCCCTTGCGCGTGAGGTTCACGCCGTGGCCCATGTCGATGACATCGTCGACGGAAGGCACGAGCGTTACGTACGTCTCGTCGGAAGCAAAGTAGGGGTCGGCCTTGATGGCGGCTGCCACGGTGGCAAAATCGTGGCCGTCCTCAATCTCCACGTAGACCATGCGGCGATGAATGCCGGTGCCGGTGGGGATGGTCATGGAAAGGGCTTTCTTCACTCCGGGCACGGCTTTGACGGCTACGGTGTGGCCCATGGACATTCCGGGGCCGAAGTTGGTGTAGGTGATGCCCTTGGGGGCGATGGCTTGCAAGAGGGTGCGCACCACGGAGTCGGAACCCGGATCCCATCCGGCGCTGATGATGCTCACGGCTCCGCCCTGGCGGGCAGCTTCGCCGAGGGAGCGGCGGAGGTCTACAATCTGACTGTGGATGTCGAACGAGTCGACGGTGTTGATGCCCAAGGCAAGGATTTCCTTGGCATATTCTTCTACCTTACGCGTGGGGGTGCAAAGAATGGCGACGTCCACGTCGTGGAGTTCTGAGATGTGGCTCACTACGCTGTAGCCTTTGAGTTCTTCGGGGCAGTTGGTGCTTCCCTGACGGCGCACGATGCCGGCTACTTCGAAGTCCTGGGCGGCTTCGAGGGCTTGGAGCGTGTAGCGGCCAATGTTGCCGTAGCCTACTACGGCAGCTCTTGTCTTCTTCATGTGAAAATAAAAACGGGGGTTATTGTTCGTGGTATCTTTTTATGAAAACCTTGCGGTTAGCAGCGCAAAGATAAGAAAAAGCCCCGAGTTGCGTTGGCAAAAAAGAAGAGAGAGAGAAGTGTTTTTTGCCTGAATAAAATAGATGAGACACAACTTCGGGGCATATGGTAAGAGTCGCTACTCCTTTCTATGTTTTTATGCGCTGCAAATATATTACTTTTTGTCCGTTACTTAACAAGTAACGGCGTCACGGACGCTTTTGCGTGGCTTCGCCTTC
>CAVKJJ010000017.1:0-50839 GCA_963656685.1 bacterium | reverse complement strand
GAACCACCCTTAAGAACTTTAAAGGATTTAGGCACCATGCTTTGACGCAAGTACGCTGATAAATCGCCCGTGTTAATTCCATTTGAAACTCTAGCTATATCACCCAACAACACACAGCCTTGTTGTGTTTTCTCTATAAAAGAGGCTACAGTTTCATTTAGGTTCATATTAAAAACATTGGCATCAGTTTTTAAGAATGAATCTTGATTAATAACATATTTCTTGGCTAGATCATTTCCCTGAGAACATTGTATTTTATGTCCAGATGATTTATCTTTGCCTACTACCATTATCATTGTTGGAACCACTGCAGACTCAAAGACCCCATCTTTCAGAAGGTCTAAATTATGCAATGTACAATTTTTGACCAAATATTCCCGACAGTACATAAACGACTTACTATTCAAGAATACACTTGGCTGTATATATGTCAAGAGACCTCCTTGCTTAAGAAAATCCAAACCTTTTTCTATGAAACAACCGAACATATCATAACGGAGGTAGAAGAATTTGAATAGTTGTTTGTATTCTTTCTTTTGTTGTACGCTTAAGCCTTGAATACTAATATACGGTGGATTTGCAATTACAATATCCACCCCCCCCTTAATGCCGAACATCCATTCCGGATCAAAGAAGCTGGCCGATGCGTTTTGGTCGAACATGTCCCAACCTACAAGTTGGTCGTGTCCTTTAGCCCCAACAATACCTTCATTTTCCATGGCTTGGGCCATATTTATACGGGTGACGCGCATATGCTCTTGAAGTTCACGCTTCACGGAGTTTTTGCGTGTATTGAAGATTTGGTGATTGTCTTCGCGGAGTTGCTCTTCGTAATCACGTAAATCGTCGATATCAGAGAACAAGTCGCGCTTACGGTCGAGAGGGATGAGCGTATTTGCCGTCACGAACTTCGCCTCCAGGTTGGGCAACGGACGGATTCCGAAGTTTTGCTTGGGGTCCGTGGTGGGCTTTTGGTCCACCACGAGGGAGATGAAGAAACGGAGTTTGCTTATCTGTGTGGCGATGGGCTGGATGTCCACACCATAGATACAACGCTCTATGAGGTAGAGTTTGCGGGCATAGTCGGGGTCGTTTATGCTGCGGTTGAACGCACTCTCGATGTCGGCAAGGCGAGCCTGGCGGTTCTCTTCAATCTTTGCCTTTTGAGCAGTGTCGCCCGAAGCCGTCTTTTCGAATTCCTTCTTAGCTTCCTGTATGGCCATACTGACCATCATTTCGTTCCACATCTTATTGGTGGGGTCGATACGCTTGAGGATATGCACCATCTGCTGGAGCACGCCCATAGGGAACGCTCCAGAACCACAGGCGGGGTCGAGCACACGGCAGTTGTAGATGGCCGTCATGATGTCCTTGCGGAGTTTGTCGTCTAGTTCCACACAGTCCGTGGCATAGCTGAGGAGGGAGCGGTAGAGGGGTTCTTTGTCGTCTCCGCACATGCGCTTGAGGTGCGCCACGAGGCTTTCGTCGACCATGTACTGCACAATTTCGCGTGGTGTGTAGAACGAGCCTGTCTGCTTGCGCGCCGTCTGCTTCGTTTCGGGGTTGTAGGCCGCAAGGAGATTCTCGAAGACCTTGCCGAGGAGTTCGGGATCGAGCGACACTTCCTGGTCGTAAGGTGTGTTTTCCTCCACCGTGAAGCTGTAGCGCTTAAGGATGTCAATGATGCCACGTGCCGAAACGTTCTTTTTCTTTTTGTCGGCATACCACTGGCTGAGGTCTATGCCACTACCGGCTTCTTCGCCGAAGAAGAGCCAGTCGGGGAAGAAGAGCGATGCAAGCGACTCTTTGCGTTCTGAAAATCCGTCGTAATAGAACAGTGGCTTGCCGTTACTGCGATCCTTGTTGTCGAGGCAGTCGAAGAGTCCACCGTTGAGAAACGGAACGTTTCGGTTGGCCAACTTCATGAACTTGTCTGCGCCACCGGCCTTGAAATCATTCTTGTAACGCATGAGCGTGTTCACGTTGAAGCCGTCGCGCACAAAGCCCTTCTGTCCGTCGCCACGGAAACGACGGTTGTTAGGCGTCTTTTTGCCTTCTGCCACAATGGGGCAATTGAGCATGGCAAAGAAGAGGTTCTGAAGGATGAGTCGGTAGTATTTACTTTCCTCAGTGTTGTAGTGGTCGTTCTGCTTGTCGCGCGGGTCGAAATTCTCAATGAAATTCTCACGGATGTAGTTCTCGTCGAAGAACTCTTCGGGGATGAGATGCTTTTGTTTGAGGAACCAGACGAAGATGAGTCGCGTAATGAGGCGTATGCAGCCCTCGTGGTTGTACTTCGCATCGTCGGCAGTGGTGCTGAGGTCGTTGGGGAAGCGCACAATCTGTACGGCCCAGGCATACCAGTCGGAGAGTTCGTTGTAGAACTTTCGGGTGAGCAGCTCGTTGGAGAACACTTCCATCCAGTGCTTGTAGAGATCATCGAAGGTAGAAAAGGACTTCTCGCCCAAAGATTTGAGAATGTCGACGTGCCCTCGATGAGGATTGCTACAGTCGACGTTGCGCAGAATGCTCACCTTGCCGAGTCGTTCTCCTGTGCCTTTTGCCTTAGGCTGAGCGTATTCCGTACGTTCGCAAGTGGCAAGGGAGAGAAGGTCGCCTTGTCGAATGACGAGTATGACGGGACAGGACGCCGCCATCCTGTTAAAACCACGGGTCAAAGCCGAAGCTATGGTGCGGGTAAGAGAAGCACCTTTCTTGGCTTCGCAGGCAAAAACGAACATACCGTCGTACTTACCTTCGTGTTGAACTGTCTCTTCCACGTTGTGGAGAGTGACGTCGGACTTGGCTCCGGCAAGCGACTGATCGTTGACGAGGCCAATGAAATAGGTACTTTCTATACTCTGAAGGGCTTGAGACAAGTAGGCAGGCATTTGACCATCGAAGAGTTCGGTCATATTGATAGTTTGGGCAGTCTCGCGGTCTAACTTTACGTTCAGTTTGTCAAACAGGGCCGATGTGGCAAGATAGAGGTCTGTGCCAGATGTGAATTGTTTAAGCGTCTCGATCATTGTGACGGTTATTTTCTGAAGTTTCGGATTTAGATTGGGGCTTTCAAATGCTCCATGGGGGCGAGGTTTTCAAAACCTCGCGCTCTACACGAACATTAGATACATGCTTTTATGCCGTGTAGAACGTGACTTTCAGGAAACGTCACCCCCATGGCTAACGCACGCTGTAGCGTCCGCGACGGCGTCAGTTACTTGTTACATACTCCCAGACGATGAGGTCGAAGTTTTGGATTTTGAACTTGTCCTCTTGAAGTTGCGTTTTCTTGCTGTCGGCAGGAGTACTTACTTTCTTGCGCTTGAGCATGTCTCTTATGTTTCTGACAGCTTGCTTGGGCGCTTTGGCGTGCATCCACTCCTTGAGCACCGCTGAAAGACGGCCGACGCGTTCCGTGTCGCTTTCCGTAATCCACTGCGGAACGTAACGGTCGGCGGTTTTGTTCTTCCGCAGGAACTCCAGAACATCGGCCTTGTTGATTTCCGTCCATTCCGGAGCGTCGTCAACGGGTTGACACACGAGGTAAAGTTCGGAATAGGTGTGTTGCGCCTTTCCCTCAGGCTTCTTGGGGTAGCCAACAAGCGCCACGAGACTCTCTGGCATATCGGGATGGTCAGCACTTTGGTTTCGGAAACCAGAGAACACGCCGTTCGGCATTTTACGATAGAAGTCTTGCTGCTTTGCGTAGTGGTCCACCAACTCCTGGCGGTAAGACTCGAAGGAGAAGTCCTTGAGAGAGAGTGTACGGGGCGACTCAATGTCGGAGATACTGTTGCGACTGAGTTCTTCGAGCAAGCGGTCGGCATTTTTGTCCTGCAGCGGATTGTCCTCTACCATTTTCTTGTATTGATCGTTGACCACCTGCGTCTCGCTGCCCACAAGGTTCATGATGGACATGCGGTCCTGTATGCGGGCTTCGAGATGGAGATAGTCCTCAAAGGACTTTGCCGGCCAGAAGTTGACGCACGAGATTTTTGCATTGGGCGACCCTATGCGGTCAATACGTCCAAAACGCTGAATGAGGCGCACGGGATTCCAATGAATGTCGTAGTTGATTTGCATGTCGGCGTCCTGCAAGTTTTGTCCTTCGGAGAGGCAGTCGGTGGCTATGAGTATGTCGATGCCGTCGTCGATGAGCCGTGCATAGTGGGGGCTATTCTTCTTGACGAGTTTCAGCCAAATATTATAAGGTACATCCCAACGTTGGCTTTCCTCTTTGTAATACTTGACGGGGTCGAGGTTCGCTTCGTAGAGAGCGTCCCAATCGAGTTCTTTGTAGAGTTTGCTGTAGGGAGCAAAGCTCTGGAGAATCTCGGTAAAGTTCTTGCTGGAATGGCGGCCGGTTGTCTGAATGTCTGTGCCAGAGGCTGAAGCCATGCGCATGAAGCCGCGCTCCTTCAGTTCGTCAAAGATGAACTTTGCGGTGTCGGCATAGGCGGTGAAGATGACAACCTTTTTGTTGGTTGCCGTCTTCTTGCGGTTGAGAATATTGACCAGTTCGTTGAGTTTGAGATCTTGTTCTTGTTTTGCCCGATAGCGCTGCTCAAAGTCGTGCAGACTTTGGTAGATTTCAGCGAGCAGTTTGCAGTCGTGCTGCAGTCCACGCTTGAAGCCTTTGAGGTTTCTGATGTCGGAGACCTTAATCTGACGGCGGTGCACGAAGGGTTCGTCGTAGTCCTCGTCGTCAACGTCCTCACCGGTGCGAATGATGTCGTCGATGCCTTCATCGTCGTACTTAACGACCTTTGCCAGTGTGTTCTGGTGGACATCGAGCACTTTTTTCACCGTGGTCTGCAAAGCGTACCAGGAACTCTCAAGGCGCTTCATGAAGAGAATGCACATCATCTTCACGAGGAACATTTCGCGGTTTATGTCGTCATCCCATTCGGCTGATGCTTCTCGCCGTGCGGCGTCACAGGTTTCGTGCAGGAAAAGGGAAGGCTGATAGGCCGTGAGGTTCAAGGCTTCAAAGGCTTGATAAATTTCTTCGGTGGTCTTGAAATTGCCGAAGTGGTCGACACCTTGGTAGATGTTCGTCGGGCGTTCCTTGTCGGGGAAGCCGAGGTCTTCGCCAAGCGTCTTCTCTATAAGTTTACGTGTACGGGCAACGATGAGTTTGTCGGTAAGGTTAAAGAACTTCTGGGGAAGCATCTTTACGAAGCCGCCTATGGTACGGTCTTCCTCTTTGCACCATGTGGTGTATTTGGCCTGAGCGTCCTTGAAAGTGTTTTCGAGCGATTCTACGCCAAACTCCTGATTGTCGAAGGCGTTGTCCACACCGTGACCTATGAGGTTGAACTGCCCCTTTACATCTCGGAGTCCCGTGTTGATAGGAGTGGCGGAGAGCATAAGCACCTTTACGTTGCGTTTGTCCTGTCCTTCCTGGTTTTGGATGAGCGACTTCATCAACTCCACGTAACGACCGGATTTCTCGTTGCGTAGGTTGTGACTTTCGTCGATGACTACAAGCACCTTCTTGCGGGTCTGCAAGTAGTCGAGCCGGAAGGTGTCGTAAGCCGTCTGCATACGTTCGTTCTGAAGGTCGGTATGGAAACGAACTTTGTATTTGAACTCGTCCTTGTCGAAGCGCGAGCCAGCACCGTAGAGATACTGGGTCCAGTTCTGTTCCAACTTTTTCGGGCAGAGCAGCACGGTGGTGTAGTTCTGGATTTGGAAATACTTAATGACGGCAAGAGCCGAAAAGGTCTTACCAAGACCTACAGCATCGGCAAGGATTGCACCGTTGTACTTACGGAGCATTTTGATGAGCGAGATGACGCCTTTCTGCTGATAGTTGAAAAGGGTTTTCCAGATGACACTTGTCTGCAGAAGACTCATGTCGCGCGTATGTTCTATTCCTCCTTCAAGATTTAATTCGGAATGGAAAAGTTCGAAGAGTATCTTGTGGTAAATTTCCTCGGGAGTATAGGTCCGGAAGTATTCCTTGATTTTGCGAATAAAGTAGTCTTTGACCGGGATTTTAGGAGATTTCTTGTTCTCGCTGTCCTCCGGCACTTCAGTACGGGCTTTGCTCCATATGTCCTCATACCATTTGCGGAGTTCACTGTAGTCGGCATTGCTGCAGTTACAGTTCTCCGCAATGTTCAGTTCCACGTTGGGCACGGGCTTGAGTCCCACACCTGCAGGGGTGAGATTACTAGAACCTGTCACGTAAAAACTTGCGTGAGAAGGCTTGTCGTTGTGAAAGATGTATGCCTTGGCATGACAGAAGTCTGGAATTTCAGCACGCATCTCCACCGTGTCGCGCTCGAGGAAAGCAATGGCCTGACGGGCATGTTTGTCAAGATTGCCAATGTGCATGATGTCCATGTCGTCGCTGAGAAGATTCACGATAACATCCTTCTTGTAGTCGTCGCCGACCATCTCAGAGGAGATGACACGATAGTGGTTCTCAGCGGGCATTTCTTCGTACAACTTGCTCAAAGTAAAAATGGTAAAGTAACCTGTAACTATATCTAGCCTTCCAGTTTCACCGGTTTCCTTGCCTGCGTATTGCTTGAGGAAATCCCATACGGTCACTATATTGAGTCCGTCATCAGGATAACGATCTACTTTGTTGTCAATAATCATACTATGGTAACTTATTAGCAGTATTCAGTGTTTGCACAATATTATCACAAAATACGTCAAAAATCTTGAGATATACAAACTTTACGCTGCAGTTTTTTCAAACTGGCCTCTCTGAGGCTTTTTCGCTCCGCACGAAAGAAAAGCGTTCACTGTTGGGCTGAAAGCGAAAAACTTTACCCATTTTTGCAACAACAATATTCGCACACGCTCTCACTGCCATGAACCACTTCCCTACCCTTCCTCTACTTCTGCTCATCGCCACACTCTGTATGGCGAGCTGCAGAAGGTCTGCGACAAATGCAAACAGCGATGCCAAAGCGTATGCTCTTCTCGAACAATCGGCAGAAGCCAATGCTGGCGGCGAGAAGGGGCGAGCCATTGCCCTTGCCGACTCGGCGTTGCTGATGGTCCCCGCCGACTCCACCCGTTGCTACCTGCTTTGCGAAAAGACCACAGCACTCGTGGACATGGGACGCATGGACGAAGCGCTCCACACGGCCGACTCCGCCACCACGCTTGCCGAACGCACGCACAACACGGACGCCATGCTCAACCTTTGCGGCACAAGGGGCATTGCCCTACGACGAACGGGAAATGTGGACTCGGCACTTGCCGTGTATCGAAGCGGTGTGGAACTGGCCGTAAAGGAGCACAACGCAGAGTACGAAGTGTATCTCTGCAACTGCCTTGCTGTGCTCTACAGCGAAGTGGCGCGCTATCGCGAAGCTTCATCGTTTGCCCTTCGTGCAGAAAAAGCCGCCGAGGCTAGCGCCGACACCATCGAAGCGCTCTCTGCACGAGCCACACGCGGCTCCATCCTGCTCCGCCAGGACTCTTGCCGAGAGGCGGTCTCGTTGCTTGAGGAGAGATGGGAGGATGTAGAACACGCCGCTTACAATGTGCTCACACTCAAATATCTGTCGCCTCTGCTTAAAGCTTTGGTTCAACTCCGTGACGACAATCGTCTACATTTCTACATGGCGAAGGCCGACAGTGCGACGAAAGGTGTGAGCGCCACGAGCAACGGGGTGTTGGGCATTCTTGAAATCAAAGCTGCGATGCTCGGGAAAGAGGGACGTTACGAAGCGCAACTTACCATTCTCGACAGCATGCTGCACACCAGCGCAACAAATCAGGCGATGCCTACGCATAGACTCCTTGCCGAAAAATCGCATTGTCTCAAGGCGATGGGGAGAACTGAAGAAGCACGGGTGGCAATTGACTCGGCTTATTCGCAACTAGCAAGGGTGAACCAGTCGGACATTGACAAAATGCTGAGCGACTTCTCCGTACGTTACAAGACGTTGGAGAAGGAAATGAAGATTGAGCAGATGGCGCACAAGGAAGAGGCGATGAAGCGACGCGAACTTACCCTCTGGGGCGTCGTTGCTTTCTTGTTGCTCTCGCTGTTTTATTTCTACCGCGAAAGACGAACAAGAGCAAAACTTGCTAAACTGAAAGAAGCCGAGAACTACCTTCGCGGCATGGAACGCGAACGCGAGCGTTTGGCTGCCGAACTTCATGACGGTGTGTGCAACGACATTCTCGCTCTTACTCTCACCGAAGATATCCCCAACGGCGACCTCTCCAACCGCCTCCACAACATATGGCGCGACGTGCGGAAACTTTCGCACGCGCTCATGCCACCCCAACTGGACAATGCTTCGCTCCCTGAAATAGTAGTGGCTTACATTGCTGCGCTTTCAAAGGAGGAGAACGTGGTATATACACTCCACGCTGCAGAAGACTATGCGTGGAAACGCATTCCCCAACAAGCGGCATACGAACTTTACCGCATTGTGCAGGAAGCCACAGCCAATGCGCTAAAACACGGAAACGGAGCGCCCGTCAGAGTGAGCCTCAGCGGCGAAGGCTCCAACATCGGCATAGCCGTCAGCAACGAGAGCGAGCCACCGACACCGCAGGCATTCCAGACAAAAAGCCGCGGCATAGGACTTGAAACCATCGGTCAACGGGCAAAGAAAATCGGAGCTGACGCCCGCATTACACACGAACACGGAACGTTCTGCATAAACGTGACGTACACTATGCACAAATAGGGCGCTTTTCGAAACAAGAACCACAAAAACGCCCAAACTCACAAGTAATCTATGACAATACTCCTCGTTGACGACCACCCCATCGTGACAGAAGGGCTTACTTCGCTCATTCTCCGCCACTTCCCCTCCGCTCAAGTGCGAAGTGCTTCTTCGGCAACCGATGCTTTATATATAATGGAGCACGAACCCATCCACACTGTTATCCTCGACCTGGAACTGAAAGGAGAAAGCGGTTTGAAACTCTGCAGCACACTACAGGAAATAAATCCACAGGCGGTCATCATCATTTACACCATGCACGAAGAGCCGTGGACCGTACGCCAAATTCTCAAGGCGGACCCCGACGCTGTGGTGGTCAAGTCCGACCCTCCATCGGAACTCCTGCGTGCGGTGAAAGCCGCGACGAAAGGCAACGGATACTACAGCACATCCTTCGTGCGACTCATGCAACAACTCAAACTCTGTCCCTCAGAATTTTCGGAAAGAGAACTCGAAGTGATACGGCACACGGCCAACGGTCTTTCGGCGGCAGAGACGGCACACAAACTGGGCATTTCGGCCAACACCGTGGAGTTTCACCGCCGCCGCATCATGAAAAAGATTTCCGTGACTAATGTGGCAATGATGATTGAACACGCACACGAGATGGGACTCCTTCTCCCGCTTTAATGATTTGTTGTAGCCTCACGGAGCTCTCACGTACTTCGCCTCCATGGGGGTGACGTTTTCAAAACGTCACGCTCTACACGGCCTCGCGGAGGTTTCTGCGTGCTGCGCTATATTTCATCGCGCTCATAAGTCACGTCAGAGACGTGACCCCATACGCTTGCGCCTTCAAAGCGCAACACGCAAAACCATCCGTAACGACCGCATAGATCGTAAGGAAACCTCGCCCCCTTAGAAGACGAAACCGGAAGGAATCACTTCACCTTCCACTCATCTATCGTTCCGGTCTTCGAAGAGAAGTTGCAACCTATCTGAAAGACAGTTCTGCTGTCCGCAACATACTCTCTTTCGTATCCCTTTTCTTCTATTTGGTTAAGCGCATCGTGTGCCGAACCGTCACGCTTGAACTCAAAGATATAGACATACTTCGGAGTCTCCACAACGCAATCCACCCTGCCCTCGCTCTGCTCCTTCTCGATATAGACCGTGAAGCTACTAATCATTCGAAGGATGAGATAGAAGGTATATTGAAAGTAACGCTCCTTCTCCCGCTCGTCATCCTTACGGCGCTGGCTATACGGAATGCTGGCAAAGAAGGACGTAAGTAGCTTTTCCAACTTTTCGCAGTCGCCTGTCTCCATCACGTTTACAACTTGCAGGACGAAAGCATCCGTAGGCTCTTGGGGTTGCAGATAACTGGTCGCAGCCATTGTCAAAAACCCATTTTTCACCTCGTCGTTAGGAAAATCCAAGAGATAAGAATTGGTGTTCATATTCCAATCCTTAATGGTTAGATAGCCACTCTGATAAATCATAGGCAAGGGAGCCTCAACATCGGCACGATAATCCACGAAACTACTCGTTGGATAATATTTTCCGGTCAGTTCATTCAGATTTTCCCTACAATGAGACAGCAAACGAATCAAATAAGTTGGTGTTCCCGTTGCAAACCAAAAGTCGCTCAGCATTCTTTTGCTCAGGGCATTCAAAATGCTGAACGGATTGTAGACATCGAGCATATTGGGGCTGAAATGATAGCCGTCATACTTACGCTTCAGCTTATGCTTCATCTCCGCCGCCGACACTTTGTATCTTGCAGCCATTGCTCTGATGGGCTCATCAAAAGTGACAAACAATTCCTCTTCGGTGATTCCGCAAAGAGCCTCATAGCGTTCGTCTATACTGATGTCGTCGGGCTGGTTGAAACCGCTGAATACGCTTACCTGCGAAAACTTGGTGACACCAGTCAACAAAACAAACTGCAAATCGGCATCTGCAGCCTTGAAGACAGAGTAAAATCCTTTGAGGCGATTGCGGTTATACTCCTCAAGCGTCATCTTTCCGAGTGCTGTATCTATAGGAGCGTCTAAGTCCATAACGTCCAACAAAGGCTTGTCGTACTCGTCTATCAGCACCACGGCTCTGTTACCGGTCTTCTGATGGGCATTCCGTAACACGGCCTTGAAACGGCTTCCCAATGTCAGTGCCAACTCGTCTCTACCATAAAGTCGTTCCGAGCTGGAAACGAATTCCTCCAGCACCTTGTCAAGACTTCCCGCCTCGGTAAAATCTATTCCGTTAAAATCGATATGGAACACCGGATACTGCTTCCACTCTGTCTCCAACTCTTCAATAGCAAGCCCATTGAACAGTTCTTTCTTCCCCTCAAAATAGCATTTCAAGGTAGATACGAGCAGAGACTTTCCGAATCGCCTGGGGCGACACAGAAAATAGATATTACCATTATGAACTAAATCATAAACGAGACGAGTTTTATCTATATACACATAGCCGCCCTCTATGATTTTCTTAAAATCCTGTATGCCTATAGGATATTTCATGTTTTGCTGTCGGTTAAAAATAGGGTGGTTCTATAAATAAGCTTTGTCAGATTTCGGTGCTATTTTTCGTCCATTTTGTTTGTGAGCAAAGGAGCATAGCGGGCTATGCGACTGAGCGAACAAGCAAAAGGGGCGAAAAAGAGCCCGAAAGATGACAAAACGCCACATAAGCGATTTTGTACATTATGCGGTGGTAATTTATAGAACCACCCTATTATACTGCAAGTATACAACTTTATCATGGAACCACCAAATTAGTCTATCCCTCGCGCTCTTTGCCCAAACGAAATGCTCCTAAAAAGACCGCTTCATCTACCGAAAACCATAGCCATACACCTACGGAAAACAATAGTTTTGCATTCTCAAGCTTGAGTTTCCGTACTTTTTAATTGGAACGATGAAACGTCCGTGCATAATTTTGCTAAAAAACAGAAACATTTTTCAACCGAATGGAGCAAAACGGCATGGCAGAAAAGAGCGAAAATATCACCTCTCGCGAAATGGAAGTACTGGACTTATTGTCCAGAGGTATGAGCAGCAACGAAATTGCCGAAAAACTCTTCATATCTCCCCACACCGTAGACTTCCACCGCCGCCAGCTCTTGAAAAAGACGTCATCAAAAAACATCGCCGAACTCATCGGCAATGCTTATCGGCAAGGCCTCTTGCCACATTAGACACCACACGTCTCAAGTTTTTTTGTCAAGAAGACGATATTCTCTACACACCAAAGCTTGGCGTAAAAACTCCAAGGCACGCCGTAAGAAATCCAAGGCATGGTATGTGAAACAAAACCATTTGCCTCCCCCCCCCATTACAGAACTTGCTTAAAAAATTCGGTACAAACATTTCGGTACGCAGTGCGTACGTGCCCCTACACAGAAGTTTGTGCAACCAACCTTCAGCCTTCAGCCATCATGCGTAGATGTGCACAAAAAGTGCATATTTCTGCGTCCTCGGCTGAAGGCTGAAGGTTGGTTGCACAAACTTCCGTGTATACGCGTACGCGCGCGAGACTCATTTACCTTTTGGTACATATACTCATCAAGGCACGCCCCACTCCCATTCCCCATCCATCCCACGCGGGAAAGCAATTCTTCACCCATTTTTCACAACCGCAAGCAAGCCAATCTCAAGAAAAAAAGCCAAATTTGTTGTCCTAAACGCAACAAAAGTTTTTCTCTCACTCATGCAACACACCATCACACGGCGCATCAAGGCGCTGAGCACGCTCTTTGTGCTGGCAGTAACCCTGCTCGCACAAACCGCCCCCGACTACTACTCTTCTGCCAAAGGCAAAAAAGGCAGCGCACTCAAAACGGCCCTCGCCGACATCATAGCTTCACACACGGCAAGTTCGTACGACAAGATATGGACCGACTTCAAAAGCACCGATGTGCGCGAAGACGGTAAGATTTGGGACATCTACTCCAACACCACCAACTACGTACCCGGTGGCTCCAAACAAGGTGCCAACTACAGTAAAGAAGGCGACTCATACAACCGCGAACACTCGTTTCCCAAAAGCTGGTTCAACGATGCCAAGCCTATGTATACCGACCTCTTCCACATTTACCCCACAGACGGATATGTCAACGGCCGACGCTCCAACTACCCCTTAGGCGAAACCGACGGAGATCGCTACAAATCGAACAACGATTTCTCAAAACTCGGCACATCAACCGTTTCAGGCTACACCGGCATCGTGTTTGAGCCCGCCGACGAGTACAAAGGCGACCTCGCACGTTCCTACTTCTACATGGCAACGGCCTACGAAGACAAAGTGGCTTCATGGAGCAGCCCCATGCTCGCCGGCAACAAATATCCGGCTTTTACAAACTGGGCACTCACCATGCTCCTCCGCTGGTCTATGCAAGACCCTGTCAGCGAGAAGGAAACAAAGCGCAACGAAGCCATCTACCAAATTCAGCATAACCGAAACCCCTACATCGACTATCCCGGACTCGAGCAATACGTTTGGGGCACCATGACGTCAACCGCCTTCGACCCCGTGGCATACGTCAAGCCCGACGGTTCTACACCCGACCCGACGCCCGACCCCACACCAGACCCTACTCCTGACCCCACACCCGATCCTACTCCCGAGCCTTCCGAAGGCGAAGCTGTTTACGTGATGGCCACCGACGCTGCATCAGTCAGCGCTGGCAGCGAAGTGCTCATCGTGTGCACAAGCCAAGCCACAGCTATGGCCGCAGCAAGCTCCGACATCCGCACCTATGCCAGCGTAGAACTCACCGACGGCACTGCTATCACCACCTCCACGGGCGAAAGCGGAAAACCCTACGCACTCACGGTGGGCGGTACAAGCGGAGCATGGACACTCTACGACGCTGCTTCTAACGTATACCTTGCACTGACTTCCAACAAGAACAAACTCAACACTTCTGACACCTGCACCGAGAGCAACGCGCAGTGGACCATCAGCATTGCCTCCGACGGCACTGCCGAAATATCTCCCCTCGCCTACCCCTCACGCCTCATCTCCTACAACGCAAGCGCTCCGCGCTTCGCCTGCTACACCAGCACACAGACTGCCGTACAACTCTTTGTCAAGCAAAACAGCGACGCCATACACCAAGTTATCAACACAGCTAACGGGGGCTTTGTCAACGTCTACGACACAAAAGGCTTCGCTGTACGCCGCAACGTGCGCGCCGACCATGCCTTCGACGGACTTCCCGCCGGCATCTACGTAGTGAACAACCACAAGGTCTACGTGCGCTAAAGCAACAAACCACATCGGGGCAAAAAGCGTTTCGCTAAGCAGCGAGGCAATATTTGCCCCGATTATACGTTTATCATATATAATAAAGGTAAGGAGCAAAGCAAGCAACCTGCTCCCAAACCGAAGCAAACCAACCTGCAACATGAAGATTGACCTCACTGAAGGATATGCCGTAAAAAAGTTCGACGGCCCCACCAAACGTTTTTGTCAAACGCTCGACCTGCGCGACAATCCCGAACTCATAGCCACCTACCGCAAGCTCCACGCTAAGGACGGCATATGGCCCGAAATCATACAGGGAATACGTCAAGTAGGCATTCTCGAGATGGAAATATACCTCTTGGGCACACGCCTCTTCATGATAGTGGAAATGGCCGAAAGCACCGACTGGAACAAAGCCATGAGCCAACTCGCCACCCTGCCACGACAAGCAGAGTGGGAAGAACTCACAGCACGCTACCAGCAAGCCTCGGCGAACGCTGGTTCTGCAGAGAAATGGAAACTAATGGAACGCATCTTTCACCTCTACGAAGCCTAACGCCACCATGAAGATTCTCATGTCTGTACCTCTCCACAAGAGTCTCAAAAGAGGTTATTTCCCCAATCCCATTCACACACTCCCCGACACAGCACTGCTCGGTGCAAAAGCACCGTTCTTCATACCAGACTTCGCACCGTGCTGCACAGCAAACCTATACCTCGCTGTGCGCATAAACCGGCTCGGAAGAAGCATCAACAACCAGTTCGCCCATCGCTACTACGATGCCGTAGCGCCAGCCATACATTTCACCGCCAACCCGTTTCTCGAAGAACTCAAGTCGCTCCGCCTGCCGTGGGACATGGCATGCGGATTCGACAACGCACTGGCCGTTGGCACTTTCACACCCATAATAGATGCCCTTAACGACGGCAACATCAGCTGCGAAGCATTACACAACGGCAAACCCGCCATAGCCGAAACGTTCAGCAACGTGAGAGACCTCTTGGCTGATTTCATTTATGTGGCAAGTCGTTACTACATGCTCCGCCAAGGCGACATTCTCCTCTTCCCCGCAAACCAGAAAGGCTTCGACGTAGACATCAACGACCGCGTAGAAGCCTCACTCAACGGTGCACACACCCTCGCATTCAACGTAAAATAGCCGAAAGGATTCACCTCCAGCGTGAAATGCCCCCTCACCCGTACCGCAAATCACCCACACATGAAGAAATTCCACACGCGCCACATATCATCCGTACTCTTGCTTTCCCTGCTCACCGCAGGTCCAATGCTTGCACAAGACGACTTCGTACAGTTGCCCGCTCCTGCCGTATGGTCTGCGCAGCACCAACTTCCTCACTACGAGGTGCAAGTGTCACTCGGAAAGCTCCTTGACGGAGAAAGCGTTACGTTCAGCATAGCCTACCCCGAATACACCGCCCTCACCGCATCGCAGAAAGCACGCTTCAAGGCTCTCGGAGCACGCCCCACACAGGACATCAAGCTCAACGTAACGCAAGGAACGGAACGTGGCAACACCGTGGCGGACGTTTCATTCATTCCCCTCATTGAGCGCAACGGCAAATGGCTTCTGCTCACCAGTTTCAAACTCCAAAAAACGTCGTCGGCACAGAACATGCCCAAGACGTTCCGTCTTGCCGCACAAGCCATGGCACAGGCACAGGCCGCGAGCCGATATGCCGACCACAGCGTGCTCTCTGAAGGCAAATGGGTGAAGATAAAAGTAAGCAGCGAAGGCATCTACCAACTCAGCGCCTCACAACTCAAAAAGATGGGTTTCAGCGACCTCGCAAAGGTTAAGCTCTACGGACAAGGCGGACGTCCCCTCGTGGAACTGGCCTCCACTACGGGTTGCGACGCTTGGGTGGACGACCTCAAGGAAATACCGCTCCTCCGCCGCGAGAGTTCTGTAGCTTTCTTCGCCGAGGGCACCACACGTTGGAGCACCGACGGCTCGCACCGCCAAAACGCATTCTCATCCAGTTCTTGTTATTTCCTTACCGAAGGCGACACACCCGCAACCCTCACTACGCTCGAGAAGCCCACTGCAACCGCCACCGAAGTGACACAGGTCAAGGCACACGCGCTGACAGACAACGACGGATACTGCTGGTACGAAGGGGGACGCGACTTCTACGAACAAGAGACGGTAGGTTCCGGAAAACGCTACAAGATGCAGTTGCCCGGACTCGTCACCTCTTCGCTCAACGCCTCGGGCACTGCCCCTAGCGTAGACATAGCTTGGGACATTGCCAACAACAACGCCGTCAGTTCCACCACAGTAAACCTCGTTGCTGAAGCTTCCGGCAACGTGCTTTCGCGTGGCACCATCAGCACGGCCAACGGCGACGGTGAGAGCGCACGTGGTTACCGTGCGTCGTTCTCCACAAACCAGATAGACAGCGAACAGACTACGTTCCTTGTACGTGCGTCCGACACACAGGCACGCGTCAACTACATACGCGTCACGTACCCCCAACTACTCTCTGCCTCAAACCCCGCGGCCGCTTTCTCGCCCAACGTGAAAGGTGCCGTAAAGCTCATCATCAACGACGCCACGGCCAATACACGCGTTTGGCAAATATCCAGCGGAAACGCTGATGCCGCCATCCTTCCATCTGACCTTGACGGAACAACCCTCACAGCCTATGCCCCCGACGGAACACAACGCTTTGTCATCGTTGACGAACAAAAAGAATACTCTTCGCCGCAGACCGTTGGCACGGTGAGCAACCAGGACCTCCACGCCGACGCCAACATTCAGTATGTCGTCATCGTACCTTCGTCCGGAAAACTCACCGAACAGGCTGAGCGCCTCGCTCAAGAGCACCGCACACGCGATGGCCTCACAACAAAAGTGGTCACGGCTGGCGAAATATACAACGAATTCTCCTCTGGCACACCCGATGCCACAGCCTACCGCCGCTACCTCAAAATGCTCTACGACAAAGCCGCCACCGACAGCGAACGGCCACAATATCTCGTACTCTTCGGCGACTGCCTTTGGGACAACCGAGGCGTCACAGCCGAATATGCCTCCGCCGTCCACGACGACTACCTCCTTGCCTACGAGCGCAACGACCAGGAGTCGTACACCAACACGGGCTACTCCATCGGCACACTTCACTCCTACGTCACCGACGACTACTACGGACTCCTCGACGACACGGAAGGAAGCAAAATTGAATCGGAGAAAATTGATCTCGGCATAGGCCGCATGCCCTGTCACGACGCTGCCACGGCAAAAATTCTCGTGGACCAAACCATAAAATATATGGACAACAAGTCCACCGGCGCTTGGAAAAACCACATGTTCTCCATTGCCGACAGCGGCGACGAAAACAGCCACATGACCGACGCCGACACCATCTGCGTACAAACTTCACGCGTAGCAGGCGAGAGTTTCCTCGTGCGACGTCTCTATCTCGACTCCTACACCGCCACACAAACGGCCAAAGGTACAACCTACCCTGCCGCCACAGAGCATCTCAAGCAGCTCATGCAGCAAGGTGCACTCATCTTCAACTACAACGGACACGGATCGCCCGACCGACTTTCCCACAAGTTCCTCATCACAAAGGACGACATGACTGCCAACGTGTCACAAGCGCTTCCGTTATGGATCTACGCCTCGTGCGAAATATCGCCCTACGACCAGCCCGTAAGCGACTTGGCACGCAACGCGCTCTACAACGTCAATGGCGGAGCCGTGGCAGCAATCTGCGCCGCACGTTCCGTCTACTCCAACTACAACCGAGCCATCGACAAAGGTGTAGTAAAATATCTTTTCACCAAAGACACACAAGGCAACCGCCTCACATTCGGTTCCGCCCTACGCAAAACGAAAAACGAGCTCGTCAGCAGCGGATCGTCCATCGGTTCCGACTACACGATGAACAAGCTCAAGTACGTTCTCCTCGGTGACCCCGCACTGAAACTGGCCTATGCCGACGACGGAATCAGCATAGACAGCATCAACGCCACACCGCTCAGCAATTCCACCACACAGTCCATTGCCACCGGAACCATCACCCGTTTCTCCGGGAAAATCACAGGCGCAGGCAGCGTAACGGACGAGTCGTTCAACGGCACACTCACTGCCATGCTCTTTGCTCCTGCCGAAACCATCACATGCAAAGGGCAAGGCAACTCGTCCGCCAACCCCAAAGTATACAAGGACTACACGCGCTCACTCTACCAAGGCGACGTGAAAGTGGAAAACGGACGCTTCAATGTGGACATGGTAGTACCACGCGGTGTGAACCTCAGCACGGACCGCGCCTTACTCTCACTCTACGCCGTCAGTAGCGACAGCACTCGCGAATATAAAGGCAACGAAACACGGTTCTGCATCAACACCACAGGACAAGCCGAAAAGGCCGACACGCTTGGACCCGACATCTACGTCTATCTCGACCGACCCGACTTCCCCAATGGAGGCGTAGTGGACGTAAACACCACCTTCTACGCCACCGTGAGCGACTCCAC
The DNA here is from genome assembly GCA_963656685.1 of bacterium. Classification (GTDB taxonomy): domain Bacteria; phylum Bacteroidota; class Bacteroidia; order Bacteroidales; family Bacteroidaceae; genus Alloprevotella. Next base: position 32,422 of record CAVKJJ010000017.1, on the reverse strand, counting down.
CGCACTCTCCGTAGCTTCTGGCGCACTCGGCCACGACGTGGAACTCATTCTCGACAACGATGCCGTGAACGCCATACGCCTCAACGACTACTTCAAGTTCGACTTCGGTTCTTACAACACTGGACTCGTGGAATATCCACTCACCGGACTCTCCGCCGGCGTACACTCGCTTGCCTTCCGCATGTGGGATGTCTACGACAACTCCACCACCGCCCGTCTACAGTTCGAGGTACGCGAAGGCGGAGTTTCCTCCTTCGAAGTGAACGCCACGGAACTCTCCCCCGGACAGTCGGCACGCTTCGTCACGTCGTTCATACGCCAAGCCGAAGGCGACGTCGATGTACGCACAGAAGTGTTCAACACCATGGGACTATGCGTTTGGGCAACCACACAGCGCGTAACCTCCGGCGAATATGCCACTTCCGACTGGAACTACTGCGACTACAGCGGACGCCGTCTGCCACAAGGCGTCTACTTCTACCGCAGCAAAGCCTACGGTAAGGAAACGAAGACGAAGAAACTCATAGTTCGATAAACACACACATATATATAAGGAGTAAAATAGCTTGCGCATAATTTCCAAATGAGGATTTGCGCAAGCTATTGTTTTGAACATCATAAGGACATGCAAGAGAAGAAAAGCATAGAAGTGGTAGCCGCCATCATCTGCCACGACAACAAGATATTTGCCACGCAACGCGGCTATGGCGAATGGAAAGATTGGTGGGAATTTCCCGGCGGTAAAATCGAAAAAGGGGAACGCCCCCAAGAAGCATTGCAACGCGAAATCAAAGAGGAACTGGACTCGCTAGTAAACGTCAATGGCTTAATCACAACCGTTGAATACGACTACCCTAAGTTCCACCTCACCATGCATTGTTACAAATGCACTTTAGCGAGCGGCCGACTGACGCTTTTGGAACACGAGGCTTCCAAATGGCTCACCCGTCAAAATCTTGATACCGTAAACTGGCTTCCAGCCGACAAAATCGTTGTAGAGATACTCAAGAAAGACAAAATGTGCCTTAAAGCGAATTCGGCAGACAAGTAAATTAAGTATTGGCACAATCTTTGCTTACGTCCGTAGCGAATAAATATCAAACTAAAGCACCATGCAAAAAGGTAATATAGGAATCACCACCGAGAACATTTTCCCGGTCATCAAAAAGTTTCTCTACAGCGATCACGAAATTTTCCTCCGCGAAATAGTAAGCAACGCCGTCGACGCCACACAAAAGCTTAAGACGCTTGCCATGAAAGGCGACTTCAAAGGCGAGATGGGCGAACTCAAAGTAACGGTAAGCATCGACAAGGAAGCCGGCACACTCACCGTTTCCGACCGGGGCATCGGCATGACAGCCGAAGAAATCGACAAATACATCAACCAGATTGCCTTCTCCGGCGCCAACGACTTCCTTGAGAAGTACAAAGACGACGCACAAGCCATCATCGGACACTTCGGCCTCGGCTTCTACTCCGCCTTCATGGTGGCCGACCGCGTAGATATCATCACACGCAGCTATCGTGAAGACGCACAACCCGTTAAGTGGACTTGCGACGGATCGCCCGCCTTCGAGATTGACAACTGCGAGAAGGCCGACCGCGGTACGGACATCGTGCTTCACATCTCTGACGACTGCAAGGAATTTCTGGAGAAAAGCAAGATTGAAGAACTCCTCAACAAGTACTGCCGCTTCCTCCCCGTGGAGATTGCCTTCGGCAAAAAGACCGAATGGAAAGACGGCAAGCAAGTCGACACCGACGAGGACAACATCGTCAACGACACCACTCCGCTTTGGACCAAGACGCCGTCTACACTCAAGGACGAAGACTACAAGGCCTTCTACCGCCAGCTCTTCCCCATGTCCGACGAGCCTCTCTTCTGGATTCACCTCAACGTAGACTACCCCTTCCACCTCACCGGTGTGCTCTACTTCCCCCGCATCAAGGAGAACATTGACATTCACCGCAACAAAATTCAGCTCTACTGCAACCAAGTCTTTGTCACCGACCAGGTAGAGAACATCGTCCCCGACTTCCTCACGTTGCTCCATGGTGTGATTGACTCACCGGACATTCCCCTCAACGTCAGCCGCAGCTACCTGCAGAGCGACTCTAACGTAAAGAAGATTTCGCAGTACATCACCAAGAAAGTCAGCGACCGCTTGCAGTCCATCTTCAAGAACGACCGCAAGGACTTCGAAGAGAAATGGGACAACCTCAAACTCTTCATCCACTACGGCATGCTTTCTGAGCCCGACTTCTACGACAAAGCAAAGAACTACGCCCTCTTCAAGGACGTAGACGGCAAGTTCTACACCTACGAGGAGTACAAGACACTCATCAGTGCCGAGCAGACCGACAAGGACGGAAACCTCATCTACCTCTACGCCAACAACAAGGACGACCAATACAGCTACATTGAGAGCGCCAAGGCAAAAGGCTACAATGTACTTCTCATGGACGGCCAACTCGACACGCCGCTTGCAGGCATGTTGGAACAGAAGTTCGAGAAGAGCCACTTCGTTCGCGTAGACGGCGACGTGATAGACCGCCTCATCGTGAAGGAAGACAAAACGCAGGAAGTGCTTGACGAAACGCTCGTCAACAACCTTTCAGGTGTATTCACCGCCGATCTTCCCAAGATGGACAAGAAGGAATTCCACGTTGAAGTTGCCTCTCTTGGCGAAAGCGCAGCACCCGTGGTCATCACCCAAAGCGAATACATGCGCCGCATGAAGGACATGAGCCGTCTGCAGCCGGGCATGGCATTCTATGGCGAAATGCCTGACATGTACAGCGTGGTGCTCAATGCCGACCACCGCATCCTCAAAGCCGTCCGCGACGACATGAACCACACGCTTGCCGACAAACTTTCTCCCATCGAAAGCGAGATAAAGGGTCTCAAAGCCCGCCACACTGCTCTCGAAGAAAGCCAGAAGGACACGAAGCCCGAAGACCTCACGGAGGAACAGAAGAACGAAATGAAAGCTTGCAACGATGCCATCGCCAAGCAGGAAGACCTCCGCAAGAGCGTTTGGGCAGACTATGCCGCAAGCAGCGATGCCGTACAGCAGCTCGTTGACCTCGCCCTCCTTCAGAACGGACTTCTGAAAGGCGAAGCGCTCAGCAAGTTCATCAAGCGAAGCACCGACCTCATCAAGTAAGTTTTACTTTCACTCATAAAGCAATAGCCGCACATAGTCCACTTAGGACCATATGCGGCTATTGCTTTTTTCGTTTACGCAAGCAAGCGTTATTCATTCACAGGACGGCGGAGTGCATCTTGCATAACAAGACCGGCAATGGTGAAACCAAAGATAGCCGTGATGTGCGAAAGGCTACCATTGATTTGCGCTTTGGAACTGCACCATTCGTGGTTGAGCAGTTCGGGGTCGCCCGGACCATTCTCGGCTTTGGGACAAAGACAGGCAGCTGTGCCACAAGCATGGCTGCGTCCTTTGTTTTCAAGCAATTCGTCGGAATAGACGCACTTGAATTTGCGCGAGGGGAAAGTGCCTTGTTTCTTGAATTTGCGACGCAGTGCGGCACCGAGCGGACAACCTTTCACCTTCCAGAACTCTGCCACTGCCACACGCGAAGGATCGAGTTTGAGTGCAGCTCCCATAGAGGAGAAGAACTTAGCTTTTGAACGTGTGGCACGCAGGATGAGGAGCGCCTTATCTTGCAGCGAGTCGATGGCATCGATGACGTAGTCGAACGAGTCGAGATTAAACTCGTCGGCGGTCGACTCCGTATAGATTTTCTGCACGGCTTCCACTTCGGCCTTCGGATTGATGCTGAGAAGGCGTTGCTTCAAAGCATCCACTTTGACCATGCCCACCGTGTCCATTGTGGCCATTATCTGACGGTTGACATTGGTGATGCACACACGGTCGGAGTCGACAATGGTGATATGGCGGAAGCCTGAGCGTACGAGGCTCTCGGCACACCAGCTCCCCACTCCACCAACGCCGAAGACGATGACGCGCTTTTCGGCGAGCACGTCCATGGCTTCAGCGCCAAGAAGACGTTCCGTACGGTTGTAGATTGCTTTTTCTATACTTGCCATTCTTTTTTCAATTCTTCAAAGTGGTCACTGAATGCTTGCATGGAAGGGAAAAGCATGTTGGCTCCTTCGTTGAGCAGTGCGCTTTCTGGAAGAGGTCCCGTATTGACTGCCACGGTGAAGATGCGGGCTGCCACGGCGGCACGCACGCCAAGCGGGGCGTTCTCTACGACGACGGCTTCCCAAGGTTTTACTCCGACTTTCTCCAACCCCATTAGATAGGGTTCGGGATTGGGTTTACCATGTACAACGTCCTTGCTCGAAACGACGAGCGAGGGGGTAAACACACTTGGGTAGTTATGCTCAAGGCGGTCGAGCAACGAGCGCTGTCCGCTACCCGTCACGACCACAATCTTGAGTCCCGCGGCCTTCACTTGACGAAGCAATTCGTCGGCACCGGGCATTTTTGGCGCTTCGGGACAGGCATTGAACAAACGGCACTTCTCTGCATAGATTTGATCTATCTCTTCAGGAGTTGCGTCGCGATGCCAGTAGCGCTGCGCCAATATGTTGATGGTAGCATTTCCGGTGCGTCCTTCGTGCATATAGGCTTCTTCGGTGGACATGGTGAGTCCGAACTCCGTACACACCTTTGCCCACGAAGTGGCGTGGTTGGGCATGGAGTCGAAGAGCACGCCATCCATATCAAAAAGCACGGCCTTCGGGGAGAAAGCCTCGAAGCCGTGCCTTTTTAGGTATTGATCAACTGATTTCATTCAGCTTGAACAGTATTGTCAATTTGTTTCTTACTTGAGACGTGCTTGGATGGCTTGAGTTTCAGCTTCGTAGCCGGGTTTGCCGAGAAGAGCGAACATGTTCTTCTTGTAGGCTTCCACACCAGGCTGGTTGAATGGATTCACTTCGAGGAGAAGTCCGCTGATGCCACAAGCACGTTCGAAGAAGTAGATGAGCTGACCGAGGTGGTACTCGTCAAGACGCTCTACGCTGACACGCATGTTGGGCACGCCGCCGTCTACGTGAGCGAGCTGGGTGCCGAGTTCGGCCATCTTGTTCACTTCGTCCACGCGCTTGCCTTCGAGGAAGTTGAGTCCGTCGAGGTTCTCGTCGTCGTGGGGGAAGAGCACTTTGTGTTCGGGAGTTTCAACTGAAACGACGGTTTCGAAGATAGTGCGTTCGCCTTCCTGAATCCACTGACCCATGGAGTGGAGGTCGGTGGTGAAGTCAACGGCTGCGGGGAAGATACCCTTGCCGTCCTTACCTTCGCTTTCTCCGTAGAGCTGCTTCCACCATTCGTTCATGTAGTGGAGTTTGGGCTGGAAGTTTACGAGGATTTCCGTCTTTTTGCCATCAGCGTAGAGAGCGTTGCGCACAGCAGCGTACTGTTCTGCGGGGTTTTCTTCGAAGGGGACTTCAGGGGCAGTGAGTTTCTCCATGTCAGCAGCACCTTTGACGAGGGCTTCGATGTCGAAACCAGCGCAAGCGATGGGGAGAAGTCCAACCGGGGTGAGCACGGAGAAGCGTCCGCCCACGTTGTCGGGGATGATGAAGCTCTTGTAGCCTTCCTTGTCGGCGGTAGTGCGTGCGGCACCCTTCTTGGCGTCGGTAACGGCTACGATGACTTTGCGAGCCATCTCTACGCCGCGCTGATCCTCACACTGCTTGCGGAGAAGGCGGAAAGCGAGGGCGGTTTCGGTGGTCGTACCGCTCTTGGAAATGTTGATGACGCCGAACTTACGGCCTTTGAGATATTCGGTGAGTTCGTAGAGATAGTCTTCGCCGATGTTGTTGCCGGCAAAGAGGATGACGGGGTTATTGCCGTCGTTTACGAGCCACTCGAAGCTATTGCCGAGAGCTTCAATCACGGCACGTGCGCCGAGGTAGCTACCGCCGATACCTGCTACGACGATGGTGTCGCAGTTTTCGCGGAGCACTTTGGCTGTGTTTTTCAAATCTGCAAGATGTTCGGGAGTAAGGCTTGATGCGAGGTGCATCCAACCCAAGAAGTCGTTTCCGGCGCAAGTGCCTTCTTCAAGGGCTTTCTGTGCGGCCTTTACACGGGGCTCAAGTCCCTTAACAGCATCGGCGGCTACAAACTGGAGTGCCTTGCTGACGTCCAAACTGATGTTTTTGCTCATATATAATTAATGTGCTAGTTTTGTTTCGGGTACAAAGTTACTATTTTTTGCGTAGTAAGCTGAATGTTACGCAAGGTAGGCTTCGACGTTCTTTTCAATGCGTGCGAGAACGTCGCCGCTTTCCTGGGGTACGAATTTCTCGCCTGTGATGTGCTCGTAAAGCTCAATGTAGCGGGCGGAGATGCTTTCAACGATTTCGTCGGTCATTTCGGGCACTTGCTGTCCTTCCTGTCCTTGGAATCCATTGTCCATGAGCCATTCGCGCACGAATTCCTTGGAGAGCTGCTTCTGCGGTTCGCCTGCGGCAAAGCGTTCTTCGTAGCCTTCGCTGTAGAAGTAGCGTGAGGAGTCGGGCGTATGGATTTCGTCCATGAGGTAGATGGTGCCGTTGTGCTTACCGAATTCGTACTTCGTGTCTACGAGGATGAGTCCGCGCTCTGCAGCTATCTCTGTGCCGCGACGGAAGAGGGCGAGGGTGTATTTCTCGAGCACTTCGTACTCTTCGGGGGTGGCGAGTCCGCGAGCAAGGATTTCTTCCTTGGAGATGTCGGCATCGTGTTCACCGATTTCGGCTTTCGTTGTGGGAGTGATGATGGGCTCGGGGAAACGCTGGTTTTCCTTCATACCCTCGGGGAGTTTCACGCCGCATATTTCGCGCACGCCGCTCTTGTAGGCGCGCCAAGCGCTTCCGCAGAGATAGCCGCGCACAATCATTTCCACGGGGAAGCCCTCGCACATTACGCCCACGGTGACCATGGGGTCGGGAGTGGCAAGCTTCCAGTTGGGGCAGATGTCGGTGGTGGCATCGAGGAACTTGGCAGCAATCTGGTTGAGAACCTGTCCTTTGAAGGGGATACCTTTGGGAAGGATTACGTCGAAAGCTGAAATGCGGTCCGTGGCTACCATGGCGAGTTTGTCGCCAAGGTTGTAGACGTCGCGTACCTTACCATGATAAACACTCTGTTGACCGGGAAAATGGAAATCGGTTTTTGTTAAAGCAGACATAGGTTTGATATTATTGGGTTCAGATATGCCTGTCGAACAGAAAAAATACGCTGACGGCACATCCCAAACTTGAGTTTTATATTGATGTTTCTATGCGTTGTCCGTCGGTTCATCCGTCGGCGCCGATGGTGCGGGGGCTAGCGGATTGGAAGTTTTATCCTCTGCAGCCTTGCTTTCGCGCAGCGCCTTTCTGCGTTCATCGTCGCGCTTGTAGGCTTCCACGATGCGTGTCACGAGCTTGTGGCGCACAATGTCTTTCTCCGTCATTTCTATAAAAGCAATGCCGGGGATATCTTTGAGAATGCGTTGGGCCTCGAGGAGTCCGCTTCGCTGTGAGGGTGGAAGGTCTATCTGTGTGCGGTCGCCGGTGACTATCATCTTTGTGTTCCATCCCATACGAGTGAGGAACATTTTTATCTGTGCAGACGTCGTGTTTTGTGCTTCGTCGAGAATGACGACGGCATCGTTGAGCGTACGTCCGCGCATAAAAGCCAAGGGGGCTATCTGAATCACGTTGCCCGTCATGTATTCCTGCAATTTGGCGGCGGGAATCATCTCTTGGAGGGCATCGTAGAGCGGCTGGAGATAGGGGTCTATCTTGTCCTTCATGTCACCCGGAAGAAAACCGAGTTTTTCACCGGCTTCGACGGCAGGACGGCTGAGAATTATTTTCTTCACCTCCTTGTTTTTCAGCGCTCTTACAGCCAGTGCAATTGCGGTATAAGTCTTGCCCGAACCTGCAGGTCCTACGGCAAACACCATGTCGCTCTTGAGAAAGGCTTCCACCAAACGACGCTGGTTTTCGCTTCGCGGTGTGATAGGCTTGCCGCCCGTACTGTAAACGATGACACCCTCAGCGGCTTCGCTTTGTGTGGCGTGACCGCGCACAATGTTGACGAGGTCTTCTTCGGTCAAGCGGTTGAACTTGGCGCAGTGACGGTCGAGAGCGAGAAACATTTCCTCGAACGCAGCCATCTCTTCTTCTCCACCTACGACGCGCACCACGTTGTCGCGCGCCATCATGCGGAGTTTGGGGCAGAGTGCCCGGAGCATTTTAAGGTTGGCATTGTTTGCCCCGTAGAACACTACGGGGTCGGACTCTTCTAATATAAAATGTTTCTCTATCATTCAGTTGTTGGGTTGGCGAAAACTTGGGCAACGTTGTGCCTCTTTTGTTTGGTCAGTGCAAAATTAATGAATCCACATGATTCCGTCATTTTTTTTGCTACTTTTGTGTGTGATAAGTGAGGCGTTGCCCCGTTTTCCGATGCGCCAACACTTTTTCCTTACAAAATAGACCGTAATAGAAAAGAATGAAATTCCGTTTCCCCATAAACCGTCTGCACTTCATCGTGGCGTTTGCCGTTGTTGTCGTTGCTCTCGGCATAGCAAAATGCATACGTCCCGAACTCGGAGAACTTTCGCTCCGCCCCACTAAAGAAGACTCTTCGCTCCCCACCCCAAGCGCACCTGCCGTGAACGACAGCATCACACGCCAAAGTGCACACGTTGACTCGCTGCTGCTCAGGAGCCGCAACAAACTCCGTTTGCTCGACGCATCGGGCAAACCGGTGAAGAACCGTGTGACGAGTGTGGTACGCTTCGAGACGTCGTTTCCCGACCTCAACGACGTACAACTTGCCACAGCGCAACGCTTGGGCGTGAAGCTGATAGCCAACCGTGACGAGGCTGTGCGGCGCCGCAACGAGCTGGTCTACATCGGCGACAATCCGTTCTACTCGGTTCAGAAGCTGAACCATTCGAGTCCCTACCTCGTGCCGCGCGCTGCCACTTTGCTCAACACCATAGCGCGTGCTTTCTGCGACTCGCTCGTCACGAAGGGATACCCGCTCCACAAGCTTCTCGTCACCTCGGTGCTGCGCACACAAGAGGATGTGCAACAACTGAGGAAGTCGAACCGCAACGCTTCGGAGAATTCATGCCACCAGTACGGCACGACGTTCGACATTTCGTACAACCGATTCCTTGAAATTCGCGATCCGAAGGACGGCGAGAGCGAGATACGCTACGTAACGGTCTACAAGTCGATTCTTGCAGAAGTGCTCGAAGACCTGCGCCTTGCCGGCACGTGCTACGTGAAGTATGAGGTTCACCAGTCGTGCTTTCACATCACAGCGAGGTGATCATGAACTCAAAACTTGAGTAAAAAACTTCCGCTCTTAGCAACAAAGCCAAGAGCGGAAGTTTTTTGTGTAACCATCGCAAAGACCTGATAGAAGCGTCTCTGCACGTTATCACAAAAAGAATACAAAAATGGCTGTACCAGTGATGTGATGAAACTCCGAGAAAAGAAAGGATTTGAGGTCCACTGTGTCTCTGTAATCCGACCCTACTCTCCACGAAGGAGTGCATATCGGCACGCCATTAACATAGCGGCTTGCCTCGGCATTTCAGTTATTATTGATGAGTATCCCAATCGAACCGGTACAGCCTTTATGTAGTGCAAATATACGCACATCATCGTAAGCTGCAAAACATTTCAGGAGCTTTTTTAGCGATGTTTTCAGAACGTGCTGAGAGTCAATTGGAAGGCGTCGGTTGGGCTACAAACGCTATTTATTTTGCAGCATCGTCTGTTGCTCTTTCCTTTACGAGATATTCGTTTCCATACTCCGTGTGGCGGCGCTTCACGCTGAGAAAAGTCAACTCGCGGCCAAGGTGCAATGGAGTGCCTGACAAGACGCGCTGTGTGTAACGCTGCGAGAGTCTGGTGAAGATTTCCGTTGCGGTAAGCCACAATGCTGACGTGGCGTCTGACCTACCCTCTTCTACGACCTCATCAACAACCTCTTCATCAACGGCTTCAAAACAGGCAAGGAAGGCTTCGCGCAGTGCAGAGGCACGATAGAAGGGTTTGTTGTGTTGCTCAAGCGCCTCTTGGTCTGCCGCCGAAAGCGTACAGGGTTCGCCACGGAGCACTTCGGCTAGGAGTTGGGCGTAGAGTTGGGGGTAGTCGATGGGTGTGGCGCAGTCGATGGGCGTTATCACTTCCTGACAAAAGAAGCGACGCGATCCTGTTGGGTCGGTAAGGAGTTCGGCGCTGTTGCTCGTACCGATGAACGATGCGGTACGCTGGAGCTTTTCGTAGAAACGGGCATGTGGACGGCGCACGTTCATTGTGGAGAGTTGCATAAGGTTCTTCAAGCGAACCATCTGCGTGGCGGAGAAACGGTCGAATTCGTCGAGATTGACTAGGGCGAAGCGCGAGAGTTCGAGGTCGTGGTTTGTGCGGCTGGCAAGTTCGAATTTGTCGGTGAAATAGGCACGCAGCTCTTCAGGCAGCAACAAACGGCAGAAGGTGCTCTTGTGGAGTCCCTGCTCACGACTGATGAGCACGGGGGCGAGTTGGTTGCCGCCTTGTGCGCTGATGTCCGTCGCGTCGAGTTCTGTGCGATGAACGTCCGTGGCGCACCACATCTGTCTTACGGCGGCACGCATCCACGTATGAAACACGGTGTGCCACAGCTTATCGCCGCTCACTCGCGATGCCAACGCTGCTACGCGGTCGGTGCCGTCCCATTCGGGGAGCGACTCCAAATAGGCGGTCAGCGGATGGTACTGACGGGGCAGGAAGGAGCATACGAGGCGTTTCACGTCGCGGTCCCACACACCGATGCCGTCAGCGTGGAGGTGGAGCACGAGGGTGTTGAGCACCTGTTCGTCTACGGCGCGATAGTCGGCAAGGCTTTGGCGTTCAAGTTGGCTCGCTTCGAGAGATGCATCGGATTTCAGACGTATTTCGGGACGTCCGTCGAGCACGTTGAAGCGTACGTCATAGTGAGTTGTGATGAAGGCCTGTGCCTGTTCGGAAAGTTTGCCCATGGCATTGCTCGAAGCTGAAGACTTCTCCTCTAGGCTATCAGCTGCTGACGATGCATCTTCGAGACAGGCTGAAGACTTTTGCGCTTGCAAATTCACAACACTTTTGTCGCTAGAGATTGAGACTTGGGGCGTTTTTACATTGTTCGTGGTCACTGTGGCCTTGCTGTGGAAGCACAAATTCTTCATGCGACGGAAGAATGTGCGTAGCGTTTCGCCTAGGGACTGACGTGGAGCATTGGATGTTTTGTGTGACATAAGAAATGTGTTTTAGGTAAATGACTGTTGTTTCGTTTGGCAAAGTTACGAAGCCTGCAACTAAATGCCACACAAAACAAGAGTCTCTTCGGGCGCTAATGTACACTGTGCGCATGGAATTCTTACACAGAAGTTTATGCAAACAACCTTCAGCCTTCAGCCATTGGCGAAAGATTGCGCATCTATGGGGGCTATGTTTCAATACCTCGCGCTCTGCACGGCTCAGACCTCTCACTCAACGCGGCTGAAGGCTGAAGGTTGTTTGCATAAACTTCTGTGTACGCGTGCGCGCGCGTAAGAACATGGCAACGCCTTATAATTGACGTGTAGAGCGTGACGTTTTGAAAACGTCACCCCCATAGTTAGCGCAGCACGCAAAAGCCTCCATGAGGTCCCACACCGTGCCTTGCATTTCGTACACCGTGCCTTGGATTTTGAACCTTCAGCCTTCTCGTTTTAATTGTAGCTACAAAAAAATCCCCGGCGTCCATATCATATGGATCCGAGGATTAAATGTATAAAACATGAAAGATTCTTGAGAATCAGAATTCTGCCGTTTTAGGAGTACGGGGGAAGGGGATAACGTCGCGGATGTTCTGCATGCCCGTCACGAAGAGGATGAGACGCTCGAAGCCGAGGCCAAAACCTGAATGGGGGCAGGTGCCGAACTTGCGGGTGTCGAGATACCACCACATGTCCTTCATCGGGATGTTTAGTTCCTTGATGCGGCCCATGAGTTTTTCGTAGTTCTCCTCGCGCTCTGAACCACCGATGATTTCGCCAATCTGGGGGAAGAGCACGTCCATGGCGCGAACGGTCTTACCGTCGTCGTTCATCTTCATGTAGAAAGCCTTGATTTCCTTCGGATAGTCGGTAAGGATCACCGGCTTCTTGAAGTGCTCCTCAACGAGGTAACGCTCGTGCTCGCTGGCAAGGTCCACACCCCAATAGACGGGGAATTCGAACTTGCGACCGTTCTTCACGGCTTCTTCGAGGATGGCAATACCATCGGTGTACTTGAGGCGTACGAAGTCGTGCTCTACCACGAAGTTGAGACGGTCGAGGAGGGTCTTGTCGATCATCTTGTTGAGGAACTCAAGGTCGTCCTTGCAGTTGTCGAGTGCCCAACGCACGCAGTACTTGATGAAGTCCTCGGCGAGGTCCATATTGTCCGTGATGTCGTTGAAGGCCACCTCGGGTTCGATCATCCAAAACTCTGCCAAGTGGCGGGGCGTGTTGGAGTTTTCGGCACGGAAGGTGGGGCCGAAGGTATAGATCGCACCCAAAGCTGTAGCACCGAGTTCGCCTTCGAGCTGACCGCTCACGGTGAGCGACGTGGTTTTGCCGAAGAAGTCGTCAGAGTAGTCAATTTTTCCGTTCTCGTCCTTTTTCAGGTCGTAGAGGTTCTTCGTAGTCACCTGGAACATCTGTCCGGCTCCTTCGCAGTCGGAAGCAGTGATGATGGGGGTGTGGAAATAGAAGAATCCGTGGTCGTGGAAATATTTGTGGATGGCGATGGCCATGTTGTGACGGATGCGGAACACGGCACCGAAGGTGTTGGTGCGCAGACGCATGTGGGCGTGCTGGCGCATGTATTCGAAGCTCTGTCCCTTCTTCTGCATGGGGTAGTCAGCGCCACAAGTACCGAGCACTTCGAGGCTCTTGGCGGCTACTTCCACGCTCTGACCGGCACCCTGGCTTTCGACGAGCGTACCGCACACAGAGAGACAAGCGCCCGTGGTGCAGAGCTTGAGGACTTCGGGGTCGATGGTTCCGGCTTCTACCACCACTTGGATGTTCTTGATGGTGCTGCCGTCGTTGAGGGCGATGAATTCCACCACCTTGCTGCTGCGGTGGGTACGTACCCATCCTTTTACGCAGACTTCACTGCCATAGGCTGTTGAGGCAAGGAGTTCTGCTATTTTTGTTCGTTGCATATTGTTATCTGTTATCGTATTGTGTGGTGAACTTATTCAAAGGCACCCATGCGAAGCATGTTGACTTCCTTCTCGGTAAGGAAGCGCCAGTCGCCGCGACGCACGTTTTTCTTGGTAAGTCCAGCAAAATATACGCGGTCGAGTTTCACCACGTGGTAGCCGAGGCTTTCAAAGATACGGCGCACGATGCGGTTCTTTCCGCTGTGGATTTCAATGCCCACCTGCTTCTTGTCGGTCTCGCTGGCATACTCTACAGCGTCGGCCTTGATTTCGCCATCGTCGAGGGTGATGCCTTCGGCAATCTGGCGAAGGTCGGCAGCCGTGACGTTCTGGTCGGTAGTGACGTGGTAGATTTTCTTCTTGAGGAACTTGGGATGGGTGAGTTTGGAAGCGAGTTCGCCGTCGTTGGTCAGAAGGAGTACACCGGTGGTGTTGCGGTCGAGACGGCCTACGGGGTAGATGCGCTCGGGACATGCACGTTCCACGAGGTCCATGACCGTTTTGCGGTTTTGGGGATCTTCGCTCGTGGTGACGTAGCCTTTGGGCTTGTTGAGGAGCACGTATACCTTCTTTTCAATCTTGACGGGGTTATCATGGAACTTCACTTCGTCGGAACGGAGCACCTTGGTACCGAGTTCGGTAACGATTTCTCCGTTTACGGTGACTACACCTGCTTGGATGTACTTGTCGGCATCGCGACGTGAACATACGCCGGCATTGGCGAGGAACTTGTTCAAGCGCAAGGGCTGGTTGGGATCGATGTTTACTTCCTGCACGTCGACACGCTTCTTGGGAGCGAACTTGGGACGCTGCTGGCCGTAGCCGCCACGCTGTCCGCCGAACGATCCGCGCTGGCCGTAACCGCCGCGCTGGTTGTTGTATCCGCCACGGCTTTGATAGCCACCCTGACGGGGCTGATAGCCGCCTTCGCGGGGTGTGTAACCGTCGTTTGAGCGGTAGCCGCCTTCGCGGGGTGTGTAACCGTCGTTTGAGCGGTAGCCACCTTCGCGGGGTGAGTAGCCGTCGTTGTTGTTGTAGCGGGGACGATAGCCGCCTTCGTTGTTGTAGCGGTCCTGATTGCCGTAGCGCTGCTTGCCCCAACGGTTTTCGCGGGGTTGGTAGCCGCCCTGACGGTTGTAGCCGCCTTGACGTTGCTGATAGCCGCCCGTGCTCTGGCGACGGGGGTAGCCGTCGTTACTGCTACGGTAACTGTCGTTGTTGTTGCTACGGTAGCTGTCGTTGTTGTTGTAACGGGGACGATAGCCGCCTTCGTTGTTGTAACGGGAGCTGTAGCCGCCCTCGTTGCCTGCGGAGTGGGAATTGCCGTATCCGTTGCTACCGGCCACCTTCGTGCCGCGGCTGAAACGTTGACGGGGTGCGTGTCCGCCGTTTTCGCTGTTTTCGTTGCGGGGGGTGTAACCGTCACGGCTACCACCGCCTTCGTTGTTGAAATACTCTTCGCTCATGTGATGTAGTTTGTTTGTTGTGATTTGAGCTTACTGTGCATGTTTGACATTCTCACGAATGCCATTTTCCTTCTCTTGTTTTGCGTGCTTGTGATTTGCAGGTCCAAAGGTAAGGATGCAGCAATGTAAATCCGATTAAGGTATGTATTGTGTAAAAAATTAAATACCCGTGTAGTTATGAGGCGTGATGGCGCGGAGTTCGCTCTTCACGCTGTCGCTTACGTCGAGGCCGTCAATGAAGTGATGGATGCGTTCTTCGGTGATGGCTTCGTTGGTACGCGTGAGTGCCTTGAGGGCTTCGTAGGGATGGGGATAGGCCTCGCGGCGGAGAATGGTCTGTATGGCTTCTGCCACCACGGCCCAGCAGTTGTCAAGGTCGCGACGGATGGACTCTTCGTGGAGGAGGAGTTTGCGAAGTCCTTTGAGTGTGCTCTGGAAGGCGATGAGGGCATGGCCCATAGGTACGCCGATGTTGCGGATGACGGTGGAGTCGGTAAGGTCGCGCTGCAAACGACTGATGGGGAGTTTGCGGCTGAGGTGTTCGAGGATAGCGTTGGCAAGGCCGAGGTTGCCCTCGGAGTTTTCGAAGTCGATGGGGTTGACCTTATGGGGCATGGCACTCGAACCTACTTCGCCCTTCTTGATGCGCTGCTTGAAGTACTCCATGGAAACGTACTGCCAGAAGTCGCGGTCGAGGTCGATGACTATGGTGTGAATGCGCTTCATGGCATCGAAGATGGCTGCCATGTTGTCGTAGTTGGAAATCTGTGTGGTGTATTCTTCGCGTTCGAGGCCGAGCTTCTCGCTGACGAAGCGGTTGCCGAAGGCACGCCAGTCGTAAGAGGGATAGGCCACGTGATGGGCATTATAGTTGCCGGTGGCACCACCGAACTTGGCTGTAACAGGGAGTGCGAGGAGAAGCTGGAGTTGCTTTTCAAGGCGGTAGGCGAAGACTTTCACTTCCTTGCCGAGGCGTGTGGGCGATGCGGGCTGGCCGTGGGTCTTGGCGAGCATGGGGATGTCTTTCCACTCTTCGGCATAGGCATTGAGTTGGTCAATGAGTTCTTTTACCAAAGGCACATAGACGTCGGCAATGGACTCCTTGAGCATGAGGGGGAAGGAGGTGTTGTTGATGTCCTGCGAGGTGAGTCCGAAGTGGATGAACTCTTTATAGGCATCGAGGCCGCCCACTTTGTCGAACTGTTCTTTGATGAAGTATTCAATGGCTTTGACATCGTGGTTGGTGACGCTTTCAATTTCCTTTACGCGTGCAGCATCGGCTTCGGAGAAGTTCTGGTAGAATCCGCGCAATGTGGGGAAAAGTTCGTGCGGGAAACTTGCGAGCTGCGGAAGGGGAAGTTCACAAAGGGTGATGAAGTACTCTATTTCCACACGCACACGGTATTTCATGAGTGCATATTCGGAGAAATAGGGTGCGAGGGGTTCCGTTTTTTGTCTGTAGCGTCCGTCAATGGGCGAAACGGCCGTAAGGATGTCAAGTTCCATCGTGAATGTATGATTGTGTTTAGAGTTTCGTTTGGTGCCACAAAATTACGGCTTTTGCAGCTATGGAGCAAATGGAGATGCGCAAGATTGTGTGAAGAAGCGTTCTACACGTGTTACCGCTTGAGGGCACGGAAGAATTCTTCGCGCTGCATTTGGTTTTCGAAGCAGCCGCAATAGTCAACTGTTGTGGTGAGCGAATCGTCTTTTTCCACACCACGCATTTGCATGCACATGTGGTGTGCTTCGAGCATTACGATAACACCATTGGGCGAAAGTGCCTCGTTCACGGCCTGGCAGATTTGACGTGTCATGCGTTCCTGCACTTGCAGGCGATGGGAAAAGATGTCTACCACACGTGCAAGTTTTGAGAGTCCGGTGATGGTGCCGTTGGGGATGTAGGCTACGTGGGCGGTGCCGTAGAAAGGGAGCATGTGGTGCTCGCAAAGGGAGTAGAACTTGATGTCGCGCACAAGCACCATGCGTTGACAGTTTTCTTCAAACTGTGCGGAACGGAGGGTGGCTATGGGGTCCATATCATATCCACGGAGAAGGGTTTGCATGGCTTTTGCCACTCTAAGAGGGGTCTTTTCCAGTCCTTCGCGCGTAGGATCTTCGCCGAGGAGTTTGATTATTTCCGTGTAGTGGTTTTGCAGTTCTTGTGTGATGTCCATCATATATGGGTGGTTCGTGGCACGGCAAAAAGTGGGGTGCCTACGTTGGAGTTTCTTTTGGAATGGGTGCGCTTATGCCTTACGGCGTTCTCTCTATTAATAAGGAAGTTAATAAGGAAGATTTACTTCGCTCTTCACGATGCGCACTTCGTAACTGATGTTTGCCTTGCGGATGCGGGTGACATATTTCTGCGCTTCTTCGCGTGTGCGGAAATCGCCGACATAGGTGACCCATCGCGGGGCTATGAAATTGGGATAGGAAGCGAGTTCGCTGAATTTTGCCCTACACTTGTTGCCCATCTTCACGGCTTTTTCGCGGTCGGCACGTGAGTTGCCGCCAGTGTAGATGCAGATGCGGTAGCCTTGCGCCTTACGGCGGGCGCGTTCGGTGTAGTGGCGCGTTGCTCCAGCCGTAGCATGTTCAGAGGAGGCTTCGGTGGAATGAGTTGCCTTTTCGGTTTCGGCATGGGTCTTTTTGGCGGAGTCGGCCGGATGGGGTTGTTTCGTAGTGGCCTTGGGCGATTCTGCTGTGTGTTTCTGCGGGGTTTGTGCAGAGGATGTCTTTACCTCTTTTGCCGTAGAGGTGGAAGAGGTGTTTTTTTTACGGTTTACGGCTTGCTCTATTTCATCGCTCTGAATGATGACGACCACACCTTTTCCTTGCTCTGCGGCACGGAGATGGCCCGTGAAGGTCGTTTGCGCTCCAAGCGAAAGCGAGGTGAGGAAGAGAAGAAGGGCGGAGAGGAGTTTCATTCTTGTTTTCTTACAATGGAATTTGAGAGGTTGGCCGAAGCCTAGTTTATCCGTGAAGGATGTACCCCGAGGAGTGGGAAACTTTTGTAAAAAGGAACTTGAAACTGCATGTCCGCCACGACATCGATACCCTAAGGTATCGATACAGAAGCGGAGACATACAGCTTCAAGTTTTCCTAAAAGGAAATATATTCTATCCTACTGAATCACAGCAATACAACTAATCTGTATTGTCTCTAACCAAAGCATTCAGAAGAAGAGAATGGAGAGGGATAGGATTATGCCTTCCAAGCGTCGATGATGCCCTTGAAGTCGGCTGCCTTGAGGGCTGCACCGCCAATGAGACCACCGTCTACGTCGGTCTTGGAGAAGAGTTCCTTTGCATTGCTGGGCTTGCAGCTGCCACCGTAGAGGATGGTTACGTTTTCAGCAGCTTCAGCGCCGAACTTTTCAGCGATGGTAGCGCGGATGAAAGCGTGCATGTCCTGAGCCTGGTCAGAGGTAGCGGTCTTGCCGGTACCGATGGCCCAAACGGGTTCGTAAGCGAGGATGATGTGTGAGAACTGTTCAGCGGTGAGGTCGAAGAGTGAGCCTTCGAGCTGTGCCTTAACCACTTCGTTCTGCTTGCCAGCTTCGCGTTCTTCGAGCACTTCACCAATGCAGAAGATTACGTCGAGGTTGTTGGCGAGGGCGAGGTTTACTTTCTCCTTGAGGATTTCGGGAGTCTCGTGGTAGTAAGCGCGACGCTCGCTGTGACCGAGGATTACATAGTTGGCACCGGTGCTCTTTACCATCTCGGCGGAAACTTCGCCCGTGTAGGCACCCTTTTCCTTGTCGGCGCAGTTTTCAGCACCGAGACCGATGATGTTGCTGTCGATGATGCCTGCCACGCTGGCGAGGTGGATGTAGGGAGTGCAGATGATGACGCCGCAATTGGGCTTGTCGGCAGAGAGTACTTCGTTGAGTTCCTTTGCCAAGCTGATGCCTTCCTGCAGGTTCTTGTTCATTTTCCAGTTGCCTGCTACGATTTTCTTTCTCATTTTGATTTGAGTTAAACGTTTTTTGTATATGTGGTGTTTGAAATATTTGCTACCAATCCAAAGGGAGTCTGCCACAACAACGAGGCAGGCTGGAACGAGGAACCATAGGATGAGCGAAAGGAGCGGATTCACTCTTTCGGTGGGTATCCACTTTGCAGCATCGGGCCCCAAGACGTCGGGTTCGGGGAGCGCGTTGTTACTCCATTTGGCCACGATGCGTCCGTCCTTTATCAGGAGCAGACCGGGATTGGAACGGACCATTGTCTGTAGCTCGGTATCCTCTGCTTGAAGTGCGGGATAGGCGGCTCCTGTGCGGTCGCGCCATTCGGCGATGTCTTCTTCGCTCGAGGCCGTAGCCATGAAGAAGGCGTAGTTCATATCCTGGCAGACGTCATAGATATCGTTGATACGATCGCTGCACCCGTCGTCGGCACGTTTTGCATCGGGCACTACGAGGAGGAAGGTATATCCGCTGTCGTTGACAATGTCGAGTGTCTTGTCGTCGCCCGTCTGAAAATCGGCCAAGAAGAAATTGGCCAAGCGCGACTCCTGACCTCCCCCATCTGCATCTTCTCCGTTAAGCACAGCACGTATATTTCCACCTGTGCGGTAAGGGGTGAAGTCGATGGTGGGCAGGTAATGCAGCGTGTAAACGCAAAGCACTGCAGCATAGACCCACGAATAGATGGACACGACCCATGCATTGCGTTCGGATATGACCCGATGGAGCGGCATGGGATAGAACTGCAGCATGGAGGCACAGAGGAGGAGAACGATGTTCTTTGCCAATGTCTGCCCGTTGGTGAGGTGCACAGCGTCGCCGAAGCATCCACAGTCTGCCACAGGATTGGCTTTGTAAATCCATACCGTGACGGCCGTAAAGGCGAGCATGACAACAAACGCTATTCTCACAGCCAATTTGCGACGCACGCCTAAAAGAAGATATATACCCAACACAAATTCCACACAACCTGCCGTGCAAGCGAGAAACTGCAGCAAGATGGAATCGGACTGCAGATGCACGCCAAGCGCCACAGCATAGGCATGGAGTTTATGGGTCATACCCATCGGGTCGGCTATCTTCACGAATCCCGAGAAGATGAAGGTGCAAGCAAGAGCCATGCGGCAAAGCAGATGCACCACGAGAGCCACGCGCCGTAGGGATTTATTCGTTTTCAAGTGTGAGCTTGATTAATGCAAACACGGCATAGTTCATCATGTCCATATAGTTGGCAGCAATGCCTTCCGACACGAGTGTCTGTCCGCCCAGGTTCTCTATTTGTTTGGTACGGAAGAGTTTCATGAAGATGAGGTCGGCATAGGACGATACGCGCATGCCGCGCCAAGCCTCGTCGTAGTCGTGGTTTTTACGGAGCATAAGTTCAAGGGCAGCCTGTGCCTTGGCATCGTAGAGTTCCACGGCCTGTTCGGGGGTGATGTCTTCCTCGTTGGCTGCACCGTGTTCGAGTTGTATGAGTGCAATAAGACTGTAGTTGACAATTCCCACGAATTCCGGCACAATACCTTCTTCTACCATCGCATGTCCTTTCATCTGTAGCGAACGTATGCGCGAGGCCTTGATGAAAAGTTGGTCCGTCATGGTCTGCGGACGCATAATGCGCCAAGCGGCTCCGTAGTCGTGGAGCTTTTTGATGAAGAGGTCACGGCAAGCGGCAAGTACTTGGATAAATTCTTCTTGGGTGGTCATTTACGTCGTGTTTTGAGAATTTTTGTCATGCTGATACGCTGCAAAATTACAACATTTTATCGTTTCGACAAGAAACGTGTGCTATTCGTCTTCGTCAAGGAGCATGAAATCGCTCATTATTCGGTCTGATATGAAGATTCCGCGTCGGGTAAGCTTTAGAACGGAACCTGACGCCATTTCCATTTCCCCTGTCACAAGATATTGGAGAGCTGTCTGGATTAATTGAGTGTACCATTCGGTGGGGAAGCGTAGACGGAGGGTCGGAAGGCTAATGCCTTCGGCTGTACGCAATGCAGTGAAGACGATTTCGTTGAACTGCTCTTTCAGCGTGAGATGCTCATCTTTGTGAGCTGCGCGACCTTGACTTTTCGCGTAAGCAGCCAAGTTGGCAGCATTCATACGACGGGTGCGGTCGCCGTCGAAAGAGTGCGCTCCGGGACCTATTCCGACGTAAGGTTTTTTACTCCAATATCCCGAATTATGACGTGACTCGCAACCGGGTTTGGCGAAGTTTGATATTTCATAATGCTTAAAGCCATGCTTCAAGCATTCATCAATAAGCATCTCATACTGTGACAAAAACGTTTCTTCATCTATAGGAACGACCTCTTCTTTTTCCATCAAACGCGCCAACGGCGTTCCCTCTTCCACGCTGAGGGCATAAGAGGAAAGATGAGTAATGGGCAAAGAGAAAGCCGTACGAAGATTTTGTGCCCACACGTCGGTGGTCTGACCTGGCAATCCATAGATGAGATCTATGCTGACATTCTCAATACCACCGTTGACGATGGTTTCTACAGCCTTCATGGCTTGGTGGGCGTCGTGGCGCCGGCGAAGGAAACGAAGCGTATCGTCGTCAAAACTCTGCACGCCAAGGCTCATACGGTTTATGCCGAGTGCGGCGAGGCGGTTCACGAAAGCGGGTTTGATATCGTCTGGATTGGCCTCAAGGGTGATTTCGGCATCTGACGAAAGAGCATAGTTGTCACGGACCGACTGTAAGATTGCAGCAATTTCTTCAGATTGAAGACGCGAAGGCGTTCCCCCACCGAAATAGACACTTTGTACTTCTCTTCCGGAAAGTTCGCCGCTTCGCAGCTTGAGCTCATCACAAGCGGCTGCTACATATGCTTTCCGAACTGCGCTGCCACACATGGTGGAATAGAAGTCGCAATAGATGCAACGACTCTTGCAGAAGGGAACGTGGATGTAAACCATTCCTTTTTCCATTATTCTTCAGCTTTAAGAACAGGCAGATGAAGTTTATAGCGCACAGCAAGTACACGTGTCAGGAATACCACTCCGCCGCAAACGAGTCCGGCAACGATATTGTCGCCCCCTAGTTTCAGACAAAGGTAGTAGAACACGCCTCCTACCACACAGGCAAGGGCATATATTTCCTTGCGAAAGATGAGGGGCACTTCGTTGATGAACACGTCACGAAACACACCGCCGCCGGCTCCCGTCAATGCGCCCATGATGATGGCGGTCCAAAAGGGGAAACCTGCCACAAGGGTCTTCTCTATGCCGGTGACGGTAAAGAGGGCAAGACCGATGCTGTCAAATATGAACCAGGTGGGGTTTTGTCTTACCAGGTATTTACGGAAACAGATAACCCACACCAAAGCTAGGGCGGAACAAATGAGATAGAAGGGATTGTCCATCCAGAAGGGAGACTGTGAGAGAAGGAGGTCGCGAACGGTTCCGCCTCCGATGGCGGTGGTCACTCCCACCACGTAGGCACCGAAAAGGTCGAAGTGTTTGGCGGATGCCAAACGAATGCCGGAGATGGCGAAAGCGAAGGTTCCGAGGAAGTCAAAGACTTGAACTAAAGTTATCACTTTTAGAGGTGTAATTGCTGTGGTTTAAGGTTTTACGATTCACGCAACTGCGTTTTCTACTTTAACACGCAGTTGGTAGGATGGCCTGCAAAGAAGTTTTGAATATTGTCGACCAAGATGTCTATGATGCGCATGCGGGCTTCTGGTGTATCCCAACCAATGTGGGGCGTAATGAAGACATTGGGAGCGGAAAGCAAAGGACAGTCTGGTTGTGCGGGTTCCGTAGTAAGCACATCGGTACAATAGGCTGCAATGTGTCCGTCGCGCAAGGCTTGCGCCACGTCGTGCTCGTTGATAAGTCCGCCACGTGCGGTGTTTATCAACACAAGATTGGAGTTCGCGCTTTGCAACAACTCGCCGTTCACAAAGCCCTTATTGTCAGCCGTAAGCGGACAGTTAAGACTAACAAACTGGCACTTACGGAATGCCTCACCGAGCGTTATTTTCTTCACATCGGAAGGAAGTTCGTCCTGACGCTTTGAGGTGACAGCAAAGAGTTTCACACCGAAGGGACGCATCACGTTGGCCACAGCCTGTCCGATATTCCCAAAGCCTACGATGGCCATGGATTTGTCTACGAGTTCTATGCGGTTGCGCAAGGTGTAGCAGAAATCGGGGCTTTTGCACCAACGGCCGTTACGGTTTTCGCGCGTATATTCTCCAACGGAGTCGGCGACTTCAAGGACGAACGATGCTACTATTTGTGCCACGGAGCGACTGCTGTAACCCGCGCAGTTGCACACCGTGATGCCGTGTCGTGCGGCAGCTGCCACGTCAATTTTGTCATAACCAGTTGCAGCCACGCAAACGAGTTTGAGGTCGGGAAGAAGAGAGAAATGGCTTTCGTTGAGTGCTGTTTTGTTGACGATGACCACGTCTGCTCCTTTGGCACGCGCCACCACTTCTGCATCACTTGTACGGTCGTAGAGCGAAAGGTTGCCTAATGCTTCAAGTTTTTTGCGTCCGGCGTCGTCGGTAACGACGGTATATCCGTCAAGAAATGATATGTTCATTTGTAGTAAAGTTCTTATTCAACGTTTTCGGTACTTCAGAGAGAGGTTTCCCACCATTTGCCAATAGCGTGAGCCTGTAGCCTTATAGTATGAGAGGAATGTATATTCGTTTTCAGTCTGATAGTAGTCGCCCTCTACGGGGTGGGTCTTCCCTACTCCACTTTGGCTGTCGGTGTCGGGCACGGCAAGATACTGATAGTTGTAGTACCCCTGTTTGAGAAGCACGGCAGCTTCGTATTGTCCGGAAGCCGCGTCGTAGTGCATTTGTGTGGCGGGTTGAAACCCACCGGAAGCCCAGCGGCCGTTCACATAAAGTTTGACATCGGGCAGTTCTTCGGTCTGCAACGTAAAATGCACAAGGGCGTAGTCGGCTTCTGTTTCGGGCGACGACGAGTTTGCCGTTCTCACCACGCTTATGCCGTTTTGGTCCTCATCGTAGAGATAGTTGGGACGTGGGGTGTCGGGGAAGAGAATGTAGTGGTAATAAGGGTCGAACCACTTCATGCTCTCGCCGTGCATGCCGGGATAGCGATGGGAGAGAAATTCCATTTTTCGGTATTCGTTGCCGGCATTGAAGATGAGTTCGCGAGAGTGGTCCCAAATGAGTTGCGAACCACTTTGCGAGGTAGGACGCGGCGCAACCACCTGATTGTCGTAACGCCCGTTTTGAAGGATAATGAGTTTGTATTCTTCTGCAGCATCACGAATAACGAGCGAACCCATGTCGACGTTCACGCTGAGTTGCTGATGGGCGTCGTTCCAGTCCACATCGGTGTTTGTGGAACAAGTAGCGGAAAGGCGGATTTGAGGGTCGACCACACCGAAATAGGTGCGAATGACGGGTACCATTTCGCCTTCGTCGTTTTCCATACTGATGGTGAGGCGGTAGTTGCCCGATTTGAGGAGGCGCATTCGTGAAGAAGGGAGCGTCAGGCTGTAGTGGTTGTAGAGGACGGATGTGTTCTGACTAGGCTCATAAGAGTCAATAACTTCCTCGTCGTCGCCTGTCGTCACGTAGTCCGAAGAGAAAAGATCTTCGGTCGGGTTTCCCTGATAGTCGCAGTGCTCCACACGATAGGTGTAGCGGCGGTATTCGTGGGTAAAGTCGTCGAAAGAGAATTCCAACGTCTGACTTCCTCCGAGTTGGATAACGGGCACGAAGGTGTCTTCCCCATCGACCGTAGCACGGAGCGTATGAAGGTGTTCCGCCAGGAGTGTGGTACGGCCAGGCTGCGCCGAAACGCCGAGAGGAGCGAAACTGAATGCGAGAAGCAACTTGTAGAATGTCTTGAGCATAGGCAAGAGTATGGTTTTACTGCACCACCTTAATGACGTAGTCGGCCTCACCAGCTTTCATGTCGGGTATGGTGAACGTCACGTTTCCGCTCTTTTTATCGAAGCGTGTTACTATGCGAGCACCCGACGAGAGCGACGTGGCACTCTTCACCTTTTTGCCTAGAGGCAGACTGACGGACGTTTGCGCGCTGTCGGTAAGCACGTGAACATAAAGCGCACCGCTTTCACGGCCTTGAGTGGTTACGATGGAGTCGCCCAATGCGCAAGGACCTGCCACGGTGGAATAGATGCTTTCGCCACGGGCTGATTGAAGCCATTCGCCCATTCCTGCCAAACGTTCAAGGGCGGCAGCGGGAAGGTTTCCGTCGGGTTGGGGGCCGATGTTGATGAGCAAGTTTGCTCCCTTTGCTGCCGAACGGACAAGGAGGCGGAGGAGTTCGGCGGTCGACTTATAGTTTTGGTCCTTTACCTTGTAACCCCACATACCATTCATGGTCTGGCAGGTTTCAAGCGGAAGTTTGCTGATGTCCTGACCGGAGAGTCCGCTTTTGTTTTCGCCAGGCACGTCGCGTTCGAACATCTGCATGTCTTCGCCGTCAAAGGGTGTCTGGTGATGGTTGTTGCCGATGATGCACGCGGGCTGCAGGCTATGAATGAGTGCATACTGTTCAGGGAGTTGCCAGTCGAAAGGTTGTTTATCCTCGTCGTGGTCCCACCACCCATCGAACCATATTCCGTCCACTCGGCCATAGCGGGTAAGGAGTTCGGTGAGCTGTGCATTCATAAAGTCGTAGTATTGCTTCCAGTTTTCTTTCTTCGGGTTCTTGCCCGTATGCTTTCCCGTACGTCCGGTGGGATAGTCGTCGCGCGTCCAGTCGATGTGCGAATAGTAGAGATGAAGTCCGAGTCCCTGCTTATGGCATTCGTCGGCAAGTTGCTTTACGATGTCGCGTCCGTAGGGAGTGTGCATGATGTTGTAGTCGCTCTGCTTGGTGTCCCACATGGAGAAGCCTTCATGGTGACGCGTTGTAAAACAGATGTATTTGGCACCAGCAGCCTTGAACGCTGCCACCCATTTGGCAGCGTCGAACGAATGGGGGTAAAAAGCATTCATGGCCTTGGCATACTCGTCACGATTGATGTCCTCGTTTTGCATGTACCACTCTCCTTGAGCAAACATACTGTAAAGTCCCCAATGGAGGAATATGCCGAACTTGCTGTCGCTGAAGGCTTGGCGTGCAGCGAGATTTTCGGCAGTAGGCACGTATTTCTCCGTGACTGGAGCCGTGGTTTGAGCTTGCGAAACGGAGAGCGATGAGGAAAGGACTGCGGTGAGGAGTAGACGTTTCATGGCGTACTGGATGACGTGTAATGATAAAAAAATTAGGAGAAACGGAACAAACGGCTTTCTTCAGAAGGGGTGACCGGAAAGGGGAGCTATCCGAATGTCACACCACACATATATGACTGAAGAAGTCGTAAGAATGTTCTTTTTTACAGAGCAAAAGTACAATTTTTCCTTTAGAGGCCGGACAAGGTCTTTTCTTTTTTCCTAATTTTGCGTCCGCAAAGAATCAGCCGGACGGCTTGCCGCGTGTGTCGGGGCGCATTTGTGTCCTATGGCGCAGGAGGAAAGTCCGGGCAGCACAGAGCATCTCGCTTCTTAACGGGAAGACGTCCGTGAGGGCGAATTAGTGCAGAAGAAAACAACCGCCTCCACGATTATCATTTCTTCGTATGACTTTTTGTCATTGAAGAAAGGAGGTAAGGGTGAGAAGGTGGGGTAAGAGCCCACCAGCCGTGTGGTGACATACGGGCTGTGCACATCGAGAGCTGAAAGTTCGCGTATACCGGCGGCAGAGGGTTGCTCGCCCAATTTCGTTTCCCTTGCGGAGCGGAACGCCGGAGGGTAGAACGATAGAGCGTGTCGGCAACGGCACGTGCGGATAAATGGCAAGCACCGCCTTCACTGGTGGTACAGAACCCGGCTTACAGTCTGACTGATTCTTTTTTTCTTTTTCGTTTCGTTTTTCCTTCCCTTCCAAAATCCCCATATATCTTTTCTTTTTTTACTTTTTCCGGCATTTCGGGAAAAGCACATTTTCGGGTATAAACAAAAAAAATTGATTGTCTCCCGACAACCAATCTTTACTAACCTTAAATCTAATACCATGAAAAACATTGCAAATGTACGGGTCTTCCCCACACTTTGCAAGCATATGGCCATATTTTCGCTCTCCATTCTTACCTTTTAACGTTAATGCGCTCATTTTGCCACATTTACAATACATTCCGCACATATTATACAGAGAAGTCCAAGCACTCTAAAAGTGCGATTCAACTTCCTTGACTAAAGACAAAGCCCTTACTTATGCTTTCTTGGGCTGAAGCGAATTCAACTCTGCAAGCAGGTCTTCAAGCACATATTGATCGCTCATCAACTGCAATCCTGTATTGGGGTCGGACAAAAGTTGAGCAGTGCGCGTAGAATAATATAAATCAAGAGCCTGCTCTGGAGATATTTTCTTCTCGTTGGCAAGCATCATTACGATGCGGCTTTGCTTACGCCAAAGTACAGAGTCTCTCATAGCTGCTTCTAAAGTTGGTAAGATAAAACGAATGTAAGATATTGGTCTATAATTTGCTGATTACGAATGCAAATTTGATGGTTTACATTCTTGTAAATCAGTTGTCCCAACGCTTGTTCTGCAGTAATTCTACCATTTTCGTAGTCTTCCACAGTGTCAATCACATTGTCGTTTGCCACGCCACCTTCCACCCAGTCATAGAGATTTTGTTTGTTACCACCTCTGCGACAATCTACAACATATTCAAGCCACTCAAGGTCATATTTTTCAAATCTTTTGAAGCAAAAGTCTGGAAGAGCAAACAAAGCTTCGTTCAGTTCAAATACGCTAACTACGGGCTGAAAGGCAGGCCCCTTACGAATCGTCATTAATTTAGCCCATCTTTCAGCTTGGCTTTGAATGGAAGTCAAGTAGAAACCACGTCCGAAATCGACTTTACTTCGCCCTTTCTGTGTTTCGGGCTTGTTGATTACCATATAAGAGCCATGAAACAGTTTCATTGCGCAGCCTCCCAATTTTTGAGCGTTTCTACTGTAGTATCTGCCACCCATTCCAATCCTTGACTATGCAGTTCCTCGTAATAAGACAAGAGAAAATTGTGTACTAACCCTAGTCTTTTTAGCCGCATATACATTTCCTGGGACGAAATGCCCATCTGCTGCGCTCCCTTTTCTATTGCCATAATGGCAAGGTGTATATGGTTGTAATCCATTTGTTCCATATGCTGTTTCTTTTACCATTAAATGTTGACGCTGAACGAACGTCAGAACGTTATGCCAAAAATACGAATCAAATCTGACAAGTTTACAATCTTTTGATAAATAATTTCTAAGTTTCGGGGCGAACTCTCCGAATTTTCTGAACTTTCATGCTAAATCAAACGACAAACCATAAGTAGAAGTTTACTTTTGTATACCTTTTGCCCGAGCTTTGGAAGCACGACTGAAGGAAAATACGTACATTTGCCTTAAGAAAGACAAGCAACAAGCTACTTGCTCCACAAAACGTGGTTAAGAGCTTGCCTTTAGATTTGCATTTTACACTCCAAACAGACTGATAAACAACATGTACACTGTAGACGAACTCAACGACCGCCTCATAGACCTTGCCTTCTCGGAAGACATCGGCGACGGCGACCACACCACACTTTGCTGCATTCCCGAAGACGCCGTAGGAAAGTCGAAACTCCTCATTAAAGAAGAGGGCATCCTTGCCG
Source organism: bacterium (assembly GCA_963656685.1). Lineage (GTDB taxonomy): Bacteria > Bacteroidota > Bacteroidia > Bacteroidales > Bacteroidaceae > Alloprevotella. The sequence goes on along the minus strand of CAVKJJ010000017.1, from coordinate 4,119 downwards.
GCATGCGCATTGCAAAAGAGATATTCCACCGCTTTGACCCCACTATGGAAGTGGAGCAGTTCATTGAAGACGGCGCACACGTAAAACCGGGCGACGTAGCCATGGTGGTCACCGGCAAAGTACGTTCGCTGCTTCAAACGGAGCGCCTTATGCTCAACGTGATGCAACGCATGAGCGGCATTGCCACCATGACGAGTAAATACGTGGAACGCCTCAAAGGCACACACACCCACGTGCTCGACACACGAAAGACTACCCCCGGCATGCGTATGCTCGAGAAGGAAGCCGTGAAGATTGGCGGCGGCGTGAACCACCGCATCGGACTTTTCGACATGATCCTCCTCAAGGACAACCACGTGGACTTCGCTGGCGGCATTGCCAACGCACTTGACCGCTGCGCAGCTTATCAGAAGGAACACGGACTCCACCTTAAGGTCGAAATTGAATGCCGTTCGTTCGACGAAATTCGCCAGGTGATGGCCCATGGCGGTGCCGACCGCATCATGCTCGACAACTTCTCCGTAGAAGACACACGCAAAGCTGTAGAACTCATCGGCGGAAAGTTCGAAACCGAATCGAGCGGCGGCATCACCATCGACACGCTCCGCGACTATGCCGAATGTGGAGTAGACTACATCTCCGTCGGTGCACTGACCCACTCCGTAAAAGGTCTTGACATGTCGTTCAAGGCATGCTAACACACATTTTTTGGACAACAAAATCATAAGAAATAATAACTTGGTATAGTTTCCTACCAAGTTATTATTTTTATTGCTCTTCTACAATTATTCCCAACCCAATGAATAGACTTTTCAAACACATCGCTCTCGGCCTCGCGTTGTGCGGTTCGCTCATCAGCGCAGAAGAAGCCGGAGCCTGCACCAACTTCCTCGTAGGCAAAAAAGCCTCTGCCGACGGTTCGGCATTCATCACCTACAACCAGGACGACTACGGCATGTTCGGCCGACTGCTCTACCTCCCCGCCGCCGACCACGCCAAAGGCGCCATGCGACGCATTGTGGACGGTGACACGAACCACTACTTGGGCGAAATACCCGAAGCTTCCCACACCTATGCCGTCATGGGCTACATCAACGAGCATCAGGTGGGCGTAGTGGAAACGACCTTCGGCGGACGCGAAGAACTCGTCGACCCGAAAGGAACCATCGACTACGTAAGCCTTATGACCATCGCCCTTCAGCGTGCCAAGACCGCACGCGAAGCCATCAAGGTGATGACCACACTCGTGCAGCAATACGGATATGCCTCCGAAGGCGAGAGCTTCTCCATAGCCGACCCCAACGAAGTGTGGATTCTTGAAATGATTGGTAAAGGTCCCGACGAGAAAGGCACCGTTTGGGCAGCCGTACGCATCCCCGACGACTGCATCGCCTCGCATGCCAACCAGAGCCGCATTCACCACATCGACTTCAAGGACAAGAACAACGTGATGTACTCGAAAGACGTTGTCACCTTCGCCCGCAAGAAAGGTTACTTCAAAGGCAAAGACGCCGATTTCTCCTTTGCCGACGCATACGCTCCTGCCGACTTCAGCGCCATCCGCTACTGCGAAGCGCGCGTGTGGAGCTTCTTCAACCATTGGGTGGACGGCATGGACAAATATCTCGACTACGTGGACGGAAAACACATCGGCACAGCAGAAGTGATGCCCCTCTATTTCAAGCCGAAGCAGAAGCTCTCGCTCACCGACGTGATGAACTCCATGCGCGACCACTATGAGGGCACTCCCTTCGACATCACGCAGGACGTGGGTGCCGGCGTATATGGTGCACCTTACCGCCCCACCCCACTCTCTTGGGAATACAAAGGCAAGAAATACTTCAACGAACGTCCCACTTCCACCCAGCAGACAGCAGGTTCGTACGTCATTCAGTTGCGCGGCGACCTCCCCAACGCAGTTGGCGGCATCGTGTGGTACGGCAACGACGACCCCAACATGGTGGCCTATACCCCCGTCTACTGCTGCGCCACGAAAGCACCGGAGTGCTACGACCCGAAGGATGCTGACGGCGTGACGTTCTCGTGGAACTCAGCCTTCTGGGTTGAAAACTGGGTGTCGAACATGACCTACCCGCGCTACAGCCAGCTCTTCCCCAGCGTTAAAGCGGCACGCGAAGAACTTGAAAGCGGATTCCTCTCTGCCCAAAGCGAAGTGGAACGCAAAGCACAGGATTTGCTGAAGACAAACCCCACGGAAGCCGCAGCTTACCTTACGGACTATTCGCTCTCCTGCGCCCAGAAAATGATGACGCGATGGACACAGCTCGGACAGTACCTTGTGGTGAAGTTCAACGACCAAGCCGTAAAGCCCGAAAAGGACGGCAAGTTTGAACTCACGCCCGACGGTTTGGGTAAGGCTGTCGTACGTCCCGGATTCCCCGACGCATACAAGGAAAAGATTATCCGCGAAACCGGTGACAAGTATCTCATTCCTTAGTAATGTGCAAAAAAACAACTTGCGCAGATTTGTAATGCGCGAGGAGCGGGCTTTCAGCCCGCTCCTCGCCCTTATCTTCATTGAAACCTGCGCAAGTTATTTTTTAATCATCACTTATTACCGAAAACATTCCGATATAAAGCCACACGGGGGCGACGTTGCAGAGACGTCGCCCCCGTGTTCATTATAGGGTAAATTACGAACCTAAAGAGCCTCATAAATGTCGGCAGGATATTGTATGTCAACGAGCGAAAGGGCATGTCCTGGCATGGAGTCACCAGCAGAACAGCGGTCTTTCTTAGCTATCACGGCACGGAATCCGTCGAGCGTTAGCTTGCCGCGTCCCACATCGACGAGCGTTCCTACCACGGCACGCACCATGTTGCGCAGGAAGCGGTCGGCAGCTATTACGAAATAGGCGCTACCGTCGTCGGCAGTGTGCCACTCAGCTTTCGTTACGCGACAGATATTGGTCTTTGCGTCGGTATGGAGTTTGGAAAAACTGGTAAAGTCTGACGTTTGGAGGAGTATGGCAGCCGCCTCGTTCATCAACTGGAAGTTGAGGGGGAAAGGGATAAAGGCTGCACTATTGCGGAGGAAAGGATCTTTGCGAGTATAGATGCGGTAGATGTAGGTTCGCTGCGTTGCTGAGAAACGCGCATGTGCGTCGTCGCGAACGGGGCGAATGTCATTGACGGCGATGTCGGGCGGCAGAAGCCGGTTCATTTTGTGCTTGAGCAAAGGCAGATCGAGCGCACCTCCGTCGGGCGATTCATAGTCGAAATGTGCCACCATGCAATGTGCATTCACTCCGGCATCGGTACGGCCGGCGCCAACAGTGCTGATGGGCTGCCGAAGAAGAGTGGAAAGTGCTTCGTTGAGCTTTTGCTGCACACTGACAGCATTGGGCTGCACCTGCCAACCATGATAGGCGGCACCGTCGTAAGAAAGATGGATGAAGTAGCGCATGGCGATATTTCGGGGGTATACTAAGTTTTGTATTTTGATTTGGGCGAAGACGGCGCAAGGAAACAAAAAGTGTCACCCTTCAACGATGAAAGGTGACACCCTTATGTTTGTTACCATTCACACGAGAACTGCATGAGCTCTTCCATGAATAGTGAACTGTTCAAATTAAGCTTCTTCAGCAACTACTTCGAAGGGAATTTCTACAGAAACTTCCTTGTGAAGCTTCACGGTTGCAGTGTAAGAACCAACTTCCTTTACGTCCTTTACAACGATGGCCTTGCGATCGATTTCGAAGCCCTGCTTAGCGAGCTCTTCAGCGATGTGGAGGTTGTTGACAGAACCGTAGATAGAACCGGTGGAGCTTACCTTGGTGGCAATCTTGATGGGTTCTACTGCAGAAAGCTTAGCTGCGAGAGCTTCAGCGTCGGCCTTGATCTTAGCGATCTTGTGAGCGCGCTGCTTGAGGCATTCTGCGAGCTGCTTCTTTGCAGAAACAGAAGCGATGATTGCTTTGCCAGTGGGGATAAGGTAGTTGCGGCCGTAGCCGTCCTTTACTGTTACGATGTCGTCCTTATAGCCGAGACCGATAACGTTTTCTTTAAGAATGATTTCCATATATCTTATGCCTCCTCTGTTTATTATTTCATCAAATCGGTTACGAAGGGAAGAAGAGCCAAGTGGCGGGCACGCTT